>NZ_JBTMXA010000025.1:0-20916 GCF_054489545.1 Mesorhizobium sp. A556
GCTCGACCTTCTGTTCTGCGGTAAACCACACCCGTGACGTGACCATGCGACACCTCCTCATCTTCTCAGATTAAAGGTGTTGCGACGATCGGTTGAACCCACCGGCCGTTTGCCGTCGGTCCGCTACCGGAGCCAAGTGGGCGGATAGCTGCCATTCGGCAACCGACCCCATGGCGGTCGTTCGCAGACAGATTGAACATTCCCGAAAGTTGCCGTCGCAGAAAATGCTTAGGCGGGTGTTGAAATGATCCACCATCGCCATTATCTAGTGCGCTAGATACTAGTCTATCAGCTAATCATTAACGGGTCAGAAGGTGTACCATGTCTGAACCAAACAGTGCCTCTCATCAGGTCAGGACACAGATTTCGTTCGCCGTTTACGGGGCGGCGGGCCGGATGGCTCGCATGCACAAACCGTTCCTCGAGCCGCTCGGACTAACCTTTCCGCAGTATCTCGTGATGCTTGAGCTCTATACCCACGCGCCTCGAACGGTCGGTGATCTGGGAAACGTTCTCGGAATCGACACCGGCACGATCACGCCATTGCTCAAGCGCCTGGAGAGTTGCGGGATGGTGACGCGTATGCGCGACCCCGAGGATGAGCGTCGCGTCCGGATCGACCTCACTCCGGCCGGGCACGGCATCAAAAATGAGGTCTGGAGCATCTCCAACAAGATCAAAAGTGCCTGCCGAATGACCGAGGAAGAGGTGATCGCGCTCCGCGACACCCTCCATAGTTTCGCGCACCCAGCGAAAAGCTAACCAAAGGATTGAACATGAAAATCGGAATCATTGGCGCCGGCAACATCGGCTCGCTAGTTGCAAAGAAGCTCGACGCCGCCGGTCACACCGTGAAACTGGCCAACTCACGCGGCCCCGTAAGCCTTGCCGACACGGTCAACGGCACCGGCATCCAGGCCGTGGAGAAAGAGACAGCAGTGCAGGATGCCGAGGTAATTATTCTCTCGGTTCCGTTCGCCAAGAATCCCGATCTTGCACCACTGCTTGCCAGCGCGCCCGCTAACGCCGTCGTAATCGATACCTCAAACTACTACCCTGCGCGGGACAACGCGATCGCTGACGTAGAAAACGGCAAACCGGAAACCGTTTGGGCGAGCGAGCAAATCGGCCGCCCGCTGGTCAAGGCTTGGAACGCGCTGCTGGCGCAGACCCTCGCCGAAGCTGGTTCGGAAGCGGGAACGCCAGACCGTATCGCCATCCCCATCTCTGGCGACGATTCTTCCGCCAAGAATCTCGTATCTGATCTGGTCAGCGCCACAGGTTTCGACACGGTGGACGCCGGGTCGTTGGAGGAGTCCTGGCGGCTGCAGCCGGGCACCCCGGCATATTGCACAGAACTGACTGCCGAAGATCTCAAGGCCGCCCTCGCGGCTGCCGACAGGGAGCGCGCTCCCAAAAACCGCGATGCGATCATGGACGTTTTCTCCAAGCCTGACGCAGACTTCACGCGGTCTGGGGCTGTTGCCACAAACCGCTCGCTCTCCGCCTGACGAGTTCTTGGTCACCCGCAGATAGTGCGGGTGACCAATCCCAAACGCGTTAACTTCCATATTTCTCTAGTGCACTAGAATAGCGGATGCTCGTTAATGCCCGGCACCGCGATCCCATTGGCAGCGATAACTCGGCCCATACACCGCCATGAAGCGCCAATTCGTTTACCTCGGTTTCACTGGAACCCCCGTTGGTGTCGATCAACGTCTCCCACACCTCGTCGACATGGCCGACGCTAAGTCGAGTCGGACGCTGGGGAATCAGCATCCTTTCCGATTGGCAGGATGCCGCATTCCGGCAGCTTTTCCGAAAGGCCGCAGAACGGTCCGAGGGCGTGAAACGGATCGCCGACGCTGACGGCGGCCTTATTCTCGACGGTGCCAGCCCAACCTTGGCTGTCAGCCACGAGGCTGAAATCGACGCGGGCGTAGGCCTGGCGCTTGCCGCTATCAGCATGCTGACGGCGATGTCGCCTATTCCCGCACAGGCTCAACAAAAGACATCCTCGGGCGCTTTGTCCTGCGATGGTGGGATAGAGGACGCTTTGGCCAGTGTCACCGACACCAAGGTGTTGCTCGTTCGCCATTTTGAACAGGGCGAGCCCTTGATCCTGGGTGATGGTGCCGATGCTGCGGCAGCGACTGCAGTCGAAGGCACCGGGAGCGCTAGCGCACCCGTCGGCGGCGTGGACCTCTGTCTCGTCAAGCTCCTCGTCGGCCCTGGCAATCCGGGCCCAGAGGATGCGCCTTCCACGTCAGCAGGAATCGGCATCGAAGTGCTGCTGCCGGCTCATGACGCCTGGAATGAGCGTATCCGTGCCTATGGCAATAGCGGCTGGGCCGGTACACCACAGGCCAGCTTAGATGTGGTTGCCAGCGATGACATCCAAGTCGCTGCCGCTACAAAAGGCTTCGTTGTTGCCACGTCGGACCACGGCCATGTCGGATCGCCAATTGACCCGTCCTTCGCAATGAACCCGGACGGCAGCATCAACACTGTCGCCTGGAAAGACTTTTCCGAACGGAGCTTGCACGAAGTGGCCGAAAAGACCAAGCTCTATTATGGCCGCGAGCATAGCTATGCCTACTGGGATGGTTTCTCGACGGGCGGCCGGCAGGGCTTGAAGCTGGCGCAGGCGTTTGCGGACGACTTCGACGGCATCTTGGTTGGGTCTCCTGCCATCAACTGGACCAAGTACCACACTGCAGGTCTCTACGCGCAGATCGCGATGCAACAAGACCTTGGCTACCTCATCACACCGAACAAACTCATCGCAGCAACGAACGCTGCCATTTCTGCATGCGGCGGTGCGGAGCTTGGCTTTCTGATCGACCCGCTATCCTGCGAATACGATGCCACCCAAGACGCGGCAATCCTCTGCCAAGGGCAGGCTGGCAATGGTGAGACCGGCACCAATACGACTGATTCCTGCCTGACCGTCGCGGAAGCCCAGGTCATCAACAAGATCTGGTATGGACAGACCGCCGATGGCGCAGCACCATCGCCTGCCGAGGATAACGGTGGCGCCAATATGCTGGCCGACGAAAATCGGATCTGGTTCGGCTGGACCCGCGGCACCGACTTGGCCACGACACCTGCCGGTGGCGCCCCAGGCGTGATCCTGGCCGCCGATCAAACAGCCTTGGAAATGCAGACCCCCAAGTTTGGCAGCGACTTCTTGGTCAATGCGACCGGAAAGGGCGAGAACGGCTGGCGGCAATCCTTGGATTATGCCGGTCTAGCCTACGCTCAGGCCAAAGGCGTGGCGCTGCAGGCGGAATTCAGCAACATCGACACCGACAACCCCGATCTCACGGCCTTCGCCGCTGCCGGCGGAAAGATGGTGATGTATCAGGGCCTCGCGGATGAATACATCCCGGCACAGGGTGCGATCAACTATTACGAACGTGTAATGGGCCAAATGGGCGGCTCGGATGCTGTGCAAGAGTTCTATCGCTTTTATCTCGTTCCAGGCTTCACTCACAGCGGGCGTCAGGAAGGCCAACCCACCGTGCCAGTCCCGCAGCCAGCCTCCGGTCGCGACGAAATGTTCACGGCAATGCAGAACTGGGTCGAGAACGGAGAAGCACCGCAAGCGATCGAAGTGCGGTCATCCGATTTGAGCGTTTCCTTGCCGCTGTGCGTATACCCGCTGAAGATCACGCATGTCGGTAGTGGCCCAGTCAACGCGGCGTCGAGCTATCATTGCAGCTAGGGTATCGCAGTCCTAATAGATCCCAGAAGGCGTAACGGCACTCTGGGATCATCTGGTGGTTAAACCGAACTCCTGAGAACGTTGGGCTTGCGTTGGCTCCACGGAAAAAAACTAAAAATGTCCGCGTAGTGATTATCCTTGAAGCAGACTGACCGCCGTCCACCCAATAGGTGACCTAGACGTCGCCCCAGATGCTTCCACGTGGGAAATGATTTCCCGTCGCGGATATGGGGCCGCTACCTGACTGTCTGGTATCAGGTATTGCTCTGAGGAAAGCTGCAGTTCGGCAGCCGACCCCATATCGCTCGAAACGGCGGCCCTGGCATCTCACCGAAAGCGGACATTTTATCGGTGTAGGTGATGACGGCTTCGCGCCACAATCGGCCATGATAACTTAACAGGGTTGGGCGCGAAGCGTAGCCGCTCCGCGCGGTTACGGTCTAAGTGTCACCGGCCCATTGGATTGGCCGCTTTCGATGGCTTCATGGGCGGCGGCTGCCTCACTGAGGGGGAACATCTTTGAGAACGTGGTCGAGAACACGCCGTTCAAAGCTGCACCGAGGACGTCTGCGGCTCGCTTCCTGTATTCGTTCACGTCAGTCGCGTGTGCTGCAAGCCCTGGTCGGGTGAGATAGAGGGACCCCTTGGCGTTCAGCGTGCCAACTTCGACGGGCGGAGGTGCACCGGTTGAGGCCCCGAAGGATACCATAAGCCCGCGCGGGCGCAGACTGTTGATGGAGGCTTCAAAAGTGAGCTTGCCGATGCCGTCATAGACAACATCGGCCTTCTGTCCGTTGGTGAATGCCGCGACCTTCTCCGCTAGATCACCTTCCCCCCAGACCAGGACCTCGTCGCACCCAAGTGCACGTGCCCGGTCCACGCTGGACATCTTCGAAACGACACCAATCACCGTCGCCCCAAGATGCTTCGCCCAGGGTGCCATGATCTGGCCGACCGCTCCGCCGACGCCGTAGAGCAACACGACCGTTCCCTGGCCGACCGCGTAGGTTGATTTCAGGAGGTACTGCGCCGTTATGCCCTTGAAAAGGACGGTCGCGGCGCTTTCGAAAGAAACCCCATCAGGCAGCGGGACGACCCGATCCGCGGAAATGGTGCGGCTCTCAGAATAGGCTCCTACAGGTCCCAGGATATAGGCGACCCGATCTCCGACCTTGAAATCCGTCACACCCACACCGACCGCGCTGACAACTCCGGCAGCCTCAAGCCCGAGACCGGACGGCAGAGGTATCTTCACCGCGCCATTTCGCTGCGTGATGTCGAGGTAGTTCACACCGATGGCGTCGTGTTCGATGACAACTTCATTCGGTCCCGGCGCGACGGCATCTACTTCAGTGGCGTGCAGTACATCGGGACCACCGGTCTCGGTAAATCGGATTGCAACAGGCATGCGGACCTCCCTGGTGATGGAATTCGTGGGCTACGATTACTAACCCGGCAGACGCTCCGACGCCAGATCGGAACAAGGATGCCTCCGACGACGGACACCCAGCCCATGATGAGCCTCTTCGGGTTAGGGATGGCCCGGCGAGCTTCAGCGTCGTCGCGACGACGTCCGCTTTTGAGATGCGGCGAAGATTTTCGCAACGGCGAGCTTGGGGCGAGTCCCTACCCGGCAGCCATGGGGCCGACTGCGAACCGACGGCTTTCGGCTTCAATCTAAGATACCGGAAAGGTCGGAGCGAAAGGCGTCAATCATGAGCGCCTTCGATGCTCACGCCGGTCCGTTCGTCCGTCCAGCGCCGGAATAGCGCGCTTGCGTTGACTCCGCCGAAGCCGAAGCCATTGCAGATCGCGTAGTTCATCTCCAATGGCCGGGCGTGGTTTGCGACGAAGTCGATCCCGTCGCCAGCCGGATCGGGAGCGCTCAAATTGAGGGTTGGCGGCGCCACCTGATCCCTGAGCGCCAGAATTGCGAAGATGGCTCCAAGCCCGCCGGCGGCTCCGAGCAGGTGTCCGGTCGCCGATTTCGTTGCGCTAACAGCTATCTCGAAATCGCGTCCGAATACGCTCTTGATCGCTTCGATCTCACCCAGATCGCCGACCGGCGTGGAGGTCGCATGCGCATTGAGATGACGTACTTCGCGCGGTGAAATTCCTGCCTGGGCGATCGCAATCTGCATGGCTCGGCGCGCCCCGTCGCCGTCCTCCGGACCGGAGGTGACATGGTGAGCATCCGCCGTTGTTCCGTAGCCGACCAGCTCGGCGAGCGGTTTCGCACCGCGCGCAAGCGCATGGCTTAACTCCTCGATGATCAGGATACCTGCTCCTTCGCCCATGACGAAGCCGTCCCGCGACTTGTCGAACGGTCGGGAAGCCTCATCAGGACGGTGACTAAAGGAGCTAGAAAGAGAGCGTGCCGCGGCAAAACCACCGAGACTGACGATGTTCATGCATGCTTCCGTGCCACCGCACACAGCGATGTCGGCTTCGTTGGCGCGGATAAGACGAGCCGCATCGCCGATCGCCTGGATGCCGGCCGCGCACGCCGTCACCGGCGCGCCAAGCGGGCCTTTGAAGCCATGGCGGATTGAGATGTGGCCTGCCGCGAGGTTCACCAGGAAGGACGGTATCGTAAACGGCGACAGGCGACGCACACCGCGCTGGTCGACAGTGCGCACCGCCTCAGTTATGGCGGGGAACCCGCCTATCCCTGAAGCGATGATCGTGGCCGTGCGCAGGCTATCCGTTTGCGAGCCAGGCTTCCATTTTGCCTGCGCAAGCGCCTCGTCTGCCGCCGACAGCGCAAAGAGAATGAACCGATCTACCTTGCGCTGATCCTTCGGCGGCAGGACGGCATCCGGATCGAAACCCGCGTCCGGATCTTCTTCTTTGGAAGGCACCACCCCGCCGACCTTCGCCGGCAGATCTCCCACCACATCGTCCGGAAGCCTGCGGATGCCTGAACGACCGGCCAGAAGACGCGACCAGGATGTCTCGACACCCGCCGCGAGTGGCGTGACCGCTCCCATGCCGGTAACAACAATCCGTCGCATCTATTTTCCTATCAATTGGGTGCGCCGCCGGCGCTGTCCACGCCGTTCAAGCGCCGTCTGCCTCGCGAACCTGATCGGTCGCCGCATCCAGAAAGGCCTGCGCGAGGTCAGGATCGTTGACGACGCGCGATAACATCAGCGCACCGACCATCGTTGAGAGAATGGCCATGGCCTTGCCGTCGGACTCCTCCCCTTTGGTCTCGGCAATGAAACGGCTGAGGATCTGGAGATGCTCCTTGATCCCGGCTTCGAACGACGCTTTCACGTCCGTGCCCTGCCTGGCGGCATCCGATCCGAGCGCCACGATCGGGCAGCCGTCCATCTTTTCTGCGCGATGGTCCATGCTGAGATAGAACGCGATCACCGCGCCGAGCGGATCCTCATGTTTTGCCGCAGTCGCGGCCGACCAACGTTTGGTGGCGCTCTCCATCGCCCGCCTGGACGCTTGCGCCACCAGGTCCTCCTTCGATGCAAACTGCTTGTAAAAGGCGCCTTGGGTCAGCCCGGCACCCTTCATCAGATCCTTAAGGCCGATGCCGTCAAAGCCGCGCTCCCTAAAAAGCCGGCTTGCCACGTTGATCACGATTTCGCGGTTTTCCGCAGCCTGAGTGCGACTTACGCGCATTGCCAATCTCCTCATTTTTTAGATTGCATTCGTAATCTATACCTTATATAGAGGGCGAACGCAATCTAAAAATGGAGATATGAAATGACCCGTAAAACCCTGAGCGCATCACTTCTGGCCGCGCTGTTTCTTGCGAACCCGGCTTTTGCCGAGGAAGCCACCATCGGACACCCGATCGAAGGTGGCAGCCTGCACGAGGGACGCCTCGACATGGTGGTCTACTACGTCCCGGTCGACGGCGACCGGCTGGAGGTCACCGCCACCTTCGCGCCGAAGACCGGGGGCGATCCGCTGCGCGTCGTTATGGGCCTCGCCGACGGCGACTCCGTGGCCTTTTCCATGCCGGGACACCAAGATTCGCTCTACGCGTTCTCAAGGTCCGGCGAGGCGGTGACGGTGTCGACCGAGACCGACACGCAGCTGCGGGCCGATGCGACAATGGACTGACCCGACGTGCGGGCCGCAGTCTGCGTGCTCGCCGCCGTCCGCGCGTCCACGCGGCGGTAAGCGTCGCCAAAGATCACCGAACGGGAGCGCCACACGGCGCCCACGATTACGCATCGAACAAGTTTGGAGGAGAGGTCAAATGCTATACAGTTACATTGTGGAGAAAGAAATCCGAAAGACCTTCCAGCACGTCAACAACCATCGCTGGGATGCGGCGGTGAAAGCAGTCGCGCCGCATGTCCATCACCGCGTTTCCGGCGCCCACGCGCTTGGCGGTGAGCGCCGCAGCAAAGAAGCCATGCGCCGCTGGTTTGAGCGCCTCGGCCGCGTCCTGCCCACTCTCCAGCTCACGATCAACCACGTCTGGGTTAAGGGCTGGCCGTGGCATACCACCGTGTTTGTCGAGTGGGACAGCGCCGCAACGCTGCTGAACGGCGCTTCGTACGTCAACCGTGGGATCCACGTGTTCACCCTGCGGTGGGGCAGGGTCCATGCGCTCGAGGAATTTCAAGATTCGCAAGCAGCGGCCCGCGGTCTTGCCGCCCAAGCGGCAGCTGGCCTGGAAGAAGCCGCCACCGAACCAATTGTAAGCTAGCAGAAGCGAGTCGGAGGCTCACTGCGTTACGTGACTGCGGCTTCACTACCCGTGGCTCTCATTCCTTGTCGGGCAGGGCTGATGCAATGGCTTCCACCCCGACGCCACCCGTCTTTGCTTCATGTTATCGAGGCACCGTATCGGGTGTTGGGTTTTGGCCGAAGGTATCGGTCCAACAGTTGAGGCACTTCGCATCGGCGAGTGATGGTGTGCTCGATATCGACGACGATCCCGAATATCGGGGTTGGCGGGCTCACCTGACGTTGCCTACGGCGATGTCCGCTTTCAGGAAGCGGCCAAGCTGGTCTCTACGGCAGAGATTGGGCGCGAAGCGGCAGGGCCGCTTCTGACCGGAACGGGGCCGATTCCAGACAGGCAGCTTTTCGTCATCCACGGCGAGATAGCTGCCATTTGTCGGGAAGCGGCGAGCGTGACCGCTACCGAGCCATTTCGGCCGTTCAAGGCTCTGAGCGACCAGCTACAAAGCTGAACTTTCATGCCTCCGTGACGGTCGAGTTTGGCAGTTGGAAAAATACCGACCGTACGGTATGTATATATCATGCCCAGACCAACCAAACATGCCCCAGAGCGCGGCGATGCGCGAACTCGGCTCCTTGAAGCAGCAAGGGACGTCATTCGTGCAAAAGGATTCGCATCGACCAGCGTCGATGATCTCTGCCGCATGGCCGCCGTCACTAAGGGCGCGTTCTTTCACAATTTCGGCAGCAAGGAAGCTTTGGGCGTGGCGGCGGCCGAGTTCTGGGCCGAGACGACATCGGCCTTCTTCGCCGCCGCGCCCTACCACCAGTCGTCCGATCCACTGGAGCGCGTGCTCGCCTATGTCGCGTTCCGCAAGGCGATCATCACCGGCGACCCGACCGAGTTCACCTGCCTCGTCGGGACGATGGCACAGGAAGTCTATACAAGCTCTCCCGACATTCGCGAGGCCTGTGGTCGCAGCATTTTCGGCCATGCGGCGACGCTGGAGGCCGATATTGAGCTGTCGCGGCGCGAGCACGGTGCCACCGACGACTGGACGGCTGCAAGTCTCGCACGGCATACGCAGACCGTTATCCAAGGGGGATTCGTGCTTGCGAAAGCAGGGAGCGATCCCGAGCTGGCGCGGGAAAGCCTCGACCATCTCGACCGATATATCCGGCACCTGTTCCACATAGCGGAAGATAACGTGGCATGAGCAAAATTACGCATATCGGTTGCACATGCGGACAGACCCGCCTCGAATTGCACGGCGAGCCGATCCTCGTGTCGGAGTGTCTGTGCGACAGTTGCCGGGCGGCGGCCGCCCGGCTCGCGGCGCTGCCCGGCGCGCGGAACATTCTGACCTCTTGTGCAGCGACGCCGTGTGCCGAATATCGCAAGGACCGCATCCGGATACTTGCGGGGACGGAGCATCTGAAGGAGTTCCGGCTGTCGGCAGACGCCGGCACGCGCCGCGTCGTCGCAATCTGCTGCAACACACCTGTCTTCATGGAACTAAGAGGGGCTCACTGGCTGAGCGTCTATCTGCACTTGTGGTCGGACGAAGCACGGCCGAAAGCCGATATGCGAACAATGGCCGGAGACCTGCCTGATGCGTCCGGTCTGCCCGGTGACATTCCGAACCTCAAATCCCACACCCTGTCCTTCTACATGAAGCTGCTGGGTGCGTGGATCGGAATGGGCTTCCGCAATCCCAAGCTCGAAGTGACGGGAAAGATCGATGCCTGACGACAAGATCGAGATCGAGAGCATCACGACTCCCGGTCGCACGGAACGCGTCGATCGAGCCAAATACACAGCGATGCGCGATGCGCTTCTGGCCGTACTGCCCGACGAGGTGGTGGGACTGACTGTGGCCGAAGCCAAGGGGGCATTGCTTTCGCGCCTCCCGGACAACCTGTTCCCGCAGGGTAAGACAGCGGGATGGTGGCTGAAGGCCGTCCAACTTGATCTCGAGGCCAAGGGCATCATCTCACGTGTACCCGGCAAACCTGTTCGGCTTTACAGGCGCCCACGTGCCGTTGAGTAGCGCAAACACAGAGGCCAGAGCCGGCATACGTGAGCAATTTCGCACCTGCTGGGATCTGCATTCTACGTCAGCTTTCTTGAAAATGCGTCATAAACCAGACTGTCGGCAATGCTGAAGAGTTTCGGGCGCCGTGGCGGTCCGCGCGGCTGTGGCCAGCGCAGGAAGATGCCGACGATGCTCATGTGTCCGCCCCAGCACGGACAACGCGGACAGGTGCCGGGTGACCACATTCGTCGCAGCCCTCGACATGGCCGCCAAGGGCTGCGGTTCGACAGTGCTCGATCGCCGACATGACCTTCAGTTCGGCCAGGCCTAGATGTCCGGCCCGGCAGGAGCGCCAGGCGGGTTCGGCGAAGCGGAAGATGTCGGCGACCTCGATCAAGGCCCGCATCGTCTCAGCCGGGCGAAGCCTCGTTGCCGTGGAACAGGGCGAGCCGGTCGAGTGGGCTGTCCGCCGGCAGTGCTTCGGACACCATGAGGGCAATATCAACGGTATCCGACGCACATGACGTAATCGCGCAGCAGCGTTTCCTCCTGCTCGACTTCCGTCAGGAGCACCTCGAGCGCGTCCCGCGCATTGAGCAGGCCGATCGGGACGGATGCCGCATCCGTGACGGGAATGTTCTTCAAGCGGCGTTCCTTCATGATCGCCCAGATGTCGGAAACCTGATCGGTCGGTCGGCAGAAAACGACATCGTCGGTCATTATGGCGGAAACCGCGGCCGTGCAGCTCGACCCCTGGCAGCGGCTGATTTGGCGGACCACGTCGGTCTTGGTGATGACACCCGACAACTGTCCGCCGGAACCGCAGACGACGACGAGATCGGTGTTCGAAGTGCCAAGAAGTCTCGCCGCCTCGAGCAGCGAAGCATCGTATGAAATCGTGACGAGCCTGCCGCGTGCGGTGGTCACCATCTTCTCTACAAACATTCTTTACTCCTCTCGCGCGGCTTCCCGCTGCGTATTCCACGTCGTTGTCAGCCATTCACAGCGATGCGAAGCGTGGCGACGATCCCGGCTATCGCGAGGACGAAGCACCCCAGGCGCATGGCGACCAGCAACGCGATCTTTGCTCCCGAATGAACGTAGTCCTCGATCACCACCTGCAGGCCGAGCGCCATGTGGTAGAAAAGCGTGATCAGCAGCAGCACCATGCAAACCGAGGGCACTGGCGATCCGAGCCATTCGATGACGGAGGCGTGGTCGCTGCCTGCGCCTGCCATGACCGAGGCGGCGAACCATATAGTCAACGGAACTAGCGCGACCGCCGTCACGCGCTCCGCCCACCAGTGCCCGACACCTTCCTTGGCCGAGCCTAGCCCGCGAGCGCGGGCGATCGGTGAACGCAGGTTTATCGGTTTCATCCTGCCAGGAATCCGCGGGCGATCCACGTGATCGCGGTGAGCACAACGCTTGCAAAGACCACGGCCCAGCCGGAGGCATAGATGGTGCGAAGCTCGAACCCGTACCCGGCGTCCCACAGGAGATGCCTGATGCCCCCGCATAGATGGACGAAGAAGGCGAGCGTGAAAGCCATCAGCATGGCTTGCCCGAACCACGAGCCGATCAATGGATGGAGGCGCGAATAGGCTTGCGGCCCCGCGGCCGCGGCAGTCAGCCAGACGACAAGGAGCACGGCGAAGACGCTCGTGACCACGCCAGTTATCCGGTTGATCGACAGTACGGACGTGAGCTGTGGCCTGTAGATCTGGATGTTGGGCGAAAGGGGGCGGACCCGCTTCGAAGTCGGTATTTCCTCTCTCACCTCAACTTCTCCGTTCCACGATCATCTTCTTGATTTCCGCGATAGCCTTCCCCGGATTGAGTCCCTTCGGACAGGTCCGGGTACAGTTGAGGATGGTATGGCACCGGTAGAGCCTGAACGGATCTTCGAGTTCGTCCAATCGGCTTCCTGTCGCCTCGTCGCGGCTGTCGATCAGCCAGCGGTACGCTTGGAGAAGCGCGGCGGGTCCGAGGAAGCGGTCACCGTTCCACCAATGGCTCGGACAGCCCGACGTGCAGCAGAAACACAAGATGCATTCGTAGTAGCCATCGAGCTTCTCGCGGTCGTCCGGCGATTGGAGCCGTTCCTTCTCGGGTTCAGGCGTCGTGGTATGAAGCCAGGGTTCGATCATCTCGTACTGGGCGAAAAGATGGGTCTGGTCGGGAACCAGATCCTTGATGATCGACATGTTGGCCAGCGGGTAAATTGTGGCCGGGCTGCTCGTGTCGGAAATGAACCTCGTGCAGGCGAGCCAGTTCGTGCCGTCCATGTTCATGGCGCAGGAACCGCAGACACCTTCGCGGCACGAGCGGCGGAAGGCGAGCGTCGGGTCGACCTTGTTCTTGATCCAGACGAGGGCATCCAGAACCATCGGACCGCAATCGTCGAGGTCGACTTCAAACGTATCGAGACGAGGATTCCCCTCCGTGTCGGGATCGTATCGGTAGACTTCGAATGTCTTCACCCGTGCGGCCCCTACCGGGGCTTGCCAAGCCTTGCCGCGCACAATGCGCGATTCAGGCGACACCCCAAAATTCCTGGGAACCGGAAAGCGCTTCAGGACGGTGACGCTGGGAAGTTCGTCAGATGTTTCGATGATCAGTGGAAACCGCCTTGGCCCGTCGTGGAGAAGAGGTCCCGGGCCTTTTTGGATTGATGGCAACGGACACCAACGGGAGAACCATGTATGCGTTCCCGGACTGACGTGTTTTCCGGAAGTCTCGACGCGTTGGCGCGAGAGCACGAAACCCTATATCGTTCTCATGCATGTGGTCCGGGCTGACTTCCCGCAGGCCAGACGATCTCGTTAGATGGCCGGACGGGCGGCCGCGACCTCAAATGAGGAGCCGAAACATGGCAGGCGCCGAGAACAACGACGAAGAAAACGCGGCGGATGAGAAGGCAGGGAACGAGGGAGCAAGCACCTTGTTGCCGATGCTTGTCGCCGGGCTGGTGCTGATCGTCGTCGGCGCCATCGTCGTCATGACGTTTGTATAGTTTTCATGGAGAACCGCGGATCGAACATCCAGCCCAGCTTGGGCGGCAGTCGACAGTCGCTCCGGCAGTCAAGCCATAGGCAATCATGAACAGCACCAGGAAACTTTGGATCTATCTGGCGATCCTTCTCATCGCGTCCTTCGCTACCCTTCTGTGGACAGGCGGCGAAATATACCGGGCATCGCCACCCATGCCGGAGCAGGTGGTTTCGACCGACGGCGAAGTGATCTACACCCGCGCCGATATCGAACTGGGCCGCCAGGTCTGGCAGTCCATGGGCGGAATGCAGCTCGGATCAATCTGGGGACACGGCGCCTATGTCGCGCCCGACTGGAGCGCCGACTGGCTGCACCGGGAAGCCATCGGCGTGCTCGATGTTTGGGCGCGTCAAGAGGCCGGAGTCGCCAGTTACGCGGATTTGCCGGAATTACAGCAGGCTACGTTCCAGGCTCGTCTCCAGACGAGAATCCGTGACAACACTTATGATCCCGCCAGCGAAACGATCACGCTCGATGGCGACCGCGCCGTCGTCATCGCCAGCGTGGCGGCTCACTATCAAAGTCTGTTCGGCAATGATCGGGCCACGGCCGAGCTGCGTGAAGCCTATGCGATGAAAAACGACACCGTGCCGGATGCCGAGTATCGGCGCGCGCTCACGGCATTCTTCTGGTGGACGGCATGGGCGACCGTTACCGAGCGCCCTGGAAGCGACATCACCTATACCAACAACTGGCCGAGCGAGCCGCTGGTCGGCAATAAGCCTCCGGCCAGCCTATTCCTGTGGTCGGCGTTCAGCGTCATCCTGCTGCTCGCGGGCATCGCACTTCTCGGCTGGCATCATGCCGTCACAGAAGGGCGTCACCGGGAACCGCATGAACTGCCTGCCACAGACCCGATGTCACTGGTCGAGATCACGCCTTCGATGAAGGCTGCGGCGAAATACTTCTGGGTCCTGCTCGGGATGTTTCTCCTGCAGATCCTTCTGGGCACGATCACCGCCCACTACCAGGTCGAGGGCCAGGTCTTCTACGGCCTGAACCTCTCGGAAGTGCTTCCCTATTCACTCACCCGGACCTGGCACACCCAGTTGGCGGTTCTCTGGATCGCGACCGCATGGCTGGCGACGGGCCTTTACATGGGTCCGGCGATTTCAGGGCACGAGCCGAAATACCAGCGGCTCGGCGTGAACGTCCTTTTCACCTGCCTGGTAATCATCATCGTCGGCGCCTTCACCGGGCAATGGTTCGCGGTGATGCATATGCTCGGGCTGGAGTACAATTTCTGGTTCGGTCACCAGGGTTGGGAATACGCGGATATCGGCCGCTTCTGGCAGTGGTTCTTCTTTATCGGTTTGATGCTGTGGCTGGTGCTGGTCGGCCGTGCTCTGTGGCCTGCGCTGCGAGCCGATACGGAGTCGCGGTCACTCGTTGCCTTGCTGTTCCTGTCGACCGTAGCGATTGGCCTGTTTTACGCCGCTGCACTGGTATGGGGCGAACACAGCCACCTCTCCGAAGTCGAGTATTGGCGTTGGTGGATGGTGCATCTATGGGTTGAGGGCTTCTTCGAGGTCTTCGCCACCGCGGTGCTCGCCATCCTCTTCACCCGCCTGGGTCTGTTGCCAGCCAAGCTCGCGACCGTTGCGGTCCTGTTCGCCACCATCGTGTTCCTTGCAGGGGGCGTGCTCGGAACCCTGCACCATCTGTATTTCAGTGGCACTCCAACGGCGGTGATCGTGCTCGGCGCCAGCTTCTCCGCGCTGGAAGTGGTGCCATTGGCATATATCGGTTTCGAGGCCTACGAGAGATACAGGCAAGGCCACGCGACACCATGGATGTCCCGCTATCGCTGGCCCGTCATGTTTTTTCTTGCGGTCGCCTTCTGGAACATCGTCGGCGCGGGGCTGCTCGGCTTCCTGATCAATCCACCGCTGTCGCTATATTACATGCAGGGTCTCAACCTGACGCCGCTGCACGCCCACACCGCTCTCTTCGGCGTGTATGGCATGCTCGGCATCGGGCTCGTGCTGTTCTGCCTGCGCGGCCTCAAGCCTGACCTCGTCTGGAGCGAGCGCTTGCTCAAGACCAGCTTCTGGTCGTTCAACATCGGCCTGGCCCTGATGGGCATGATGACCCTGCTGCCGATCGGAACCCTGCAACTGCTGGCGGCGATCGATCACGGCTACTGGTACGCCCGCTCGGCTGAGTTCATGCAGAAGCCGATCATCGATTTCCTGGTGTGGATACGCGTTCCCGGCGACATCATCTTCAGTGTCGGGGCGCTGACGCTGGCCTGGTTTGTCCTGGGTTTGTGGATCAGGCCTCGATACGAACCCGCTTCCCTCCCTTCCGAGCCTCAGGAGGTTCCTCATGCCTGACAAGAATTCGGATGCCCCTGAACAGTCACAACAGCGTCAGATGGCTCTTTCGAGATGGGACAACGAAGGTGGCGCCGGGCTTGGCGGGCCACAGAAGGGAGCCGCGCCCAGCGAAACGGAACCCGAAATCCCGAGTTGACCAACGCCGAACTGGTGCAGCTTCGCGTCCGGGTCATCGCGCTGGAGAACCTGGTAATCGCGTTGCTCGCAGGCGCATCCGATCGGCAACTGGACCTCGCCCACGAAATGGCAACCTACATTTCTCCAAGACCTGGTTTTACCCAACACTCCCTGACGGTCCAGGCGGCGGCCCATATGGTCGATCTCGTCCAGCGCGCCGACCAGTTCCGGGAGCCTCCGCTGTCGGCGACGCCTTACAAGCACACCCCGGTCTTCGATGAGAACACGCTGCCCGCCGGACTCCGCCGTGAACATCGTACCAAGGCGGGCGTATGGGGGGTCATCAGGGTGCTCGACGGGAAGCTTCGCTACCAGGTGCTCGACCCCTCATCGGAGACGATCCTCGAACCGGGCCGCCCAGGTCTCATTCGCCCTGACGAGCCGCATCTCGTCGAGCCGCTGGGTCCCATGAGGATGCAGGTGGAGTTCTACGATCGGATGCCCGACCTCTAGACGGGAGGCAAGATGGTCGCCACCCTACAGACCGCATCGGCTGACGATCCACCACTGTGGTGGGAGACCCTCAGTGCCCGCTGTCGTTTTCGTTCGGAGGCGCGTTGAAGATTTCCAGGTTCTCAGGTCCCTCTACGATGAGATACCCGGCAAGCCCACGTTCAGCCCGCGACAGGGCGTGGTCGACGAGAACGTAGCGGCCAGGCACCTCGCACTTAAACTCGACGATATTCGCCGACCCTGGAGGGACTATGATGCTCTGTACATTCGTGATGGGAGGGCTGGTCACCGACCCCAGCTGGTAGGCCTTGTCGAAAATCTCGCCGATCACGTGAAAGCCGGAGGTATAGTTAGGGCCACCGACGCCGAAATAGATTCGAACGGTCTCGCCCACCTGCGCTTTCATGGGATAGTGATCGGTCAAGGCCCCGACATGGCCGTTGAAGACGAAATACTCCGGCCGCTCGTTGAGCAGCTTGTCATAGCTCTCCGTCAGGAGCCCGCTGCTGCCGAACGGCTCCTCGGTATAGATCTCACCCTGCATGACGTAGAACTCGCGATCAACTGGCGGCAGTCCATCCTCCGGTTCGACGAGGATGAGGCCATACATGCCATTGGCGATGTGGAGGGCGACCGGGGGAACCGCGCAGTGATAGACATAGATGCCGGGATTGAGCGCCTTGAAGGTGAAGGAGCGCTCCTCTCCTGGAGCGGCCGTTGTCGCGCCCGCACCGCCGCCCGGGCCTGTGCAAGCATGGAAGTCCACGTTGTGCATCATCCAGCTCTCGGCGTTGTTCTTCAGATGGACCTCGACCATGTCGCCCACCCGCACCCGCACGAAAGGGCCAGGCACGGTGCCGTTGAACGTCCAGAAGCGAAACATGGCTTTTTCGTCGAGGTGAGCTTCGATCTCTTTCGTCTCGAGGTCGACCCGGACAGTTGCAGGTTCGCGCCGCGTGATCGGGGGCGGAATGTTGGTAGGGTTTTCCGCGATATCCGCCATTTCCGGATGGATCGGATTCACCGAGTAGATCCGGTTGCTCAGGCTTCCCGGATAACTTCTATGCTCCGCCACCTGCACGCCTGAATGACCTGCGTGCGCGGCCGGCTGCGTACCGCCAGACTGAGCCAGCGCTTCGGCTGTAATCAGGCCGCCGATAGTCGCCCCGACGGAGCCGACCAGCAGGCCGCGCCTGCTTATGGAATGTTCTTCCGCGACGACCACTTCGGCGCTCGCCAAGCTTTTCTCTTTCGACATTTCACTACCCCTGTGGTTGTGCCAACACCTCCGGCGCCACCGCAGAAGGCCGTGCCGGATTCTAAACGCTAATCTGCGGGGGCTGCCGCGCCGCTTTCCGCTCCGCCAACCTGAGCAATCAATTCAGCCATTCGGGACTTGGCTTTGCCGGGCAGTTTCGCCGTCTGGGCCGCGTCCAGATTCACGGTGCTTTCGCCGACCTGGATGAGGCCGACCATTCCCATGCCGAAGTGCGGCGTGCACTTGACGCCATAGACACCTTCGACGCTGAAGGTGAGCTTGATCTCCTCGTTCATTTTCCCCTTCCACGGCTCCGCACCTTCTGGAATCATCCCGAGGATCGACTCGGAATTGTGCCCCTTGTCGGTCGCCACGAAGGTCACCGTGTCGCCAGGCGCGACCTTCAGGAACGCGGGATCGAACTGCATCGGCTGCCCTTCAGGCCCTTTGTTCAGCATGCGGACCTCGTGATCCGCTGCCCATGCACCGCTCCACGCGAGCGTCGAAATCCCCGCGGCAACCGCAAGTGCTGTAAGAGCCTTCATTCCAATTCTCCTGAATTTCGGATAATCCGCGCCGACATCTCGGGCGGCACATCCTTCGCTAACGAACACCCTCCACCTAGGTTCCTTTCGATCAGGTACTTGGCGGTCGTCAGGTGCATCCGAGATCGGCGGTCATGTGGTTGATGCCGAGAATGGTGGTTCACGTGACAGGGCAACGGTCTGGCTTTTGGTCGCAGGAATACAGGAAATCGTGTTGGCTACTGGCCGGATGGAGGCCAAGGCACATATTGCATGGCCATGGGAAGGCGGGGCGAGCCGCTCCGGCGAACAACACAGTTCAATGAGTGGGACAACTTGCAGAAGCAGGATTTTAGCCCAGTGGTCGCATCGTTTAGGACCATGCTCGCATCGTTTACCTGCATCAACTGCGAGGAGATGTATGGGGTAAGGCCGGAACGCGGGGCGAAGCTTGAGTCACTTCGTTGCTCCTGCGGTACCGATGAACTCAATTTGCAGGGAAAATAACGCTTCGCGGTTCGTATAGGTCGCTGCGTAAACGGAATACCAGTGCCGACCAACCGACGAATCTTGCCCGGGTTGCGCAGTTTTGATTACCACTCCCTGGGGATCGAATGCTGGGGCTATCGGCAAACACTTCTGCTTTTGGGAAGCCGAAATGCAATTCTGTACGACCGATCTTGGGCGCAAAGCAGACGACCGGCGAACGCGGGCAATGACACATCGGGGTGGAAATTCTTTGCCGCTTCCTAGCCGGCATCCATTCGCGAAGGTTGGATTAAGCTGACGTCCAGCATCGGATTCGTAAAATGATTTTACAACCCGATGCTTTCTCAGTCATCGATTTTCGCTGGGTCGCCCATGACATCTCTGCAGCCGCTTCGTGCCTTTCAGAACTCGCTTCGCACCGACTTTCCTGCCCGCATTACAACTTCGCTACCATCTTGAGGAGGGACGGGTTCGTAATATTGCTTAACCCCTCGTGCTACCCGCAATCCTCCAGGACGATAAGGCTTCATGATGTTGTACTGAAGTACCTTCGATAAGGAGAACCCGTCCAACACGGACTGATAAGGTACCGCAACCGGCTTCATCATCCCCACGAATGGCTCCATAAATAGGAATACACTTCCGAGGCGCAAATAATGCTGTGCACCAGCCGCGTCTGGAAGACATTTAGTCAATCCGCATCACAAAGAAGCCCAGCGGCTTGCGCCGCATCGAGAATCCACTTCAACGACGTATCAGAAGTCTGGAATCATTCTCTGGGTAGCTACCGCCAACGTCCGAATGATTGCCCACGAACCAAACTTGTTGGAGGTGATTTGCGCCACTGTCATCTGGATCGTTTGGATCGGCTTGCCAGGAGTGATATTCTGCCAGCTGCAGATTGAGCAACAGAATCTGCAGGAGGCCCTCCATGCCTACACACGATCCGAATCTCTGGGGCGCAAGTGACGCTTACGAGCGGTACATGGGGCGGTGGAGCCGCAGGGTTGCTCCTGTCTTCATAAGGTGGATTGATGCCGCCCCTGGGGTACGATGGATCGACATTGGTTGTGGAACAGGCGTCCTGACCTCAACCATTCTCGGCACGTGTGAGCCTTCCGAGGTTCTGGGCATCGACAGTTCGGATCTATTTTTGCGCTCGGCCGCCGCCATCGCTTCGAATCCGCGGGTGTCATTCAAGCAGGCCGACGCGCAGGCGATCACGGAACCCGACGACAGTTTCGACATGGCGGTGTCAGGCCTGGTGCTCAACTTCCTTCCCGACAAGAATGCAGCGATCCGGGAGATGGCGCGCACCGTCCGACCGGGCGGCACCGTCGCCCTGTACGTCTGGGACTATGCCGGGCACATGCAAGTAATGCGCACGTTTTTTGATGTTGCCACCGCTCTCGATCCAAAGGCGGCCGAATACGATGATGGGGTAAAGGCGCCAATCTGCCGACCGAAACCACTGATGGAAATCCTAACGCGGTTTGGTCTGCATGACGTCGAGGTCCGTGCAATCGATATTCCGGCGGCGTTTGACAGCTTCGACGATTATTGGGCACCGTTCTTGGGCGGCACAGGTTCGGCACCGAAGTATTGCACCTCACTCGATGACATGGCACGCGACCGTCTGAAACAAGAAGTGCAGCGGCGCCTCCCAACGGGTCCAGACGGCGAAATCCTGTTGGCTGTAAGAGCGTGGGCGGCAAAGGGACGCGTGGAGTGAACCATGGTGGCGGGCGCGGCTGTTTCAGAGATGCAGTCCCGGATCGGTCCTGTTGTCCGAACTTCTCTACGTTCTTACTCGCGCAGGTGTGGCCTTAAGTCGCAAACTATTGGCTTCGTATAGCAGGGCCTCGGGCTTCATTGAGCTGCGACCAACACCATATAATGATCCATAGCCATTCAAAACGAGAGAAGTTCGCTTCGGCGCGGTCGCGCTGCGGCCGTCAGCCGGCATCGGCTTATGAACTAGGAACCTGAAAACCATCATGCCTGAAAATATCAGACTGACTGCGAGAGACGTCCCCCTCATTCAGCTAGGCGTCTATCAGTGCCGCTTCCCGGTGAGCGAAGACCCATCAGTACCCGGCGGTTACCGTTTTTGTGCTGGGCCAACTTCGCCGGATCGCGTCTACTGCGATCACCACCACAGCATCGTGACTGCCGTCGACCCTCGTCGAGCCCGTTCGGG
>NZ_JBTMXA010000026.1:0-19526 GCF_054489545.1 Mesorhizobium sp. A556
AACCGAATGACCAAGCTCGGCCGTGCCGAGTTTGAACGCGGGGCATGAACAAGGTCACCGGTAGGGCGCTCTTCGATCAAATTCCGATCCCTGCAACAAGGTCACGAGGAAGTGGGTTTCGTAAAAATACACGTCAGGGAGCGGACGGATCGAATTCTCGGCGCTACGATCGTCGCCAGCCATGCCGGTGAAATGATCAGTGAGATTACTTTGGCAATGGTCGCAGGGGTCGGCCTGCGCACATTGGCTCGCGTCATTCATCCTTATCCCACCCAGTCTGAAGCGATAAAAAAGGCGGCGGATGCCTACAACCGTACACGTGCGACGACCGCCACTCAGTGGCTGTCACGGCTGTGGTCGAAACGATAACCCGGAAAGCGCAGAGCGATCCGCGTTCGCACTGCGTTTCGCTCACGCCGCTCTCTTGTTTGGGGAAGTGCCAGCGGATACTGTGACGACGGCCTGCAGAACATAAAGGTGCGCCGTGTACACCCATATCCTCATCTCGACGGACGGTTCTGAACTTGCGCAGCACGGCGTTGATCAGGGGTTGTCGTTGGCGAAAGCTCTCGGCAGCAAGGTAACCATCATTACGGCGACCCAGCCGATGGCGATACCGTCTGTCGGAATGGTGGAGAGTTGGGTGGGTTCGTCTTCGGATTCGCCAGGTACGACGACAGCCGAAGGAAACTCGCGGACGGTATCCTTTCTGCGGCAAAGGCCTCGGCTGAGAAGATGGGTGTCGACGCCATCGTCATCTATATTCCCGATGCGCTGCCAGCGATTGCAATCGTCAGCACCGCAGAAGCGCGTGGATGCGACCTGATCGTCATGGCCTCCCATGGTCGCAGGGGTATCAAAAGAGCTCTGCTGGGCAGTCAGACTTCCGAGGTCCTCGCACTCACGAAAATCCCGGTGCTCGTCGTCAAATAGCAATGGAACAATATGACCGAGCGGACGGCGTTAACGGCGCTGGCTTACGCATCGCGCGTTGCAGGTAGATCGAGCCGTAAGCTGCCTCTACACGCTCGAGATTTCCGCCTCGTCAAGAGATCGTTCAAACCGGCCACGAAATCGCTGCTGACGACCACCGCATTAAGATGGAAAGTCATGAATTGCCAAGCCAGTAGCCATTTTCCGTGGTGACCCCCTATGCGGGCTTTCCCCCGTCCGCCACAGACGATAGCTGTGGTGCATGTTGCTTTCGATTGAAGATTTGCAGAAATCCTATCCTGGCCCGGAAGGCCCGGTGCCCGTTCTGCGCGGCGTGACGCTCTCGCTCGACGCCGGCATGACGCTGGCGCTGACCGGCGAATCCGGCTCGGGCAAGAGCACGTTGCTGCACCTCGTGGCAGGTCTGGACGCTGCCGACGGCGGGCGCGTCCTGCTCGATGGGCAGGAGGTCACCGGGCTTAATGACCAGGGCCGCGCAAGGCTCAGGCGAAGCGCTGTCGGCATTATCTTTCAGCAGTTCAGCTTCGCGAGCCGATGATGGTTCGTGGTGAAGTGGATGCCGTGGCCGGCTTCACCACCTCAAGTTTGATGAGCGTGGTGGATCTTGGTGTCCCCTTCGAGAAGATAGTGGCTCTCCGGTACAATGATTTTGGGGTGAAGCAATACGGGACGGCCATCATTGTTCGCCCCGAATTCGCCCAGAAGAACCCCAAGACGGTCGCTGCGGCCGTTCGGGCAATCAACAACTCGTTGAAGGATGCGATCGCCAAGCCTCAGGAATCGGTGAAGGCAATCACGTCCCGCGATTCGCTCGCAAATCTTGGGACCGAGTGCGTCCGGCTGACCATGGGCCTCGAGAACCTGACGCTCACGCCCGAGTTCAAGGAGAAGGGCTTGAGCACGATCGATACGAAACGGCTTGAAGACTCAATGGAAGAAACCGCAAAGGCATTCGACATCAAGGACGTGCCGTCGATAGACGAAGTCTTTACAACGGCCTATTTGCCGCCCGTTGAAGACCGGATGCCCCCGGCGCTCGGATCATGCAAATAAGGCGGAAGGGAACCGTCTCTCGCAACCGTTGAAAAAGAAGCCGATCGCACGGTCGGCCCTCTTCGATTGTTGGCAAGCCAAGCTCAGCAGAGGTGGCTCGGCAAATTTGTGCAGCAAGCTAAGTGGAGTTTCTGCCTGAAGGGGGCCAGCATGGCCGCCGAACAGGAGATCAGATGACGAAACGAACACGCCGGAACCACAGTCCGGCATTCAAGGCGAAGGTGGCTCTGGCGGCCGTGAAGGGCGAGACGACGCTGTCGGAACTGGCGCAGCAGTTCGACGTTCACCCCAACCAGATCACGACCTGGCGCTCGCATTTGCTGGAAGGGGCTGCGGGGGTTTTCGGATCGGGTGGCCATACTGAACCAGCGGAGCCGGCGATCGACGTGAAGACGCTGCACGCCAAGATCGGCGAGTTGACGTTGGTGACGATTTTTTGTCCGCGGCGCTCGGCAAGGCGGGACTGTTGCCGAGCGCAAAACGATGATCGACCGTTCGCACGCACTGCCGGTGGCACGACAGGCGCGGGAGTTGGGTATCAGCCGGGGCAGCGTCTATTCTCTGCCAAGGTCGACCTCATCGGTCGATCTCGCCATCATGCGACGGATCGACGAGTTGCACATGGACTTCCCGTTCGCGGGCAGCTGGATGTTGCGTGACCTGCTTGGCGCCGAATGCATCAAGGTCGGTCGGCTGCACGTGTCGACGCTGATGAAGAAGATGGCGATCGAGGCGATCTACCGACGGCCGAACACTTCAAAGCCGGCGCCGGGGCACAAAATCTATCCCTATCTGCTGCGCAAGCTGGCGGTGAAGATTGCGATCAGCATGAACGGCAGGGGCGCTTGGCGGGACAATGTGTTTGTCGAACGCCTCTGGCGCTCGGTCAAATACGAGGAGGTCTATCTGTGGGCATATGGTTCCGTCAGCGACGCCCGCGCCTCCATCTGGCGATACCTGACGTTCTACAATAGCCGACGCCCGCACTCATCGCTTGACCGCAAGACACCCGATCAGGCTTACTTCAACCAACCGCTTCTCGCAGCGGCGTGAAACCGGCAGACACTCCACTTAGAAATCGCGCGAAACTGTCCAAACAAACCGAGCCACCTCTCTATCCAGAAGGTTCAAATGCCTGTTGCAAAAACGCATCAAAAGCCTTCACTGCTGGACGCATTGCAAAGTCACGCAAGTGTAGCCTGACCACAGCGCTACCCGGCAGTGCTTCTTCAAGCTGCAACATTTGAACCCGGCCACCATCATAGGTCGCGTCGCTCACGGGCGACGCGTTGTAGATAGTATAGCCCTGCCCATGCGCCACCAACCCGCGAACAAGTTCTTGGGAACGACAGCGATATGCTATGCGGGGAGTAACCTGTACCTTCCGAAAGAGATCAAGGAAATAATCCCGTGAGTGCGGCAGATCCAGAAGGATCAAAGGCTCGTCGGCTAGCTCTTTTAAGGAAATTGTTCCTCGATTTGCCAATGGATGCTCTGATGAAACCAGCGCTTTCGGAGGCAAATCAATTAGTTTTTTGGCTATCACATTATCAGGCAGATCAAGCTGATACGTTACGCTGATCTCGGTCTTTCCCGACATTAGCAGCGAGAGAACCCCCTCTTGATTTCCCTCTATCAGATTAACTTTAACATTTTTGTGCTTGTTTAAGAAGCGCTTCAGAAGCGCAGGCATGTATCGAGCAGCCAACGTTTCGAAACATCCGACCGAAATCTCTCCGGTGAGTTCGGTTCCCCATTCCTGCGCCCTTCGAAAGACATCCTGCGACTGCTTCAATAGCAGACGAGCTTCGCCAATGATGCTTTCGCCAGCCGGCGTCAGCGCAATGCCACGCGCATGAAACCGAACAAAAAGCTGGACACCCAGCTGCGCCTCCAAATCCGAGATAGCTGTGGAAATGGACGGCTGTGAGATATTGAGCATCCGAGCCGCTTTGGTGACGTTCCCACAGTCGGCGGCAGCGACCACATATTTCAACGGCTTCAGAGAAAACATCATTAAAAATTCCGATCTACATTGCCAGAATATAATATTTTTACGTTCTAGGCAAATGGGTCAGGATGCAGACATCAAATGGACGTCATTAAAAGGTGCAGGTATGATCAGAACGGGAAAGGCCTATCGTGAGGGCATTCGGGACGGGCGGGAAATCTGGATCGATGGAGAGTTGGTGAAGGATATCACCAAGCATCCTATGACCAAGCCCATCGTTGATATCCGCGCCCGCATGTTCGATATGCAGCATGAGGCTGCGTCGGCCGACGCCCTCTCCTATGAAGAAAGCGGAGAGCGTAACTCGATCTTCAACCGTCTGCCTCGGACACAGCAGGATTGGCACGACAAGACGAGCGCAGTCGATACCGTTTTGAAGGACGTTGGTGGTGTAGTAACCCGCGTCGGGGATGAGACGGTCGGCGAGATGTGGTCGCTTTACGATGGGCGCGAGGTGCTTGCCGAGATCGATCCGCGCTTTGCCGACAACATCACCAATCACATCCAGCGCGTCATCAGCGACGACATCTTCCACGTTTCCGCCAACACCGACCCCAAGGGTGACCGCTCGAAGCGCCCGCAGGATCAGGACCCGGATATGATGGTGCACGTGGTCAAGGAAACAGATGCCGGCATCGTCATTCGCGGAGCGAAATACGAGACGGCTTCCGGATATGCCGACCAGGCTTTCGTCAAGCCGACCGTAGGCGCCTGGACCGATGAAAAGCTTTCTGATTATGCATTGGGCGGGATCGTGCGCATGGGGGCACCCGGTGTACGCCACATAGCTCGCACCGGCTTTGCCGGCCGCGCCCCAAAGGACGACTACCCGCTGTCCAATTCATTCGACGAGGTCGACTTTCTCGTCATACTCGACAACGTGCTGATCCCTTGGGAGGATGTGTTCTTCTATCGTCATACCCGCGCGGCACAATATATCCGCGGCACGCTGCACCGCTATGCAGCCTATCCGTTCGTCCTGCGTATTCTGTATGTCGCCGATATGATGATTGGTGCGGCACTTTGGAACGCCAAGCAAACCGGCCTCGACAGGTTGCAGGCAGTCCGCGAGAAACTGGCCGATCTGGTGTGCTACCGCGAAGGGATCAATGCCCACCTGACCGCATCGATTGCCCTTGCAGAGAAGAGCCCCGGTGGTCTTCTGATGCCTAACCAATCGCTGCTCTATGCCGGACGGGTCTTTGCCTGCTCCAATCTGAACCAGATGATGCACATCGCCCGCGAGCTGTGCGGCGGACAGATCTGCATCACGCCGGACGCCGCATCCTTCAAGTCCGCGACGACACGGGATCTGTTGAACAAGTTCTACACCTTGAACGACAAGTGGTCTGCCGAAGACAGGCGCAAACTGCTCGCCTTCGCGCGCGATCTCCTGAACTCGGATTATGCCGGCCACAGGCTTACTTTCATCCAGTTTGCACAGGCGCCGCATTTCAACCATCTCGCATCGGTCTACAACGCGTTCGATTTCTCCGGGCCACTGGACTTCGTACGCAAGGCGGCCCGCCTTAGCGACGCCGTCATCTGAACCCCTAGCAGACCACTTCACGAGGAAACCAGGCATGAGCAGTCAAGCTGCCGGCGGGGCATCTGCGGCAAATAAACTGACAGGAGATCCCTTCTCCGAGATTGTGGACGTCGATGGACGCCTCTTTCTGCAATCGCTTACGGCAGCAGATGCCGGCGATGCCGCCGCGCAAGTTTCAGCCATCGTCCGCAAGGCCGAGATCTTGCTGGATAGAGCGAACGCAACGTTACGCGACATCCGTAAGATGATCGTCAACATTGTCGAGGGAGCCGACCGCGAGTCGGTTCTTTCGGCGTTGAAGCAGTATTTTCCCCGTGGGCTTCCCGGTCTCACCCTCTTTATCGCCAATGGGCTTTCCGATCCCGAAGCGAGCGTGCAGATCGATTTCGACGCCGTCAGAGCGAGCGGCGAAGAAAAGCAAGTCTCATTCCCCCGCACCGTCGGGGCTGTTACCGTTTCGCGGATCGGAAACGAGGTCTTTTTGTCGGCGATCGACGGCCTTGCGGACAATATGACAAGGCGAAGTCTCGCCGACGCCGCTGCCCAGGCGGAACTCGCCATGAGCCGCCTTTCCGAAGCGCTCGAGGCCGTTGGTGCAAGCGTGGAGGACGTGTGCAAGATCACGGTACACCTGCCCGACCGCTACTATCGTGAAGGGGCATATCCTCAAATCGGTCGCCGCCTCGGGGCCATTTATCCCGTCTCGACCGGCCTTATTGTCCAGGGCCTTTGCCGTCCGGGTGCGCTTTTCAGCATCGACGTACTGGTCCAGGCCGGGAATGGGGCCAAGCATCAACGCAACCGCAAGTACCAGACCGGCAACACGCTTTATGGTCAGTTGACGCAGAAGCTGGATTGCGGCTTCTGCATGTCCATCCTAGCGGGTGACAGAGTGTTCCTACGCGGCCAGACCGGCATGAACCTGGAGGGTATCCTGCATGAGCAGGCGGACGTGGCTGTGCAGAGTGAACAGGCCATGGAAAATGTGGTCGCCCTGCTGGCGGACGTGGGCGCGGACCTGAACGATGTGGCCAAGGCCACGCTGTTTGTCACCGACCCCGCTTATCTGGAGCCCAGCCGCGTTGTCCTTGCCCGATATCTGAAAGACATAAAGCCCGCCTTCTCGGCGGTGGTCGTCAAGGGATTGGCCGCGCCCAAGCTTCTGATGGAAGTGGATATATTTGCCATTCGCAAAAACTCTTCCTGATAACGCGCTCTTCGTCGGCATGTAGCAACAAAGGGTTGAAGTAAAGCCAACAAGGAAATCGGGACAAGATGAAACTGTTTTACGCGCAGACATCGCCATTCGTCCGTAAGGTGATGGTCGTTGCCCACGAACTCGGAATTGCCGACCGCATTGAACAAAGAGTAAGCGGCGCGCACCCGATCGACCGTGTTACGGATGTGGTGGAGCTAAACCCACTGGGAAAGATACCGTTGCTGATCACCGATGACGGCAGCGTCATCTATGACAGTGCCGTCATCTGCGAATACCTCAACAGCCAATGTTCAGGCGACATCATCCCCAACGAAGGCGAAAAGCGTTGGGAGGCCCTGACTCTCCAATCTTTGGGTAACGGTATGCTCGATGCTTCCATGCTCGCACGCTACGAGGTGGTGACCCGGCCCGAGGAGAAAGTCTGGCAGGTGTGGATAGAAAGCCAACTGGCAAAGGTCCGGTCCGGCGCAGACTTGATCGAGACGAAGGCAAAGGGGTTTGGTGATCGGGTGGATATCGGTACGATCACCCTTGCCTGTGCCTTCGGTTATCTTGACTTCCGTTTTCCCGATTTCAACTGGCGGAACGGGCGCCCCCTCGCAAAGGCCTGGTACGAGATGTTCCTGCAACGACCCTCGATGCTTTCGACCTTGCCGCCTATGTAAAATGGCAAGGCCCCAAGGAACAGCGATTACCGGAACACCCATCGCGATTGCCACTTTGATGTGTGTTGGCGTGGTGGCTGCAATGCAGGTCGGCAAGGTAGCCATCGCCACGCCGCTACTGCAGCGGGAACTAGGTTTCAATCTTCTAGAAATCGGCTGGATTCTCGGCGCTTATGCAACGCTGGGCGCGGTGTGTGCGCTGCAGTTCAGCTTGTCGGTGCGTGCCCGCCCGCCCCGTGACATGGTCATTACGGGCCTTGGCCTGATTGCCATCGGCAGCGGTCTGGGAATGGTCGCCGAAGGGCTGCCCCTTCTGCTCGTGTCAAGGCTGATTGAGGGATCCGGCTTTCTGATTATCGCGGTGGTGATACCCGCGCTGATCTCGCGCCTGAGCGACGAAAGCAATCGTAACCTCATCATCAGTATCTGGGCGGCCTATATGCCTGCGGGCATCGCGCTGATGATGCTTACCGCGCCGTTCCTGGACAGCATCGGCTGGCGGGCGGTTTGGGGCCTGAACGCACTAGCTGCCCTTGCTTGCATGGCGATGACCCGGGTTTTCGTTCCGCACCGTCCCGGCACAGGCAGCCAGACAGTATCGAGATGGAAGGCTGTAAGACAGGTCTTCTCCAATAGAGCCTGTGTCCTCGCGACAATGCTCTATGCCTTTTACACTGTCCAGTATTTCGCCCTAGTCGGCTTCCTGCCTTCCATGCTTACATCGGAACTGGGTATAAGCGTTGCACTGGTTGGCCTGATTTCTGCAGGCGCCGTTGCCGCAAATGGGGTCGGCAATGTGTTGACCGGCTTGCTGCTGCGGCGAGGCATTCCCTTCTGGCTGCCCACCTGTTGCGCCTTCGTCGCACTTGCCATTTTACCGCTAGGCTTCCTGAACGGCCCGGCAACATTGCTCCAAGTCACCGTGATGTCGGTGTTGTGGCTGATGATCGGCGGCATCCTACCTGCAAGTATTCTATCCTCCTCCCCAAGACTAGCCCCAGATGCAAGTCTCACAATAGTAGTCGTTGGCCTGTACCTGCAGGGAAGCAATGTCGGACAATTGGCCGGACCAGCGCTGTTCGGCTGGTGGGTGGAAACGCTCGGATGGGAAAGAGGCTTTGCCTATTTCATGACCTTATCGACGCTGGGCTTCGTAACGGCGTTGCGACTCTACCGGAAAACAAACAATCGCTCTTACACAGCGTGAGAAAGAGGCAACAATGACGCTACAACAACTGCGGGAACAGTTCATCGAGGGAATGAGCCATGCCGCCTGCACCGTCAGCGTGGTCACGACTGATGGACCGGCGGGCCGTGCCGGGGTAACGGTCTCGGCAATGGCCTCCGTTGCCGCCGACGGCCCTATGCCGACACTTCTTGTTTGTGTCCACCACCTCAGTTCCGTCGCAAAATTTATCCTTGAAAATGGGGTATTCTGCGTAAATGTTCTGCGGGAAAACCAGTCATTCATCTCCGATAGTTTCGCCGGCCGCCTTCCGGTGGAAGGAGGGGACAAGTTCAGTTGCACGGAGTGGATTACTGGGGAATCGGGCGTACCGAGGGTGGCCGATTGCCTTGTAGCCTTCGACTGTCGGCTCATTTCCAGCCGCCGGGTGGAGACGCATCACGTTTTCTTTGGTGGCGTCGAAAACGTCACTACTTCCAATATGGGCTCAGCTCTGATTTATGCCGACAGAGCTTACGGTAGACCAGCGCGGCTGCGCGCGAGCAAGCCCGCTCCGGCCGAGATGCTGTCGGATAAGCTGCGGCTCGGCTCCTTTCACACATTTGGCCCGTATGTGATCCCGCAGGTGATGTCGCGTATTTATGCCGGGGATCAGCCTGTCAGCCTCGACCTCACGGAAGGGGATCAGGAGACCCTCATGGATCAGTTGCGACAGGGCGAGATCGATATCGCCATTGTCTATGACATGGGCGTGTCACAGGATTTGGAAGTGGAGCGATTGGGCGAGATCGAGCCTTATGCGCTGCTTCCGGAGGCGCATGCATTGGCCTCGCAGCCGACGATTGCACTGGCGGACCTTGCCAAGGAGCCTCTGATCCTGCTGCAGACACCTCCCAGCGGGGATTACTTCCTTTCCCTTTTTGCTCAACATGGGCTGACCCCCAATGTCTGGATGCAGACCGGATCGTTCGAAATGGTTAGGGGGATGGTTGGCAATGGGCTTGGCTATGGCCTGCTGGGCACAAAACCTGCATCCAACATGAGCTATGACGGAAAAGCCTTGGTAACGAAGCCGATTACCGAGGAGACACCGTCAAGCCATATCGCTCTCGTCTACCGCAAGTCCCCCACTCTAGGAAAGGCAGCCCATCTCTTTGCAGATGAGTGCCGCCGGTACTTCCGAGCCTTTGAAATGGGTCAGTGACATGGCGCCGGCGGCCTTCAGCATAGGGTACAAGCCCGGTGTCCAGCATACCGGCGCCAAGGGCGGGCTATTGTCAGAACGGCACAGTCTGCGGATTGCGGGCTCGGCTTTCGTAAGCGACCTGCTGCGGAGCATACCGACTCCAAAGCGACCTCAACTCAGCTATCGGTGTATCATGCCAATCGACACGCAAATCGACAACCGGCCAGTCGTAGAAGCGAGCTACATGGAGGCCGGCAGAATGTTCGTCCTCCACCTCGCCACCTTCCGCAAGGCCTGCTTCGAGGGCCTTGAGAAGCCGTTCGCCAAGGTCCTCATTCGCGCTAGCGATGAAGCGATCTACCATTTTCTGGGGTGTATGAGGGGAAGCAAGCAAATTGCCGAAAGCGAAACAATCCTGCCCCGTCGCCTGTGCGGACTTCGGCAAAGCGTCAGAGCCGGTATGCATGGCGCTGTTGCCGTAACGGTCAACAACACCGATCTGCCGGTATTCCGCCCCGGACGTTCCTCCGAGCAAAAGAGACATTACCGCCTTGGCGCCCAGCCCTTGCCGTAACAGACTTTGCCCGGCCGGCCCCAGGGCGGGATCCGTAAGGTTCTGGGTCAAGACCGCGCCGAGAGGGCCGACCCAGGCGCAACGGCTCGCTACACAGATGGATGAGGAAGAGATTGCAACTCCAAAGGCATTAGTTCGGCTGCATCGCCCCGCGATTGAAAAGGTCATACTTACTCCTCCTGAGGTATGTACAAATTTTTTTGTAGGATTACCAAAATGACTAAAGAAATTCAAGATGTTTTGAACAATTTAATATCTTTTAATACAGTTAGCTCTCTTAGCAATATGAGTGCTGTTAATTATATATCGAATTACCTTGGTCGGTATACAAAAAATATTCGAATAATTCCAGATTCGGTGGAAAACAAGGCCTCTATACTCGCAAGTTTCGGCCCGATAGACCGCCCCGGAGTCGTCCTCTCCGGCCACACCGATGTGGTGCCCGTTGACGGGCAGCAATGGTCTAGCGACCCGTTTGACGCCACTTTCAGGAACGGCCGGATATACGGGCGGGGTGCAACCGACATGAAAGGGTTCGTCGCCGTCGCCGTCGCGCATGCCAAAAAATTCGCCAGCGCCGCCACGGCATTACCGATCCACATCGCGCTATCTTACGACGAGGAACTCGGTTGCAAAGGCGCTCCACCGCTGGTCAGGCAAGTTGCCTCGCTGGCTGGACGCCAGCACCTCTGCATCGTGGGCGAGCCGACCAGCATGATAGTGGTGCGTGGGCACAAGGGAAAGGTTGCCAGACGCATCGAGATCCGAGGCAAGGGCGGGCACTCCTCCCTCCCCCATAAGGGCGCGAACGCCGCAGTCGCGGCGGCAAAAATCGCGGTAGCCCTGGATGAGATTGCAAAAGAACTGAAGACGCAAAAGTCCAGCGAGCCTTTTGATCCGCCCTGGAGCACCCTTCACATAGGGTGCCTGCACAGCGGAACCGCGCTAAATCTGATTCCGGACCGGGCGGAGGTTGCCTTTGAGATCCGTTCTGTCCCGGAAACGGCGGTGGAGTCGGTGCTCGACCGCATCGAAGACCGCGTAGCAGAAATCCGGCGGGAGCTTCAGGGTTGCGCAGAGGAAGCCGATATCGTTGTCCATGCCACGGCAGCCTATCCCGGGCTGGCCATAGATGCGCGGGACGAGGCTGTTCGCATGGCGACACGGCTTGCTGGCTCGAATGCCGTGCCGGAAATCGTCAGCTTCGGTACAGAAGCTGGATTATTCCAGGCCGCAGGCATTCCGACGGTGGTTTGTGGCCCTGGCCACATCTCGCGCGCTCACAAGCCGGACGAATGGATTGGCATTGATGAACTGGAAAGTGCGGCTCGGATGATGGAGCGGATTGCTCAGCTTGCGTCAAAGGGTTGGGAGGCGTTGCGGCGATGAACAAACTTCCGGATACGATGCAAGCCATAATGGTGGAAGTTCCCGGCGGAGCGGATGTACTTCGCTTGAAAACCGTGCCTATTCCGACCCCGCAGCACCAGAAAGTCCTGATAAAGGTCGATTTCGCAGGTGTGTGCCGTCCCGACCTCATGCAACGAGAGGGTAAATTCCCTGCGCCTCCTGGAGACTCTCCAATTCTCGGTCTCGAGGTATCGGGGGAAGTCATCGAAGTCGGAGCGGAGGCCGACGCGTCGCTGATTGGCCAGAAGGTCGCTGCCTTGTTACCTGGCGGCGGTTACGCCGAATATGCAGTGGCAGATGGCCGTCTTTGCCTTCCCGTCCCCGCCTCTCTGTCGATGCAGGAGGCTGGCGGCTTGCCGGAATCGCTGTTTACCGTCTGGCACAATCTGTATGAACTGGCAGATCTTCGGCCCGGCGAAACGGTATTGATCCACGGCGGCGCAAGCGGAGTTGGAACGATCGCCATTCAGCTCGCCCGCGCTACCGGTGCGAGGGTTCTGGCGACTGTCGGCTCGCAAGACAAAGCCGAGGCGATCCGCTCCATCGGCTGCGACCGCCCAATTGTCTACAAACGCGAAGACTTCGTCGCGGTCGCTCAGGAAGAAACAGGTGGGCGTGGCATCGACGTGGTGCTGGATATCGTCGGAGGTCCCTATTTGGCCCGCAATCTCTCTGCCCTGGGTACAAACGGCAGACATGTCAGCATCTCGTTCATGCAAGGTTCCGTCGTGCCGATCGATCTTGCAATCATCATGGCCAAGGGCCTCAGGCTAACCGCTTCTTCCCTGCGCCCGAAGACGAACGACGAGAAAGCACGGATCGCCCGCGCAATCGAAAAGCACGCGTGGCCCCTGATTGGACGGGGAGTTGTTCGGCCAATGATACATAAGGTACTGCCGCTTGCCGAAGCGGCAGCGGCTCATTTAATGCTGGAGGCATCCTCGCATATCGGAAAGGTTCTCCTGAAAATGCCTCCCTGACGCGAGGCCGTATCAATACCCGAAGGCTGTATTGACCTGGAGCAATGGCGGAAGCCCCCTGAGCACGCGCGACATTTCAGCCGCAACGTCTTGCGCGGCTTTCTCTGGCACTGCAATGCTTGCCAGATGAGCTGTGATCGTGACGTTGGGCATATCCCAGAGGGGATGTTCCTGTGGCAAAGGCTCGACTTCGAAGACGTCCAGCATTGCCGCTGCAACGTGTCCGGTGCGAAGTGCCTCCACAAGTGCTGTTTCCTTAATCACTGCGCCCCTGGAAACATTTATGACGCGGGCACCCCGTGGCAGTGCGGCCAGTTCCCGTTCTCCGATCAGTCCACGGGTCTGCGACGTCAGCGGCAACATGACCACCAGCATATCCAAGCCCCCTAGGAAGCCGTCGAGTTGCTCTCTTCCGGAATAAACCGAGACGCCTTCTTTCTCGCGGGGACTGCGTGTCCATGCCCGCACCTGAAGTCCGAGCCCAGTCAAAGCATCCGCAGCCGCAGCCCCAAGCGTACCAAGACCGAGCAAGCCGACCGTGATCGTATGCAGCGGCCTAGGGTGAATGTACTGCCAGCGCTTTTCCCGCTGGGCACGCTCCATCGCTGGGAAGTCACGTGCGTATCGGGTAACCCCGTAGACGACATAGCTCGCCATCAAGGCAGCCATGCCCTGATCGCCAAGGCGCGTGATCGAAACGCCCGCCGGAAGGTCGGGGCGCGAGACAAGCGAATCCACCCCTGCCCCAAGGTTGACCACCAGTTCGATATTCGGAAATCGCGAAAAGAAATTCGCCGGCGCCTGCCAGACCAACGCGAATTTCACATTGGTTGCATCATGGACCTGATCATCGGTGCAAAGTTCCACATCGGGACAAGCCGCCTCGATCAAACCCTTCCAGGTAGCAAAATCATCACAGTCACTATAAAATACAGCGACACTCTTTATTGACATATCTTATTAAACCCCACACCTGCAAAGACCATCCTTAATTACTCTTCTCTGATCAGGTGAGAGGCTGCGTCGATGGCCATAAGATAACCCGTAGGACCCAAGCCGGCAATCACTGCACTGGCGGCTCGCGAGACGTAGGAGTGATGCCGGAACGGTTCCCGCTTCCAGATATTGCTCATGTGTACCTCAACAATGGGCTTCTGAAGGGCCAGTAGCGCATCAAGGACAGAGATCGAGGTATAAGTCAGGCCAGCAGCATTTATGATGAGCGCATTTGCCTTCTGGCGCGCCTCCTGAATCCAGTCGACTAAAACACCTTCGTGGTTTGTTTGTCTGAATTCCAGGTCGATCGAGGCCGCTATCGCATGTTGCTCGCAACGCGCCTGGATCGCCGGGAAGCTTTCACCCCCATACTGGCCTGACGTATCCAGACCATAGAGATTTGCATTCGGGCCGTTCAGAAAGAATACGTTCTTCCTCGCCGTCATGTAATGGCTCCTGATTTTCGTGTGCACTTATTTCATAAGATTCGGTAACCAGAGGACAAGGTCCGGCATAGCGATAATCAGTCCCATCAAGAATATATTGATGGCGATGTAGGGTGCAGCGGCGCGGTATATATCACCCATGGTTGTGTTCTTCGGCGCGACCCCCTTCATGACGAAGAGCGACAGGCCGAATGGGGGGGTGATCGTCGCCATCTCGAGGTTCACCATCATGATGATCCCGAACCAGATTGGATCCCAGTCCATCTGATGGACGATCGGCAGGAAGATCGGGATTGTGACTAGAACGATCGACGTCTGCTCGATGAACATGCCCAGGAATATGACGAGCAGTTGCATCAGGATGAGCAGCACCAGCGGATGCACGGGCAGATCGCTTGCCAGGTGGGTAATTGCGCTGGTCGCCCCAGAGAAGCTGACCAACTGGCTGAAGGCAGCCGAGCCCGTAAGGATGATCAGGACCATAACAGATAGCTGCATTGCGGAGCCTACGCCTTTGACGAGCACCTCCCAATTGAGCTTGCGGTAGAGGATGGCCAGCACAAAGGTCAGAAAGGTCCCGATCGCGGCGGCTTCCGTCGGCGTGGCGGTGCCGTAGAAGATCAGCCCGATAATCATGAATACGACGGAGATCGGCGGCACAAGATAGATGGCTGCATCGCGGAGACGTTGCCCTAACGGCACGTTGGGCACCTCATAGACGGGTGCCTCATGCGGGCGCAAAGTGGCGCGGATGACGATGTAGCCGATGCATAATACCGCCAGCAGGAGGCCCGGTACAATGATGCCAATCAGGATCTTAGCCACCGAGAACCCGCCTAGGCTAGCCAGGATGATCGCCAGCGTGCTCGGCGGGATGAGGATGGCCAGGCCACCGCTGGCTAGGATCGGACCGATCGACATCGCCTTACCATAGCCGCGCTTTTCCATCTCCGGCGTAAGTGTCGAGCCGAGAATGGCAACCGAGCCCATCGCCATCCCGGTCAGCGTTCCAAGAAGCGCGCCTGCACCGATGGCCAGCACCGAAAGCCGACCGGCGACGAAGCCAAGCCACTGATCCAGCACCTCAATCATCCGCAGGGCAATGCCCGAATGGAACATGATCGCACCCATCAGGATGAACATCGGCACCGGTACCAGCACGAATGTAGAGATCGAGCTGTCGATGCTTAGGATCAACTGGTTGAAACCGGAGACGCCGCCCCAGAGGTAGAAGACGCCCACTAGGTTGACCAGCAGAAAGGCGATGGCGACCGGCAGGCCGATGACCATCAAGAAACCGAGGCCGATGAAGAAAAGCAAAAGGAATTGCCACCAGATCATAATGCTCAGGTCTCCAGGCGCGGGGTGTCAGAAATCACGACTTCGCCTTTGTAGAAACGCACTGCGCGCCGCAGGAATTCAATACCGAGAAGTAGGCACCCCACAGGGATCACCCAGAGATTTACGGCTCGTGGGATGTCGAGCTCGGCGGCGACGACGACGCCGCGCTGTAGCGAGAGCAAGACGGCCGACGTTCCGAACCAGGCGAGCACGAAACACACGACCGCGCCGATCAGCGAACTCACAGACATAACCACGTTCCGAACCTGCGGGCGCAGATTGGCGGTGACGATATCGACCGAGACATGGCCGTCGCGACGCAGGACCCATGCGGCCCCAAGGAAGGTGATGTAAACCATCATCGTTCCGCTGACCTGATCGATGCCGAGGATGCCGTGGTTAAACAATGCCCTGAATACCACCTTCAGAACGGTCGCGAGCATCATCACTACCAGTAACACCGATGCGACCCCTGCAAAAAAGTCGAGCATGAAATCGAATGAGCGTTCGACCTTGTTCATGAGAGACTGCCTAAGTGAGGGTTCAATGGGGAGCGAAAGAAAGTTCGCCCACTCTTAAATAGGTCGATTCATCGCTACGTTCTCGACATCACCCCTCGGAATCCGAGAGGCCTTGCGGAACGTGTGATTTCGCACAGAGGATTGCGCCGCCTTATCGGGAAAGGCGGCGCAATTCCTATTTATTGCGAGCTCAATAGTCTCTTGGCTTCCGAGAACTTATCTGTAGGTATTATACCCTGCAGATAAGCCCATAGAGACTCATTGGCAATTCTGGTCCACTCGTCTTTTTCCTCATCTGTTATCTCGATGACCTGCATACCGGCTTCTTTGATCTTCGAAAGCTGGTCGTCCTGCATCTTGCCAACTCGCGCCTTAGCCCACTCCTGTGTCTCGGTAACGGCCTTAAGCATGATCGCCTGCTGGTCGGACGTCAGGCTATCCCACTTGCTGAGATTCATGTCGATGCCAAGTCCGGAGCGGTACATCGGCTGATTGATCACATACTTGCTGATACTCTGCCAACCATAATTCGTGAAACCGTCAGAGATAGGCCAAGTGAACCCGTCGACCACTCCTCGATCGACGGCTAGGAAGATTTCCGACGGTGGCAAGGTGATCGTTTCAGCCTTCACTGCTTGGGCAAAGGGGCGTGCGAGTGGCGGCACGCGCAACTTAATTCCGCTGAGGTCTTCGAGACTAGTTACCTCTTTCTGCGTGATCAGGAAATGCGATCCAGCGCCCGGGGTGCCAGCAAAATGACCCAAATAGCGGACACCGTGCTCGGCATACATCTTGACCATGAATGCAAAGAGATCGGAATCAACGCCACCGTCAGGGATGTCCTTCATGGAAAGCTCGGTAATGTAGCCGCCGGGGACGATACCGGCCCAGTAGTTCGGCGCCCCGTACCACACGTCAAAAACGCCGTTGACGAGAGCTTCAGGTTGGTCAAGCGGCGAAAGCACATCCGCCGCGCCTATATATTGAATCTTGATGTGCCCTTCCGAAAGACGGTCGACCACCTCTATGAACTGATGGCCGATCTCAGCTATCGGAGAAACTGAAGGAGCCCAAGCTCCGACCATTCTGAGCGTAACATCTTCTGCGTGCGCAGTGCCAAAAGTGGCCAAGCCGGTCACGAGGCATGCTCCAAGAGCAGATATCTTCCACGATCGATTCATCGATATTTCCCCTTTATTTGTTTTGGTGAAAGATTCAAAATAATGTGGTGCTAAGAACCGATTAAAGAAAATATTTTGTTTCAAGGCAATGAATCAAAAGTTTCGATGCAAACGCCAGTCGTCCGAACATTTCCGAATGCGCCCTGGTGGGTTGATTCCAACGTTTGGTGCCCGCGTCTAATGAGACCTGTGCGCGGTAAGCATCCTGCGTTGATTTTGTTTGAGCTTTTTGGCTTCGAGGTTAAAGGGTGCAAAGAGATCAGCGCAACGTCGTCGGCTGTGGCTTGTGACGCTCCCCTGTGAGAGTTAGGGTGGTCTTTTCCCGCTATCCAGCCTAGCGATGATCTTCAAACTGCGTTTCATATTGTAGGCGATAGCGGTGAGATGAATTTGAACGCCTGCCTTGGCAAGCTCTCGCCATCGCATTCGGCGAAGGCCGTAGCTTCGTTTCCACGTGCCGAAAATCGTCTCGATCCGGCCCCGAATACGGTGGATCGGTTGGTTCCAGGCTTCAAGGCGCGCCAGTGGTTCAGCTTCGTCGCGGGTTGTTGCAAACTCTTCGGTAATGGTCGGCTGGCATGAGGACATCTCCGTTTTCTCGAGATCGTTTCATGTTCAAAGACCGACATTTCGACCGATCGGTGATCTTGCTGTGCATTCGCTGGTATCTGGCCTATGGCTTGACCCTACGGGATATGAAGGAGATGATGGCTGAGCGCGGCATCAGCATCGACCATTCGACAATCCACGACCTGTGAAAAAATCCTGTTTGGACCTGAAATATGCTATGGTTCTGGAAGTGTTTCCGGGGGGATTTGGGGATGAATCGCATCGATCCGAAAGCATCAGTGAATGTTGCCGCAGCATCTAACGGTCATATAACTCAATCGCGAAGCAGGCCAGTTCGACTGGTGCAAGCGGATCGTCGGCAGCTTTGTTGGGAGATGCTGGATGTTGAACGGCTGGTGGAAGAAGATCATCCTGCTCGGGCGATCTGGGAATTGGTTGGCCAACTTGATCTGTCTGCCTTTGCGGCAGGGATTGGCTCGCTTGAAGGTGTTGCCGGGCGACCCGCCTATGATCCGCGGCTTCTGGTGAGCTTATGGATTTACTCTTACAGCCGCGGTATCGGATCTGCCCGTGAGGTGGAGCGTCGCTGTGAACACGATCCGGGCTTTCGCTGGTTGATGGGGCTCCTTGTCATCAATCACCATACCCTGTCCGACTTTCGCCTTGCCCATCGCGAAGCTCTTGATGAAATGTTCACCCAAGTACTCGCCGTGCTAAGCACAGAGGGTCTGATCTCTCTGCAGACCGTCATGCATGATGGTACGAAAATCACTGCGCAGGCGGGGCCAGGCTCTTTCAAGCAGGAAGCGCAGATCGTCAAGCATCTGGCCGCCGCACGAGATTATGTCGCTTCGATGGGAGATCCTCGTAACGGGGAAGCAACAGTCCGGCAGACCGCTGCACGCGAACGGGCTGGGCGCGAACGCATTGAACGGCTTGAACAGGCGCTTCTCCATGCCCAACAGATAAGTATGGCCAAGCGCCCCGGCTATGCGCGCGCCCGCCAGCGGCAGACCGGGGTTAGTTCAACAGATCCGGAAGCGCGGATCATGCGTCATGGCGATGGCCACTACGCCTTGAGTTATAACGTCCAGATATCGACGGATGCAGCTCATGGCATTGCCGTGGGTCTGGATATTGGACAAACGGCCCCTGACTACGAATACCTTGCTCCAGCAATTGAGCAGATTGGAAAGCGCTTGGGTCAGTCACCTGATCAGATGGTGGTGGACGCAGGTTATACCAGTCGGGCGAACATTCTGGCCGCGCATGAGAAAGACATTGAACTTGTTGGGCCATGGACTGAAACTGATGGCCGCGCCAAGCAACGGTTTGCGCGTGTTGGGGTAACGGACGCTTTCCTGCCCGACAAGTTCCAGTATGATACGGCGTCTGACAGCTACGTTTGTCCGGAAGGCAAGATACTCACCGCTCGCTATGGCCATGTGCGACCTGGAAGAAAGATGGTGCGTTATCTGGCCAGCCCGACCGATTGTCGGCCATGCCCCAGTCGCCGCCAATGTTGCTCAGGCAACCAGCGCTATGGGCGATCGATTGTCGTTACACACGAGGACCCTGTAGGGCGATGTCACGGTAACGGCTTGTGAGGAGCCATGGCGATAGACGCACATGCATGAACAACTTGCCCATCAGCTACAAGCGCCATCGCTTCCCGCCTCAGATC
>NZ_JBTMXA010000027.1:0-19470 GCF_054489545.1 Mesorhizobium sp. A556
AAGGCGAGCGGGCGCAAAAATTCTCCGGGCATTCTCTGCGGGCTGGCCTCGCCTCCTCGGCCGAAGTCGACGAGCGCTATGTGCAAAAGCAACTCGGCCACGCCTCCGCCGAAATGACACGCAAATACCAGCGCCGAAGGGATCGGTTCAGGGTCAATCTGACAAAAGCGTCGGGGCTGTAGGCAACAGATAAGACCAGGAGGCAAAGGCCCCCTCCCCTACCCTGCTGCTATGCTGAATAAGCCCGCTTCCTGCGGTTCAGAACTCCCACGGAGAGATCAGCTCGAGGGCAGTCGTGCCGAAGTCGCTCAAATTGCGGGTGGCAAGGCGACCGCCATTCACTCGCGCGATGGCGGCGATCATCCCATCCGGTGCGGACATGCCTCGTCCTTGGCGCGAGGCGGTGCCCATGATTTCACCATATGCTAGGGCTGCCTCTTCGGTCAGCCCGAATATCCGGTCGGCAAAACGGCGGCGCCAATCGGAAAGGCCCTGCTCCAGCCGCCCAGCACGCTGATCGGGCACGATCTTCTGAATCCCGAAAGCGAGCTCCGCAATCGTTACGGTGGGCAATGCAAGCTCGGCATCGTGCCGCACGAGCCAAGCCATGACGGCCGGACTTGGCGCCTTTTTCAGAGTCTCCGAAATCACATTGGTATCGAGAAAGATCAAAGCTCAGGTCCCGTGTGGACTTTGCGTCCTTCTCTGATGATCGCTTCGAGATCGATATCAGTGCCGCTGTTGGTCGACATGCGCGCGTAGAACGTTGCAGCCGGTTCGCGACCGGCTTCACGGACCTCGTAGGACTCCAGCGCACGCTCAACGACGTCCGCGATCGAGCGATTTTCGCGACGGGCAAGCCGGTGAGCAAGGTCTCGCGCCTTGGCACTTCGCACAGAAAGTTGAGGTTCGGCCATGCTTATCTCCTTCGTCCCGAATATAGGCCACCTTTAACTTGCCATCAAGATGGCATCCGCTGGCATGGTATCCATTGCCTAGACCGCCCCTTTGCGACCTCCCTCCCCTGGAAGCATCCAACTTGCAACAGCGCCATGATCATCGCCCGTGAATGTGCCGTGCTTCGCCCGCCCCGTGAGGCTGCGCAGATACCCACGAGTATTATTGGACATTATTTGGAGGTAGCTCAAAACCTCGATCTCAATTTTGGCCGCCAGCCGTCCACAATAAGTGTCCACCCGTTCTGCTCGGCCGCCGGAGATTACCATCCGTCTGATTTCGCTCAACAATCCATCGGCATCCTTGGAAGCTAACGGCGATTGTCTACCATTTAAGACGAATGCGAACTCGGCCGTTTACCGTCCGTGTTCCCGGCTCTGTCACCTCTTCCGACGCGGTGGGCGCGATTTGGAGACGACATATGCAATCCAATTTCGGCCATGCGCGCGAGCTCCTCGAGCAAGCCTGGCTCCAATTGTCGGGCGACGATAAAACTAGCCAGAAATCGCGCCTGGCGATCGACATCCTGGTCGAAGCCGTGGCGACGGCCGAACACTCGAAGCCGTACAGGCAGGCCGAAATCATCGATTTCAGGCGGGCGGCCAAATCAAAGTGAGCCATAGGCCGCCTTTTTCCTAGTCTGCTTCGGATCAACCACCTGAACGATATCGGTCAGCTTGATTTCCGGGTAATGCTCACGCATACAAGCGAGCATGACGTCATCGGGCCACTCATCCTTTCGCCCGGCGAACGCTGCCGCCTGCGAGAGCGGCATGTCCGTACACGAGGTCACAAAAACCGTGACTGCCTTTCTCGGATCGGTGTCACATTCGTAGATCATGAGCCCGGGTTGGATTCTCAGCTCTCGCCACCTGATGGTTGAGGTCTTCTCACCGCTTTCTACTGCCGGAAACAAGCGCTTAACGACCTTGAGCCTCTGCATCCTACCCCGCCATCCTCGACGTCCCCCCATTCGATTTGAACGCCGCCATCAACATCGGGCCGACCGAAAACTCCCCTGCCCTCGCCTTTTCCGTCAGCGCCCGCAGGTATCCGCCCGCCGAATTGATGTGCTGCGCCCTCTGCAGGATGCAGGCGACGACAATCGCCGCGGTTTCCGGCCCCATCGTGTGACAAGCATCCTCATATGCCGACGGCGAAACCCCAAGATATCCACGCACCTGGGCGGCGGTGGCCATTAGATCGCGCCAATCGCCGATCCCATCCAAGGCATAATCGACAATTTCTGGGCAAGCCTTTACCACAAAGCCTAGCGGATACCCTTTCGGCGGTTCCTGCGCTCCCCGTTCAGCCTCGACCGTCGCCCCGCTTTTGTCGGAAGCAGGTTCAAGTTCAAATAAGGCATATGTATTTGAGTCAGATTGCTGCGGCTCATTATGAGACTCATTGGCGCTCGGATTCTGAGTTTCCATGAAGTTTTCCAACATCATATCCACCTCTTCACGCACAGCCGCCAAGGCGCCGACGACGGCCTCCATCTCGTGTAGGACGGCTTTGCGCGGGATAGCCTCCACAATCTCACGGAAACGCCTCCACAGGCCTCCCCAGTCGCCAGGAACGGCTTCCTCGATCGCTGCCTCGATCAGCTTATGGATGTCACGACGATGCAGCGTGATCCGCTCGCGCATCAGTTTGAGGCCACGGTTCTCCGCACGGATGCGTTCGGCCGCTTGCTGAAACTCTTCAGAGCGGGCGAGAAGCGGCGCGAGAGAGAAACCAAAGGCATCTTCAAGCCCCCCTTCCCTGCCCTTGCGGGCGTATCGTTTGCCGTTCGGGCTATCCCGCCGAGTAATGAGACCACAATCCAGCAACGCCGCCAGATGTCGCCGCAGCGTGGCATTCGCCATCCCGTGTGCCCGAAGCGATAGCTGCTTGTTAGAAGGGAACACGATCAACCCGTTCTCCTCCGACAGCTCGTTATCCGGGTAGAACGACAGCAAGCCCGCTAAGACGGCCAGCGACCGGTCCCCGATACCGACAAGGCTCTTGCCTTCGCAGAGGTCGCGGTAGACCTGCCATTTGTCAACGACCTTCCCTTCAGGGATCTCTTGGGAATCCTTTTGCGCTGCCAACAAGGCAAGCGTCATCGTTCGGCTCCCAAAGGGAGTCGTTGCAATATGCGTTTCCATTTCCTTCTTCGCCTTTATTCAGGCAAAAGAATCCTGCTCGCCGGCTTCGACGTCAAAATGCTTGACACTGATTCGTGGAAATGTGATTCTCAGACTTGCAACGGTTTGAGAGAGGCTTCCACGGTTCGCCGTTCGGGGGCCTTTTTCTTTTGCGGCTTCTAGTCTCCTTCCGACTTCCTGAACGATTCATACAGATCGCCCAAGTTGTCGGAAATCCAATCGGCAAAGCGGGTTCCGTTAGCTTCTCCAAGAGCTATCGTCGCTGTCTTGCCGCTACGCTTTACGCTGACGCAGACCGAGTTGTCCTCAGGAGCCCACGCTCGAACTTCTCGCTTCGCCGCGACCTTCCTGACCGACGCGCCCCTTGCATTCAGGGCGGCGAACAATCGCTCAAAGCGTTCGTCGCTTCCCAACTCTCCAAATCCGGGATTGGACACGACGCGGTCTACGGCATCCGCCTTCCTGCCGACGAGCAGTGACAACTCAACCCACCGTTCACGGCCAACCGCCGGAGCCGGTCCGATCTTGTTGATGATGGCGACCGGGATCCTTGAAACGACGGACACCATCTTGGAGATGGCGGCGGCATTGGATGCCAATGCTGCACCAATGATCTCCCTGCCGTAGTTCAAGTCCTCAAGGCGCTTAGCAAACATGGCCTTCTCGACGAAAGTCAGGTTCGCCCGGGCCGAATTTTCCTGCCCCTGGGCTATGACGTGGGTTCTGTCGTCGATGGCCTTTACGACCGCCCTCACCTTGCAGCCGAGTTCTTTGGCGACGCGAACTCGGCGATGGCCAAAAACAATCATATATCGACCGTCGACACTAGGATGCGGACGTATCAAGATCGGGGTGTCCTGCCCTCTCTCCCGGATCGCCTCCAGCAGTTCCTGATATTGCGCCCTATCTTCTCCCATACGGTCGGATACAAACGAGCCGTCGATGAGCTCAGGATCAAGCTCGACAACATGTTCGCCCTCAAGATACGCGTCAGCCTGTTTGGCCAGCTCGCTGACGGAGCGGATCATGGATTTCGAAGCGCCGCGGACTGGATAGGCCACGGCAGAGACAGACGACACCTCGTTAGGGGTCTCCAAATCGACAAGGCCTGCAAGAAGATTCTTACGTGCCATTTCATTCACCTCCAATTACCGCCTAGCCAATTGAAACCACTCGTGAAACCGCTGATTTTGTCAGCCGACAATATCAGCGTCCCCATGCTTCATGGACCAACCCGGCAATTTCACCGTTCACGCCATCCAGTGCTTCCATGGCTCGCTCATAGGTCGAGCGGGTCATGGCGTTCTTTTCGACCTCGTAGAGCGTCTGCTTGGTAATCCCCGCATCCGACACCGCCGTTGATTTCACCATTTGGTTCTTGAGGATGAATTCGCCGAACAGCGTATGCAGGAACGCCACCATTTGGGCCTGTGGCTGATCCATAGGTTCGAAACGGGTAATCACGTATCGGTACCATTCCAGATTAACCGCCGCTCCTGCGGCTCTGATGGGCTCGAGAATATTGCCAAGCATCAGCAGGAACTGCCCCATAGACATGACATCGAGCATCTGCGGGTGGATCGTGATCAAGACCGACGTCGCAGCGGTCAGAGCGGTGATCGTCAGGTAGCCCAATTGCGGCGGACAATCGATGACGACAATGTCGTAGCGGTCATCGACTTCCATTAACGCTGTTGAAATCCGCGTAAAGAACGCCCGACCGACATTGGACGTCTTGTCCGTCATCGCAAGGGGCGTGTCGTATTCGAATTCCTGAAGTTCCAAGTTCGCCGGCACGATGTCGAGATTTGGGAAATTGGTCGGCCTAATGACCTCGAGAAGCGGGACCTTCTCGTCATCATATCGGATCGCGTCATACAGCGATTTAGTCTGATCGAGTTCAGGCTGGAAGCCGTGCAGCGAGGAAAGTGATGCCTGCGGGTCGAGATCGATCGCCAGTACGCGATGGCCGGTGAGAGCGAGATACTGGGCGAGATGGGCAGCCGTCGTCGTCTTGCCGCTACCACCCTTAAAATTCACGACAGCGAGAATCTGAAGTTTCTCACCGAGCCGACGACGGGGAACATACATACGGGCATCAGAACGACCATGCTGGTCCAGATACTGGCGCAGCTCAAGCATCTGCTCGGCCGTATAAGAGCGCCTTCCGGAAGACGAGGTCTCAGGCACCGGGCCCTTGCCTTCCAGATGCAGCTTCTTCAAATGGCTTTGAGAGACCCCGAGATAGGTGGCAACCTCTGCCAGAGAGAATGAACGCAGGCTTTTTTTCGCGAGCGGAGGAAAGCGCTGCATTGAAAGCAGATGCAACTTCTTGGAAATCAAATCGCCTTGTTCGAGAATGTGTTTCTCGAAATGCAACGGCGTTTTCGTCATGACGGGCGAACTCACGTTCATTCGATCGAGCTATCCTAAAAACGATTTTTGGCACGATAACACCAACTAACCGTGATTATGCCCGATTCGCTTCCCCCGGCAAGAACTTTAAAGTTAACAAGACGTTAACCATCAAAAATGCAGCACCGTACCGAATCGATTCATGCCTTTGATTACATTACACTATTTGTCAATTTTGTCCGCCGACAAAACAGTATTCTGCCGCCACAAGCGGAATCCCCTCATAGCGAGGTCAAGCGCCGCCCCTTACAGGTTTTGGCCGCCAAGATGTGGCGAGGTCGCACGAGCGGCCGCTGGGCGATTCTGGCAACAAGAGGGCCTCATGGAAGCGAACCGATTGAAAATAGTCACAAGAATAATCCGTCCCATCTCAGTCTGACACGTCACACCTCGCACCGGTCGTGATTTAAGAGGCGACGAACAGGGTAGGGCGCATATCGCTGCGCCCTGGCCGGCCGTGGTCGATTTGGCTCTTGGCGTCTTCGGGAATTACGATCTCGCCCTTTGATAGCGGGGACGGAATGGGACGACGACCACACGCGCGCATAAGCAGCTTGATCTTACCCAGGATGAAATGGCGATTGTGCTTGGCACAAGTCCTTCCGGCTACAAGAAGTGGAAGCAGGGGACGCGGCAACCCCGTGGCGCGGCTCGGACCTTGCTGCGGATCATGGAGAAAGAGCCCGAAGCCGTCCGATGGGCTCTGTCGGCCGACAAATCCACCGAAGAAAGCCATATCGCCACTGCATCTCATTGAAGATGGGGCAGGGGAGGGCTTTTTCCACGCCTACAGCCCTGATGCTTTGGTGAGGTTGACGCGGGACCGATCACGGCGGCGTTGGTATTTGCGGGTCATTTCGGCGGAGGCATGGCCTAGCTGTTTTTGCACATACGCTCGTCGGCCTCGGACGAAGAGGCAAGCCCGGCTCGGAGCGAGTGGCCGGAGAAGCTTTTTGGCGCGCTCACCTTCGGACAGATCGCCGCGCACGCCGGCAGCAAGGGCGGTGCGCTTGACTAGCGGGCGACTTCCTGAGGTTGAGCCGGTCGGGTCCAACCTGTTTGCCTTGGCCGGTGATACGCCGAAACAGCGGCCCCTGGCCGCTTTTCGCGAATTTCAGCCAGGTTTAGAGCGCGACCAGGTGGCGTCGGCCGAGCCACGGCCGATCTCGACTTCGCGCCAGCCGGTCTTTCCACGCAAGGTGACCAGAATGCCTTTGTCCAAAACCTCGATCCAGCCCGAAGAGTCCCCGGTCTGGTCGGGCAGACAATCGAGGCCGACGATTTCGGAGCGGCGCAGTCCGCCGGCGAAACCGATGAGCAAAAGTGCGCGGTCCCGTCGGCCGCGCAAAGAACCGCGATCGAGCGTCTCCAGCATGGCCAGCAGATCCTCGGGCAGGATGGCTTCTTTCTGCAGCGGCGGTTTGGCGTGGCTGTTGCGAATGCCGGACAGCACCGTTGCCATCTTTACGATCGGGCGGCTGACCGCGCTGCACGTAATTCCAAGTCAACGAAGACATGCGGCGCTCGATTGTCGAGACGGAATTAGGCTTTTTGTCCTTGGTCGCCGTCCCGGCGGCGCCGCCGGAGGCCTGTGCGGTAATGTAAAGCCAACAGTCTGCGGATCGGGCGGCAACACCTCGAGATTCTGCCGCCGCGCCCAGGCGCAAAAATGCTTCCAGTCCGACGCATAGGCGCGGCGCGTGTTGGCGGAACTGGCTGCCTCGACGTAGCTGCGTGCTCGATCGGCAAGCCCCTCCAGATGCGCCGGCAATGCGGTTTTCGGTGGTGTCAGCAGGGCAGGGGGCTTTTGTGGCGCTGTCGCCTGTGCAGGATCAGGCGTGCTGCCCATCTCCATGACGATATCGACGATGTCGCTAGCGGCTGGCGTTCCAGCGACATCCCGCCTGGCCGCCTGCAGGTTAGGGTGCGGGGGACGTCCAGGGGTTTGGTCAACAAGTAAGGCCATTGCTTCGGGTACTTCGGGCTGTGGTTTTTCCACTCAGGATCGACAAGAGCGAACCTGCATGTCTCAATGTGAGGCCAAACGCTGAGCCTGTCCATTACCCGGCCCACCGCGGATAGACCGGCTGGCGCTTGAAACTCTAGCCCCAGTGTTATCTGACTGCATGACGGAGAGAACCTTCAAGACGGCCTGGCTTGCCAAGGCGGCGCGCAATGCGCGGATCAATGATGCCTAACCTTGCAGGGCAATCGTGCAGGTTGCGCTCGGGCTGGCCGACGATCTCGGCGGCGGTGTGTTCAAGAAACGACTTAATGCATCGCTCTATCGTTCTGGCGCGCTCCGGTCGTTTCTGGGTTTTCGAGTATCTGTTTGCCAAGCAGGACCGGGCAAACATCGACGAGAGGGAACTCGTCCAGTTCCGCAGGTTGGCCAAGGCCTATTCGGATCTGAGCGACCTTCAGATCGACCAGCTGGTAGCGGAGAAGGATTTTTTGGCGATGTGCCATGACCAGGATCGTTAAGTACACGTCCGACGCCTTCGAGGCGATCCACAGCTCGGCGCGCGCGCTGCACATGGTCGGCGCCATCAACAAGGCGACGATGCGCAGTTTTGACGAGAGCTGCCTCGCCGCACCCGTTGGGCTTCAACTGGACGAGATCAAGGCATTGCGGGAAAAAACCATGTCAGCCAGCCGGTGTTTGCGCTGCATTTGAACACCTCTGAATCGACGGTGCAGAAGTGGGAGAGCGGCGCCAAGCGGTCGAGCGGCATGGCGCTGAAGCTGCTTTCCGTGGTCGAAAAGCACGGGTTGGGTATGCTCGGCTAGCGATTTTCAATTACGAACGATAAGCAATTATCGGTCTTTTATTCCGCACGACAGGCGGTGCGGATGATGTCGAATAAAGTGGCATCAAGCGCACGACCACGGTAGATTGCCGGCCATGATTCTTTCGCCTGAACGCTCCGCGCTCCTTCAAACCGCCCCGGCCGACGCCGCGCCGGTTCCTGTGCCGGCCTGGCTGCGCCGCGCCGCGCCGATGCGCAAACCGTTGCCGGCAAAGAGATCGAGGACATCGCGCTCGTCGACGGTGCTGCCATCGGCGCGCTCGACGCGGTGGTCCGCCGAGAAGAGCGATGGGCCGGCGCCTGGCGCCAGCGGCTGGCGCTTGGCACCGCGACGGTAAGCGTGAAACAGGCGGGCCGCGTCGAGGACGAGGCAGTCCTTCGCGACGCGGTGCTGCTGACGCGACCGGGTGACAATGTCGGGCCTGCCGGTCGCTTGCTCCTCGCCTAGCGTCGGCTGGCAGCACGCGCCGGTCGTCTACCCGCGGCACCCCGTGCGATAGGGGAAAGAACGGCTCGATCCGTCGCATTTGCGCCGGCGACAACAGTAGCAAATCATCCATTGCGGCACCTCCGGCCACAATGAATCAGTGATCCCTCGACCCCTCAAGCTATTTAATGGGTCCTGACCCCAGCGAGAAACCACCGGACCACGTCGCGGGCACCGTTTGGACCTCGCAGTCATGCGCCGACTCTCGTGCGCTCGCGCAGTTAAGTCGATCGAGCCGATCCGCGATTGGGTCTACGCCCTCGTTGCCCGCGATCGGTATCGTTGGTTCGGGCGAGCCGACTATCGCGCCTTGTTGATGCCGGAGCAGCGCTCTCGCCTCGTGTAGAACTGCAATTACTTTGGCTTGACAGGTGGTCCTCGCCGAACGAAAGCAGCATTTCTTGATAAGTTGACAACTCCCCCGCGCGGCGCTGCCGATGCAGCCGATCACGTCGTTTGCGGCGGCACGCGCAGGTGATATTTCGCGAAATTCGCCATGAGGTCGTGCAGGTTCTCGCCCTGGATCGCAATGTGGCTGCGCAGCGCATGGGCGGCCCGCTCGGCATCACCCTTTCGAACCGCGTCCTGGACTTCGCGATGCTCCTGCATGGACTGCCGCAGCCGCCCGCGCACGCGTAGCTGGAGCCGCCTGAACGGTTTGAGACGTTTGTGCAATTTGGACGCTTCCTGGGCCAGGAAGGAATTACCGCTGGCGTGATAAAGCACGTGATGGAAGCGTTCGTTTTCCCGATAGTATTCGTCGGTGTCGCCTTTTTTCTCGGCTTTCTGGCAAGCGATCGCGGCCTCCTCCAGCCTGTCGAGTTCTTCATCGGTGATGCGCCGCGCCGCAAGACGACCGCACATCGCCTCCAGTTCGGCCATGACGTCGAACATCTCGATCAGCTTGATGAAGCTCGGATACCGCACGAAGACGCCGCGGCGCGGGATCGTCTCCACAAGACCGGAAGCGGCCAGCGCATGCAGCGCCTCGCGCACCGGCGTGCGCGATACCGAAAAGCGTATGGACAGCGTCACTTCATCGAGCCGCTCGCCGTCGGCGAACTCGGCGGCCATGATGGCCTGTTCGAGTTCCTCGCGAATCCTGTCTGCGTTCCTGAGTTCCATGCCCAACCCTAGCGTGGAGCGCTGCATTCAACAAGAGTCTTTTTGTATACAAGAGCGTTGACATAGAGTGCACGACCGCTAGAGTGCCCATGGCTTGGAGGAGCCCGGATAAAACGCAGCGAAATATCTGCAGGGAGGAATAAAAATGAAATCCTATCTCGCAATTCTGGCCGCGACCGTCGGTCTTTCGATCGCCTGCACAGGCAATGCCGGCGCGCTTACGTTGAAAGCGTCGCATCAGTTTCCCGGCGGCAAGGGCGATCCGCGCGACGAAATGGTGCAGATGATCGCCAAGGAGGCGAAGGCCGCGAATGTCGATCTGACGATCCAGGTTTACCCTGGCGCCTCGCTTTTCAAGGCGAAGGACCAATGGAATGCCCTGATCAAGGGACAGCTCGACATCACCTCGTTTCCGCTGGACTATGCGAGCGGGCGCGTGCGCGAATTCGGCGCCACGCTTATGCCAGGCCTCGTGCGCAACCACGACCGCGCCCAGAGGCTGAACGATTCCCAGTTCATGAAGGATATCAAGGCCAAGATCGACGAAGCCGGCGCTATCGTCCTGGCGGATGCCTGGCTGGCTGGCGCGGTTGCCTCCAAGGAGGGTTGCATACACAAGCCGGAGGACATCAAGGGCCTGAAGATCCGCTCAGCCGGTCCGACCTTCGCCGCAATGTGGCAGGCGGCGGGCGCATCGATCGTCTCGATCGCCAGCAACGAGGTTTACAACGCGCTGCAGACGGGCGTCGCCGAAGCGACCGACACAAGTTCGGCGAGCTTCGTTTCCTACCGCATCTACGAGCAGGTCAAGTGCATCACCGCGCCCGGCGATAATGCGCTCTGGTTCATGTACGAGCCCGTGCTCATGTCCAAGAAAACCTTCGAAAAGCTCTCGAAGGAGCAGCAGGACGTCATAATGGCCGCATCCGAGAAGGCCGAAAAGTTCTTCGATCTGGAAGCCCGCAAGCTCGACGCGAAGATGGAGAAGGCCTTTAAGGATCATGGTGTCGAGGTCATTACCATGACGCCCGAAGAGTACGATGCCTGGATCGCCGTCGCCAAGGAGAGTTCCTACAAGCAATTCGCCGAGGAAGTCCCGGACGGCCAGAAGCTGATCGATGAAGCTCTCTCCGTGAAATGACCGAAAGGAGGCCGAACCGACGCAAGTTGCTTCGGTTCGGCCTCTTTCGTCTCCCGGAACGCCGTGCGTCCCAACCGGACGCGTGAAGTGCGTTCCGCCGGCAATCATTTACGGTCCGGCACTTCCGGGCCGAGGCCCGTCAGGCACCAAACAGGAGAGGGATGATGGAAGTATTCATCCGAACGGTCCGACAAATGTCGATGCTGTGCGGGCTCGCCGCGGCCGCGCTCATCTCGGCCGGCGTGATCGTCGTGTGCCATATGGTCTTCGCGCGCTTCGTGCTGGGCTCGAACACGATCTGGCAGACCGATTTCACGACCTACGCAATCGTTGCGGCAACGTTTCTCGGCAGCCCTTACGTGCTTCTGACGCGCGGGCACGTCAGCGTCGACATCCTGCCCCACTATCTCGGCAAGACCGCACGCTTTCGCCTGGCGATGCTCTCGGCCGGGATGTCGCTGTGTTTCTCGCTCGCCATGACCTGGCTGGCCTGGCACTACTGGTGCGAATCGTGGACGGGCAATTGGCTGTCGGACACCATGTGGCGCGTCCGCCTGTGGATCCCTTTCGGGGCGATGCCGTTCGGCTTTGCCGTGCTCACGCTCCAGTACATCGTCGACGTCTATTGCCTCGCCACAGGACGAGACCTGCCATTCGGCATCCCGGTCGAACATGAAGGAGAACCGGCATGAACCCGGCGATCGAAGGCGGCATTGTCCTTGTCGTCACCCTTTTGGTGCTGTTGTCGGGCGCGCCCGTGGCCTTTGGTCTCGGCTCCATCGCCCTTGTCTTCATCGCCATCTTCGAAGGCTTCGGTGCGCTCAACATCGCGGCCGAAACCTTCTATGGCGGCCTCAACGATTTCACGCTCGTCTCCATTCCGATGTTCGTGATGATGGGGGCCGCCATCGGTTCCTCACCGGCCGGCCGCGACCTCTATGAGGCACTCGACCGCTGGTTCTACCGGCTGCCGGGCGGTCTCGTCATCTCCAATCTCGGCGCCTGCGCGCTCTTTGCCGCGCTGACCGGCTCTTCGCCGGCGACCTGCGCCGCCATCGGCCGCATGGGCATCCCCGAGATGCGCCGTCGCGGCTATCCCGACGACGTGGCGACGGGTTCGATCTGTGCCGGCGGAACGCTCGGCATCCTGATTCCGCCATCCATCACCTTCATCCTCTATGGCATCGCGACCGAGACCTCGATCGGCAGGCTGTTCCTCGCCGGCGTCCTGCCCGGCATCATGCTGACCAGCTTGTTCATTCTGTGGACAGTCTTCCTGCTGTGGAAGCGCGGCTTCCACGCCTATGCCGCCGATTTCCGCTATACCTGGAAGCAGAAATTCGAGTCCCTTCCCAAGGTGGCACCGTTTCTGGCGATCGTCATCGGCGTGATGTACGTCCTCTATGGCGGTGTCGCGACGCCGTCCGAGGCAGCCGGCGTAGGTGCGGCGCTCTGCGTGCTTCTGGCCGTGATCATCTACCGGATGTGGCGGCCGACAGACTGGTGGCAGATCCTGCGCGACACGACGCGGGAATCCGTCATGATCCTGATGATCATCGGCTCAGCGGTGCTCTTCGGATACATGCTGACCTCGCTCTATCTGACCCAGACGCTGGCCCAGGCGATCGCCGACATGGACGTCAACCGCTGGGTGCTGATGTTCCTGATCAACATCTTCCTGCTCGTCTGCGGCTTCTTCATTCCGCCGGCGGCGGTGATCCTGATGACGGCACCGATTCTGCTGCCGATCATCACGGCGGCCGGCTTCGATCCTATCTGGTTCGGCGTCATCATCACCATCAACATGGAAATAGGCCTTATCCACCCGCCCGTGGGGCTCAACATCTACATCGTGAACTCCATCGCGCCCGACGTTCCGTTGACGCGCATCATGTGGGGAACGCTGCCTTTCGTCGGGTGCATGATGCTGCAGATCGTCATCTTGTGTTTCTTCCCCGAGATCGCCACATGGCTGCCTACCTATCTGATGGGGCCTGGAACGTGAGCCGAACGAGCTTCCTGCAGGATCTTCTCGCGACCATCTTCGAGCGGGCCGCGCCACGCACGCCCAGCAACGACCGCCGCTCCATGAAGGAACTGTGCGCCGCGCTCATCTCGGAACAGGGCGAGGCGTCGGGTTCGTCCATCGCCACGGCCATCCTCGACCGGTACGAGGGCTCCTCTGCGGAGGAGAAGGCGGCGTTCTTCCGGCTGCTGGTCGAGGACCACGATATCGATGCGGACGCGATCATTGCAGCGGCCACGGCCTACAAGGATGCCCCCGACGCGGACATACTCGCCCGTCTTGTCGAGGAATCCGAACCGCCGAGACAGGAATTGCTGCGGCGGCTGAACCGTCTGCCGGGCGCGACCGGAAGGCTCGTCAAGATGCGTGAAGATCTGCTTCTCACGCTGAAGACCGATCCCTCTTTCGGTCGGGCCGATATCGATTTCCGGCATCTTTTTGCATCGTGGTTCAATCGCGGCTTCCTGGTGCTGAGGCGGATCGACTGGGCAACGCCAGCCAACATTCTCGAAAAGATCATCGCCTACGAAGCGGTTCACGCGATCAATGACTGGGACGATCTGCGCCGCCGGCTGCAGCCGGCGGACCGGCACTGTTTCGCGTTCTTCCACCCGGCGATGCCGGACGAACCACTGATCTTCGTCGAGGTTGCCCTGACCGACGCCATTCCCAACTCGATCGAAGCGTTGCTCTCGGACGAGAGGGATCCGATCAGCGAGACCGAGGCCACGACGGCCGTCTTCTACTCGATCTCGAATTGCCAGCGCGGGCTGGGCGGCATTTCCTTCGGGAACTTCCTTATCAAGCAGGTCGCCACCGACCTGATGCTGTCGCTGCCTAACCTCAAGACGTTCGTGACGCTCTCCCCCGTGCCGGGCCTGACCAGATGGATGCGCGAGGAGGCACAATCGACCGCCGATGACGGCCATCGCAAGCTGCTTTCGCGGCTGATCGAGGCGCAGTCCTTCGACGATCTTCAGGCCGACGGCCAGACCCTCACCGCACTTGCCGCCGAATATCTTGTCAGGGCGAAGCGAACGGACGGCCTGCCGCTCGACCCCGTCGCACGGTTTCATTTCGGAAACGGAGCAAGTCTGGAGGCCATTCATCCGTTCGCCGATCTGTCTAAGAAAGCGCTCTCCCAGTCCTGCGGCGTCATGGTCAATTACCGCTACGACCTCAAGACGGTAGAAGCCAACCATGAACTGTTCGCGCATAAAGGCGAAGTGGTCGCGACGCGGGCGGTAAGATCAATGCTTGGGGCCGAACGGCCAGGGCGAAATACACGGAGAACAGAAAATGCCCAACGTGCTTTATGATGCGCTGTTGGCGCCCCATCGGGGCAATTCCAAGCCTTTCCTCCTCCTGAAGGACGGCGCGATCGTTTCTTACGACGCGTTTCTCAAGCTCTCCGCACAGATGGCCCATGTGCTGCAGGCTTTTGACATCAAGCCCGGCGACAGGGTGGCGGTGCAGGTCAAGAAGAGCCTGCAAGCGCTGGCCCTCTATGCCGCCTGCATCCAGGCCGGCGCCATTTTCCTCCCGCTCAACACCGCCTATACGCCGACCGAAGTGGACTATTTCGTCGACAATGCCGAACCCGGCCTTCTCGTCTGCGACGAGGCTGCCCGCGAGGCGCTCACGCCGATCGCCGAAAAGGCGGGGGCGCGGCTGCTGACGCTTGACGGCGACGGCACGGGGACGCTGGCAAGCGAGGCGGAGGCGCGCCCGGAGCTCTTCGAAACCGTCCCGCGCGGCGAAGATGATCTGGCGGCGTTTCTCTACACGTCGGGCACCACCGGCCGTTCGAAAGGCGCAATGCTGACGCACGGCAACCTGCTTTCGAACGCGCACTCGCTGGTGGAAGCGTGGCGCTTCGATGAAAACGACGTGCTGCTGCATGCCCTGCCGATCTTCCACACGCACGGCCTGTTCGTCGCCTGCAACGTCGTCCTGCTGGCCGGCGGCTCGATGATCTTCCTGCCGTCCTTCCAGGCCGATGAGGCAATCGAATGGCTGCCTAGGGCGACCTCGATGATGGGCGTGCCGACCTTCTACACGCGGCTGCTCGATGACCCGCGCTTCACCCGGCAACTTGCCTCCCATATGCGGCTCTTTACCTCGGGCAGCGCGCCGCTGCTCGCCGAAACGCACAACGCGTTCGAGAAGCTGACCGGCCATCGCATTCTCGAGCGCTACGGCATGACCGAAACTAACATGACGACATCGAACCCCTATGACGGCGCGCGGCGCGCCGGCACGGTCGGCTTCGCGCTGCCCAATGTCGAGATTCGCGTGGTCGATCCGGATACGCGCGAGGTGGTGGCAAATGGCGGTATCGGCATTCTCGAAGTGCGTGGGCCGAATGTCTTCAAGGGCTATTGGCGGATGCCGGAAAAGACCAGGGAGGAATTCCGCGAGGACGGCTTCTTCATCACCGGCGACGTGGTCACGATCGACGAGGACGGCTATGTCCAGATCGTCGGGCGTGCCAAGGACCTGATCATTTCAGGCGGCTACAACATCTATCCGAAGGAAGTAGAACTGTTGCTGGACGAGCAGGATGGCGTGCTTGAATCCGCCGTGATCGGCGTGCCGCATCCGGATTTCGGCGAAGGCGTCGTTGCCGTGGTCGTCCCGAAGAAAGGCTCCGCCGTCGACGAGCAGGCGATCCTCGACGGCATCCGGGACAAGATCGCCCGGTTCAAGCAGCCGAAGCGCATCTTCGCAGTCGACGAACTGCCGCGCAACGCCATGGGCAAGATCCAGAAGAAAGCCTTGCGCGACCTCTTCGTCGACACCTTTCAAGGCTAGGCAAGAAGGTTTTGTTACAACCGTTGACTGGAAACGTAAAGAGGCCTGACCCGTGGCCAATTATGCGGCAAGAATTGCGAACTGTTCGGCCAGGGAGGCGCATCCCCATCTCCACTCAATGCAGGAGACGCAGCAAGCCAACTGATTGGCGAGCGCAACCGCGTTCAGGCTGACGCCATCCGCCGCCGCGATGTCGACCTTTCAATGTCCTTCAGTGTCGCCGTGACCCCGCCAGAGGTGGAAAAGCCGAAGCAACAGCAGGTTGAAATCTTCGTGACGCGAGACTTACTTATGTCGCCAACGCCTCAACAGTGAATTGCTGGGAAACGGTCAGCCGCTGGGTTAAAAGGTCTGTGCCGGAGCCGGTTGCCAACGCTGCCGTTGCAGCTGGCTTCGCACTTCGCATCGATACGCCCGAGGGACAGGACGCTTACGAGGCAGATCAGCGATACCGTGCGACCGCTTTGTCATCATTAAGCGTCCCGGTTCCCTTTGAGGAGTATCACGACCTTGGAGACCCGCTTGGTTTCTTCGACGGTGCCGAGAGCAATCGCCGGTCTTATCAAAGCGGCCTAATCCAATCCACGGCGGTTCCTCCAGCCGCCGTGGATAGCCGAGCCTGCCTTGGTCCGAGGTGCATTTAGCGGCTCGGCCCGCTTGCGTGGTTGGGGACACGCAACGGACGGTGGCCGCCCCTGGCGCAAATGTTAGGGGCGGCCGCCGAAAATGACCTGCTGGCAATCGGGAACGTTTCGGCATCTTTCAGGTTGGGATTAGTCCGCAATCAAAATTGGAGAAACGCGATGTTCATCAAAATTCTAGCGGCTTCGGTCTTAACTCTTGGTCTCGCGACGACAGCGATGGCTCAATCAACCACACCTGACGCCAGCGCCACGCCAACGGCAACCCCCGATCCATCGGTATTCGACAAGACTGAAACCATGGCAACGTTCTACACCGACAGCGACATGAAAGCTATGAAGTCAGACGAGGACTTCAAAGCTGCGTGGATGGCGATGGCTCAGGAAGATCGGGATGCCTTCTCGAAGGAATGCGACACCGATACTGAAAAGCTACACAACGATTTTTGCGAGAAGACCAAACAGCTCGGCGGTGCAAACTAATCGGCGCGATCCGCTAGGCCTTAACTCTGAAAAAGCCCGCTCGGATTCGTCTGGGCGGGCGATCATATTGCTGGCGATTGTGGAATGACTCGCATTCCTGTCGGGAAAGCGCATGATGGCCGATGACCCGAGTTCGCCTAAATCATAAGCTTGACTGCAAAGCCTGCGGGACGATCCAGATGGATATCCCTGAGGACGCGACCGAGTATTCCGAAATTCGTTGCAGCAACTGCGGCGTCGGGATCGGAGAATGGGGCGCTCTACAGGATGATTTCGCCAGCCAGATCCGTGACGCTGCGTCCATCGACCTGAACCACGGCACAATCACCAAGCAGTCCTGAAACGGCTATTTTAGCCTGAGAGACTGCAGCAGGATACGAGCTTCCCTGACGATTGATGACCGGTTCATCCCGATTAGCTGGATAATGCCCCTGATCTGATCATCGGTTGCACCAGTTTCTAAGGCGAGCGTTCGCACGTATTGCGTAAGGGCCGATTGCGAAGCAGATTGAGCCATAAGTGTTCCAATTTCGCCCACAAGGAGCCGACTCGCGGATGATACTCCCCTCAGACGCAAAAAGCCCGCCACCTTGCGAGGAAGATGACGGGTAATTGGGTCGAGGAATGGGAGACCTCTAATCGCGGCTGGGAAGCGCGGCTGGCGTTCAAACGACGATGTGGCAATTTGTTCCGCGTTGAAACGTGAGACGCGCTCTGCTGCGTTTTGCTTGACACCCACCAATGTTCTTGTATTGTTCACGTACTGCAAGCCCCTCGCAGTACGGCCCGGCCGACTTTGCCTTCCCCTCCCAACGGTAGGGCCAACCCTTCGTATGAAGGACGATCTCATCAATGTCCGACAACGTCCTGCCCCAACAGAAGCACCCCAAGCTGATCGTCGTCGTCGCGTTCGACCGTGGCGAGGATGGAGAGTTATTCCCATCCTTCGGCCCGGCCGATCAGCAGAGTGAGGATCGAGCGATCAGGACGGCAAGGGCGCTGGCCGACAAGCACGTCGGCGTGATTGCCTGGAGCCGTGAGGCCAACCCGGATATCGGGGAGTACGGTCCACCGACGACCCTATTCGTCAGCGGTGATGTGCCGGACATGGAGTGACTGTGACTCCGCTACAGACAGGCATCCCACAACTCTATACCGTGCATGCAGGCGATATCCGCCACAGATTGGCTTCACGCCTATGTTCCATCCCATCGCGAATGTCGAAGACGCCCAGACTTTGGCGCAGGCTATCGTCAATACGATCCCCGAGCCTTTTCTCGTGCTTGACGAGCAGTTTCTTGTGCTGGCGGCCAGCCGCTCCTTCTACCAGGCGTTCAAGGTCGACCCAGAACAGACCCAAGGATCGCTGCTCTATGCTCTCGGTGATGGCCAATGGGACATTCCAGCACTTCGTCTGCTTCTGGAAACGATCATTCCTGAGAAGACGGCGATGGACGGTTTCGAGGTGAATTACGATTTCCCCAATATCGGCTACCGCACGATGTTGCTCAATGCGCGAAAGGTCATCTACGATCACAGCAAAGCCATCACCATCTTGCTCGCCTTCACCGACATTACGGCCCGCCGCGCAATCGAGCGGGAAAAGGAAGAGCTTCTGGGCCGAACCGAAGAACTGCTTCGCCAGAAGGATGTGCTGCTTCGCGAAATGGAGCATCGGGTTGCCAACAGCTTGCAGATCATCGCCAGCATCTTGCTGATAAAGGCCCGATCGGTCACCTCCGAGGAAACACGCCAGCATTTGAAGGACGCGCATCAGCGGGTCATGTCGGTTGCCGAGGTTCAGCGGCATCTTCACGCCTCGACCGGACTAGACGAGATTGAAGTGGGTTCCTATCTGTCGAAGCTATGCAGCAGCCTGGCTGCCTCAATGATTGGAGAAGACCTCGCTATTGCGGTGAAGGTCGTGACCGAAGGCGGCAGGATCGATTCACAGAAGGCTGTAAGCCTGGGCTTGATCGTCACTGAGCTGGTTCTCAACGCCATCAAATACGCCTTTCCGAAAAAGAGAACCGACGCACTCATTCAGGTTACCTACGAGACCGATGGCAGCGATTGGAAGCTGACGGTCTCGGATAACGGCGTTGGAAAACCCGTCAGCGCCACACCAAACGCGGGCTTGGGAACGGCAATTGTGGAAGCGCTTGTGAGCCAGCTTGAGGCTCGAACGGATGTCACTACTGGCACATCCGGAACAGTCGTGTCGATCACAAGGGCGACGTTCACGCCTCGGCTCCCCGAAGCGGCATAACCCCGCGCTGGAGTTCAAACAAAAACCCGGCCATGCATCAGGACACGCAGGCGGTGAGATTGGCTGAAATACGCAAGAAAAAAGCGGGCCGTAATGCCCGCTTCCCTTCGGTCTTGAGACTTGTACGCCGCCAGTACATTCGTGGTCGGCGC
>NZ_JBTMXA010000028.1:0-15276 GCF_054489545.1 Mesorhizobium sp. A556
GCCAGGATTCCAAGATTGAGATCGCCGTCGAAGCCGAACCTCTCACGATTATGGCCGATCATGCGGTTCCGCTGGGTCTGATGGTGAACGAGCTCGCGACCAATGCAATCAAGTACGCGTTTCCAAATGGCGCTGGCCGTATCACGTTGGGATTTCAGCGGCGCGATGGCGAGGTCACCCTGACCATCGAGCACAACGGCATCGGCATGAACCCGGCCAGCGCCGAAACGGGCATGGGATCGCGGTTCCTCGACGCCTTCGCCCAGCAGCTCGGAGGAACGCTCGCAAAGGCATCGGCCGGGACCGGGACAACCTACATCGTCCGGTTGCCGCTGACCGTTCTCGCCGAAAATGAAAGTTCTGGCATGTCGTAAGGTTTCCGGCTCATCGCTACGGCTCCATCAAGCCTGTCGAGAGCCTTTGCATCGTTGTCCGTAGACCACGGAGGCAAGCGCAGCGGTCGATGATGTGACCGCAGCCCTTTGAATTATGTCCTCGAATTATTTCTCCAATCAAATGACCTCGACACGATCGAGATAGCTGGACAATTCGTTTACCCATTTCCGCGACGCATCGGCGTCGGCGATTTCCGCCGCTTGTTCAAGGCCTGCGCCAATGTCTGTGATGGCTTGGAAACCGAATGCGCCACCGGATCCCCTCATATTGTGCCCCAGGATCAAGACCGCCTCGAAGTCGAACCGATCCAGAGCTTCGACCATCGCAATGACGCCTTCCCGACAATTCTTGAGATAGGCGGGTGTGCGTTCCATCAATCTTCGGTCCGCACTTGAGGTCGTGGGCAGCGGCTCGCCATCCGTTCGTTCCGACGGCACTATCACCACGGAATAGTCCTTTATTGCTTGCAGCAGCACGTGCTGTTTGATGGGTTTGCTTAAATAGGCCGTGCACCCCGCCGCGAGACATGTCTCCCGATCCCCTTTTAGAGCTGAGGCCGTCAGGGCGATGATCGGTGTCGGCGCCCGATCATTCGTCTTTTCCCACGCTCGAATGGTTCGCGTTGCGGTCAAACCGTCCATGAGCGGCATCTGTCGATCCATCAGGACAAGATCATAGTGGCCCGCCGTGAACATCTGACAGGCCACTACTCCCGTCTCGGCCACGTCGATGCGGTAGGGAGTATCCGCGAGATAGGCGAGAGCAATCGTGCAATTGTCGGGTGAGTCCTCGGCGAGAAGGATCCGCAGCGCGGGCAGCGGCGCCTCTGACCCCATGCCGACGGGCGTAGCCGCCGGCCGGTTGGCCTCAGCCCAGACCTCAAATGGGAGAGCAAAGCCGAAAACGCTTCCTTTCCCAACTTCGCTTTCCACCCAGATGCGTCCGCCCATCAACTCAACCAGGCGCTTTGAAATCGTGAGACCCAGCCCCGATCCACCGAACCTGCGGGTGGTTGATGAGTCGGCTTGCGTGAACCGTTCAAACACCTGCCCCAATTTCTCTGCTGCAATGCCAATACCGGTATCCGAAACGGTGAACCGCAGGGCGGTTGGAACCGAGCGATCTCCATCCGGCTCAACCTTTAAAAATACGCGCCCTGATTGGGTGAACTTGATCGCATTGCCAAGCAGGTTGAGTAGCACTTGCCGCAGACGTGTCGGATCTCCGACCAGGTCATTGCTGACACTGGCTTCAATTTCGCACACCAGCGCTAGTCCTTTTTCGTTGGCACGAGGCGCCACCATCTCGATCACCTTTTCCAGATGGTCGCTCAACGAAAAGCCTGTTCGTTCCAGATCGAGCTGAGAGGCTTCGACCTTCGAGAGGTCCAGGATGTCGTTGATGAGGTTCAGCAAGTTGTCGCCGGAACGGCGGAAGATCTGCACGTACTTGTCTTGTTCGGGTGAAAGGGGGGTCTTTGCGAGGAGGTCCGCGATGCCCATGATTGCATTCATGGGCGTGCGGATCTCATGGCTCATGCTAGCAAGAAAATCTGATTTGGTACTGCTGGCGCTTTCAGCTGCCGCCTTAGCTTGCTGCAGTTCCACTTCCACGCGCTTTCGCTCCGTGACGTCGCGCGCTGCGGCGAAGACGCCCTGCAATGTGCGGCCCCGATCGTAAAAAGTCGTGGCGTTATAGGACACGACGGTCTGTTTGCCGTCTCGGGCGCGAGCCGTAAGCTCGTAGTCGGTCACCGACTTTTCACTGAGCACGCGTTTGATACCCGCTTCCGCCCGCTCCGGATCCATGAAGCAGTCCTTGAACGGCGCCCCGATTAATTCGTCACGGGTGCAGCCAGTGAGCGCCTCCGTCTGTTTGTTGACGTCCGTAATGATGCCGGCTGGGTCGATCGTCATCAGGGCGTCGATGTTCGATTCGATCAGCGAACGCGTGTAGAATTGCTGATCACGCAAACGCTGGTCGGACTTCTTTTGCTCTTCTTCGACCAGTTTGCGTGCCGTATTGTCTGTGCCGATCAGGAGGTATCCGATGATCCCGTCCTGTGCGTCGCGTAGCGCCGTGACTGACACCACTGCAGGGAAGCGCGTTCCATCCTTGCGGATATAGGTCAGTTCGTAGATGTCTTCGATGCCGCGCGAGGCCTTGAACACCAGGGCCTCAAACCCCGGCTCGATCGTGGTCGCAAGTTCGACACTCAAGGCCCGAGCGCGCAAGATTAGCTCCTGCGGATCGGAGATGTCGGCCGGCGTGATCGTGTTCATCATCTCGGCCGCAGTGTAACCAAGCATCCGCTCGGCGCCTACATTGAAGATTTGAATCACACCTTTGGCGTCGGTGGCTATACTAGAGAAGTTGGCGCTGTTGAAGATAGCGCTCTGCAACGCGCCTGCCTGGAGGAGAGCCTCTTCAGCCTCTTTGCGCGCGGTATTGTCGGTGCCGATCAAGAGGTACCCGATGATGCCGTCCTGCGCGTCACGCAGGGCTGTGACTGACACCACTGCCGGAAACCGGCTTCCGTCTTTGCGAATATAGGTCAGCTCATAGATGTCCTCGATTCCGCGCGAGGCCTTGAACACTAAGGCCTCGAAGCCTGGCGTGATCGAAGTCGAAAGCTCCGCGCTCAAGGCTTGAGCGCGCGCAATCAACTCCTGCGGATCGGAGATGTCGGCCGGGGTGATCGTGTTCATCACTTCGGCAGCCGTGTAGCCAAGCATCCGCTCGGCGCCGACGTTGAAGATCTGAATCACACCTTTGGCGTCGGTGGCGATGCTGGAAAAGTTTGCACTGTTAAAGATCGCGTTCTGTAGGGCGCCCGCTTTAACGATGGACTCGTCCGTCTGATGATGTGCTGCGTTGTCAGGGGACAGGGCAAGTAGGTTCTCGATGTTCTTCTCCGTGGGTAAATTCGAGACCATATTTCCTAACAAAATTTTGCGACCGCTACTCGCTCAAATGTTGAAAGCCACGAAGCTATGTTAGTGAAGAAGTTCTGTGACCGAATATTCAAGTTGGGCGGAAGAATACGGCTTCTGAAGGAATCGACCCCCAGCGACGAACAACTCTGTCATATCGGCGGTGAGAAGGCTGCCGGACGTGTATAGCACACGCAATCCCGGCTGAAGCTTGATGGCCTGGTTCGCCACGTCGTATCCGCCGAAGGCCAATGCACTGAGGCGGATATCGACAAAGAGCGCGTCAATTTGTGGAGGCGTCGACAGGCGCAAGAGTGCGGCGGCCAGGTCGCCAGCAAGGAGGACGGTGTGTCCCAGGTCGCCAATTGTCCACTCTGCGATTTGGCGGATGAATACCTCGTCTTCGACGATGAGAATAACGGCCATCAAAGGGCCACGAGCGGCAAAATCGGCATGTTATCGACAATCCCCTAACCGCGGTGCTCGCAATCAAGACGAAACTCGCGTCTCGGGGAAAGGTTCCTTAGGTGTCGTATTATTGTTCGTGAGCGAAGGCTGCTTCGTGAGGCGGGCGCACCACGAGCACTATGCATTTTAACGGCCGTTCTCGCCGGCCCGCGAGGCCTGCTCGGAAACCTACTCTCTCAATTTCCTGCTGCTCCCGTTGAAATCGCACGTCGTGCTGTTTCTGGAACCGCCGGCTAGCCATTCATAAATCTTCTAAGCCAGCATTCTCGTCGTTGCGACCTTGTGTGATCAGACGGGCACTGCGCTGGTTGCGGATGTAGATCCACATCCAGGACAGTGCGACGCTTAGTCGGTTGCGCACACCGATCAGAAAATAGATGTGCGCGATGACCCAGATCCACCATGCGAGAGAGCCCCGGAGCTTGATCCAGCCGAAGTCGATTACTGCACGTCGCTTGTCGATCTGCGCCAGGCTGCCGTCGTGATGGTAGTGGAAGGGGCCGACGGCAGCGTCGCTGCGTAGCCGCGCCCTGATGGATTCGGCGACGTAGCGCCCCTGTTGTTTTGCTGCGGGCGCGATACCCGGGACCGGCTTTCCATCTGGACCGGGGATCGTCACGGTATCGCCGATGGCAAAGACATTCGGATAACCAGGAATGGTGAGGTTGGGAAGGACCACGAGCCGCCCAGCTCGGTCGGCTGGCGCGCCGAACCATTCGGCGGCGGGCGAGGCCTGCACGCCGGCAGCCCAGATAATGGTCTTGGCTGCCAGGCTGTGACTGCCATAAACGACACCGTCAGCCGTACAGTCGGTGACGGGTTGGTCGAGCTCGACCTCGACACCAAGGCTTTCGAGCGAGTGTTGCGCATAGGCGGACAGGTCGTCGGGATAACCCGCCAATACGCGCGGACCAGCTTCGATGAGAACGATGCGGGCTTTCCTCGTGTCGATATTGCGAAAATCCGGCGCTAGCGTATCGCGCGCCAATTCCGCGATTGTGCCGGCGAGCTCCGCGCCGGTGGGGCCGGCGCCAATAATGACGAAGGTCAAGAGCGCGGCTTGTCGGCGCGGATCGGTTTCGCGTTCCGCACGCTCGAAGGCGAGCAGGATATGACGTCTGATTGTCGTGGCATCCTCGAGCGTTTTCAGGCCGAGAGCGAACGGCTCCCATTCGTCATGGCCGAAGTAGGCATGCCTGGCACCGGTGGCGAGAACGAGCGTATCGTAAGATACGGATGCGCCGCCATCGAGTATCACACGGCGGGCGTCCGCCTCGACGCCGAGCACTGTAGCGAGCAAGGTCTCAACTTCCGGGCGTCCACGCAAAAGGTAGCGTATCGGCCACGCTATCTCAGACGTCGCCAATGACGCGGTTGCGACCTGATAGAGCAGCGGCTGAAACAGATGGTGGTTTCGCTGGTCGATCAGCGTAATGCTGATGGGCGCCCCAGCTAGCCGGTGGACTGCTTCCAGCCCGCCGAAGCCTGCGCCCACTATGACGACATGATGACCGCCCGTCGGACGGTTTCCGTCAATTTGTAATCGATCCTGCATCGGATCATCGCTTGAACTCGTCACGGCGAAAGGCTTCCTGGAGATGCCATCAATGCCAATGCTTGCTCGATCTGTCTCGCATCATACGGTTTCGGCAAGAACCGCGCGCGGCCCAGCAGCATTTCATCCGGCGGCGTGGTTCTGTCGGACGTAACCAGAACCTGGATGCGGGGCCATGTGGCCTTGATGACGGCCGCCAGGACAAGGCCATTCATCGTGCCTGGTATTTCAATGTCGGTGAAGACAAGCACGACGTCGTCTCGCGCGCGTAAAATAAGCATCGCCTGGTCGGCGTTGCGCGCGCCAATGGCCTCATAGCCAAGATCGTGGAAGAGATCGACGGCTTCCATCTCGATCAGTGGCTCGTCATCGACCACCAGCATCGGGCTGCAGTGTGCTCTTTTTCTCAGTGTCGGTCTTCTTAGTAAGTCCTCCACCCTTTCCAGGTGCCGCATCTTGTGAGAAGTCATCGCTGGGGTCGGGGCCAGTTCGGACCGGGTATTTTCTAGCTCCGGTTTCATAGGCAGCTTTCTCGGGAATGTCGTTCTTTCTTGGTGCGGGATCGGTAAGGGTACGTAGGGGCGTTGTGGATCAGACGGGATAAGGTGCTCGCCTGCCGTTTCGTTGGCCAAGCGGAGAGACCGGGAAAATCCTCCTGTTCACCATACCGTCAGGCCCGATCGACACGACCCGCAGCTAGCTTATTTGCTAGGGTAGATGACGCGAGCCTTCCGTCGCATGACACGGTGCGATCTGTCTCGGTGCGATACGACGTGTTTGCCGGTTGAATGCCTGCGTTGATTGTATGTACGATTGCGCGGCCGGTTATTGCGGTGAGAACGGTAATGATCTCCACCCACGACCACCGGCCCGCCATAATAATATCCGGTATTCTAGAACCTGTAAGGCCCAGAAGCGCCGACGCAGCCAGACAATCCGAATGCTGCCACTGCGAACACCGACGCGAATACGAACGATTTTACCGACATCGAATGGTCTCCTGAGATGTGGTTCCGCCGTATCAACCTGTGCAGCGAGCGGCAGTTGCATCACAAGAATGGCATGGGTAGCTATTCCCAACCGCTTTATCCCGTCTTTGATGCGGAAAAGCGGTGGTCACGTTGCGTGTTCGGACAGCATTGCAGCAATATCTTCTGCCTTCTGCCTTCTGCCTTCTGCCTTCTGCCTTCTGCTTGACTTGGATCGTGATATTTCGGTCGCCGCCATAATAGGTCACGTGAAGCTCGGTGAGGCCCTCACCGCCGGTTTCAAACCAGATGATATGCTCGCTGTTGACCATGATGGTCTTTTCATTTGTGTCAGACGCAGCCACATGTTGTTGATCTCTTTCATTGACGGGAGAGCGAATCACCAAGGTCTCCGTCCCGACTAGCGATTGGCCAAGTCTATCGGGACCATAACATCACTGCCAAGACCGCCATCACTCACAGCAAGATCGCAAGCTTGATGATCAGCCCATAACGGTTGGTCGCAGCGGGTGGCCCACATCCCTTGAGCTGGACATCGCGCCGGATGCCGCCAACATCGGTCAGTTCGCCCAGCAGCAATGCACGCCCGTCGCCCAGTTGTGGCACGAAGTTGCCGAATTGGTGGCCGGCATAGGCAAGGGCGATCGGCTGTGCGCCGACCGGTGTCCCAAAACTGTCCTTATGCCTCTGCATAAGGACAAAACGACAGATTCACATCACGCCCTCAAGGCGACCGCCGTCGGATGCTTACGGGGGAAAACCGCTATCGGCATGCCGGGTAGTCACCGCCGCAGCTTCCTGTCGCACGTTCTTACCGTCCATTACGGTTTTCTGGGGTACTCGGGTGGTCCACGCGACATGGATGCGACACGGTGTAGGCCAGAAACGGACAATGCCGGTCATTGACGGACTCTTTGCCTCCCCTTGCAAGTACCCCCGTGGTCAAAGGAAGCGTCTGCACCTGATATGGCCAACGATCTAAAGAAAGCAAGCTGGAGCACCGGAACGCATTCCTCTCTTCGGCATTCTCCTTCAAAGTGAGATGCGCCTACAGAAGGAGCCTGGCGTGATGGGGTCGGGCTAACGAAAAGCAGATTGAGGAATGGGCGATTCATGGGCAAGAGAACATTTATCTACGGAGTGGGCGTGGGGATCGCTCTCGCGTTCGCGGTGGTATTCGCACTCAATTCCAATCTCGGCATGAGCGCTAAAAGCGCGGACAGTACGATTATTGTGGGCCAATAGGTTGCCTGAAACCGAGCGCCCGAAACGGATCGCCGCTGTAGCGTTCGACCGCGGCAAGTGAATTGTTACCCGGGAAAAACCGGCGGTTCAGGACTTGGATCAGGATCAGGTCGTGGCGATGGCCCGGGACCTAATGGCACTGGTTTATCAGGCGCACCCGGATTCTCCTCAGGTTGACGCTCGGGCTTCGGAGTTTGCTTTTTAGGATCGGACATCCATCTCTCCTTCCATCGACAATAATTGACGTTGACCTCGATTGTTCCCGCGACCGAGTCAAAGCAGTATGGAGGAGAAACTTTGCATCAGGCCATCGTAAGAGTGATCTGCGCGATCGGTCAGTCGGGTCAGATGGGCCTCGAAGGGCGCTTGCCATGGGAAGGAAGCCGATCACCTGAATATAAGGCCGACGTTGCCCGATTCTTCGAAATTACAAGAGGCCATGTCTTGGCCGCCGGGCCTACGACTATCGGTAGCGTTCCAGAACTTGCACGAGCAGATCGGGGGCTATTCGTTCTGCGCTCCAGCATGGATCCAGAGGAGACGCTGACTCGTTTCTCAGGTCGCGTCGTTTTTATCGGCGGCGGTCCACCGGTCTGGGATGCCTATGCGCCCTTCGTTAGTCATTGGGATATCACCCGGCTGTCCTATGACGGACCTGCTGACCGTTGGTTCGATCCGGCGTGGCTGAAGGCGGGCGGATCGCATTCATAGCGCCGACGGTTGCAGCGTGGCCTACGGTACCTGGAGCCATGAGGCACATCTGTCGATGTCACTGAGGTCCTCGGGTGCCGAATATACGTTGTATGCTCCTCGCGAGGGCGGTGGGCACGTATCGGAATTGCAATGGCAGCCCCCTTGGCGGAACAGTACGAAAGTACCTGGGTGGTGAAACAACACGACAGATGCAAACTGACATGGCACCGAAAGTTCCGCGAAAGAAGCCCGCCACCCATTGAAAAAATGACGGACTTTCGAGGGCGAAACCCTCTATCGCGTGCGTCCACACGATCATTGAAGGCCGCCCGCAAGAAGGTATCGCGCATCCGCCGTTTTGGCCTGTCGCAGACGCTGACCGATTCCAGGGCGGCCAACTAGCACCGCGCCGCCTCACATCGTATCGCAATCGGGTCAATGCCTTGATCCCGCGAAAGGGTTCCTCGTAACACGGCTTTGAATTCGCGCCCCCGCAGCCTTTTTGTTGAGTAACGGAACCGTGCCGGTATCGATCCGTTGTTCGATTGATCGTTATTTCCACGATCTTCAACGAACGGAAGGAAAGACCGTGATCAATAAGCTGATACTTGGTGCGTTTGCACTTACAATGATTTCTGGCACCGCGTTTGCGGACACCAGCACCGCCACTCCCACCGCAACACCTGATCCCTCGGTATTCGATAAACAGGAGACCATGGCACCATTCTATACTGACAGCGCCATGAAAACTATGAAGTCAGACGAGGACTTCAAAGCCGCTTGGATGGCAATGTCCAAAGAGGACCAGGATGCTGTGATGAAAGGCTGTGGCGACGAAGCGATCGCCAAGGAGCACAACGATTTTTGTGCCAGTACCAAGAAACTCGGCGGCGCGAACTGATTGTTAATCGGCATAGAAGGTGAAAAGGCCCGCGAATCCTGATAGATGCGCGGGCCAGCTTGTCGGTGTTAACCGGGGGCCTGCATACTGCCATTTGCGCTATGCTGATCCGATGAAGGTATTTCAGATTGGAGTTCTCATCGCGGCGTCCGCTTTGACGGGTTGTGCTTCAATTGGCGTGCCCCATTAGGGAGGTCGACCGGATAAGTTAGAGCTCCGGCGGTTGAAGTGCTTGGCTGACCTGACCGGAGCGTAGTGTTCCTTCGCGATGAGCGGTCACGTGACCCAGAAAACTCCGCAATTAGGTAGCGACTGCCACCAAGCTACGAGCGCCTGCATACGCCGACCGTGCCTGCGGCAGCCTGGAGAGGCAATCGATGCCTCTCGGGCACCGAGGGCGGCCATTGATCACGACACGATCGTGCACGGCCCGAGCTCGTCGGTGATCAACACCACGCACCCCATCAAAGGTAAGTCAGCTCTCGAGATAGCGGCCATGGAGTGGAACCCACCCGCGTTCTCATGCCCGGCGGGGCTGAAAAAAATGGGTGTCGTTGGCTTTTTTATTTCGTGCCGAAAACGGTCTTGTCAGAGTATCGTGGCGCTATAATTTTCAAGGAGGCGTGGGCGTTTAACCTGTCAGCAGGAGCCGACCATGAAACACCAAACACTCGACCAACTGCATATAGTCGCAGATGTTGAATCCTTGGCGACATTCCCGATAATGACTCGAAACCATCGGATCGAGCGCTGGGCGGAGCTTCTTGAACAACATCCCAACAGGTGTCTTGGAGCTCTCGCCCGCACCGAATATCTGGATAGCGTGTCGCGTGACAAAGCGCGCGGTGAGGGATCGCCCGTTACCGTAGCTTTCGAGGACCCAATGCTTCGAGCGCTAGGCTTGCAAAACGATACCTACGGTGAAGCAAAACGTTTCTTCGAACTGACTGACTGGCAGCTGCACAACATCGTCTGCGATTGCCATGTTGGTGCAACGATGCAAGCGCGATGGGCCGCTACTCGCGTCCGTGCCGCAATTCGTGGAAATTTCAGGTTCTTTGCCTGGTTGAGAGAAAGGATAGTGCACTGAAGCAGCAAGCAGAACCGCGATGCAACCCATCCGTTGGCTCGTGACCGACGTTCTCACGGTCGGATGCTTGAACGCTCGTAAATCTTCGCGTCGACGCCTGCCAACCGGACTTTGTAACCCACAACGTGGCGTCGCAGACAAGGCGGCATCGGAACCATTTTCGATACCGAGCCGTTTGCAGATGCATTCCATAAAGAAATTTTCGTCGGGAATGACGTCCGCCCTTGAGTGGAGCTTGGTGACAGATGCTCGGAATGACTTCGCGGCCCCACGTTGGCTGCGCCTGCGAAGAACAACTGCTGCTCCAGGTCGGCGCGGCCGATTGGTGGACGTTCCATTGCGGTAACTCGCCCGTGTTGGCCACGGCCATTCACGACGGGCACGCCATTCGCGATGACATAGAGGATCTTATGGCGATCTCCGCCGAAGAGCGGTTGAGGGAGGAGGATCCCTTTACCGAGTTCGTCACGAGAGACGTTCCCAACCGTATTGCGTTCCACCGCTCGCGTTTCGAAATCGACCTCAACCGTCCGCGTGAAGCCGCAGTCTACCGTTCGCCGGAGCAGGCGTGGGGTCTGAACATCTGGAAGCAAAGCCCGCCATCCGACGCCATCGAACGATCGCTTGCCGTGCACGATGAATATTATGCGATGCTCCGGCAGGTCCTGCTGGGACTCCAGCGGCGTCACGGGCGGTTTGCAGTGCTCGATATCCACAGCTACAACCATCGCCGCGACGGGCCGCGCTCGGCGGCTGCCGAGCCGTCCGGAGCGCCTGAGATCAATATCGGCACGTTCTCCATGGATCGGACGCGATGGGCCCATGTCCTCGAGCCGTTCATCGAGACGCTGCATGCGTTCGAATTCCGCGGACGCAAAGTCGATGTGCGCGAAAACATCGCTTTCGAGGGAAGGGGGGAACAAACGCGCTTCGTTCATGAAGCCTTCCCGGAAACGGGTTGCGCGATCGCTGTGGAGTTCAAGAAGTTCTTCATGGACGAGTGGACGGGATTGCCCGACCGGGAAGCCTTGGTCGCGATGCGTGCAATGCTTCGCTCGACGCTGCCCGTGCTGGAGAGCGTTCTCCGGACGCAAGATGACTAGCACGGGATTGGAGGCCACGAGTGAAACGCAGCGGAATTTCGAAACGACCGTCGATGACATGATTTCGGCGATCGATGCCGGAAAGCCAATCCGCCAGGATTTCGACGACGGTGGCCGACTCCATATCGATCGACCGCTCCCCTTTCTCTGCGTCTACATGGGCGTGGCGCAGGACTGCGCGGCTCGGGATGTCGCCTCGGCCAATGCATCCTACTTGATCGCATCGGGAGCGGCCGACGCCGTCACGATCGCCAAAGCCGTCGGGACTGCGATGGCCGGACGCTTTGGCCACTTCGTGCTCCTGGACGTCGGCGAACTCGAGCAGGACAAATTGCTTTCGGCCGACGCGCCCTATCTGCCGCCGTTTGAAATTACCGTATCCGCCACGGATCAGCCCGAGGCTCGATCTGCTCTGTCGGCGTTCGTGGCCGCCGTGGAGAGCGTCGAAGTGAAATACCGTTCGCCACGCGTCAATGTGATCCAATCCCCAGATGATGATCCTTGTGCGTGTCTGGCAGCCTTGGTACCCGACTTTCCGGTCCTCACGGTGCGCTTCGCGCCGATCTACAGGCTGCCGGAATCCGACCAGGTCTACCCGGAGCTGCGTCGTCGGACGATCGCCAACATTTTCGATGCCGGCCTCCAAGCGGTGGCTGCGTTCATCGAAGCAACCCATGCACTTAAACTGCCGACATACCGTGCGCTAGGGCGAAGGGCATTCGTCGACGCCGTTGCCCGCGCCGACCGCAGCGTGGACGAGATTGCCGAGAGCTTCGACTTTCTCCTGGCCGTCACGCCCATCAACGCCGATGCGGCCTGGCGCGAATTTCGGTCGGGCGGATTTCGGCACGCGCCACAGTTCCTCTACCGACCTCTGTCGGTCGCGGTGGAAGCCGTAAAGCGAAAGCTCTTTTCCATCGCGTTCGACAATTTCGAGGATCCGGTCCTGTTCGATCTTTATCGTGAAAAGCAGCAGGAACTCGATCTGCAGCTATCGATGCTTTCGGCAAGGGAAACGCCTGCCTTCGTTGAACTTGGACGGGCACTCTACGGACCCGTCGAACCGAACTTGTTGGCGGCCGCGAAAGACGTCCTGGCAAAGACCGAAGCGACGGGAGGCAGCCGGGCTGGAGAGGGCGGTAGCGGCGGGAGCGCGGATTGCCACTTCGTCGAGCGGCGGGCGCGGGCGATGATCGAAGACTATCGCAGGCAATACTCCGGCTTTGAGGCATCGGTCGTCCTGCGCGACGACATGCCGGCGGGGCTGATGGTGTCGGGCGACTGCCTTCTCATTTCCCGCAGCACGAAAATGGCACGTCATAGGGTCGAGGCCCTTCTTAGCCACGAGATCGGCGTCCACCTCCTCACCTATGTGAACGGTTCCGCCCAGGGACTGCGACTGTTCCGGTCGGGCCTTTCGGGATATGAGGGACTTCAGGAGGGCCTTGCGGTATTCGCGGAATATTTGGCGGGCGGCATGACCACGGGTCGGCTTCGTCTGATCGCCGCCCGTGTCGTCGCTTGCGCGGCGATGCTCGATGGTGCGGCATTTCACGAGTCCTTCGACATTCTGGTGCGCGACCACGGCTTTACCGAACTCGGGGCATTCAACCTGGCCCTTAGACTTTATCGCGGGGGCGGCCTGGCCAAGGACGCGATTTATCTGCGCGGCCTATACGAGGTGCTTGATCACCTTGGAAAGGGCGGATCGCTCGATCCGTTCTGGATGGGCAAGATTTCCGCCTCGCATTTCAGTATCATCCAGGTACTGAATACGCGAGGCCTGTTGAAGGCGCCGCAGGTAAGACCGGCCTTCCTGTCTCATGCCGGCGCCGAACGGCGCCTCGAAAGGGCGCGGCATGGACTGTCGCCAATAGACTTGCTCGCAGGCTGAGGGGTAGTTCATGCGCATCGCATTCTTCGTCAACTCGATCGAGGGCGAATACCCTCACTACACGACCACCGTGCTGGCGCTTTCGGCGCTCGGCCGCGGACACGACATCTGCTATGTCACTCCCGGCGATTTCGTGCTTCGTCCCGATGACAGCCTCATGGTCCGGGCGCTCAGCCTGCCAGGGTCCAACTACAAGAAGCCCGAAACGCTGCATAAGGATTTGCAAGGCGACGGCACGAAAACCGAGACGATCGACGTCAAGGAGATCGATGTCATCTTCCTGCGCAACGACCCTTCCCAGGATGCCGCCGATCGCCCTTGGGCCGCTTATGTCGGAGCGATGTTTGGCCGTCTTGCCGCGGAACGCGGCGTGCTTGTCGTTAACGATCCCGAGGGTCTCGCTCTCGCGCAAAACAAGCTTTACTTCCAGGACTTCCCCGAGTCCGTGCGGCCTGCCACGCTGATTTCGAAGGATATCGACGAAATACGTGTTTTCATCGAGCAGCAGGCCAAAGGCGCGATCGTGAAGCCGTTGCAGGGTTCCGGCGGCAAGAATGTCTTCAAGATCGATTCGCCCAGGGACGCCAATCTCAATCAGATTTTCGAGGCGGTCAGCGGGGAGGGATATCTGATCGCCCAAGGCTACATCCCCGAGGCCAAGGCGGGCGACATCCGCTTCTTCCTGATGAACGGAAAGCCACTGGAGCGCGACGGCAAATATGCGGCATTCCGGCGCGTGCCCGCGAAAGATGAAGTTCGCTCCAATATTCATGTCCAGGGTACTGCCGAGACCGTGAACGTCACCGACAAGATATTGCGGATCGCCGAAACGGTGCGGCCGAAACTCGTTCAGGATGGCATGTTCCTCGTCGGGCTGGATATCGTCGGCGACAAGATACTCGAGATCAACGTTTTCACGCCCGGCGGCCTCTGGAGCATGTGCCAGATGTACAAGACCGATTTCGTCGAGAGCGTGATCGTCGCGCTTGAAAGCAAAATCGCCATACGTGCCGCCTACCCGTCTTCAGTTCCGAACCGTCAACTCGCGACGCTTTGAGCGAGTTGCAGTCCCGGGTTGCCGCCGCACCATCGAAGCCGTGATGAGCCGGTTCGCCGGGCATGTCCACGCCATAGAACGGCACTCATCGCTCGCCGAGCGCCTCGCCAAGATCACTCGCACCGGCGGGACAACTTTCGAGAAAGAAGAATTCGGCGGCGTCATGTTCGTGCCGCTGGTCGGCGAACAGGCTGGGCCGAAACCGGCAGCTGCAAGGCATTCCCGCGACCGCAGCGATTATCCAATTCTCTCAGGATAGGTCGAACGATATGTAGCGTAATTCGTTCCAAGTAGGAGCTCGAACAACGAGCCGGAGGATACGAGATGGCGACACAGTCGAGTGGAGACGATCAAAACACGGGCCGCGTCAGCGCCGGCACGGGCTTTCTGGGGCGCAGGATCGTGACACGGTTGGCAAAGCGGGGATACACGGTCCGCGCCGTGTCACGCCATCCTGGCACGGCGCCCAATCCTGCACCCTCGGGCGCGTTAGAGCCGATCAGGGCTGACATTCTGGATGCGCGTTCCACGGCGGCTGCGATCCAGGGGTCCTATGCCGTCATCAATGCGGTCAGCCTCTATGCCGAGCATGGCGACCAGACTTTCGAGCGGGTGCACGTGAAGGCCGCAGGCGACCTGGCCGCAGCGTCGAGCGCCGCCGGAATCAAGCAGTGTGTGCTCATCTCCGGCGTCGGCTCCGATCCTCGATCAGAATCGAAATACATTCGGGCACGTGGCCGGGGAGAAGATGTTGTTGAGAGCGCGTTTCCGGGTGCATTTATGGTGCGCCCGTCGGTCATGACCGGGCCGGACGATGCTTTCCTCACGACAATCGTAAAGCTGCTACGCCGGCGATGTCACTTTAACTTGCGTTCGGGCGTGCCGAGGGAATTCGGCCTTACGGATTGATTTCAGGCCATGGTTCCCGTCACGGCTTTCCATTCCGCGATCG
>NZ_JBTMXA010000029.1:0-15176 GCF_054489545.1 Mesorhizobium sp. A556
ACGTCGCTCTGAGGCTCAATCAGCGACCCCGAAAAACCTTGGACTTCGAGACCCCGGCCGATAGGCTGCAGAAGGTGTTGCGATGACCGGTTGAACTCACCGCTTCAAATCATCCATTGGTGGCCGCCAACGCACCAGACGTCATTAGGTACGAGCGACGCACTGGTCCGCGATACGTGCCTCACCAGCCATGGATATCAGTTTTCCGCCGGGTGGTACGCCAACATTGGGCTCCGCGCGGCTTACCGAATAACGGCCAATCCCCGCTTTGACCTTTCACAAGTTAGATTATCACCCTAGGCTGATATCTATAGCGGCAACTCCTTTTGCTTCTAGTGTCGTGTCCAGATAGTATTGCTGCGGTTCAATTTCGAAACTGAAGCGGGCGCTATGAGCATTGACGAAGATACGGTTGCGTTGCCAGACGCCGCAGCCGCAACGAACATCAGTCGCGTGCTGCATCAACTTCCCGCCGGCAGCCTTTCGGCCTCGCTGGCGAAAGCATGGCAAGGTGCACCCGTGGACAAGCGTACCGCCGCCCTCCTTGACGCGTGGAAAACCCACGGTCTTCCCAATCAGGTTGCCGATGACACCCCTTCGGATCAATAGCATCTCGATCCAGGGCTTCCGTAGCTTTGGCAAGTCGAAGCAAAGCGTCGCCCTATCCCCTACGATTTCGGTCTTCTGGGGAGGAAACAGCCAGGGCAAGACAAGCCTAACGGAGGCAGTCGAGTTTCTGTTTACCGGGCAGATCGCTCGCCGCGAGATGCTAGCCAGTGCAAAGGATGAGTTTTCTGAGGCGCTCCGAAATGCTCACGTCGAGAATGCGCTGCCTACGGTCGTAGAAGCAGAGATCATCTGCCATGATGGACAGGTCCGCCGGGTCTCCAGAACTCTCATCGAAGACTATCATCGAGGCAGCGCAGTTGGCTGCAACACCCGTCTCGAGATCGACGGCGTCGTAGCCAAGGAGTCCGATATTGAGTTGGTCCTTGGCCTACGCTTGTCCCATGAGCCGCTTCGCGCGCCCGTCTTAGCCCAGCACACGCTAGGCTATCTCTTTTCTGCAAGTCCAACGGATCGCGCCACGTATTTCCGCGCAGTTCTAGACACGCAGGAGCTTGAAGACTTTCGGACGGCAGTAGCGGGTCTCGCCGGCCAAGTGAAGGCCCCCACATCACAGGAGCTTACCGACCTCGGTACGATTGAGGCGATGAAGTCGATCGCGCTCGAAACGATATTCCTGCGAACTGCAAATGATATCGACGGATTGAAGAGTCGACTCTCGTCATGCTGCAATACACTTCTTGAGCGTGACGCCTCCACATCGAGCGCCGATTTGTCCGATCTTTGTCAAGACCTGGACGCTGAACTCACTCGTCGCCGTTCGCTTGCATTTCCGATAACGCTCTTTTCTTACGAGGCGTTCGCTAGGTGGAATGGCGATATCGCAACGGTGACAGACGCCTCCTCCAACTTTTTGAAAGAGCGCAGCAAAGTGGCGGAAGAGACCCAACGGCTCGTTGGCCTCTTTCAGGCTGCCCTGCAGATACCGGATCATGACCATAACAGCGATCAGGACTGTCCGCTGTGCGGCGCGACCAACTCTCTGACCGCAGCTCGCATAGCGTACATCAAAACCCAAACCGAAGCCGCCAAGTCGTACACAGATTCCGAGATCGCGTTCTCCTCTGCCGTCAAGGCCGTCGATGCCCTTCTCGCGGCGCTCGAGACGTCCGCCACCCGCGGGCTGCCTGCTTTTGCCAATACGCTTGCATATGCCCGCAAGAAAAAGGGTTTCACCATCGCCGCCATCAGCACACTCGCAGATGATGACGCCCTTGTAGCTTCGTGGCTGACAGAAACCCGAACAGTTTGGCGGCGCAGCCGTACCCTTTCCCGATGTATAAAGGTTGCTCGCCAGTGCATTGAAGAGGCGTTGGCGGACACGGCAACCTGGAACGCTGCCGACGATCTGCACTCCCGCCTGAGCCAAGTTGTCGTGGCTCAGGACGCTCTAGAGGAGGCAACACTCGCTTACTCGGCCGCGGCTCAAGCGCTGACGGCAGTGTTGAAACTCTCTGTGGATCAGAGCGCCAACATAACCGGATGGGATGCACTAGTGCGCTTATCCGGACACCCCGAAAGCCTTTGGACCGCAATTCGCAATGCCTCCCTTCACGCGAAGAAACTCAAGGACCTCGAAAAGGCGGTCACCGAGATCGACGTTGCAAACAGCAAGGTCGTGGACCAGAAATTTTTGGACTTGAGTGACGGCGTCCGCCATTGGTGGGAGCTACTTCGCCCTGATGAGGCAACGTTCTTCGACGGTGTGCAACGGCGCAGCAGCAAGTCCCGTCGCATTATCGACCTCAAGGTTGGCCTGGCGGTCGCCGACGATCGAAGCAATCCGAAAGTGCGGGACGCTGTGGCTGTGCTTAGCCAATCTCAGTTGCACTGCCTGGGTCTCTCCATTTTTCTTGCCCGCGCGATTAAGGAGCAAGCGGGCTTCATCATCCTTGATGATCCGGTTCTCAGCAGCGACGATGACTATCGCCCGAATTTCACATCCTCCGTTCTCGAGGCCCTCACCAAGGCGGGCGTGCAAGTCATAATCGGCACCCAGGATCATGCGAGTTGGAAAGACATCGGCCATCGGTGGGATCACAATGGCGCAATTCAGCTGCAACTCATTCGGGCTGCCCCCCTCCTAGGAACAGAGATCAGAAGCCAGGGAGATGCTCTAGCCACCATGATGGCGAAGGCAGCGCCAATGGTGAAATCGACCGACCCGCTCGTTCGCAAAGAGGGTGCTCAACGGGTGCGGGAAGCCATCGAACGGTTCGCGAAAATGATTGTGGTCCAGCAGATTGTCGCGATGCTCAGGGCTGTCGATGACGGCTGCCTCCCCGGCAACATCAAACATGGGATGGGCGCCGCGCCGCACGCCTGGGGGTGGCTCACCCGGTGTTCCAACAGGGAGGGTCCAATCCTCATCACCCGCGCCAAGCTGTCTGGCCACCCTGCCCGGTGCGCCGAAGGGGCCTCTCGCACCGGCTCCTCCCGAGCAGAGCAGGCAGTGGAGCGGGATCGAATGGGCACGGTTCTTGTCGAAAGACTGGTCGGGAAGCGTGCTCAGCACTTTTTTCGCATCCGCAATGGAAATGCCCCATGACTCCGGCATCGGTCCGCCGTTCATCATTTGGAGGGACGTGCAGTTGTTGGGCACGCGCGTCAAATCTGAAAGGTGATTGTAAAACGCATAGTAGGCTGGAAAGCCCAGGCGCTGCGACACCTCCATCAGTCGATCGATCTGGCGATCCTTGCTGCCGCCTATCGTCCGTTTGATCTCACCGTAGTCCTTGTCGTGAACGTCCAGAACCTTCGCCTGCACCATCATCGGATAAGAATAGGCACGATCGGCACTCTCGAATGACCAGGCCCAATCCGAGCCGTTCTTGCCTTCGACCGATTTAGTGAAAGGCACAATCGTTACGGAGCCAGGATAGGTCAGCGCGAGATCCACCAGGAACGTTTCCGTCACCGTCTCTTCCCCGAAGGGCAATCCCACCCGCTTGGCCTGCCCCCGCTTGTCCCAGATAATTCTGGCAAGCCCCTGCAAACAGAGTTGCTCAGCCGTAAATACGTAACTCATTGCAAATGCCCCCCTATTCCACGCTAGACCAATACGGAGACTTGCGGAACCGTGAAGTTAGAGGCCCCTTGCCGCACTACGCCATGCGTCGCCCGGCAGTTTGATAGCAATTTGCCGCCAGTGCACACCGCGTTCCGCCGCTTGTGGGGTGATCACCTTCGGCATGGTGCTCCCGCCCCGAGCCCGCCCGTAGCGGTCTTGTCCATGATGCCTAATCTGCGCCGTGGCGCGGGTACTGCAAGGCATTCGCCTCGGCTTTCGGCCTTAGGGCCGGCGCCGCCCTCCCTTGAGTTCGGGTTCCGCACCCGCTCGGCTCCCCGTCGCCCTCTTTCGGCATCAAGACCGCCACTCAAGGGGGCTCGCATTGAAGGATGCCGACCATGTCGAAAAACCAGACCACTCAACGCCGCGATATTCACGCGGAAATCACCCAAACAACTCATCGCCGCAATCGAGGCCAATCCTGGCCAGCCATCCCTGCCGTGGCGCAAGAACGGCGGCGGACTCCACATCCCGACAAACGCCCTCAACGGCAACGCCTATGACGGGATCAATGTCGTCAGCCTCTGGGTCGCGGGCAAAGTGCTCTGCTACGGGTTTAGGATCACTGCGCCAAATCAGTGTCCGCTTTTGGGCGATCCGCACCATAGCTCGAACGACAGGAATGAAGGCGCGAAGCAGACGTCCAGTAAAGGCGGGCGAGCACCATCGGGGTGAAAATCTTTACGGCTTGCTAGCCAGTATCCACTCTGGTGGGCTTGAGCCGGCGCCCGGCATCGGACTCGTAAAATGATTTTACACATCCTGGACATCATAGGCCGATGGCGAGGTCCCTCCGGCTCTCACCAGCGATATCGTCATTCGACCTTTTCATAAGAAACGTTTCTCGCCAGCCAGCAGCCGATGGTCAGGCCGCGCACACCGCCGTCTCCATCACGCTCGATCTGGATCGTCCAGTTTCCTGGTGCTGGAGCATCCATGGAACGCCGGCAGGAAAGCACGAAGACGTCCGCGCCGACGGGATAGACAGTATGCATCGGCCCCTTGCCGAGCAAACCTTCGAAGCGGCCGAACAAAACATTGCCGGTCATTTCGATCTCAAGAGAGCCGTCCAGTTCAGGCGAGAAGTATCGCCCTGCCAGATCGGATGAGGGCTCGCCCGTTACGCGGGCAGCGACGGAAATCAAGTTCTCTCGTGGCCGATTCAGCGCAACGGTGTCGCCGTCGCGCGCCAGGTTCATCAAGGGTGAAGAAGCGGTATTGCCCTTATCGACATCCAGCGTCTCGCAGGACGTGGCGTAGTGGGTGTCGAGCCGTCCGTCACCAACAGAAATGTCCAGCAGAAGGCCGTTTTCCTTGTCGAGGTAACTTCCCTTCCAGTCCGGTTCGACAGCCTGTACGGCAGTCGAGCGTTCGGGTTGACCGAGTGCTGCCCGCATCAGCGCATACGCGGCCTCATGCGCATCGGCCTCGTGATTGAACAGCACGACAACGGAAAGCCTTATTGAAGGTGCGTAGAGGCGCTGCAGGCGAAAGCCGCGCAGCGCGCCGCCATGACCGGTCAATCCCACATCTCCAAGCCGCTCGTGCGACAGGCCGAAGCCATAGGAGGCTGCCTTTCCATCGTTGAACGTCTGGGGTTGGGAGAGGCGCCGATAAATCCCCTGCGGATCGTCTCGCGTGGCATCGATATAACGCTCCCACGACAGCATATCCTCCAGGGAAGCGGAGATGCCAGCGTCGCCAATCCAGTAGATTCCGTTTGTGGCTGGAAAGAACCCCACGCTTTCATTGCCTTCGTAACCGACCACGCCATCCGCCGGTGCGCGCGTATCGGCCGTCAGCTCGGCGGTCTGCATCCCTGCAGGTTCGAACAGCCGCTGTGCGTAGAGTTCTGCCAGCGTGCGGCCCGAATGAGCCTCCAAAAGCTCAGGGAGGATGCGGAAATTGCCGTTGGAATATGAATAGCGGCTACCCGGCGCAAAATGGACGGTGCGCATGCGCGCCAAAAGCGGAAGGGCATCCTCGCGTCGAAACACACCATCATGCTGCGCGCCGTGCATTACGGTCATCGCCCAATAGTCGCGAAGACCGGACTGCATATTGCAGAAGTTCGCCACGGTGGGCAGCGGACCTTCCAGATTGGGCAGGAAATCGGCGACGCGCCCGTCGAACCGCGCCGGGTCGCCCACCATGTCGAGTAGCACTCCGCAGGTGAACTGCTTGCTGACGGAACAGATCGGCAGGCGCGTGGTCACGTTCATCGCCTTGCCGGTGGCCATATCCGCATACCCCCAGGCCTGCGTCGCAAGCGTCTTGCCGTCTTCGACAACGCCAACCACGCCACCCGGCCCCTTGAAACGTTGGGGTAGAGAAGCAAGAGCCTTTTTCAGGGATAAAAGATCGACTGCGCTGACCAAAGGCGGGTTCTCCATAGATATGCAACAAGCCGAGCTTATTGACGATGCCGCATGGTGGATGTCAACTCGGCCGCGGTACCGTCCACGGGTGGCTGGGGTGTCATTCTAGGAGGCCGTGGCGCAGCGCAAGCGCAACCGTTTGAGTGCGGTTGCGGGCTCCAAGCTTTTTCGCCGCGGCACCCAGATGCATCACGACGGTCGGCATCGAACGGTCGATGAAGCGTGATATTTCCTTGGCCGAGTAACCTTCCGCACAATACCGCAGGCATTGCTTCTCGCGTGCAGTCAGTTGTGCCCGGGTGGATGCCCGCAAGGCCCTGCCATAGGCCTGGTATGCCGTCTCATGGAAGATATGGGCCAGCAATCCGAAGTCACCGAGGTGGCGGAGCGCGTCTTTCATGCCAGCGCCATACCCCGTTTCCAGTGTCCCGGTCACGGTAGCGTAGCCGCCGTGGGGCATATGGATGGGAACGGTCACACCGGCCGAGAGGCCGTGGTCGAGCAGATAGCACACCACCGGTTGCGTCTCGTCGGTAACGAACCGGCGGATGCGGGTGTCGGTACCAGGCTCGTAGTTCCAGAAGAACGGCACCGAGGTGCGCGCCGCAAGCAGTTGCACCGGATCGATGAGGAAATAGCCCCGGTCACACCAATATTCGTGCATCCCCCGGGGGATGTTCCGCAATTCCATGAAGGACGGAATAATGATGTTGCCGCTGGGGTCGATCGGTATCGGCGTATAATCGTAGATCAGGGTTTCGAAGCCAAAACCCTGCATGGCTTCGAAAGCGTGGTCAATGCGCCCACCCAGCGTTTCATGCTGATTGAACTCGTGCCTGATGGCCTCTATCCGGTCGAGCATGTTCCCAGCCAATATATAGCGCGATCATCGCCTCTTCGCTTGCGATGAGTAGGCTTTCCATGCGCAGAGCGCAAAAGGCAACGCAAACCTATCATTTCTTATAGCTGGCGAAAGCGACGAGGCGGAATAAACTTCCCGTCTGGAACGCAGAGGAAGCATATGTGGCACGAAATAATCCCCGACGATGAGATCGAAATCGCGGTTGGCGGCCATCGCATCCGCGCCTACAGCTTTGGCGCAGGGTCGCAAACGGTACTGTGCCTGAACGGCGGACCCGGTCTGCCTTGCGACTATCTGCGCGATTCGCACTCTTGCTTGGTGGAGCGCGGCTATCGCGTCGTCGCCTTCGACCAACTCGGCACCGGGGCGTCCGATCGCCCTGACGACCCGTCGCTATGGACGATCGAGCGCTATGTAGAAGAAACCGAAACCGTACGGCGTGAACTCGGCCTCGGCAAGGTGCACCTGCTTGGTCATTCCTGGGGTGGCTGGCTGGCTATCGACTATGCGCTTACCTATCCCAACAACCTTGCATCGCTGATCCTTGCCGACACGGTTGCGGACATACCGCATCTCGTCTCGGAGCTGGAGCGGCTGCGTTCGGCGCTCGGCCCGGAGGCCGTGACCATGATGCAGCGCCACGAGGCGCAGGGAACGCTGGACCACCCCGAATATGCTGCGGCCATAACCATCCTCAACTATCGCCACGTGTGTCGGTTGCAGGAGTGGCCAGCCCCCGTGCGCCGCTCGCTGGATGATTGGAACATGGGTCCCTACGTCACGATGCAGGGACCGAACGAGTTTCTCTATACGGGCAATCTGAAGGAGTGGAACCGTGTGCCGGATCTACCGAGGATCAAGGCGCCGGTGCTTATTGTCCACGGAGAGCATGACGAGTTGACCCCCGCTTGCGGCCTGCGCATGAAAGGAGCCCTTCCGCACGCGGAACTGAAAATCGTACGAAATGCGAGCCATATGCCTTTCTACGAGAACCCGGACGAGTACTATCCTACCCTGATCGACTTTCTTTCCCGGCATGGGATAGATTGATGGTGCAGAGGGGCCGGAATTCCGGAAAGCGGGTTAATGCATCGATATAAATTTGTTCTCTATCGCCCGTTGCAGTTCCTGCCGGTTCTGGTCGGCATCAGCATCGTCACTTTCGTGCTGGTGCGGCTTATTCCCGGTGACCCTGCACGGGTGTTGCTGGGCTCTCGCGCGACGCCAACCGCCATCGCCAACATTCGTCGCCAATACGGCCTCGATGAACCGATGTGGGTTCAGTATTTTTACTTCGTGAAGAACCTTTTCAACGGCGAGATGGGCAAGTCGATCCTCTACAAGATCGATGTTCTGCAACTCATCATGACGCGCATCGAGCCGACATTGGTGCTCGTACTGACCAGTGTCGTGCTTTCGGTCTTGATCGCAGTGCCGATGGCGGCACTGGCGGCGCGCAACAGCGGGCGCCTGGCCGACCACGCTGTCCGGGTGGTATCAACCGCAGGTATCGGCTTCCCGCCCTTCTGGCTGGGTCTGATGCTGATCATCCTGTTCAGCGTCAATCTCGGTTGGCTCCCGGTTTCCGGCTATGGTGAGACGTTTACCGATAAGGCGGCTCATCTTGTGTTGCCCAGCGTGACGATCGCGCTATCGCTTTCGACGGTGCTTACCCGCAGCCTGCGCGCCGCGATGGTGGAAGGGTTGCGTTCGGACGTCGCCACCGCCGCTCGCGCCCGCGGCATGCCGGAGGGCATCGTGTTCTGGCGCCACGTCGTGCCCAACTCGATGGTGCCGACGATCAACCTGCTCGCCATCAATCTCGGCTGGCTGATCGGCGGAACCGTCGTCATCGAAAGTGTGTTCGCCATTCCCGGCATCGGGCAATTACTGGTGAGGGCGATTTTTTCGCGCGACTACATGGTCGTGCAGGGAGTGGCGATGGTGCTTGCCTGCGCTACCGTGCTCATCAACCTTCTGGCCGACATCGTAACGGTCGCCGTTGACCCGAGGGTGGAGTTATGAACGTGCGTGCCCTCGATATAAGGCGCGCCTCCTGGCGGCACCTGTTCGGCAGGCAGCCGGCCCTGATCATCGGCGGCACCGTCCTGGCCCTCTTTGTGCTGGTTGCGCTGCTAGCGCCCTTTGTCGCGCCCTACGATCCCATCCTGCAGAATTCCGAGGTTCGCCTGCAAGGACCTTCCTGGTTGCATCCATTCGGGACCGATAATTTCGGCCGCGACGTTTTTTCGCGCGTCATATGGGGTATCCGCATCGATCTCCAGATCGCCATATTGGGTGTCATCTTTCCCTTTATCATCGGCACGCTGATCGGAACGGTGGCGGGGTTTTTCGGTGGCGTCGTGGACGCAATCTTTATGCGGCTCATCGACGTGATCCTCGCCTTCCCTTTCCTGGTGTTGGTCCTGTCGATCATCGCCATATTGGGGCCTGGCCTGAGCAGTTTCTACATTGCCATGGCGCTCGTCGGCTGGGTCTCCTACGCGCGCCTGATAAGGGCGCAGGTTCTCGTGCTGAAAAACAGCGACTACGCGCTGGCCGCCGTCAGCCTTGGTTTCAGCCGAACGCGCATCATGTTCCGCCATTTACTGCCGAATGCGATTGCAGGTTCGGTTGTGTTCTCGATGTCGGATGCCGTGCTCGTATTACTCAACGGTGCGGCGATCAGCTATCTGGGGTTAGGCGTCCAGCCACCGATTGCGGAATGGGGCATCATGGTCGCCGAAGGCCAGCCATTCATTACCACCGCCTGGTGGATAACACTGTTTCCCGGCCTTTCCATCGTAGCTTTGGCCTTCGGTTTCAGCCTGTTTGGGGACGCGCTCGGCGATGCGCTTGGGGTGAAGGAATGAGGGATGCTGTCCTCAGCGTCAGCGACCTCAGCGTCACCCTGGACGTAGCGGGCGGTGTACCGCGCGTATTGCTCGACGAGGTGTCGCTCGAACTCTCCAAGCGGGAGGTGCTTGGGTTGGTCGGCGAAAGTGGATCGGGAAAGAGCCTGTTTTGCCGTACGCTGGTCAGGCTCCTGCCGTCCAGCAATATGCGCATCTCCAGCGGCTCTATCATGCTTGGCGAGCGCGATCTCACCAAGGCGAGTGCCGCCGAAATGCTGAAGATTCGCGGCGGCAAAATCGGGATGATCTTTCAAAATCCCACCAGCCATCTCGATCCCGTGATGAGCATTGGCAACCAGTTGACCGAAGGGATTCGCTACCACCAGAAACTCGACGCTCGCGCCGCCCGCAAAGAGGCGACGGCGATCCTGCGCCAGGTCGGCTTTCCCGAGCCGGACCGGCAATTCGACGCCTATCCACACGAATTTTCGGGCGGCATGCGCCAACGGGCCATGATTGGCGTGGCCCTTTCGTGCAACCCCGAAATCCTTATTGCCGACGAACCCACGACCGCTCTCGATGTCACCATCCAGGCGCAGATCTTGCAACTGCTGATGGATATACGCCGGGAGCGTGGCCTGTCGATCATCCTGATCACGCATGATCTGGGAATCGTAGCGCAGACGTGCGACCGCATCGCGGTCATGCGAGACGGCAGGCTCGTCGAGCAGGGAGCCAAGCGCCAAATCCTGAAGGCGCCGAGCCATCCCTATACGAAAGCCCTTATCGGCAGCCATCCCTCGATGCCCCTGCTCTCAGCGGTCTCGGCCGCCCCCCGATCCGTTCCACAAGCGCGTGCTGCGCCCGAAGACAAGCCGCTACTCGAGGTGGAGGAACTCGACGTCCGCTTTGCCGGGGCCGGCAGCCTGTTCGGCGGCAGGTCCGGCGCAGTCCATGCGGTGGCCGGCGTGTCGCTGAGGGTCATGGCTGGCGAAGCGGTGGGCATCGTCGGCGAATCCGGTAGCGGCAAGAGCACCCTGGCGCGGGCCATATTGGGCCTTACGCCAATTGCTTCGGGTAATGTGACCTTCGGCGGTACCAGCTTGCACGAGGATCGCGCGGCCTTTTTCGCTAGGCTTCGTCGCGAAACCGCGATGGTGTTCCAGGACCCCTACAACGCGCTGAATCCGCGCCTGCCCATAGGCGAGATGTTGGCCGAGGTGTTGAAGGTCCAGGGCCGCACGCCGACGGCCAAAATTCCCGAGCGCGTCGGTGAATTGCTCGATCTCGTCGATCTCGGCCGGGAGTTCGCCGGCCGTCGGCCGCGCAGCATGAGCGGTGGGCAATGCCAGCGTGCCGGCATTGCGCGGGCTCTGGCGGTGGAGCCTCGACTGATCATTGCCGATGAAAGCACCGCAGCGCTGGATGTGACCATCCAGGCGCAGATACTCGATCTGTTTCACACGCTGAAGCGCAAGATGAACCTGACCCTGCTGTTTATCGCACACGATCTCGCGATCGTACGGAACCTGTGCGACAGGGTCGTCGTCATGCATCGGGGACGCATTGTCGAGCAGGGAGCGTCTGCGGCGGTGTTCGAGCACCCAGCCGAGGCCTACACCCAGGCCCTCATACGAGCCATCCCTGACATAGACCCCGACAAGCCGCTTTTGCCGCAGACGGCGCAAGAACTTGCATAGCAGAAAACCGGAAATCCACATCAACCAGAGGGAACGCAACAATGAAAAACAAATGGATGAAAGTAAGCCTCGTGGCCATCATGGCCGGCCTGTCGCTAGGCGTCAGCATCGCCGAAGCAGCGGGGGTCCTGACCATTGGACGACGTGAGGATTCCACCACCTTCGATCCGATCAAGACGGCGCAGAATGTCGACTTCTGGGTATTCTCCAACGTCTACGATGTGCTCATCCGCGTCGACAAGAGCGGCAAGCTACTGGAGCCCGGCCTGGCGGAAAGCTGGACGGTTTCCGAGGACGGCCTGACCTACAAGTTCAAGCTGCGTGACGCCAAGTTCTCCGACGGCTCGCAGATTACCGCGCAAGATGCGGCCTTCAGCCTGCTGCGCATCCGCGACGACGAAGGCTCGCTGTGGAGCGATTCCTATCAGGTGATCGACACCGCCACCCAAGGCGACGACGAGCGCACGCTGGTGGTCAAGCTCAAGACGCTGTCGGCGCCATTCCTGGCCTCGCTTGCCATGCCGGGCGCATCGATCCTTTCCAAGAAGGGGGTCGAATCCATGGGTGCCGAGGCCTATGCGGAAAACCCCGTCGCTTCGGGTGCCTTCACGCTGAAGGAGTGGCGCCGCGGTGACCGCGTCATCCTGGAGAAGAACCCCAATTTCTGGGAAGCCGACCGCGTCCAGCTGGATGGCGTGGAGTGGATTTCCGTTCCCGACGACAATACCCGCATGCTCAACGTGCAGGCCGGTCAGTTGGATGCCGCGATCTTCGTACCCTTCTCGCGCGTGGCCGAATTGAAGAAGGACCCCGAACTGATTGTCACGCAGGATACGTCAACCCGCGAAGACCACCTGCTCATCAACCATGAACATGGCGCACTGGCCAAAAAAGAGGTCCGCGAAGCGCTCGACATGGCAATCGACAAGCAGGCGATCATCGATACCGTGACCTTCGGCCTAGGCGAGGTAGCCAATTCTTACATCCCCAAGGGCGCGCTCTACCACAATGACGACAATTTGCAGCGGCCTTACGATCCGGAAAAAGCCAAGCAAATGCTGGCCGATGCCGGCGCGTCCGATCTCACATTGAACTATGTAGTGAATGCCGGCAACGAGGTGGACGAGCAAATCGCCGTCCTGTTGCAACAGCAACTTGCCAAGGCCGGCGTGACCGCGAACCTGCAGAAGGTCGATTCCAGCCAGAGTTGGGATATGCTGATTGCCGGAGATTACGATGTTTCGGTCATGTACTGGACATATGACGTCATCGACCCGGATCAGAAAACCACCTTCGTCCTGGGGCACGATTCCAACATGAACTACATGACCCGCTACCAGAACGAGAAGGTAAAGAATCTTGTTGCCGATGCCCGTGTCGAGATGGATCCGGCCAAGCGTGAGGCGATGTACGTGGAAATCCAGAAGACCGCCAAGGACGATGTCCACTGGATCGATCTCTACTACAGCCCCTTCATCAACGTCACGCGCAAGAACATCGAGAATTTCTACCAGAATCCGCTCGGCCGGTTCTTCCTGGAGGATACGGTCAAGAACTAATCCTGGGTAGCCGCAAGGGCCGGGTTTCAAACGGGTGGCTGTTGGTGCCACCCGTTCAGCACGACTTGCCTCAACGTTGGCGACGACGGCCTGGTCGTCAATCAGCTGGCACATCACGCAGGATTGGGGACACAGGGTGAGCGCCGACACATCGGCTGTATTGACGAAGAGCCGCAAGATTTCTTTTGAAAGCAACTGCCAAACGCTGCAACCTTGTCGGTGAAATCTGCTGAAATAAGCAAGCAGAGACGAACCCTGCCGATGGACGAGGGTGCGAAGCACGGGACTGAACTGCGCGAGGGCCCGGCCAAGATGCGCCTGCGCGACGTTCTGAAGTCCCGCGAGACGGCAGTCCAATATCTCTTCGGCTCACGGTGATCGGCGTTAGGATTGGCGATCCGAAGCTCTCCTAACCGCGCTACACTGGTGGTGAGAAGATGGCTCCGCCGGAAGATTGCGGTAGCATTCCGGGCTTCTACGACATGCTCACGCCATGACCGACCCCGAACACTCGAACCACGTCGACGCCATCGAATGATCCGGCGAATACGATCCCGACACAATTGACGAACCGCCAAAAGCTGATCCCCTGCGGCCCTCACCGGAGAGATTACGCTTAAGTGATGGTCGCCGAATGCCATGGTGCTTCGGCCTCCGACTCGGCTCCTGCTTTTGATCGGTGGCCAATCTGAAAGCTGGAAGGACCGAGTTGCGTCAGTGCGGTCAGTGGCGAGCTACTACTCGGAAGACGCGTATTGGGGCGATTCCGGACCGTCCGGTTTTAGAAGATTTCGGTGATAAGCCGCCGTTCGGCCACCGACCTCATCTCGGCCGTTCATGGCAGGAGGCGAGGACGCCTAGAGCGGACCTTGCAGGTCGACATTGACTTGGATCATATCTGTCGCATGTTTCGGGACTTTCGCGACAGGAATCTATGGAGTTGGTTCTGCTGATGACACCTGACGAATTGAAGATCGTGCGGCGAGCTTATGCGAAGCAGATCACGGCGGCTGTGAGAGTTGTCGATGAACGTGTTGAAGCAGCCTTTGCCGAAGTACCGCGAGAAGATTTCCTTGGTCCCGGTCCGTGGCCGATCTTCCGAATGCGAAGAGCCTATGTTCCGACCCCGACCGCCGACCCGGTCTACCTCTATACGGATGACGTTGTTGGTATCGTCCCTGAGCGCCACATTAACAACGGACAACCTTCACTTCATGCCTTCCTGCTTTCGCAGGCCGCCCTGCGAACAGGCGAACAGGCGAGCAGGCGAGCAGGCGAGCATATCGTGCATGTTGGCGCTGGTGCCGGCTACTATTCTGCGATCATGGCGAACCTCGTTGCCGCATCCGGCAGGGTGACGGCGATTGAGTTCGAGCAGGAGCTTGCTGCGCGGGCGAAAGCAAATCTCGCTGCCTATCCGATCGTTTCCGTGGTCCAGGGAGATGGCAGCTCCGTAGCGTTCGATTCAGCCGATGTGATCTATGTGAACGCCGGCGCGACCCGGCCCGCGAATATCTGGCTGGACCGGCTCAATAACGGCGGAAGGCTGATCCTACCGCTTACGACCGATCTTGGATTTACCAGCAGCAATTGGAGCAACATGCACCTTCGCGGGGCGGTGTTCCTCGTGACGCGTAGGGGTGAGGAATTTCACGCGCAATGGATTTCGCCGGTGGCCATCTTCCCCTGTGAAGGAATGCGCGATGAGGAATCGGAAAAAGCCCTCGCGGCGGCATTCGAGAGCGGGGAGCACAAGCGGGTGACCCGGCTGTATCGTACTGATGAGGTGCCGGCCGAGCGATGTTGGGTTCGCGCTCCCGGCTGGTGCCTAGCCTATGCTTAGGCAACGGTTCGGCATCATACCGTCGCGTAATTCCTAAGTTCCACGACAGTACCGGAAGTGCTGATTTTCCAGGGATTTTCTGTCGCAAATATCAGCCGCAGAAATCGACGATCTGCGACCGACTTCTGCAATACCGAATGGCGGGTATCCCGCGAAACCCAATGGGAAGAAGACAGTCCGCTTCCCACCCAGAAGCGGACGGGGAAGCGTTACAAACGATAGTTTGGCGGAGGGGCGCACCCGAGGTATCGAGTCTGTCTATGGCCAAGGCCGGTACCTAAA
>NZ_JBTMXA010000003.1:0-401121 GCF_054489545.1 Mesorhizobium sp. A556
TCGTTCAACTCTTGGCTTCCTAGAAGCGAACCTCTTCGGCGCCGGCGGCGAACCGCCCTCGTTGATGAGGCGTATATAGTCGCCACCTACACGAACTGTCAACACGCATTTCGATCTTTTTCGTGTTTTATCAGCAGAAAGCCGTCAGCCGGCTTTTTCGTAGCCGGCTTATGCGGGGCATTCGCATTCGCAGGCACGATACCCGCGCCAAAACCCTGTCGCAGCCATAATGACGGCAACCGTACTGGCGCTGGTGGTATCCTGATTCCGGCCACGCTTTTGCCCGCTTCATCAGGAAAGAAGACGGAATGCCGAGCATAGGCTGTGCGACCGCCCTTATAGGAATGACGTAAACGGGGATCGAGACGCGGTCGGGTTTCGTTGACTTAGCCCGGCGCGACAGGCAAATGTCACGGATACGTCGAAAGCAGTAACCCGCCGGGGAAGAAGCAGCCGTCCTGGATGCCAGACACGCAAGAGGTCATAGCCGAACTCGGCAACCAGCCGCCGCTCATCGCGGACGGCCGCAGCGGTCCTCCCGACCGTCGCGAGGTTTCGGCGCGCTGGCTGTCCGGCACGTTCCTGACCGGCCTAACCTCCAGCGTATTGATGGGCGTCGCCCTGTTCGCGGCGCTCGACGGACGCCAGCAACTTGCCACACCGCCCGAGATCGCCCAGCTGATCGGCCTGGCCGACGGGGCCGATTCCGGCGAAGGCGCAAAGACGACGCGGCTGGTACCGCTGCGCCAGATCGCCAAGGCCAAGGATCGGCGGCGCATGGAAGTGTCGATGGTCACCAAGGTTGGCGACCGCGACGTTATCCACACCATTCCCTTCGTGCAGATAAAAATGGCGTTGGCCGCTGGCCACACGACGACCCGCGCCTATCCCCCTTTCGATCCGATGCAGGTTTTTGGCGACGACGCGCCGGCCCAGCCGGCCACCAGTACCGCCAGTGCCGGCCAGATTTACGGCGCCAAGGTCGAAAGCGAGATGTCGCTGAAGACCATCGACTTCCCGATCGACACCGCCGCCTTTGACGAAAAGAACGACCTTTCCGCCAACGAGGTGGAAAAGGTGGTGCGGGAAGCCGGCGCCGACCTTGGCGACGGCGCCATCCATGTCGCGGCACTTCATTATGTCGACCCCCAGCGCTTCGGCGACCAGCTGGCGCAAAGCATGGCCGGGTCGTATGGCGTCAAGATCGTGCCTGAAAACGTGTCCGTCTCCCCGCGCGCCGATGCCGACGACCATGCGCCGTTTTTCGCCGAGGAGATCATTCCCTTCACCAAGGACTACGGCATTGCCGACGCCTTCGCGGACTCCGGCTATACCGGCGATGATGCGACCGGCATGGCCGAGGCGATCGGCAAACTGCTGAATGCGTCGGCGCTCAAGGCGGGAACCGTCCTGCGCGTATGCCTGGAAGTCGACGGCGACGTGGCCAAGGTCGTGCGTGCGAGTGTCTATGACAAGACCCAGCATATCGTCACCATCGCGCTGGACGACGACGGCCAGTACGTCCCGGCCAGGGAGCCCGAGCCCAATCCCGAATTGCTGACGGCATTCGACGATTCGAAGCCGGTAGCCGTGCGCGGCAGCCTGCCGAACATTTATGACGGCATCTATCGCGCGGCCTATTCCTACGGAATGACCAAGACGATGACCAAGCAATTGGTCAGGCTGCTGGCGTCGAATGTCGATTTCCAGTCACGCCTTACCGCGTCGGACCGCATGGAAGTGCTGTTCTCCCAGCCCGATAGCGACGATCAGGCATCGGACGAGTCGGAATTGCTCTACGTGTCCGCGACCTTCGGCGGCCAGACACGCACCCTCTACCGGTTCCAGATGCAGGATGGCGAAGCCGACTATTTCGATCAGGATGGGCGCAGCGCCGAACAGTTCCTGCTGCGCAATCCGCTGCCGGCCGGGAGATTCCGCTCCGGCTTCGGGGCCCGGCGCCACCCGATCCTGGGCTATGTGCGCATGCATACCGGCGTCGATTGGGCGGCCCCCGTCGGCACGCCGATCATCGCTGCGGGCAATGGCGTCATCGAGAAAGCCGGCTGGGCTGGCGGCTACGGCAAGCAGATCATGATTCGCCACGCCAATGGCTACGAGACATCCTATAATCACCAGAGCGCCTTTGCCAAAGGAATGGCGGCTGGCGTGCGCGTGCGCCAGGGCCAGATCATCGGCTATCTCGGCCAGACAGGCTTGGCCACCGGCCCCCATTTGCACTACGAACTGATCGTCAACGGCACCAAGGTTGACCCGATGCGCGTGCGCCTACCCGTCGGCAAAACGCTGAAGGGCGAAGATCTGGTCGCCTTCAAGCGGGAGCGCGAACGCATCGACGACCTTTTGAAGCAGGAAGATGCCGATCAATTGAAAGTCGCCAGCGCCAAGGTCGACAGCGGGAGCTAGTTTGCTTCCGGCAGTGAACCTTCACCGGGAATCGTTGTCCAGGCGATAATTGCCGAGAGCAGGCATAATAGCGCGGTAACGGATGCCACCGCTGCGAACGCCGCGTCCCCGGCAGCAATGCGTTTCGCATCGAGCGCGGGCGAAAGGCCGGTGGGCGCCGATTCGCCGAACCCGACGATTGCTCCCGGCATGCCGAACGCATTTGCATACGCCCACGCCGCCAGTGAACCCATCGCGGCAACGGCAAAAAGGCCGGCAATGCGCGAAACGGCGTTGTTTATGCCGGACGCTGCGCCGGTGTCCTTGTCGTCGACGGCCGTCATGACAGCCGTCGATAGCGGCGACACGACAAGCGCCATGCCAAGCCCCATCAACGCGGTCAGCGGGAAAGCGCCGGTCCAGAATCGATGCGCGCCGGAATAGGTCAAGAACGCCAGGCCGGCAAACGCCAAAGCAACCAGGAGATTGCCGGCCGTAAGCGGCAGGCGCGGTCCGGTTCTATCGGAAAAGCGACCGGCCGGACCCGACAAAAGGGCGATGCAGGCTGAGAGCGGGACAAAGATGAACCCGACCTCGCCGGCACTCAATCCCCAGCCGGCAATGAGCAGCATCGGCAGGTAAAAAAGGTTCGCCGACAGCGCGAAATAGAGAAAGAAGGTCACGATATTGGCGCCGGCAAACGCACGGTTCCTGAACAGCGCCAGTTCGATCATCGGCTCACGCTGGCGCCGCTCCCACAAAAAGAAACAAATGAGTAGCGCCATGCCCGCTGCGATGCTCAGCCCTGGAGCGCGATTATGCCCTGCCTCGCTGATCGCCGTGAGCCCATAGGCAAGGCTGCCGAAAGCCAGCGTCGCAAGGGCGGCGCCGCCAAGATCGAGCGAGCGTTTGGCGACCGCCTTATCATTGGGAACCTTGGCCAGCAGGAGGTAGATGGAAATCGCGCCCAGCGGCAGGTTGATGGCAAAGATCGCGCGCCAGATGCTGTCATCGAAGGAAGCCAGCAACAGGCCGCCGAGCACAGGTCCGAGCGCCGTCGTCAAGGCCGATGCCGATGCCCAGATACCGATGGCGCGTCCGCGCTCTTTCTTGGGATAGGCTTTTGCGATGATGGCGAGACTGCAGGGCACCATGATCGCCGCGCCCAAACCCTGGACCGCTCGAAACACGATGAGAAGCGCCGCGCTCGGCGCCAGCGCGCAGGCAAGCGACGCCAGGATGAAGACCGCAATGCCGGCAACGAAGGTGTGGCGCAGGCCGAAACGGTCGCCGGCCGCCCCGCCGGCCAGAATCAGCGCCGAGAGCGTCAGCGCATAGCCGTTGGATATCCATTGCGCGTCGGCGAAACTGGCGCCGAGATCGGCGCGAATCGCGGGAATGGCGATGGCCAGAACCGAACCGTCGATAAAACCCAGCGCGGAGGCAAGGATCGCCGCAATCAGGACGAAGTGACGGCGGTTCTGCGGACAAAAGGCACCGCCATTCGGCGCGACAGGCACGACGGCTGCTTCCTCTTTGGCATGGCTTGGCAGCATCGTCTAGAATCCGCGCTTCACACAAACAGGATGCGCGCGAGAGTACGCCGCCGCAAGTGGGCTTCCCGATGCTGGATCATCGGCGAAACTGGCGATCGGGCTTAATCCATGAACTCCACCGTCACGCCCGGCTTCACCAGTTTGGCCAGTTCGCGCGCGTCCCAATTGGTCAGGCGAACGCAGCCATGGCTCTCGGTCTTGCCGATTTTGGTCGGATCGGGCGTGCCGTGGATGCCGTAAGTCGGCTTGTCGAGCGCAATCCAGACCGATCCGACCGGTCCGTTCGGACCTGGCGGAATGGTCAGCACCTTGTCGTTCTCGCCTTGCTTGAAATTGATCTTCGGGTTGTAGGTATAGTTCGGGTCCAGGGCTACCCGGGATACGGCATGCGTGCCCGAGGGCGAAGGCGTATCTGTGGAGCCGATCGTCGCCGGATAAGCGGCGACCAGTTTTCCCTCCGCATCGTAGGCTCGCACCTGCTTCATGGCCTTGTCGGCAAGGATACGCGCTACCGGAGTGCTGACGAGCCTGCCGAAATTGGCGACCTTGATGATCGTGCCCGGCCGGTTGAAATTGGCTTCTGGATTGAGCGCCTTGAGATAGTTCTCGTCCATGTGGAACCGCTCGGCCAGTGCCTCCGTAACCGTCGTAAAACTGAGCCGGTCGAGCTTTGCCTTGTCGCTGTAGTCTGATGGCACCGAAGCGACGTAAGGACCGGCAGCGTCTTCAGCCGTGATGGTATAGGAGGCAAACGCATCGCCGCCCGTGCGCGCCAGCGCCTCGGTTATGCCGACCGTGTCGGTCGTCCTCAATTGCGTGCCGGTTATTTCCCGATAGGCGGCAAGGGCCTTGTCGACATTGGAGCCGAACCTGCCGTCGATGACGCCCGGCGAAGCGCCGACGCGATCCATCAGGACTTGCAGCGCCGCCACGTCCTCGCGTGCGCCGAGCGCCAGATGCGAATTGAGCTTGACAGCCGGCGCATCCCCCGGATGCGCAGGCACGACCACAACCTCCGGCTCGGCCGGATCGATAGAGGCCTGATCAAGCGGCTCGCTGGTAATCTTCCCACGCTGCACGTCGCGTGGCGCCTGTGGCTCTTCCGGGTAGGCCTCGCCATAACTTCCGTCGTCCAGCGGAATGGCCTCGCTATACGGATCGCTTTCCTGCACGGGCGGGTAGAGGCCGCCTTCCTCTTCCATCTGCCTTCGACGCAGCCGCGCCAGGTCTTCGGGATCGTCCAGATAATACCGGTCATCCCGTTGCTGGCGCAACTGGCGGCGGCGTTCGTCCAGGCGAAGGGATCGGCGGTCGAGACGGGTTTGCGGTGGCTGTATCGCGACCACCTTGCCGGTGAAGGAATCGACGATCACCCGATTGCCCTTGCCGTCGAAATAGACTTCGTAGTCGCCATTCTGGGCAACGATAATGCCAGGCTCGGCAGTCGGCACCGTTTGCTCCTGCCCATCCGGAGATGGCACCGCAGCGGCAAGCACCGGCGACGAAACCAAGGCAAATATCGAAAGGGTGAGTAACATGCGAAGCATGGCAGCTATTCCGGGTCCTGTTCGCCGTCGCGCGGCGCTATGCTCAACTGACAATCCAAAATAGGGTTCCAACATGAACCGGGCATGAAAATGGCAGCTACCGCTGCGCCGTATGCGACAAGGCGCCGACCGCAGGCTTTAGCCGGCGAATCAGCGCCTCGATCTTACCCGAGCAGGCCCGCGAGAACAGTGGCCCGCGAAATCAGGCGGCGTCGGCCTCCGCGACGAGCGTGGGCTTCGACCTGAAGTTCAGCCGGTCGGACCCGGCCGTCACCTTGACGGTAGAACCGTCGAGGATGTCGCCCATCAGGATTTTCTCCGCCAGCGGGTCTTGCAGTTCCTTCTGCATCGCCCGCTTCAGCGGCCTTGCCCCATAGGCAGGGTCGTAACCCTTGGCCGCCAGCCACTCCACCGCATCCTTGTCGAGGTCGAGCGTGATCTTGCGGTCGACAAGCAGGCTTTCCAGCCGCTTGAGCTGGATTTCCACGATGCGGCCCATATCCTGCCGGCGCAGCCGGTGGAACAGGATGATCTCGTCGATCCGGTTGAGGAATTCCGGCCTGAACGAGGCGCGCACGACGTTCATGACGTCGTCGCGCACCAGATCGACATCCTGGTCCTCGGTGAGATTGACCAGATATTCGGAACCAAGGTTGGAGGTCATGACGATCAGCGTGTTGCGGAAATCGACCGTACGGCCCTGCCCATCGGTCAGCCGCCCATCGTCAAGCACCTGCAGCAGGACGTTGAAGACATCGGGATGCGCCTTTTCGATCTCGTCGAACAGGATGACCTGATAGGGCCGGCGCCGCACCGCTTCGGTCAGCGCACCGCCTTCCTCATAGCCGACATAGCCGGGAGGCGCGCCGATCAGGCGCGAGACCGAATGCTTTTCCATGAACTCCGACATGTCGATGCGAACCATCGCGCTTTCGTCGTCGAACAGGAAGTTGGCCAGCGCCTTGGTCAGTTCGGTCTTGCCGACGCCAGTCGGCCCGAGGAACATGAACGAGCCGAGCGGCCGGTTCGGGTCCTGAAGACCGGCGCGCGCACGGCGAACGGCTTTCGACACCGCCTGCACCGCTTCGCCCTGGCCGACGACGCGCTTGCCGATCTCGTCTTCCATGCGCAAGAGCTTGTCGCGCTCGCCTTCCAGCATCTTGTCGACCGGAATGCCGGTCCAGCGCGAGACGATGTGTGCGACGTGGTCGGGCGTGACCACCTCCTCGACCATCCCAGGTCCTTTTCCGTCATGGGACTCGGCTAGCTTCAGCTTCTTTTCGAGTTCCGGGATCGTGCCATAGGCAAGCTCGCCGGCGCGCTGGAACTCGCCCTTGCGCTGAGCAATCGCAAGTTCGTTGCGGGCATCGTCCAGATTCTTCTTGAGATCGGCGGCATGCCCGAGTTTCTGCTTTTCGGCCTGCCATTTCGTGGTGATCGTGGCCGATTCCTCTTCAAGCCCGGACAGTTCCTTTTCGAGCCGGACCAGCCGGTCCTTCGAAGCGTCGTCGGTTTCCACCTTCAGCGCCTCGCGCTCGATCTTGAGCTGCATGATACGGCGGTCGATCTCGTCCAGCGCCTCCGGCTTGGAGTCGACCTGCATGCGCAGCCGCGAAGCCGCCTCGTCCATCAGATCGATCGCCTTGTCGGGCAGGAAACGGTCGGAAATGTAGCGGTTGGACAGGGTCGCCGCCGAAACCAGCGCCGAATCGGATATGCGCACCTTGTGGTGCTGCTCGTATTTTTCCTTCAGGCCGCGCAGGATCGAGATGGTGTCTTCTACCGACGGCTCATCGACGAACACCGGCTGGAAGCGGCGTGCAAGGGCGGCGTCCTTTTCGATATATTTGCGGTATTCGTTCAGCGTGGTCGCCCCAACGCAATGCAACTCACCGCGCGCCAGCGCCGGCTTCAACAGGTTGGACGCATCCATCGCGCCGTCCGCCTTGCCGGCACCGACCAGCGTGTGCATCTCGTCGATGAACAGGATGATGCCGCCGGCAGCCGACGTGACTTCCGAAAGCACGGCCTTCAGCCGCTCCTCGAATTCGCCGCGATATTTGGCGCCCGCAATCAGCGCGCCCATGTCGAGCGCCATCAACTGCTTGTCCTTCAGCGATTCCGGCACGTCGCCATTGACGATGCGCAGCGCCAGCCCTTCGGCGATCGCCGTCTTGCCGACGCCCGGCTCCCCGATCAGCACCGGATTGTTCTTGGTGCGGCGCGACAGAACCTGGATCGTGCGGCGAATTTCCTCGTCGCGCCCGATCATCGGATCGAGCTTTCCCGCCCGCGCATCAGCGGTGAGATCGCGCGCATATTTCTTCAGCGCGTCGTAGCCCTGCTCGGCCGTTGCCGAATCGGCGGTGCGGCCCTTGCGCAAATCGCTGATTACCTGGTTCAGCGCCTGTGCGGTGACGCCGGCCTTGGCCAGAATATCGGCGGTTTTCGCCGACTTCTCCATGGCAAGCGCCTGCAGCAGCCGCTCGACGGTGACGAAACTATCGCCGGCCTTCTTGGCCAGTTCCTCGGCGGTCGAAAACACCTTGGCCAGGGGCTGCGCCAGATAAAGCTGGCCGTTGCCGCCTTCCACCTTGGGCATGGCTTCGAGTGCCGTCTCGACGCCAAGCTTGACGTCGCGCGCATTGCCGCCGGCGCGTTCGATCAGCGACGCGGCCAGGCCCTCGTCGTCGTCGACGAGCACTTTCAGGATATGTTCGGGGGTGAATTGCTGGTGGTTGCGCGACAGCGCCATTGTTTGTGCGGAATGGATAAAGCCGCGCACGCGCTCGGAGTATTTTTCAAGATCCATAATCGTCTCCCTTCCGTCACCGGCCCGCTTCGCGGCACCGGATCGGACTGCGGTGAGGAACCCGCCAATGTGGCCGAGTCCAGTTCGGGATAGATATGGGGCGCGATCTTCTGTCGCTCAAGGCTCGCGACCTTGCCGCCGGCAAAAAACCGGACGGCCGAAAAGCAAAACGGCGGGTGATGCCCGCCGCTTACTTTGGATTGACCCTAGCCGATCAGCTTTCGCTGACGGCCGGTTCGACTGCGGCGGCTTCCGCCGGCGCTTCCGCACCTTCGGCCGCCGCACTGTCAGCGCTCACGCGTGGCCGGCGCGGGCGGCGCGGCCGCCTCGGCGTCTCGGCTGCGGCTTCGTTAAGCTCGGCGCGAGCGGCCAATTCGGCAGGTGACAGGTGTTCGGAGGAAGCGACAGGCGCGGCAACGGCCTCAGAAACATCGTCCGCCGCAATCGCCGGCGACGCATCGGACGAAGCCGGCGCACCGTTTTGCCGGTCCGCCTCGTCTCGCGATCCGTTCTGTTCGCCACGCGACTGGTGATCGCCGCGCTGGCCATTCTGGCCATAGCCGCGACTGGGCCGGCGTTCGCGCTGGCGACTATTTCGCTCCTCTGATCCGCCCTCGCCGGCAGATTCGGTATTGAGCGCGATTTCGGCTGGCGTGCCCTCGATGACAGGCTGCGGGCCCGATCCGTTGTTGGCGCGCTCGGTCGACGAGTCAGCCTGCGCATTGTGGCCGTTGTTGTCGAAATCGTCGCGATCTTCGTCGCCGTCGTCGTCAAAATCGTCGCGGTTATTCTGGACGTTCTGGACGGGCATCTGCGCCTGCGCGGCGGCAATGATGCGGTTGTAATGTTCGGCGTGCTGAAGATAGTTTTCAGCCATGACGCGGTCGCCGGAGCTTTGGGCGTCGCGCGCCAGCGTCGCGTATTTTTCGGCGATCTGCTGAGCCGATCCTCGGATCTTCACATCCGGGCCGTTGCTCTCATAATTACGGGTCAGCGGGTTAGGTCCCTTGCGGTTGTTATTATTATTATTGTTGCTGTTGCCGCCACCGCCGCCATTGTTGTTGCGACCGCGCATGCGCCTGTTCTGCTGTTGTGGCCTCATCAGACTCTCTTCATTGTGGAAATTTGAAAAACTTCTTGCAGACGGCGGCGCTCATGCGTCCTGCCGTTTCGGTGTTTCACCGGTATTCGCCCGCATCGATTGCGTTGGCGCTACTTGCCATCCTGCTCGGTTGCGTATCACTTGCCAGACGGTTCCCGCTCGAAGCTTGGCGTCGTTCGCACAAGGGGCAGATGTTTCCAAGGAACCCGAATCGTTGGAGCACTGCCTGCTTCGTCTCGTCCGGTAAAAAAACCCTAGCGGTATTCCCTGGCGTTGCCAAGCGTTTTTTCGCTGCCGTTTCAGTCTATTTTACGGGTAATTCCTGCATATTTGCCTGCAGATACGAAGATCAGCGCCCGGTCATTCCCGGCGAGATCGCAAAACGCTTCAGCAACAGTAAAACCCGCCATCCCGAAGACATTGGCTACGTCGTGTTTTTGCGTACTACCGATTTCCACGGCAACAGATCCGCCCGCTTCCAGATATTTCTGGACCTGACCTGCAATGATACGATAGGCATCAAGCCCGTCTTCACCACCGTCCAAAGCCCGGTGCGGATCGAAACTGCGCACCTCGACCTGCAAGTTTTGTACGTCGACGGAGCTTATATAGGGCGGGTTGGACACGATTACATCGTAACACCCTGAAATTTTCGAAAACCAGTCCGACTGGAGCGTCATGAAGCGGTCGGCAAGCCCCAGTTTCGCGGCATTGCGCATTGCGGTCGCAAGCGCGTCGCTGGAAATATCGACGCCGGTTGCAGTCGCCTGGGGAGCGGCAGCGAGAAGCGCCAGCGCAATCGCCCCGGTTCCCGTGCCGAGATCGAGAATTCGGCATTTGCCTTCACGCGCGACGACGACCCGCACCAGCGGCAGCACAGCCTCCACCAGCGTTTCCGTGTCTGGGCGGGGTTCGAGCGTTTCCGCCGACAGGTCGAGTCGCAGGCCATAAAACTCGCGATAACCCAGGATGCGATGCACCGGCTCGCCCGAAATCCGGCGCTGCAAAGCCTGGTTTATCGCTTCGACAACAGCCACGTCGACCAACCGACCGGGTTCCGTGATCGCCTGGGTTCGCGTCGTGCCGGAAAAGTGTTCCACCAACAGACGCGCATCGAGCACCGGGGTTTCAACGCCCGCATCGCTCAATCTTCGCCGTGCTTCGCGATGGAGTGCAGCCAGCGATAGCGGGGCCTGGGCGGGCGAATTCATAGCCCGACAGCCTCAGTTTTCAACGATATCAGCGAGCAGCTTTGACTGATGATCGGCGATCAGCGCGTCGATAATCTCGTCCAGTTCGCCCATCATTACGCGCTCGAGCTTGTACAGCGTCAGGTTGATGCGGTGGTCGGTAACGCGCCCTTGCGGAAAATTATAAGTACGGATGCGCTCCGAGCGGTCGCCAGATCCCACCTGCGACTTTCGCGACGACGAACGTTCCTCGTCGGCGCGGCTGCGTTCGAGGTCGTAGAGCCGCGCGCGTAAAATCTGCATGGCGCGCGCCCGGTTCTGGTGCTGCGATTTTTCCGCCTGCACCACCATGATGCCCGTCGGCAGGTGCGTGATGCGCACGGCCGAATCGGTGGTGTTGACGTGCTGGCCGCCCGAACCGGAAGCCCGCATCGTGTCGATGCGGATCTCGTCCGGCTTGATCTCGATATCGACCTCTTGCGCCTCGGGCAGCACCGCCACGGTAGCCGCCGACGTGTGGATGCGCCCTTGTGCCTCCGTGGCCGGAACGCGCTGTACGCGGTGCACGCCGGATTCGAATTTCAGATGGGCAAACACGCCCCTGCCGGAGACGGTCGCGATGATTTCCTTAAAACCGCCGGCATCGCCATCGCTGGCCGTTACCGTCTCGAAACGCCAGCCGCGCTCGGAGGCGTAGCGCTCGTACATGCGGTAGAGATCGCCGGCAAACAATGCCGCTTCGTCGCCGCCGGTGCCGGCGCGGATTTCGAGGATGGCGTTCTTTTCGTCGGCGGCGTCCTTGGGCAGCAGCAGTATCTGTATATCGTTCTGCAAGCCCTCGATGCGCTCCTCGACATCCGGCAGATCGGCTTCGGCCAGCGCACGCATCTCGGCGTCGGTGCTCTTGTCGGCGAGCATCGCCTCAAGGTCCGCCTGCTCGGCCTCGGCAGCGCGCAACTCCCTGATCTTGCCCACCATGTCCTGGATTTCGGCATATTCCGAAGCCATTCTTACATAGGCATCGGGAGCCGGGCCGGCCGCCATCTGCGCTTCGAGCATGTCGAAGCGCTTGACGACTTGGTCCATGCGGTCGCGCGGAAGAGTGATCATAGGGGAATCGAGCGATCGTCGGCAAAGGCCTGCAACAGCGCCCGCATCGGCAGGCCGTTCGCCGGCGCGGAAAGGTTATCGGTGAAAAAGCGCTGCAATTCTTCCAGCGGCAGTTCGGTCAACATCGCCTTGACCGGGCCGATCGCGGCGGGCGACATGGAAATGGAACGGTAGCCAAGCCCGATCAGTGCCATGGCCGATATCGGCTTGCCGGCAAGTTCGCCGCACAAGGTGACCGGTGTAAGATTGCGATGACCGGCATCGGCGATCTGCTTCAGCACGCGCATGAACGGCACCGACAACGGGTCGAAGCGGTCGGACACCTGCGTGTTGCCGCGGTCGACCGCCATGACGAACTGGAACAGATCGTTCGAGCCGACGGAAACGAAATCGACGGCCTTCATCAGTTCGTCGAGCTGGAACAGCAACGCCGGCACTTCCAGCATGGCGCCAAGCTTCAGGCTGGTCGGCAGATGATGGGCAAAGCGCGACAGATGCCGCACCTCGCGGTCGATGATCTCGCGCGCTTGCGCGATCTCGCCGAGTTCGGTCACCATCGGCAGCATCAGCTTGAGTTCGCGGCCCCCGCACGCCTTGAGCAAAGCGCGGATCTGGGTACGCAACAGGCCCGGCCGGTCGAGCGTCAGCCGGATCGCGCGCCAGCCGAGCGCCGGGTTTTCCTCCTGCACCGATCCTTTAAAGTAAGGCAGCACCTTGTCGCCGCCAATGTCGATGGTGCGGAAAGTGACCGGCTTGCCGCGCGCCGCGTCGAGCACGTCGCGATAGAGCTTCTCCTGTGCTTCCGCACGCGGGAAGGTCGAAGCCACCATGAACTGCAATTCGGTGCGGAAAAGCCCGATGCCGGCCGCACCCGCCTCCGCCAGTTGCGGCAGGTCGACGGCCAGCCCGGCATTCATCAGAAGATCGACCTGGACGCCGTCCTTGGTGATCGATGGCTGCTTGCGAAGTTCCCGGTAAACTTCCTGCCGGCGTGCGCGGAAGCGTACCTTCTCGGCATAGGCGGCCTCCAGATCCGCCTGCGGACGCAGATGGATGATGCCTTCCTCGCCGTCGACGATGATGTCGTCGCCATTCTCCGACATCGAGACGGCGCCCTTCATGTGGCCGGCGACCGGAATGCCCATGGCGCGCGCCACAATGACGACATGGCTGGTGGCCGTGCCGTCCTCCAGCACCAGTCCGCGCAAGTTCTCGCGCGGATAATCGAGCAGTTCCGCCGCCCCCATCGAGCGGGCGACGATGATGGCGTCCTTCGGCAACCAGGCCGCCACGGCTTCAGGCCCACGCCCCATCAACTGGCGCAACAGCCGGTTGGCGAGATCGTCGAAATCGCTCATCCGCTCACGCAGATACGGATCGGTCATGTGGATCATGCGCGCGCGCATGTCCGACTGCACTTTCTCGACGGCAGCCTCCGCCGTCAGGCCGTTGTGGATCGCCTCTTCCAGCCGGCGCACCCAGCCGCGGTCGTTGGCGAACATGCGATAGGCTTCCAGCACCTCGCGGTGCTCGCCCTCGAAGGCAACGTCGCGGCGTTCCAGCATGTCGTCGATGGACAGCCTGAGCGAGCCGAGCGACGTTTCCAGCCGCCGCACCTCTTCCTCGCTGTCCTCGTTGAACAGATTGGTGACGACGATGCGCGGCTCGTGCAGCACGACCTGCCCAAGACCGATGCCCTCGTTGAAGGAGAGGCCGGTAAAACTGACCGGACGCTTCAGGTCGAGTTCCAGTCCCTGCCGGTTGAGCCGTGCCAGGTCGCCGGTGGCGATCATCTCGGCGATGACCATCGCCGTGGTTTCCAACGCCTCGACCTCGTCGTCGCGATAGGTGCGCATGGTCTTGTTCTGGACCACCAGCACGCCCAGCGTGCGCCCTGCCCTGAGCACCGGCACGCCGAGGAAGGAATTGTAAACTTCCTCGCCCGTTTCCGGCAGATAGGCGAAGGCCGGGTGCTCCTGCGCGTTGGACAGGTTGAGCGGGCGCGCACTCGCCGCGATCGAGCCGACAAGCCCTTGCCCCAGCCGCAACTGCGCCAGGTGGACGGCTTTGGGATTCAAGCCTTCCGTAGCGTAAAGCTCAAGCACCGAATCGGAGCGCAGCACGTAAAGCGAGCAGACCTCGGCGACCATGTTGGAGGCGATGTCGCGCACAATCCGGTCGAGCCGCTCCTGCGGCTCCATCGGCTCCTGCATGAGCTCGCGGAGCCGTTTCAGCAAAACGCGCGGGCCGCTGGCCGTATCACGCATCGCGGCTTGTTCTCCAATCGGCATTTCTGTACCGCCGCGGCTCCACCCGCGCCAGCTCTCACGCAAAGACTGACTTTAAAAGTCCTGCTACTGCTTATCCAGACCGTAAACGGAATGCAAAGTGCGAACCGCAAGTTCCGTATAGGGACCGTCGATCAGGATCGAAATCTTGATCTCCGACGTGGTGATGGCGCGGATGTTGATGCCCTTGTCGGCCAGGGCCTTGAAGGCGGTCGCCGCGACGCCGGCATGGCTGCGCATGCCGATGCCGATCACCGAAACTTTCGACATGCCGTCGTCGTGCTGCACCATGTCGAAGCCGATATCGGCCTTGATCTTGTCCAGTGCCGCCAGCGCCCTGTCGACATCGCCCGATGGCACGGTAAAGGTCATGTCGGTGAGCTTGCCGTCCTCCGAAATGTTCTGGACGATCATGTCGACATTGATGCCGGCCTGCGCCAGCGGCCCAAAGATGCCGGCGGCAACGCCTGGGCGGTCGCCGACACGGCGCAGCGAAATCTGCGCCTCGTCCTTGGCATAGGCAATTCCAGTGACGACCTGCTGTTCCACGATTTCATCCTCGTCGCAAATAAGCGTTCCGGGCGGATTGTCGAAATCCCCCATTCCAGGCGCGTCCGGGTCCACGAAGGACGACCGCACGAAGGTGCGCACTTTATGAACCATGGCAAGTTCAACCGAGCGGACCTGTAGAACCTTGGCCCCCAGCGAAGCCATTTCAAGCATTTCCTCGAAGGAAATCTGCGCCAGCCGCCGCGCCTTCGGCTCCACGCGCGGGTCCGTCGTATAAACGCCGTCGACATCGGTGTAGATATCGCACCGGTCGGCCTTGACCGCCGCCGAGATGGCGACCGCGCTGGTGTCGGAGCCGCCGCGTCCGAGCGTGGCAATGCGGTTGTCCGGACCGATGCCCTGGAAGCCGGCGATCACCGCGACCTGGCCTTCGCCGAAGCGCTTGACCAGGAACGACCCGTCTATGTCGAGGATGCGCGCCGCGCCATGGCTGTTGTCGGTCTTGATCGGGATCTGCCAGCCCTGCCACGAGCGGGCGTGCACGCCCATGTTCTGAAGCGTGAGCGCCAAAAGGCCGGCCGTCACCTGCTCGCCGGAAGCGACGACGGCGTCGTATTCGCGCGCATCGTGCATGGGCGAGGCTTCGCGCGTCCAGGCGACCAGTTCATTGGTCTTGCCGGCCATCGCCGAAACGACCACGGCAACCTCGTGGCCGGCATCCACTTCGCGTTTGACGTGGCGCGCCACATTGCGGATGCGGGCGATGTCGGCGACCGACGTTCCGCCGAATTTCATCACGATGCGCGCCATGGAAACGAAACGCCTTTGCCTGAATACCGGACCGAAGGGGCCGCAAATCAACGAGATGCGGCCCCCGGAAGTCGAGGCGCCACATTATTGCGGCCTCCTTAACCAAAAGACCGTGGCTGCGCAAGCAACAGAAATCCTGTCAGCGACCGGGAAATTGTTGCCTTGACATTCCAGCCGGCACACCCGACTTCCTAGGGCCGATCGAGGAGACCACGCAATGCCAAAGCCAGAACGATCGGTAGAGAAGCGATCGACGATCGACGCCGCGGAGGTGGAGCGCTTTTCCGCACTCGCCGCCGAATGGTGGAACCCGAACGGCAAATTCCGCCCGCTGCACAAGTTCAATCCGGTGCGTCTTGCCTATATCCGCGACCAAGTGGCGGAGCGTTTCGGCCGCGACCCGCGTGAGGCGCGACCCTTCAAGGGCCTGCGTTTTCTCGACATCGGCTGCGGCGGCGGCTTGCTGTGCGAGCCGATGGCAAGACTGGGAGCCGAAGTGGTCGGCGCCGACGCTTCCGCCACCAATATCGAGGTGGCGAAACTGCACGCCTCCGAATCGGGCGTCGAGATCGACTATCGCGCCACCACGGCGGAAGACCTTGCCGACTCCGGCGAGAAGTTCGATGTCATCCTCAACATGGAAGTGGTCGAACACGTAGCCGACATCGACCTGTTCCTCGGCAAGTGCGCCGATATGGTCAAGCCTGGCGGCATCATGTTCGTCGCCACCATCAACCGCACGCTGAAGGCGCTGGGTCTGGCCATCATCGGCGCCGAATACGTGCTGCGCTGGCTGCCGCGCGGCACCCACCAGTTCGGCAAATTGGTGCGTCCCGAGGAATTGGAAAAGGCGTTGACGACCGCCGCGATGGCCATCGTCGACCGCACCGGCGTCGTCTACCATCCGCTGGCCGACCGCTGGCAGCGCTCGACGGACATGGATGTCAACTACATGGTGCTGGCCGAAAAAGGCTCCGCCTGACCATTTTCAGGCGGCTTTGCCGTTCATTCGCTGCGGCTTGGAAGTCAGTTGCGGTCGTCTGGAAAGACCGGAACCGGCATGAAGTCGACGCCGTCTTCAGCGAGGCTTTTTGCTTCTTCCAGCGTCGCTTCGCCATAGATTCCGCGCGGATCGATTTCGCCGAAATGGATTTTGCGGGCTTCCTCGGCAAATTTGTCGCCGACATAGTCGGCGTTCCCGCGAATCTTTTCCGCCATGGCCTTGAGTTGCGCCATCGCCGCCTTCTGCGCGTCGCCCATGGCGAGCGCAACCTTTTCCCGGCTGCGTCCGGTCGAGACGGCAGGCGCCATCAGCGCCTTCTCGACCGCGTGGCTGCCGCAAGAGGGGCATTCGACAAAGCCGCGCTTGGCCTGCGTGTCGAAATCCTCGTTGCTGCGGAACCACCCCTCGAATGTGTGGGCATTGTCGCACTCAAGCGAAAAACGGATCAAGACGCCGCTCCCCTGAGTGCTGCTTCGCCAACGCCGGCATCGACGGTGAATTCTCGCGCATTCTTCAGGTTCGGAATTTTGCGGCGCGCAGCCATCGATTGCGCCGGATCGATCTCGGCGACAATGACGCCAGGCTCCGCATCGGCAGCCTCGGCCAGCACCCTGCCCCATGGATCGACGATCAGCGAATGGCCATAGGTTTCGCGGCCGTCCTCGTGCACACCGCCTTGCGCGGCGGCAATGACGAAAGCCCCGTTCTCGATGGCGCGGGCACGCAACAGGACGTGCCAGTGCGCCTCGCCCGTTTGCCGGGTAAAAGCGGCCGGCACCGACAATATTTCGGCCCCGGCAAGCGCCTCGGCGCGAAACAATTGCGGAAAGCGCAAATCGTAACACACGGCAAAGCCGAGCCTGGCTCCGCCGATGTCGGCGATCACGGCCCGCTCGCCCGGCTCGTAGGCGGCCGATTCGCGCCAGCTTTCGCCATTGTCCAGATCGACGTCGAACATATGGATCTTGTCGTAGGTCGCAACGATCCGGCCCTGCGGCGATATCAGCAGCGCGCGGTTGGCGATCTTGCCGTCGGCACGCAGGATGCCCGTCGAACCGATATGCACGAAGATGCCAAGTTCCTTCGCTAGGCGACGCGCCCTGGCCACCACGATATCCCTGTCCTCGGTCGTATAGATCGCCTGCCGCGCATCCTTGTCGCGAACCATCGCCCCGGTCATTTCGGGCGTCTGGACATAGGTCGCGCCCTGCCCGGCGGCATTGCGCACCATCCGCTCCATCTCGGCGGCGTTGCGTTGCGGATCGGTGCCAGAACGCATCTGGATTGCCGCGGCCTTGAACACGCCCATCGTCAGGTTTCCTGTTTCATTGCGGTAGCGGCAAGCATGGTATCCAGCCGCCCCGTCGTTTCAAGGTCATGGAGATCGTCGCACCCGCCGACATGCAGATCGCCGATGAATATCTGGGGGAAAGTCGAGCCGCCATGGGCGCGGCTGATCATCTCCTGGCGCAGTTCCGGAGAAAACGAGGCGTCGTGCTCGGTATAGGCGACGCCCTTGCGCTCGAGCAGGCGCTTGGCCGCCGCGCAATAGCCGCACATCATGCGGGTATAAATGGTGACATCAGCCATGTCGGTCTTCCGTTGCGATACACCCTATATAGGGCCTGCTTCGTCGGCTCGGAAGTCCCCCGGCAGCACGCGGGCAAAGGTCAGCACGTCGACGGCGCCTGCGCCCCCCTTCTTGAGCGCCTTGGCCATGGCCCGCACGGTAGCGCCTGTCGTATAGACGTCGTCGATCAACAGCACGCGGCGGCCGGCAACCTCTATTTCGCGCTCCACCGGGACGCGGAAGGCCGCCCGCACGTTTTCCTCGCGCTGGCGTCGTTCCAGCCCTACCTGCTGCTGCGTCGGCTTCACGCGTTTTACCGCCGACGGTGCAAACGGCACGCCGCCAAGGCGCGAAACGGCGCGGCCTAGTTCCGCGGACTGGTTGAATTGCCGCTTCAGGAAGCGCCGCCAGTGCAAGGGCACCGGCACGACCACATCCGCGTCAGCCACCAAGGCAGCGCCCGCCCGCATCATCCACCGCGCCATCCAGGGCGCAAGATCCGTTCGGTCCTGGTATTTCAGGCCGCTCACCATCTGCCGCGCGACACCCGTATAGGCAACCGCAGCCCGCGCCCGTTCGAACGGCGGCGGATCGGCGATCGCTTCCGCCGACAAGAAGCCCTCGCCCATGTCATGAACGAACGGCGTGCCCATCACCGGGCACCAGGGTGGCTCCAGCAGGCGTAATTTCGGCCAGCACAGCGCGCACAATACGCCGGGCTGCGAGACGTGACGGCGGCAACCGGCGCAAACCGGCGGGAACAGAAGCCGCGCCGGCCAGTTCAGCGCCGCTCTGGAAAGACCCTTGATATCTGCCATGGGATCGGCCACGTCACGCCTGTTGGCATTCTCGATCCAGACCTTAGCAGATGCCGTAACGACGGGAACCTGTCCGTGCAGCCTATTTTCGATACATCGCTGTTCCTGGCGCGCAAGCGCCGGGCCCTGGCCAACCCCGTTGCCGGCTCGGATTTCCTGATGCGGCGCATCGGCGACGATCTGGCCGACCGGATCAATGCGGTGGAGCGCCGCTTCACCAGCGCCGCCACCCTTTTTTGCCAGACGGCAACGGCAAGGGACGTTCTGGCCGCAAGCGGAAAGGTCGCCGACGTCGTGCGCGTCGAGGCCGATCCGGCCTTTCTGGCTGGGCAGCCGGGTATTATAGCGTCGCCGGAAACCGTGCCTTTCGAGCCGGAAAGCCTCGATCTTGCCGTGTCGCTCCTGTCCTTGCAGTCGATGAACGACATTCAGGGCATGCTGGCGCAGATACGCCGGGCGCTGCGGCCGGACGGCCTGTTTCTGGGTGCGTTTGCCGGGGCCGGAACGCTGGGCGAATTGCGCGAAAGTTTCCTCGCCGCAGAAAGCGAACTCTATGGCGGCGTCAGCCCCCGCGTAATCCCTTTCCCCGATGTGCGCGATGCGGGCGGCCTCTTGCAACGCGCCGGGCTCGCCCTGCCCGTAGCCGACGTGGAAACGCTGACCGTGCGCTACGATACGCTATTTGCCTTGATGGCCGACCTCAGGGCGATGGGCGAAACCAGTCCGCTGGTCGACCGTCCGCGCCGGCCCGGTACGCGAAAACTTTTTTCGCGCGCGGCGGAGATTTACGCGGAGCGTTTCGCCGACCCGGACGGCCGGATCAAAGCGAGTTTTTCCATCGTCTGGATGTCTGGATGGGCACCCGATGCCTCGCAGCAAAAGCCGTTGAAGCCAGGTTCGGCAAAGGTGTCACTTGCAAGCGCACTGAGAGAAACCGGGCAAAACTGACGGAAGAACCCGCAGGTTAGTTTGCAGCGAACCCCTGCACCAGGCGGCTGCTATTGTCGCTCCACAACCATTGCAGCGAATCGGCCAAGCCACCCACCCCGGCGAAAATGGCGAGCGATATCAGTGTCGCAATGAGGCTGTATTCGATAGCCGTGGCGCCAGTTTGATCGTTGATGAACCGGCAAAACAGTCGTGTCATGGTCGTCGATCCTCTTGCTCCAACGCTAGCATCGACCCATTAAGAAAGGTTAACGGCACAGGCTTAACAAGCGGTGAAGGCCTGCGGAATAACCAGTCCTGGACCGTCGATGCTCTAGCAGTCGCCGCTGCGGCGGCCATTGGCGCGAATCACGCAAACGGATTCGGACGAGGACTGGAGCACGCTGCGGCGGATGGTGTAGGTTCCGCCGCGCTCGATCGAGCCGGTGCTCATCGTGTCGATCCCGGCAAAGCCGTCGCGTGCGACCTGCCTGTTGTCGTTGCTGTTGTCGAGAAGCGGCACCGCGATCAGGGCCAGCGCAATGGCGACCGAACCGAACAACAGCGTGATCCGCAACAGGCCCATTCCGGCTTCGACGGCCCGCGAGCCTCGTTCCGAGCGTAGCGAGTCCCAGTCGTCAATCGATTCCCTGATCGAACTGTTGTCGAGGCCCATCGCACCAATCCCAAGAAAATCCCTCGCCGCACGGCGACCGCACTAGGTCAATTTTTCACGGCAAGATTAAGCTTCCATTAATGATGATGGCGCAGCCGCGAAATAGACCGGCAAGTTCCCTCATAAAAGGTCGATCAGGAACGGAATAAGCGGCTCGTCGGCCGGCGGCATCGGATAGTCGCGCATCTGGCGCGGCCTTACCCATTTCAGGGTCTGGCCTTCTTTCGGCATCGCGATGCCCTCGAAGCGGCGGCATATGTAGAGCGGCATCAGCAGGTGAAAATCGTCATAGCTGTGGCTGGCGAAAGTCAGCGGCGCAAGGCATGCAATTTTTGTTTCGACACCAATTTCCTCGCGCAGTTCCCGCACGAGGCATTGCTCCGGCGTCTCCCCCTGCTCTACCTTGCCTCCCGGAAATTCCCACAGGCCGGCAAGTTGCTTGCCCTGTGGCCGTTGCGCGATCAGGACGCGGCCGTCGGCGTCGACCAGCGCACAGGCGACAACCAGGAGCAGGCGCTTGCCGCTTGAATTCATTTCGCTCATGCCGGCGGCGGCCGACGGTAGTGGTAACGGTAGACTTCGCTGAAGCCGAGCGTCCGGTACAGCGCAAGGGCCGGGTGGTTATCGGCGCCCACCTGCAACCACGCCTCGCGCGCGCCGCGCAAGCGCGCCCATTTCAGCGCCGACAGAATCAATTGGCGGGCATGCCCCTGGTGGCGCGCGGCCTCGTCCGTGGCGATCTCGAACAACCCGGCAAGATCGCCCTCATGCACGCAGATCAGCGTCGCCAGGGGTTCGTCACCCCGTTCCAGCGCAAACAGGCCGGCCTCGGGCTGGATCGACCCGATGATTTCGGACAGGCCCGGCCGCAGCGAAGCATCCGCCCCATGCACCTTCAAGGCAGCACCGACAAAACGGCTGATGTCGCGCAACGGCAGCTGATCCATCGCCTGCTCGACCGGCGCATCGGCCAGGGGCAGCCGCATGACCAGCGATTCGTCGAATGTGCTCCAGCCCTGCGCATCGAGATAAGCCGGGATCACGGTTCCCGACAGCGGCGAGACACGAAAGGTCAACGGCCTGCCATAGGCCTCGAAACGGCGGCTGGCGCGGCCGATTCGTTCGGGAATCTGGCTTATGTCGCCGGGGTCGAGCGGGTTGACCGAATTCAGCCGCTTTGCCGAATGGCCGGCCGTCAACCGGATCACCCAGGTTCCGTCGTAATGAACGGCGGCCGCCGGCCATGCCCGGAAGCCCGCCGCTTCATAGCGGCGAACCGTAGCCAGAATGCTGGGCGATGCCACCGGGCCCATCCGCGTCAGCTCCGATAGTCGCCGTTGATTGCGACATATTCCTTGGTCAAGTCGCAGGTCCACACCGTCGCCTTGCCGCGGCCGATGCCGATCTCCGCGCGAATGCGAACCTCGTCGCGCTTCATATAGGCCGTGGTCGCCGCTTCGGAGTAGGATGGATCGCGCTCGCCTTCATGCGCCAGCCGGTTGTCGCCGAACCAGATCGAGAGGCGGTCGCGATCGGCCGGTTCGCCGGCCTTGCCGACGGCCATGACGACACGCCCCCAATTGGCGTCTTCTCCGGCCACGGCTGTCTTGACCAGCGGCGAATTGGCGATCGAAAGCGCGATGCGCTTGGCCGAGCGCGCCGATTTCGCGCCGGTCACCGTCACCTCGATCTGCTTGCGCGCGCCCTCGCCGTCGCGCACGACCTGCAGCGCCAATGATTTCAGTATCTTTCCAAGCGCTCGGCGAAACGCGCCAAGGCGCGGGTCCTTCGGATCGGTGATCGACGGCGCGCCGCGCCCGGCGGCCGTGCCGGTTGCGAACAGAAGCAGCGTGTCGCTGGTCGAGGTATCCGAATCCACGGTAACGGCATTGAAGGTCTTGCCGACGCCGCGCGACAGCAAATCCTGCAAGACAGATGCCGCAATCGGCGCATCAGTCGCGACGAAGGACAACATGGTCGCCATGTCCGGCGCGATCATGCCGGCGCCCTTGGCGATGCCGTTCAGCGTGACATCGGCATCGCCGAGCTTGACGGTCGCGGTCGCCACCTTCGGATAGGTGTCGGTGGTCATGATGGCCTTGGCGGCATCGAGCCAGGAATCCGGCTTGCTGTCCTTGACCATGCCGGCCAGCAGCGGCCCGAATTTGGTCGCGTCAAGCGGCTCGCCGATAACCCCGGTCGAGGCCAGGAATACGTCGCCGGGCGCGCAATCCGCAGCCTTTGCGGCCGTCTCACTGGTCAGCGTGGTCGCTTCACGGCCCTTCTGGCCGGTAAACGCATTGGCGTTGCCGGAATTGACGACCAGGATTCGGGCCTTGCCCGCACCCAGATTCTGCCGGCAGAAATCGACCGGCGCCGATGGACACTTCGATTTGGTGAAAACGCCCGCGACCGTCGTGCCGGCATCGAAGACCATGGCCAGCAGATCGGTGCGGTTCTTGTATTTGATGCCGGCTTCCGCCGTGGCGATGCGCACGCCGTCTATGCGCGGCATTTTGGGGTATTTCTTAGGGGCAAGCGGCGAAATCGATTCGGACATGGCAGCCTCAGCGGGAAAACGCGAAACGAGGCCGGTTTGCCTGATGCCGCGCCGCTGTGCAAGACGTTTGCTTGCAACTTGCAAGAGACGCGTCTCGGCAGAACGCCTATCGAACCCGCAGTGGTTCGCAAGGGCGACCGCCCGTCGGCCGGCCAGGCCGCCCCATCGGAGCCCGTGAGCGAAGCGAACTGGGCGTGAGATCAAAAAGATGGTGCGCTCGGCAGGATTTGAACCTGCAACCTACGGATTCGAAGTCCGGTGCTCTATCCAGTTGAGCTACGAGCGCTTCAGGGCAGCGTCAGACCGCGCGAACGGAGCGGAAAAGGCGGATCCCGATAAGGCCCGCCCATCCGCATTCGGCTTGCTTACTCGCCGCCTTCAGCCGCATCGACGGCCTTCTTCAGCGCCGCGTCAGGGATTTCCACCTTGGCATCGGCGCGAAGCGCCTTGACCAGCGCGAAATATTTGTCGCGCACGACAAGCGAGCGGACATTGTCCTTGACCGCGTCGTAAGCCGGCGGCTGCTTGGCGCGCTTGTCCTCGACCTTGATGATGTGCCAGCCGAACTGGGTCTGTACCGGTTCCTTGGTATAGGAGCCAACCGCCAGCGCCTGTGCTGCCTTGTCGAATTCCGGAACCATCTGGCCAGGGCCGAAATAGCCGAGATCGCCGCCATTGCTCTTGCCGCTCGGGTCGCTGGTGTGCTCGTTGGCCAGCTTCTGGAAATCGGCGCCGCCGTCCAGTTGCTTGATGATCGCCTCGGCCTCTTCCTTGGTCTTCACGAGAATGTGACGGGCATGGACCTCGTTGACCGCCGGCTGCGCCGCGATTTCCTTGTCGTAGCGGGCGCGAACCTCGTCGTCGGTAATCTTGCCGACCACGTCCTTCGCGACCATCTCACCGTGCAGGGCGCGCTCCTGCAGGAACGCCATGCGGCGCTGGAATTCGGGATCCTTGTCGAAGCCGTCGGCGACAGCCTTGGCCGCGAGCACCTTGATCTCGATCGCTGCCGAAAGCGCTGCCGCGCGGCGCTGTTCTGGCGGAAGCTGCGCAAATTGCTGCGCAAGTTCGCCTTCTGCAAGCGTCAAATCGGCTTCCGTCACCGGCTTGCCGTTCACGGTGGCGACAACTGCCGCCGGATCGACGGGTGCGGCAGCCGGTGCTGCCGCAGGCGCGGCAGGTGCGGTTTCCTGCGCCAGGGCGGGCGAGAACGACAGCGCCGTCAGGCCAAGGACGAAACCCAGGCCGATAAACGGCGAACGACGAAACAACAGGGACATGGGCAAGATTACTCCGAAGGAATTGATAAGAGCGCGGGACAGGCTTTCTGATCAACCTGAATGTGGCGGAATTTGGCGCGGCAGCGCAGCGGCGCGCGGCGTTGACATCGATTGAGCCCCCTCTTATCTGTCCAACGAGTTTGCGTCCAGAACCGTTTTCAGGGCGCTTTTCGGTGTTTTTTCCGCCTCGGGCGGACTAGGCGGGGCCAGCCGGCTTTGTCGTGATGATCAGGATTGCAAGCGAAAGGACCATTTATGGTCAGTTTTGGCGCTCTCGCCCGTAAGGTTTTCGGCTCTTCCAACGACCGTCGCGTGAAAGCGGCGCGGCCAAGGCTGGAAGCGATCAACGCCATGGAAAACGAGATGCGCGCGCTTTCGGATGCCGATTTGACGGCGCGCACGCAAAAATTCCGCGAAGATATTGCCAACGGCGCAACCCTCGACGACCTGCTGGTGCCGGCATTTGCGACGGCACGCGAGGCGGCGCGCCGCGTGCTGGGCCTGCGTCCCTTCGATGTCCAGTTGATCGGCGGCATGGTGCTGCATGACGGCGGCATATCCGAAATGCGCACCGGCGAGGGCAAGACGCTGGTCGCCACGCTTCCCGTCTACCTTAACGCGCTGGCCGGCAAGGGCGTTCATGTCGTCACCGTGAACGACTACCTCGCCTCGCGCGACGCCGAATGGATGGGCCGCGTCTATAAATTCCTCGGGCTGACCATCGGCACCATCGTCCACGGCCTGGACGATGCGGAACGGGCTGCCGCCTATGCCTGCGACGTCACCTACGCGACCAACAACGAACTGGGCTTCGACTACCTTCGCGACAACATGAAATACGAGCGCGCCCAGATGGTGCAGCGCGGTCACAATTACGCGATCGTCGACGAGGTCGATTCGATCCTCATCGATGAAGCCCGCACCCCGCTGATCATTTCCGGCCCGCTCGAAGACCGCTCGGAAATGTACAATACCATCGACGCCTTCATGCTCAGGCTCGATCCGGCCGACTACGAGATCGACGAAAAGCAGAAGACCTCCACCTTCACCGAAGAGGGCACGGAGAAGCTGGAAAACATGCTGCGGGATGCGGGTCTTCTCAAGGGCGAGTCGCTCTATGACATCGAGAATGTCGCGATCGTCCATCACGTCAACAACGCGCTGAAGGCCCACCAGCTGTTCCAGCGCGACAAGGACTACATCGTCAACAACGGCGAAATCGTCATCATCGACGAATTCACCGGCCGCATGATGCCGGGCCGCCGCTTTTCGGAAGGCCTGCACCAGGCGCTGGAGGCGAAAGAGCACGTCAAGATCCAGCCGGAAAACCAGACGCTCGCCTCCGTTACCTTCCAGAATTATTTCCGCCTGTACGCCAAGCTTGCCGGCATGACCGGCACGGCGCTGACCGAGGCCGAGGAATTCGGCAACATCTACGGCCTCGAAGTAACGGAAATCCCGACCAACGTTCCGGTCATGCGCATCGACGAAAGCGACGAGGTCTACCGGACCGTCGAGGAAAAATACAAGGCCATCGTCAAGGAGATCAAGGAAGCCTACGCCAAGGGTCAGCCGACGCTGGTCGGCACCACCTCGATCGAGAAATCGGAGCAGTTGGCCGAGCGCCTGCGCAAGGAAGGCTTCAAGGATTTCGAGGTGCTGAACGCGCGCCACCATGAGCGCGAGGCATCCATCGTTTCGCAGGCCGGCAAGCCCGGCTCCATCACCATCGCCACCAACATGGCGGGCCGCGGCACCGACATCCAGCTTGGCGGCAACGCCGACATGCGCATCGCCGAGGAACTGGCCGACATGCCGGAAGGACCCGAGCGCACCGCCCGCGAAAACGAAATTCGCGAAGATGTCCAAAAGCTGAAGGATAAGGCGCTTGCCGCCGGCGGCCTCTACGTGCTTGCCACCGAACGCCATGAATCGCGGCGCATCGACAACCAGCTTCGCGGCCGCTCCGGCCGTCAGGGCGACCCTGGCCGCTCCAAATTCTTCCTGTCGCTGCAGGACGATTTGATGCGCATCTTCGGCTCCGAGCGCATGGACGGCATGCTGCAGAAGCTCGGCCTCAAGGAAGACGAGGCTATCATCCATCCCTGGATCAACAAGGCGCTGGAAAAGGCGCAGACCAAGGTCGAGGCGCGCAATTTCGACATCCGCAAGAACCTGCTGAAATATGACGACGTCTCCAACGACCAGCGCAAGGTGGTGTTCGAGCAGCGCATCGAATTGATGGACGGCGAAGGCCTTGGCGAAATGGTCGCCGAGATGCGCACCGGTGTGATCGAGGAGATCGTTGCCAAGAATATCCCCGAAAGTGCTTATGCCGAGCAGTGGGACGCCGCCACGCTCAAGGCGGAGGTCCAGCAGTACCTGAACCTCGACCTGCCGATCGAAGACTGGGTCCAGGAGGAAGGCATCGCCGAAGACGATATCCGCGAACGGATCACCGCCGCCACCGATACCGCCGCCGCCGACCGCGCCGAGCGGTTTGGGCCGGAGGTGATGACCTATGTCGAGCGCTCCGTGGTTCTCCAGTCGCTGGACGGGCTGTGGCGCGAGCACATCGTCAATCTCGATCATTTGCGCTCGGTCGTCGGCTTCCGTGGTTACGCCCAGCGCGACCCGCTGCAGGAATACAAGAGCGAGGCCTTCGAACTCTTCCAGGCCATGCTAGGCCATCTTCGGCAGGTTGTTACCGCGCAGTTGATGCGCGTCGAACTGGTCCGCGAGGCTGCCGATGCGCCGCCTCCGCAGGCTCCGGAGGTTTTCGGCAGCCACCTCGACGGCACCACCGGCGAGGACGATTTCCACGGCGGCGAAACCGCCACACTGCTCAGGCAGGAAGCCGTCGTGGCCCCCGAAGACCGCGACCCGAACAACCCGGCAAGCTGGGGCAAGGTCGGCCGCAACGAAGCCTGCCCTTGCGGCTCAGGCAAGAAATACAAGCATTGCCACGGCGCTTTCGCCTGACGCGAAGCGACAGACTTCCGTTCTGAAAACAACACGGCGCTGTTTCCCCGGAGCCAGCGCCGTGTTGTCTTTAACGGTACGCCGTAGCGTCGAACGGAAAAACGGCATCCATGCCGAAACATCGAACCCGCAGGGTTCGCAAGGGCAAGCGCCCGTCGGCCGGTCAGGCCGCCCCGTTGGAGCCGTGAGCGAAGCGAACTGGCGTGAGACAAAATAAAGTGGTGCGGGTGGCCGGAATCGAACCGGCACTCCTTTCGGAACTGGATTTTGAGTCCAGCGCGTCTACCAATTCCACCACACCCGCACAGGCGTTGCCGGTCCTGCCTGAAGCGAGGGACCGGCTGCCGGAACGCGCGCCCCGTACCCTTTCAGGCTGCGGGAACAGTCACCGGCAGTAGATGGCGCGAACTACACGCCCCGACCCCTGTCCGTCAACTGGATTGCTTCTCCCGTTCCGGCAAAGCAGCCGTTACCCCTCTCTGTCGGCCCGCCAGGCCCCGTTTTCGATTTCGTGAAGACGCCGCCATTGTGCGGCACCGGGATTTTTCCTATTCAGGCGGCGCACTTCGAGGGAACACCATGCTTCGCGGACTTTATGACTGGACCTTGTCGCTGGCGGCACGGAAATCCGCCGAATGGTGGCTCGCCCTCATCGCCTTCGTGGAAAGCTCGGTCTTCCTGGTGCCGGCGGACGTACTGTTCCTGCCGATGGCGCTTTCGCGCCCCAGCCGCGCCTATCGCTATGCGCTGATCGCCACCGCCGCGTCGGTGCTGGGCGGCATCGCCGGCTGGTTCATCGGCCATTACGCCTATGATGCCGTGGCCCGGCCGATCCTCGAATTCTACGGCAAGTTCGACGAGTTCGAGCACCTGCGGCTGTCTTCGGGCGACGGTATCATCCTCCTGATGCTGGTCACCTCCGGCCTGGCGCACCTGCCGCCCATCAAGGTGGTGACGATCCTGGCCGGCGTGGTCGGCTTTCCGCTCGGATGGTTCATCGTTTCGGCGATCGTCGCGCGCGGCGCGCGGTTCCTTTTCCTGGCCTGGCTGCTGCGCCGCTACGGCGAACCGATTCGCGAATTCATTGAAAAGCGGCTGGGCCTGATTGCCGGCGTCGCGGCGGCGGTCCTTATTCTCCTCTACTTGCTCGTCAAATATGCCATTTGAACATCGCCGTAAGGCAACTGGAGCGCAGTCATGATCTCGACCCTCGACGCCGCAGAAAGCCGCCGACAACTGACGGCCCTGTTCCTCGCAGTCGCCATGGCTGCCGTCGTCGGTTCGGCGCTCGCCTTCCAGTACATAGGCGGCTACATCCCCTGCAAGCTCTGCTACGAACAACGCATCCCCTATTATGTCGGCATACCGCTGATGGTGCTGGCGTTCGGGGCGTGTGCGCTTCGCCTGCCGGCCTGGCTGTCGCGCATCCTGCTCGCCATCGGCGGCCTGCTGATGCTCTACGGTCTCGGTCTGGCTATCTATCATTCGGGCGTAGAATGGGCCTGGTGGGCCGGCCCGACCGACTGCACCGACGTCGCCGGTCCTGTCGACACGGGCGGCAACGGCGTGCTGGATGCGCTCGAAAAATTCGTGCCGCCATCCTGCGACAAGGCGGCGCTGCGTATCCTCGGCCTGTCCATGGCCGGCTGGAACGCCATTGCGAGCCTGGTCCTGGCCTTCGTCGCGCTGCGCGCTGCATTTTCTCGCGATTGAGCCGCCAGATGGCCGGCATTCCGTAGGTCTGAACGACTTCAAGGTTCGAGTTCGACATCCCAGTAGAGATAATCGAGCCAGCTTTCGTGCAGATGGTTCGGCGGAAACAGGCGGCCATTATTGTGCAAATCGTGCACCGTCGGCTGATAGGGTTTCTGGCGGGGCCACATCTTGGCCTGGGCCGGCATCAGGCCACCCTTGCGCAAATTGCAGGGCGAGCAGGCTGCCACCACGTTCTCCCACGTCGTTGCCCCGCCGCAACGACGCGGGAGAACGTGATCGAAGGTGAGATCCTCCGGCGTCCCGCAATATTGGCACTGGAAGCGGTCGCGCAAAAATACGTTGAAGCGAGTGAAGGCGGGGTGCCTTGACGGCTTCACATAGGCCTTCAGGCTGACGACACTCGGAACTTTCATCGAGAATGTCGGCGAAGAAACCGCGTGCTCGTACTCTGCGACGATGTTGACCCGGTCGAGAAACACCGCCTTGATGGCATCCTGCCACGACCAGAGCGACAAGGGGTAATAGCTGAGCGGACGGTAATCCGCGTTCAGCACCAGTGCAGGAAGCCCATTCGCAGAGACGGCGACCGTCACGTTCCCGACCTCCTTCGCTTTCGATCCGAACGTCACCGATACTGTAAGCCCGACATGACAGGGATGTGAAGCGGATTGTCGGCTAGACGATGCGGTAAAACGGCCTGTCTGCAACGTTTTTTTAGCGTCTCACGCCGGCGGAACGGCCTCGCGGCCCTTCAACTCCCGGTAATAGGCCCAGAAAAGCCGGGCAGCGACCCCGCGCCAGGGCGACCATGATTCGGCAATAGTGATCAGCGCCTTTTCCGGCGGGCGTGGCGCAACGCCAAGCGCATGGCCGACCGCCGTTTGCAAGGCGACATCGCGCGCGGGGAAAATATCGGGATGCCCGGCGGCAAACAAAAGGTAAACCTCGGCCGTCCACGGGCCGATCCCCGGCACGGCCACCAGCAAAGCCATCGCTTCTTCCGCGTCAAGCGAACACAAATGATTGAGGTCGAGGCCATCCGCCACGGCTTGAGCAACCGCGACCAGGCCGCGTTGTTTCGGGCGCGACAGGCCGGCCTCGCGAAACACGGCCTCGCCCGACGCAAGGATTGCCAGCGGCGTCAGCGGATCGACCAACCGGGTCAATCGGCCAAAAATGGCATCGGCGCTGGCGCGCGACACCTGCTGCGAAATGACGATCGAGGCAAGGCTGTGAAATCCCGGCTTCGACAACCGGAGCGGGACCTCGCCGGCCTTGTCACGCACGGCTTTCAGGCGCGGGTCCAGCAAGCAAAGCGCGTCGAGGCCGTTGCCTATGTCATCGAGCGTTGCAATGCGCTGCATGGTTCCCTTGTCCCGTCCTTCGGGGCAAAGTAGCAATCGGCGGAAGCACCGCAACCCGATTAACGCCGAAGGATGAACCTCCTGACATTCCGCTTCGCGCCCAGCCCCAACGGCGAATTGCATCTCGGCCACGCCTATTCCGCGCTGCTCAACCAGAAACTGGCGAAAAGAACCGGCGAACGGCTGTTGCTGCGCATCGAGGATATCGACACGGCACGGTGTACGCCCGCGTTTGAGGCAGGCTTTTTGCGCGACCTGGAGTGGCTTGGCATCGAGTGGGAACGGCCGGTGCGGCGGCAATCGGAGCATTTCGCCGAATACGGGGCCATCCTTGAATGGCTGATTCGCGAAGAACTGGTCTATCCGGCCTTCATGAGTCGAGGCGAAATCCGCGCTTTCATTGCCGGCAGCGACAGCAAGGGGCGGGACTGGCCGACCGACCCGGACGGCGTGCCGCTCTATCCCCCTTCGGACAAGACGATCCCGGCGAGCGAGCGCCGCCGGCGTATCGCCGAAGGCCACCCTTTCGCCTGGCGGCTGGATATGGCGGCAGCGATCGCGCGTATCGGCAGCAAGCTGGCATGGACCGAATATGCCGACGAGAGCCTGACAGCGGCAGTCAGCGTTGAGGCCCGCCCGCAGGACTGGGGCGACGTCATCCTGGCCCGGCGCGACCTGCCGACCAGCTATCACATGGCGGTCGTTGCCGACGATGCGCTGCAAGGCGTCGAGCATGTTGTGCGCGGGCGCGATCTGTTTCTCGCCACGTCCGTGCAGCGCGTGCTTCAGGAACTGCTCGGCCTGCCGCAACCCGCCTATTTTCACCACCGGCTCATTCTGGATGCCGACGGCCGCAAGCTGTCGAAAAGCCTGCGCGACACCAGTCTTGCCGCCTTGCGGGCAGACGCGGTCACGCCGGACCGCATCCGGCAGATGGTCGCAATCTGACCGCGCCGAAACCGTCATCAATTCCCGTTATCCTATGGTTCAACCGTTTCGCTTTGCTTGTTGCGAAGAACCGCACTACAGGCAGCCCTCCTTCTTCCAGCAATGGCCGGGCCGAAATGCACAGTCTCAAGCGGTTCATTCCCGCCACTTTCGTCATTTTGTGGGCGACCGGTTTCATCGGCGCGCGCTACGCCATGCCCTGGGTGGAACCGTTCACCTTCCTGTCGATGCGCTTTGTCGTGGCTGCGGCGCTTCTGGTCGCCATCGCCACCCTGATCGGCGCGAAAAGAGCAAATCGCGACGAGGCCATGCACGCCATGATCGCGGGCATGCTGATCCACGGCGTCTATCTCGGCGGCGTGTTCTGGGCAATCCATCGCGGCATGCCGGCCGGCCTCTCGGCGCTGATCGCCGGACTGCAGCCGCTGACTACGGCCGTGCTGGCGGGCAAATTGCTGGGCGAAAAAATCCTGCCGCGCCATTGGATCGGCCTGGCGACGGGCTTTGCTGGCGTCGTCGTCGTGCTATGGCCGCGGCTCGGTGAGATGGGCAGCGGCATCACGGCGGAAACCCTTGCTGCTTCCGTCGTTTCCGTGCTGGGCATAACGCTGGGCACGATCTGGCAGAAGCGCTTTGCGGTGAGCGGCAATCTGGTGGCCACCACGGTCTGGCAATATGTCGGCGGCGCGCTGGTTGTCGCGCTGGGCTCGCTTCTATTCGAAGCGCGCACGGTCGTCTTCAACGGGGAACTTTTCTTCGCACTCGCCTGGCTGGTGCTGGTACTGTCCATCGGCGCGGTCTTCCTGCTGATGGTGATGATCCGCAACGGCGAAATGTCCAAGGTCGCCTCGGTTTTCTATCTCGTGCCGGCGGTAACGGCGGTGATGGCCTGGGCGCTGTTCGGCGAAAAACTCGATCCCATCCAGATCGTCGGCATGGCGATCACCACCTTTGGCGTGGCGCTGGCGACCGCTCAGCCCGGAACCCGCGCCCTCGCCTCGAGATAGCGGGTGATCGCGGCGTTGAACTCGCCGCCGAGGATGAAGATCGCCGAGACGATGTAGAGGAACACCACCGCGATCATGATCGAGGCGAGGCCTGCATAGGTCGTCACATAGGACGAGAAATGGTCGAGATAGGTGGCGAAGATGGTCGATCCGATCAGCCAACCGACCAGGGTGAAAACGATGCCGGGGACGATGGACAGGAAGCGCCTTTTGCCGAGCGGCAGCCAATAGTGCACGGCGAACAATCCGCCGATGATCACCATCGACGCGATGATGTAGCGCCATAGCGTGAAGGTGCCCATGTAGGGCTTGATCCATTCGAAATGGGCCTCGGCCAGCCGCGCCAGGATTGGCGCCAGGACCAGCAGCACACTGATGATCACGAACCCGACCGTGGCGATGATCACGAAGAAGAGGCTCTGCGCCCGCCTGTAGAGGATGCCGCGCGTTTCGACCACGCGGTAGGCCCGGTTGAGCGACGTGCGCAGCGCCTCGATGCCGTTCGAGGCAAAATAGCCCGCCAGCAACACGCCATAGGTCAACAGGTCGGTGCGCTGTACGGTAAGGACGTTGAGCACTTCGCGGGCGATCGGCTTGGCGATCTGCTCCGGCCAGGTATCGAACACCAGATGCACGGCCGTGTCGGCAAATGCCTGCGCACCCAGGAACGAGGCCAGCGTGGTCGCGAAGATGAGGAACGGAAACAGCGCCATCAGCGCCGTAATGGCCAGATGACTGGACATGGCCCAGCCGTCATCGTTGTTGAAATGACCAAGCGCATCGTAGACCACGCGTTTGAAGGCAACGATGTTCCTCAACAAGAAAGCTACCTGCGATTGTTTCCGGGCCGCGAATATGGGAAGGGATTGCGGTAAATGGCAAGCCTTCAGGGAGCAACGGCTTTCAGGTGAAAGAGTTGCGCACAATCATCGTCACCGGTGCTTCGTCAGGGGTCGGCGCTTATTGTGCCCGGGCCTTGCGCGCCGATGGCTGGCGGGTTTTCGCGACGGCGCGCAAAAGCCGCGACATTGCAGCACTTGAAGCCGAAGGCATCGAAGCCTTTCCCCTCGACTACCGCGACGCTTTATCGATCGAGACGCTGGTGGCGACGGTACTGGAGAAAACCGGCGGCAGGCTCGACGCGCTCTACAACAACGGCGCTTATGCGCAGGCCGGCGCCGTCGAGGATATTCCGGTCGAATTGCTGCGCGAGCAGTTCGAGGCGAACTTCTTCGGCTGGCATGATCTCACGCGGCGTATCGTGCCGGCGATGCGCCGGCAGGGACACGGCCGCATCGTGCATTGCTCATCCATCCTCGGCCTCATGCCCATGCCCTATCGGGGCGCCTATTGCGCATCGAAATATGCGCTGGAGGGGCTGATGCTCAGCATGCGCCAGGAACTGGCCGGCACCGGCATCCATGTCTCGCTGATCGAGCCGGGTCCCGTCGTCTCCGATCTGCACGACAACGGCCTGCCTTTTTTCATGGACAGGATCGATCACGAGAACTCCGCCCACCGCGAGGCCTATCGCAGGCAGATGGACCAGTTACGATCGGGACCGACAAAAGGCCGGGCAAAGGCCGGCCCGCATGTCGTCTATGCCGCACTGAAGCACGCGCTTCTTTCGCGGCGTCCGCGTCCACATTATGTAGTAACACTACCCGCGAGAGCGGGCATCCTTCTCAAGCGCATTCTCCCGGCATCGCTGTTTTACCGGCTTGTCGCCAGAACCAACTGATCGAACGGGAACGGCCATGGGCACTGTCTTCAATATCTTCGCTATCCTCGTCATGGTTGCGGTCGTGGCCGTGCTTGGGCGCGGCCTCTTTAACATGATGCGCGGCGGCGACCCCATGACCTCCAACAAGATGATGCAACTGCGTGTGCTATTGCAGTTCATCGCTATCGTGCTGCTGCTGCTGGCCGTTTATTTCACCCGCAAATAGCAATATCGGATCGGATTCTGGCCTTGGTCAAACTCAACAAGATTTACACCCGCACCGGTGACAACGGCACGACGGGCCTGGGAACCGGGGAGCGGCGGCTGAAGTCCGATGCTCGCGTGGACGCCTACGGCACTGTGGACGAGGCCAATGCCTGCATCGGCATGGCCCGCGTCCACACGGCGCAAACCCACCCGGTGCTGGACGCCATGCTTGGCCGCATCCAGAACGACCTATTCGATCTCGGCGCCGACCTTTGTTGCCCCGACGACGGCAAACCCCTCGACTACGAACCGTTGCGCATCACCGCGACGCAGGTGGCGCGGCTGGAGCAGGACATCGACCTCCTCAACAAGGAATTGCAGCCGCTGCGCTCCTTCGTGCTGAACGGCGGCTCGCCGGCCGCCGCCGCCCTACACCTGGCCCGCACGGTGGCCCGGCGCGGCGAGCGCCTGATGGTCGGCCTGGCGCAGAACCCGGCCGAGCCGGTCAATCCCGAAGGCATCAAATACATCAACCGGGTTTCGGACCTGTTGTTTGTCGCGGCGCGCACGGTCAATGACAACGGAAATGCCGATGTGCTATGGGTGCCGGGCAAGAACCGCTGACATTTCCGCCGGCGAGCGGGGGAGTTTTCGATGTTTATCCCGCTCTACGACACCAACCATCTGCGCACCATCCGGCTGCAATATGTCACCTTCATCCTGATCGGCATCAACGTCGCTGCTTACCTCGCAACGAAGATCGGCGGTGAAAACTTCACCAATGCCGCCGTTCTCGGCCTCAGCTTCATCCCGTCGGTGATCCATAATACGGCGGAACTGTCGCCCCAGTTCGTCATCATTCCCGAAAACCTGAGCTACCTGACCTATTCGTTCCTGCACGCCGATATTTTCCATCTCGGCGGCAACATGCTGTTCCTGTGGGTATTCGGCGACAATGTCGAGGATGCGCTCGGCCATTATCGCTTCCTTCTTTTCTACGTGGCCTGCGCCATCGGCGGCGCTTTTTTCCACGGCCTGGTCGCGCCTGATTCCCAGGCGCCGCTTATCGGCGCTTCCGGCGCTATCGCGGGCGTCGTCGTGGCCTATCTCATCCTTTTTCCGCGCGTGAAAATCTGGATCCTGGCCTTCGGCCGAATCCCGCTGCGCATCCCGGCCTATATCCCGCTGGCGCTGTGGATCCTGCTCCAGTTCGCTATGTTCGTGCTCGGCGGTGAGGACCAGATTTCCTGGGCCTGCCATATCGGCGGGATCATTTCCGGTGCCGTGCTGGTGTTGTTGTTGCGACGCCGCAACGTGCCTTTGACGGACGAGGCCATCGTCGTGCCGGTTGCCATCGACCCCGAGCAACCCGTCGTCCTGCAGCCGGCCGACCGGCAACCTCCATCGCGCTGGGGACGGCAATGATTCAACCGATTTTGGTTGCCTCGGCATATTGACGTATAGACGGGCCACAATTACCGTCCGCGCGCTTGTGGAAGCCCCCTCCGCCACTGAGACGGCTGAACAACGGAATTTCCATGAAAAATGTCGGCTTTCGACAACTTCGAGGGAGCGCGTGCTGCTACGGCTCGCTCCAAACCATCGGATAAAGGTGACAAGCAGATGAAAGTCCTGGTGCCCGTCAAGCGGGTTGTCGATGCGAATGTGAAGGTCCGCGTGAAGGCCGATGGGTCGGCGGTGGAACTTGCCAACGTCAAGATGGCGATGAACCCGTTCGACGAGATCGCGGTCGAAGAAGCGATCCGGCTGAAGGAAGCCGGCAAGGTCGAGGAGATCATCGTCGTTTCGGTCGGACCGCAGCAGGCGCAGGAAACGCTGCGCACAGCGCTTGCCATGGGCGCCGACCGCGCCATCCTGGTCAAGACCGACGAGCAGACCGAGCCGCTCGGCGTCGCCAAGGTGCTGAAGGGCGTAGTCGAGGCGGAACAGCCCGGCCTGGTCATCCTCGGCAAGCAGGCGATCGACGACGATTCCAACCAGACCGGCCAGATGCTGGCGGCGCTGCTCGGCTGGGCGCAGGGCACGTTTGCCTCCAAGATCGAGCTTTCCGGCGACAAGGCCAAGGTCACGCGCGAGGTCGATGGCGGCCTGCAGGCCCTGGAGTTGACGATGCCCGCCATCATCACCGCCGATCTTCGGCTCAACCAGCCGCGCTATGCCTCGCTGCCCAACATCATGAAGGCCAAGAAGAAGCCGCTGGACGAAAAAACCCCGGCCGATTTCGGCGCCGACGTGACGCCGCGCCTCAAGATCTTGAAGACCGAGGAGCCGAGCGGCCGCAAGGCGGGCGTCAAGGTCAAGAGCGTCGCCGAGTTGGTCGATAAGCTGCGCAACGAAGCCGGCGTGCTCTGAGGATTTGAGGTGAGGCCGGGCTGCAAATGGCGCCGTCCTCCGCTTCCGGTGCTCACGTACTAAAGTACGCTCCGCTCCGGTTCTCGAACGTCACCATTTTCGCTTCGGCCTGACCTCAAATCAGGCACCCGATGAAGTAAGGAAAAAAGAATGGCTATTCTTCTGATTGCCGAACACGACAACGCAACCCTTTCCGACCAGACCGCCAAGGCGCTGTCGGCTGCCCTCCAGATCGGTTCGGACGTGCATGTACTGGTAGCCGGCAAGGGCGCGAAGGCTGCGGCCGACGCCGCCGCCAAGCTCAAGGGCGTCACCAAGGTGCTGCTGGCTGAGGCCGACGAACTGGCCCAGCAGCTTGCCGAACCGATGGCGGCGCTGGTCGTTTCGCTGGCCGGCGGCTACGACACCATCGTCGCTGCGGCGACCTCGACCGGCAAGAACGTTGCGCCCCGCGTCGCCGCCCTGCTCGACGTGGCGCAGATATCCGAGATCGTCGAGGTTGTTTCGCCCGACACCTTCAAGCGGCCGATCTATGCCGGCAACGCCATCCAGACGGTGCAATCGGGCGAGGCCAAGAAGGTCGTCACCGTGCGCACCGCCGGCTTCCAGGCAGCCCCCGAAGGTGGCTCCGCTTCGGTGGAAACCGTCAAGGCCGCGAGCAATCCCGGCCTTTCGACCTTCATCGAGAACAAGCTGTCGGAAACCGACCGTCCGGAACTGACCTCGGCCAGGATCATCATTTCCGGCGGCCGCGCGCTCGGCTCCGCCGAAAAGTTCCAGGAAGTCATCCTGCCTGTCGCCGACAAGCTGGGCGCGGCGGTGGGCGCGTCCCGCGCGGCGGTCGACGCCGGCTATGCCCCGAACGACTGGCAGGTCGGCCAGACCGGCAAGGTGGTTGCCCCTGACCTCTACATCGCCTGCGGCATTTCCGGCGCCATCCAGCACCTGGCCGGCATGAAGGATTCCAAGGTCATCGTCGCCATTAACAAGGACGAGGAAGCGCCGATCTTCCAGGTCGCCGATTACGGCCTCGTCGCCGATCTTTTCGTCGCCCTGCCGGAACTCGAAAAGGCGCTTTGACGCTTTCCTTCTAACCGTATTACACTGGTCCGCGAAAGGCGGGGAGGCGGACGCCTCCCCGCCTTTCTAGTTGCGCTGCACAAAAAACAGGCTAGTTTGCACTGCACAAAAAATGAGCGGCGGGTTAACGGGATCAGGTCATGAGCAAGATTGAAACGATCGGCATCATTGGGGCTGGCCAGATGGGCGGCGGCATTGCCCATGTGTCGGCCCTGTCCGGATATAACGTGCTGATCTACGATATCTCCGTCGACCGCATCGAAAAAGGCATCGCCACCATCAACGGCAACATGGCCCGCCAGGTCGGGGCCGGTAAGCTGGAGGAAAAGATCCGCAAGGACGCCATGAGTCGGATCTCCACGGCGGCGTCGATGGCCGATCTCGCCGGCGCGGACCTCGTCATCGAGGCGGCGACCGAGGACGAAACCGTCAAGCGCAAGATTTACGCGCAGCTTTGTCCGCAGCTCAATCCCGAGGCGATCCTCGCCACCAACACCTCGTCCATCTCCATCACCCGCCTTGCGTCGCAGACCGACCGGCCGGAGCGCTTCATCGGCATCCATTTCATGAATCCGGTGCCGCTCATGAAACTGGTCGAACTGGTGCGCGGCATTGCGACCGAGGACCAGACCTTCGAGGCGGCCAAGGCCTATGTGACCCGGCTGGACAAGGCGATCACGGTTTCAGAAGATTTTCCGGCGTTCATCGTCAACCGCATCCTTTTGCCGATGATCAACGAGGCGATCTACACGCTCTACGAGGGCGTCGGCTCCGTCGAAGCCATCGATACCGCCATGAAGCTCGGCGCCAACCATCCGATGGGGCCGCTGCAACTGGCCGATTTCATCGGCCTCGACACCTGCCTGTCGATCATGCAGGTGCTGCATGACGGCCTGTCGGATTCGAAATACCGCCCCTGCCCGCTTCTGGTAAAATATGTCGAAGCGGGCTGGCTGGGCCGCAAGACCGGACGCGGCTTCTACGACTATCGCGGCGAACATCCCGTTCCGACGCGCTAGAATATCACCGCGCCAGCACGTCTGCCCATTCCTTGTGGCGCTGGAACTGAGCGGCAGCGAACGGGCATAGCGGAATGATCTTCTTGCCTGCCGCGCGAGCGTCCTCGACGGCCCTTGTCACAAGCCGCAATCCGGCACCCTGCCCGCGAAATGCGTCGGGAACGCCCGTATGATCGATGATGATCTTCTGCTCGCCGATCTTGGTGAAGGTCATCTCGGCTTCGGCGCCATCTGGCCCGCGCAGCACATAGCGGCCCTTCGAGCCATTGTCTTCCAGTTCTATCTCCGGCAGTTGTTCCGTCATTGCTTCCTGTCCTTCCTTCGTTCGCGGCAAGAATTACACTCCAAAAATGAACAATGCGAACGGCATGGTTCACGGTGAAGAGGGACCGATTCAAAAAAAGCCCGCGCCGGATAAGCGCGGGCTTTCGTCATTCAGGCTACCGAAGCGCGGTGCTACTGCAGCATCATGCGCTGCTCGTCGCGCTTTTGCGCATAGCTGCCCTTGTCATAGGGAGCCTGCTTCTCCAACTGGTCCTTGGTGAAGGCCGTATAGAGATATTTGTTGCCGTCCTTGTCGGTCATGAACTTCAGATTGTCCATGCCGACGGCAACTTGCTTCTCGCCCATGCCGAGGAACCCGCCAACGTCGACGATCACGGCGTCGACCTTGCCGTCGGTGGAAAGCGCGACATCGCCGATCTCACCGACATTGGCGTTGTCGGCGCCATAAACCGTCGTGCCCACCAGTTCCTTGCTGGTTATGTCACCGACCGGCATTTCGGTCAGGGCCGACTTGTCGATCGCAGCCGTTTGTGTCGCATCGGCGGTGGCGTCCGCAGCCGGCGCTTCCTGCGCCGTGTCCGTGGAAGGCGCGACTGTCGTGGTATCGGCCGGGGCCGCAGCCATGGGCGCCGGAGCGGTCACGTCGCTGGAGGCCGCTGCCGCAGGCGCTGGCGCGGGATCATAGGCCTTGCGGTCGAAGGCCGGCAGCGCCGTCAGTTCTTCCTTGCTGCCTTGGACAACCAGCCAGCGGTCGTTGTCCTTGGTCGCCCACTGCGCCTTGTCGTAGTCGAAGGCGACGCTCTTCTGGCCCAGGCCGAGGAAGCCGCCAACCCCGATGACGAGCGACTGCGCCTGGCCATCCTTGGCCACCACGATGTCGTTCACGTCGCCGATATTCTCGGCATCGTCGCCGGTACCATTATAGACGTTCTCGCCGATGATCTGGCTGGCAAGGTTACCCTCCGCCTTGACGACCGGGGCGGTATCCGCCGGAGCCGTCTCCGTCTGTGCCGTATCGGCCGAAGGGGCCGTTGCGGTGCCGTCTGCCGGCGCCGCGGGAGCCATGGCGCTGTCTGCCGGCGCTGTGGTTGTGGTATCGGCTGGAGCGGTAGCGGCCGGCGCCTGTGCAGCCGTGGGCTCATAAGGTGCCGGATCGAAGGCTGGCTGCGCCCTTAGTTCGTCCTTGCTGGTTTCGGCCACCAGCCAGCGGTCGCCGTTCTTTTCGGCCCACTGAAGCTTGCTGAAGTCATAGGCGACCTTCTTTTCGCCAAGGCCGAGGAAACCGCCGACGCCGATGACCATGGCTTTCGCCTTGCCGGCATCATCGAAAACCACATCGCTTACCTTGCCGATGCTTTCGGCATCGTCTGCGGTTCCGTTATAGACAGATTCACCGATGATATTGGTCGTGAGGCTGCCATTGGCGGGTGTTACGATGGCAGCGGGAGCCGTTGGCTGCACGGCCGGGATCGTCGTTTCAGCCGGCGCCGTGCTGTCCTGGGCGTAAGCCCCCGATACCAGAAGTGTTGCTAATGCGGTCGTAGCCATAAGTGTGCGGAACATGATAGTCTCTCCTTGTATGTGAAAACGTGCACGCCGCGTCCGTTGAACCGTCGCTGGGAATGTCGGGCGCGGCATCTGCACTTTCACAACGTCGCGACCCACTTCTTGTTCCGAATTTGCTGGGGTCGAATTGCTTCGAGTGTGCGGCCAGCCCAATCCGCCTTTTGGAAAAGGCAACTTTCCCGGCTTCGCGCCGTTCATCGAACAGCCGGCCATTCGCGCCGGCTTTATCGCGCGACGGGAGCGACCATGAAATTTGCGGCGGTGCTGAACCGGGACGGCGGGACGCTCAAAACAACCGATATGCCGGCCTTTTGCGAGCGCATGCGCGAAACGCTGGAAGCCGCCGGCCACTCCCTCACCGTCGATGTCGTCGAAGGCGGCGATATCGCCAAAGCCCTCGACCAGGCGGTCGCCAAACGCGGTATCGACGTGGTTTTGGCAGGCGGCGGCGACGGAACGATTTCAGCTGCTGCGGCACGCCTGATGGGAAAACGCAAGGCGCTCGCCATCCTTCCCGCCGGCACCATGAACCTGTTCGCGCGCGGGCTCGGCATTCCCCAGAACATGGACGATGCCATAAAGGCGTTTGCCGGGGGCCGGATCATGCCCGTCGACCTGGCGAGCGCCAACGGCGAACCTTTTGTCCATCAATTCTCGATCGGCATGCACGCCAAAATGGTGCAGTTGCGCGACAGGATGGAGTTCGGCTCGCGGCTGGGCAAAATCCGGGCTTCGGCCCGCGCGGCGTGGACGATCCTCAACGACCCGCCATCCATGCAAGTGACGCTGGCCATCGGTGAAACGAAGACGAGGCTTCGCACCAGCGCAATCGGCATCACCAATAATCTGTTTGGCGAAAGCACGCTGCCCTATGCCGAAAACCCCGCCGGCGGCACGCTCGGGGTCTATGTGACCACGACGCGGCAGCGGGGCGAACTGATCCGGTTCTTTCTCGGCGTCGCGCGCGGAAAATGGCGCGACAACCAGCATGTCGACATCACCCGGACCGACAAAGTGGTTCTGGAAATCCATTCGGCCAGCAAAAAGTTGTATGCGGCCATGGACGGGGAATTGATAAAGCTGAAGCCGGAAACCGTCTTCGAAATCCATCCCGGCGCGCTCAACGCGCTGGTGCCGCAGGCCACGCCATCCAAGGCGGAGTAAAACCTGTTCCACAGGCCCGCATGGTCAGCCTTTCGGAATCTGCCCCTGGCTAGTGCCAGTGTCGCCGGCAGGCGTCGTGTTGTCTATCGTTTCGCCGTAAAACTCGGCGGCTCCCCATGCTATGGTGGCCAGAACGAGCGCGATAATCAGGACCCAGAGAACCCGAAGGCCCCTGCCCCCCTGCCTGGCTTTCTGCCCGGGAATGATTTTGGTCATCGTCGGCCTCCATGTCCTTGTGCCCATGGAACGCCAGGGCACGCAGGATAATGGTCGCCTGCCGGTAAGGTTCCGGGCACGCTCTATTCCGGGCGATCCGGTCCGGTGTCACCGTCGGTCTTTGTGTTCTCGCGATAGATCGCATAGGCGGCGGCAGCTATTGCAGGCATCAGAAGGGCGCCAAGCCCTCCCTTGCCGCGCAGCAGCGTCGGCACAACCGCCAGTGCGGCGGTAACGCCGACCGCCGTCATGTCGGTCTTGCGGCTCTTCACCTGCCGTTCACGCCGGCTGCCGGCGGTAAGCTTGAAAATCAGGAGGATCAGCCCGCCCAGAACCAGAAAGCCAGCCCCGAAACAAAGGGCAGCGGTAACGGCGCCATGGATACGGGCCACATAAATGTAGGCCGCGCCGACCAGAAAGCCCACTCCGCACAGTGCAGCCACCGACGAAAGAGCATAGGCGATGAGGGCCAGGCGCGCACGCCGCAGGGCGGCAACCGTTTCGCCCGAGGCCAGTCCCGCGATCAGCGATGCAAGCGTCCCCATGGGCGGTTAGCGACGCGTAAGCAGGGCAAAAAGGAATCCGACGCCGGCAGCGATGGCCAGCGAGGTGACCGGCTTTTCACGCACGCCGGCGACGATCTGCGCCTCGATATCCTGTGCGTTTCCGCGTAGCGATCCCAGCGCTGCTTCGCCCTGCGCCCGAAGTTGCTCGACGCCTTCCGTCGCGGCGCGCTTGGCCGCGCCATAACCGTGCTCGCCGGTCGCGGCTAGCTGCTTGGTAAGTTGCTCTATATCGGCCTTGAGCTGGCGGATATCCGCTTCCATATCCGCATTCGGGTTGCCGATATTCTCGGACTTTCCAGTAGCTGCCATTATCTGCTCCTTCATTTGCCCGGTATGAACGTCCGGTGCGGGCCAAGGTTCCGTCGTTCCCCATTGAAGGGGTGCCGATGCGATTATGTCGCGTTGCAGCATTTTGTGAAGCGGGAGTGTCATTTTTAAATGACGCTCCGCCGAATTTCCTCCATGAGGAGCCGCCAACGGATGGAGTTAACCTATTTGTCATCATTGCTTGACGGCCTGCGCATTCTCCTCCTCGAAGACGAGTTGCTGATCGCCATGGACGTGGAACAGCTTTGCATCGACCATGGCGCAAGCGAAGTCACGATCGTGCGAAGCCTGGACGGGCTGGATCAGGCCGGCATTGCCGGTCGGTACGACGCCGCCATCGTCGATCTGATGCTGGGAGGCGTCTCCACCCTCGATTTCGCGCAACGCCTCAAGGACTGCGCGGTGCCGTTCGTTTTTGCGACCGGCTATTCGGAAACCGACGAAATCCGGTCGATCTTTCCCGGCATCGCACTCATTGAAAAGCCCTATGCCGGCGCCGATCTGGTCGAAGCGGTCGCGGCGAGCTTCCGCCGGCCGAGCCCTCAGTTGGTCGATATGCCCATTACCTGAGCGGAGATCGCATCCGGCCCGTACTCGTCCTCGCCGGATATTTTCAGGATTTCCTGAAGCTTCGAGCGCGCGCGGCTGACCCGGCTCTTGATCGTGCCGACCGCGCAGCCGCAAATTTCCGCGGCTTCTTCGTAGGAGAAGCCTGACGCTCCAATCAAAACGATCGCTTCGCGCTGGTCTTCCGGCAACCGTTCCAGCGCGGAGCGAAAATCCTTGAGGTCGAGTTGCCCGTGCTGGGCAGGATGAACGGCCAGCCGCGCGGTCATGATGCCGTCGCTATCCTGCACCTCGCGGCCGCGCTTGCGCATCTGCGAATAAAATTCGTTCCGCAAGATAGTGAACAGCCAGGCCTTGAGATTGGTGCCCATCTGGAAGCTTTCATGCTTGTCCCAGGCCTTCACCAAAGTCTCCTGGACCAGATCGTCCGCCTTGTCGGCGTTCTGCGACAGTGACACCGCAAACGCTCGCAAACTCGGAATGGATGCGAGCAAATCCGTCTTGAATGCCTGTGAGACGGCCATCGTCACCCCTTCTTCGCTGAGGGCTCGGCCTGTTCCAACTGCGTGAGCAACTGGGCGAAGCGATCCGGCACCTCATCGGAGACCAGATCGTCGTAATATTGCTTCAATTTTCGGCCGATTTCTGAATTCGGCCCCAATGGATCACCAAACGGGCCTCGACGCACGGCGCCCGCCGGATATTGTGTTTTTTCTTTCATCAGTCCCCCAACAGGCCCAAAACGCTATTCCCCGCTTGTTTATGCACATACAACGCCCGATAACGCCAGTCGGCGAAAGAAGTTCCCGCCTGACGGAACTTTTTACACCGCCTCACGTTTGTAAGACCGGGCTTGCAATCCGACCGGCCTGCATCCTGTTCGAAGACGTCATTTGAGGGAAACATCAACCATGAGCCTATCCGCGACAATTGCACCGCATCTGCCATTCTTGCGCCGCTTCTCGCGCGCGGTTTCCGGTTCGCAGGAGAGCGGCGACGCGCTCGTAGCAGCCATGCTCGAAGCCATCATCGCCGATGTGGAGATCTATCCGCAAGCTTCCAGCGAGCGCATCGCGCTCTACAAGATTTTTGCCAAGCTGTTCACGTCGATCGCCATCCGGGTTCCGCAAGAGCAGGCCCAGTCGGCATGGGAGCAACACGCCGCCGCCAATTTGAACGCATTGGCGCCGCTGCCGCGTCAGGCTTTCCTGCTGGTCGCAGTCGAAGGCTTTTCGGAACAGGAAGCCGCCGAAATTCTCGGCGTCGGCGAAGACGATTTTTCGGACCTGCTTTCGCAGGCCAGCAACGAAATCTCCCGCCAGGTGGCAACCGACATCCTGATTATCGAAGACGAACCCCTGATCGCCATGGATATCGAAGAGATGGTGGAAAGCCTGGGGCACCGCGTTGTCGGCACCGCGCGCACCCACAGTGAAGCGGTCGCGCTTTTTGGCAAGACCCGCCCGAAAATGGTGCTGGCGGATATTCAGCTTGCCGATGGAAGTTCGGGCATCGATGCCGTCAACGAAATCCTGTCGTCGACCTCCGTCCCGGTCATCTTCATTACGGCATTCCCCGAACGCCTCCTCACCGGCGAGCGCCCGGAACCGGCGTTCCTGGTCACCAAGCCGTTTAACCCCGATATGGTCAAGGCACTGATCAGCCAGGCCCTGTTCTTCGACAGGCAGGCAAAAGTGGCGGCCTGACCGGTCAAGACTTTACGGCGGAACAATTAGCTTGGCATCGCGTTTTGCCTGTAACAATTACAAGGTGGATCATGCTTTATTGGGCGCTTGTATTTCTGGTGGTGGCAATCATTGCCGGCGCGTTGGGTTTTGGCGGGATAGCAGGCGCATCGGCGGGACTGGCCAAGATTCTTTTCTTCATCTTCCTGGCGTTCTTGGTGATTTCGCTTATTGCCGGCATTTTCAGGCGAGCATGAGCGCAGGGAGCATTTAAGGGAATGTTCTCGTGCGGACTGCAGGACGCTCCAATGCCAAACTGGAAGCCGCCCCCCTCAAACGGTTTCCAGCCGCCGCCGGGTGATATTCTTCGGGATGTCGCCCGGCGGAACTTTTATCGCAACTCCTTTCCGGCTTGGACCAAGGTCCACTGGAACCCTATCCCGTCACAGCCGTTCAGCTGGTCATGTAGTAAACTGGTTGGCAGATGATTTCCGAAGCCGGAGACGGCCATAAAGCCCATGCAGGCGATGAAATCGTCGCGTTGCCCGCTGAAAGGGAAGCGCAGCTTGACCGTGCCTTGCTTCACGCGCTGCGCAATGCCGGTATTTCAGTGCTCTATCAGGATCGCACCCTCAACGTCGTCTGGTTCCGCAATATGCGCACGCCATTGGCGACGGAAGAGACCGCCGGCGGGGCGATGACGCCCATGCAGGGGGAGCGGATCGACGCTGCCCGCCGCGATGTTCTGGCTTCGGGTAATCCCTTGCGCCTCGAGATAAACGGTCCCGGCCCCAACGGCCTGCGGTGGTTCGAGATATGGATCGATGCCGACCGGGATGACGATGGCTCGATCGTCGGCGTGGTAACCACGAAAGTCGAGATGACGGAACAGAAGCGGCGCGAACAGACGCTGAAGACCCTGCTGCGCGAAGTCAGCCACCGATCGAAGAACCTCCTCGCGATCATTCAGAGCATCGCCACCCAGACCGGACGCTATTCCGACACCCTAGCCGAGTTTCTCGCGCGGTTCCGGGGGCGCCTGCATTCGCTGTCGTCGTCGCAGGATCTGGTGACGTCGTCGAACTGGCGCGGCGCGGAACTGCATGAACTCGTTTCCGGACAAGTCAGCCGTTATGGTGCCAATCCGAAGCTGAGCCTCCGGTTCAGTGGCGACAATCCTTACCTTAATCCCAACGCCGCGCTGCATATCGGCCTTGCCATGCACGAATTGGCGGTCAATTCGGTCAGCTACGGCGCACTTTCACAGCCCGACGGCTTTGTGGAAATCACGGCGCGGCTGCTGACGTCCGACACTGGCGAAAAAACGCTCTCGCTGGTCTGGATAGAAATCGTCGGCATCAACACCCGCCATGAGCACAAGAAGTTCGGCAGCGTTGCTTTGGAACGGATCGTGCCTTCGTCGCTGAACGGAACATCGTCGCTCGAGATCGTGGGCGGCCGGCTGGAGTATCGGTTGACCGTTCCGCAAGGCAATTTCGAAACGGATTAGGACCAATTCCGCTCTGTTAACGTACCATTTACCATAAATGCCGATGCTGGCTTTGCAGGCCGATCGTGGCTATTCATCGGATGGAGGCGGGCTTGACTGTCACCGATATGAACAGACTGGAACACGCCGCCCGCCTTTCGATGGGCGGGTTCGCCGATGCCGATGCGCCTGCCAAACCCTTGCCGCACACCGGCAATTTTCGCGTCGCGGCACTCGCAGTCGTTGCGATAGCGTTGCTCGTGCTGGGCGCATTCGTCTGGGCCTAGGCCTGCAGCGCAACCGATTTAAGCTCGCCCCGAGAAAAAACCTTGCAGGCAATGAAATCGCGCGTGGAACATTCCGTGCGTCAGAGCGTTCCTGAACTCAACAACCACAGACCCGATCTTCGAAGGCGGGAGAGCCTTTTCACCAAGCTGTATCTCCCTTCAGGGGGTGCTAGGCAGATTCCACGGTCGCATGATATAGAAGCGCCGGGACGGTCATCGAGAGACAGAAAATGAGAGGAGTGCGTTTATGAGGAAAATAGCTCTTGCCCTGGTGGCGATAGTTGCATTGAGCGGTTGCACCACGACCGAACAGGACGTTGGTGTCGGAACCGCAGCCGGCGCGGTCATTGGCGGCATTGCCGGTGGCGGCAAGGGCGCGCTGATCGGCGCGGCCGTAGGCGCTGGTTCAGGCCTTTTGGTGCGCAACCTTCGTAATGGCTATTGCCAGTACAGGGATCATAACGGCCGCATCTATACCGCTCGCTGCAGATAATCCGCGATTACATCGCTACCAATAAAAGGCCGGCTCGACCGGCCTTTTTTTCGACGGTTACTCGGGCAGCGGGATAATAATTGCGACCTTCAGCCCATCCTGCTTGAAATCGCGGATGATGGAACCGCCCAGTTCGCGCGTAATGTTGATGTCGATCAGTTTGGTGCCGAAGCCCGTCTCGACAGGAGCTTCCAGCTGCTTCTGACCCGTTTCCTGCCAGTCGAGCATGAGCTTGCGGCTGCGCGAACGCCCTTCAAGCCGCCAGCGTATCCTGATTGCGTCCGCCAGTTTGCCGGCATCGCCATATTTCAAGGCATTGGTAGCCAGTTCGTGAAAAGTCAGGCCAAGCGCCTGCGTCGTCGTCTCATCCAGCAGGACCTGCGGCCCAGCCAGCAGGCTGTCCGGCAAATCCTTTCCGAAAACCTGGCCAAGCTCGATGCGCAACAGGTCGCCCAGGTCCGCCTTCTGCCAGCGCGAGCGCGTCAGCATGTCCTGGGAAGCGGCCATCGCCTGCAACCTTGCCGAGAACGACGACGCGAATTCGCCGATCCCGTCTGATCCCGCCGCGGTCTGGCGCGCGATGGCAAGAACGCGCGCAATCAAATTCTTGATGCGGTGCTTCATCTCCTGAAGCATCAGTTCCTTTTCCAGCAGGCTCTTCTCGGTTGTCTCATGCAGCGACGACGCCGCCTCGTAGGCCCGTTGCTGGAAGCGGGCAACCAGCGCGATCGCACCCGCAAGCAACAGGCCCAAAAGCCCCAGCATGACGGGTATGGCGCCAGACGACGGCGGCGAGAACGTGCTTGTCGGCCGGAAAAGAACTTTCCACTTCCTGTCTGCCACGGTGAGTTCTCTCGTCACCAGAAGCTTCTCGCCGAGGCCCGACGACGGCGGCGTCTCGGACCGAAACAGAAGATTGTCCTTGGCATCGCCATCGTCATAAATTTCGACATTAACCGGCAGCAACGGCGCCTTGTTGAGCGCAACCTGGAACAATTGCGCGCTGCGGAAAACCGCATAGAGAACGCCACTGGGAGCGTGGCTGGCCGCCACCCCCTGACCTGGCGCCCCACCTTGACCCGGCGTCACACCTTTCCCCGGTGTCGGTTCCTCCCCAATGCGTAAAAACGCCAGGAACCCGGTAAACAGATCGCCGCTTCCCGAGACCTTGCCCAGGGTAAGCCGCCCGGTTGCGTGCGGCTCATCGTCCAGCAGGGCGCGCTTGATCGCCGGCTTGCGCAGGGGATCGGTCAGCATGTCATAGCCTAGCCCCGCCATCTTGCCGCTGGCCAGAGGTCCGAAAAGAACGGTAGGCGCCCGCCAGTCGGATTTCGAAGCCGGAAAGATCGCCCGGTCGAGCCCGTAATTGGCGCGGATTTCCTGCTCCGCGCCTGCTTCGTCGCCGGCTTTTACCAATCGCAAATAGCCAATGCCGCGCAGCCCGGCAAAATTCTGGTCGACATCGATGGCCCTGAAAAACCCATCGAACTCGTGACGGGAAATTTCCCCGTGGCGGGCATCGATCAGGGCCTGCGTCGTTCGCAACAGGGACAAATGCAGGTTGATGCGGCTCTCGATGCGGGAGAGCGCATCGTCGGCGGTCGCCTCGAACTTGATCCGGGCCGCTTCCTGCGTCGCGAAATAAGCGAACCCCGCCATGGTCAGGCTGATAAGCGCTACCGCAACGAACGCGACGATCGGAAAAAGCTTCTTCAACTGCAGATTTGACCCATGAATACTCCAAGCCTTCTTATCCTGTTCACAGGCTAACACAAAGCAGGAGGGTTCACGCCAAAAATGCACGCAATGGTTGTCCAAGACACGTTATAGGCGAATCAATCAGGCAGCGATCTTCAGGGCGCCGGGGCCGGGAATTGCGCCGGGCGGGCATTTACCCAGGATGATCATGCCAAGCACCTCGTCCTGGGTGACGTCGGTGGTGCGCGCCGTGCCGACGACCTGCCCGTTTTTCATGACGCAGACCCGGTCGGCCAGATCGAAGACGTCGTGGATATCGTGGCTGATCAGGAAGATGCCGATGCCGTCGGCTTTCAACTGCTTCACCAGTTCGCCGACCTGCGCCGTCTCCTGTGGGCCAAGTGCGGCCGTCGGTTCGTCCATGATCAGGATACGGGCGTTGAACAGGATGGCGCGCGCGATGGCCACCGACTGGCGCTGGCCGCCGGATAGCTTGATAACCGGTTCCTTGAAGCGCTGGAAGCGCGGGTTGAGCCGGCCCATGACCTTGCGCGCTTCCGCCTCCATAGCGCCGTCGTCCAGCGTGCCCCAACTCGTCATCAGTTCCCGGCCGAGGAAGAGATTGGCTGCGGCATCGACATTGTCGGCCAGCGCCAGCGATTGGTAGATCGTCTCGATCCCGTATTTCTTGGCGTCGCGCGGGTTGGAGATCGAGGCTTCCTCGCCATTGACAAAGATATGGCCGCCGTCGCGCTTGTAAGCGCCGGACAGGATCTTGATCAGCGTCGACTTGCCTGCCCCATTATGGCCGAGCAGCGCCATCACCTCGCCCGGGAAAAGATCGACGGAGGCGTCGTCGACGGCACGGATGCCGCCAAAGGCGATGGAGATATTCTTCAGGTCGATGAGCGGCGTACGGGTTTCTTCCATGATGAATTCTCCCTACACGCGCTTTTTGTAGACAGTGTCGAGCCATACGGCGAGGACCAGCACCGCGCCGACCACGATCGATTGCAGCGGCGAATCGATGCCCAGCAGCACCATGCCGGACTGGAGCGACTGCATCAAAAGCGCGCCAAGCATGGCCCCGATGATCGTGCCGGAGCCGCCGGCCAATGACGTGCCGCCGATCACCGCAGCCGCGATCACCAGCAACTCGTCCAGCGTGCCAAGCGCATTGGTCGAAGCGTTGAGGCGCGCCGAGGAAATGGCGGAACTGACCGCCGCCAGAATGCCCATGATCATGAACACCTTGACCGTTACCCAGCGCGTGTTGATGCCGGCAAGTTCGGCCGCTTCCGGATTGCCGCCAATGGCGAAGACGTAGCGGCCAAAGCGGGTGCGGCTGGTGATGAAGGTCATGACGATGCCCACCGCAATCGCGATGAGCACGGGTATGGCGATGCCGTGGGCGATGAACAGGCCGCCTTCGGGAACGGTTATGCCATTCTGCTCTGCATATCGGCGCACGATGCCGATGGGCCAGGGATAGGAATTGGCGACCCAGACCGCACCGAGGATGGCGGCGCAGGAGACCGCGCCCAGAAACGCTTCCGCCCATACCGGGCGCAAGGGGAATTTGAAGCGCTTGCGCTGCGCCCTGCCGTTGAGCAGCATGAGCACCACGGCGACACAGGCGACGATTGCCACCACCCAGCTCCAGGTAGCGCCGATGGAACCGCGCGGACCGCCGCCCATCAACTGGAAGGTGGCGTCAAGCGGCGCGACCGTCTGCCCGCTGGTGATCATCCATGCCATGCCGCGCCAGACCAGCAGGCCGCCCAGCGTGACGATAAAGGAAGGAACTTCAAGATAGGCGATGATGACGCCTTGCAGGCCGCCTATGGCCATCCCCAGCAAAAGCCCGCAGGCGAGCGCGATGATCCAGATGAACGGGTTGCCCGATTGCAGGCCGACCACATGGATCAGGAGCACGGCCTGCGCCACGCCCATGACCATCCCGATCACGCCTTCGGCGGACCCGACCGAGAGATCGATGTTGCGCGTGACAATGACCAGCACCATGCCCGTTGCCATGATGGCGACGGACGACGTCTGCACCGAAAGGTTCCACAAATTGCGCGGTGTCAGGAAAAGACCGCCCGACAGGAGGTGGATGCCCACCCAGATGACCAGGAGGGCGCCTACCATGCCTAGCATGCGCGTATCGAGTTCGGTCGCCTTCAGGAAACGGGCCACCGCACCGAGTTCGGAAGCGCGCGCGCCTTCAGCCGGTGCGCTCGTCGTCGTGTCGGCCATGGTTTCCTCCCACCGGCTGTCGGATCGCAATGCTACTGGCTTTTGGATTTTTCTTAAAGGCCGTCGCGCCCACGAGAGCGCGACGGTCGACCAGCGACGGTTTCTCGCCGCCGGTTTTTAGTTGCAGGCCGCGACGGTGCCCGCCTTGACCCCGGCGCAGGCCGCGTCCTTGGAAATCCAGCCGGCGTCGATGACGACGTTCAGATTATCCTTGGTGATGGCGACGGGCGTCAGGAACAGCGACTTGACCGTGTTTCCGCCAGGCGTGGTGAAATCTTTCACGCCGGGAATATCGGTCATGGCCTTGCCGTCCGCGAGTTGCGAGGCGATTTCGGCGGCATTCTTGCCGAGTTCGCGCGCGTCCTTCCACACCGACACGGTCTGCGTGCCGAGCGCGATGCGGTTGAGGGCGGCATGGTCGCCGTCCTGGCCCGAAACCGGCACGGTGCCGGCCAGCCCCTGCGCCGTCAGCGCTGCGACGACGCCGCCGGCGGTGCCGTCATTGGCCGCCACCACCGCATCGACCTTGTTGTCGTTGGCGGTCAGGAACTGCTCCATGTTCTTCTGCGCGTTGGCCGGCAGCCAGCCATCGGTATAGGCCTCGCCGACATTCTTGATCTTGCCCGCGTCGATGGCCGGCTTCAGCACTTCCATCGAGCCGGCAAAGAGGAAGTCGGCGTTTGGATCGGCGCCCGAGCCCTTGATGAAGACGTAGTTGCCTTCCGGCTTCACCTTGAACACTTCGCGGGCCTGCATACGGCCGACTTCCTTGTTGTCGAAGGTGAGGTAGAACACGTCCTTGTTCTCGATCAGGCGGTCGTAACCGACGACCGGGATGCCCTCGTCCAGCGCCTTCTGCACGGCCGGGCCGATGGCCGAGGCGTCCTGCGCCAGAATGATCAGCGCGGTGGCACCCTGCGAGATCAGGCTCTCCACATCGGTAAGCTGCTTGGCCGGGCTCGATTGCGCATCGGCGGAAATGTATTTGTCGCCAGCCGCCTCGATCGCCTTCTTCATCGCGGCTTCATCGGTCTTCCAACGCTCTTCCTGGAAGTTCGACCACGAGACGCCGATGACCTTGTCCTTCGCCTGGGCCAACGACACTAGCGTCATCGACAGCGCAGCACCCGCCAGAATGGCGGCAGTGAATTTCCTCATGACATCCTCCCTGCGCCGCGTGTGGCGCGACCTTGTTGATCCGGATCGCTCCGGGCCGGCAATGAAGCCTTTATTTCGGGCTTCGAAAAAATACTCACCCAATGCCCGAACGCTGTCAACAGCGTTTCAATCGTTTCATCGATTTTTTTCGTGACCCGAAATAATCAATGACAGCATCCCTAGCTTCTGCCACTACTTGTAGAAGGGTTCGAACCGTCGGCAAAGTCACGAAAGGGCGATGGCGCTGGAGGAGCAGGCAAAATGACAGTCGGGATGCGCCATGACGACCTGCGGCGGCGCAACCGCGCGATGGTCATTGCGGCGGTGCGCCGGGCCGGCGGGCAATTGTCGCGCACCGAGATCGCAGCCGTCACCGGGCTTAGCCATTCCACCATTTCCGCCATTTCGGCCGACCTGATCGGCGAAGGCATCCTGACCGAGGGCAAAGGTGTTCACCCCGCACCCAGGCGCGGGCGCCCGCAGGTGGGACTGGCCCTCAATCCGGCGGCCACCGCGGTGCTGAGCCTGGTGCTGTCGCTCAATTCCCTTTCCGTCGCGACGATCGACTATTCCGGCACCGTTATTGCCGAAGAGCAGCGTCGCCTCGACACGCGGGCGATGTCCCGCGATGCCTTGGTCGGCGAGTGTCTTGCCATCGTGCGGCGGCAGGTTGAGCGTTCCAACCCGAACGGATCGGGCATCGCGCGCATCGCGCTGGCGATCCAGGGCATCACCGACTCGGCATCGCGCTGCCTTTTGTGGTCGCCGATCACGCCGCATACCGACATTGCCTTCGCCGATAGGGTCGAGGCGGAGTTCGCCATTCCCGCCGTCGTCGAGAACGACTGCAACATGATGGCGGTGGCGCTGCGCTGGCGCGATCCGGGCCGCTACAGGAACGATTTCATCGCCATCCTTCTGTCGCACGGCATCGGCATGGGCATGGTGCTGAAGGGCGAACTGTTTGCCGGCACGCACTCGTCCGGCGGCGAGTTCGGCCACATGATCCACCGGCCGGACGGGGCGCTCTGCCGCTGCGGACGGCGCGGCTGCATCGAAGCCTATGCCGGCAATTACGCCATCTGGCGCAATGCGCGGCAAGGCAGCGAAAACGACGAGCCGGCGTCGGACATATCGGATGAAGCGTTGCAGGCGCTGGCGGCAACCGCCCGAAAGCACCCCGGACCGGAGCGCGAAGCCTTCCGCAAGGCGGGCGAAGCGCTCGGCTTTGGTCTGGGCAGCCTGTTCGCGCTGATCGACCCGGCGCCGGTGGCCATGGTCGGCATCGGGGCCACGGCCTTCGATCTCATCGAACCGGCGCTGCGCGAGGCCATCGCCAAAACCGCAGGCGGCCATCATTCGAAGGCCATCTCCTTCGACACCGAACCGAACGAACTGCCGCTTATCCGCGAAGGCTGCGCCATGCGCGCGCTGACTTTCGTCGATCAGGAAATATTCGCGCCGGGAACCTCGGATGCCGTGCGGCCGTCCGGCGTATTGCCTCAGCCTTCCTTGATCGCGTAGCCCGCGCCGCGAATGGTGCGGATGACGTCGTCCTGGCCATGACCGCTATTGACAGCCTTGCGCAGCCTTCCGACATGGACGTCGACCGTGCGCTCGTCCACATAGATCGCCTCGCCCCAGACATTGTCGAGCAACTGGCCCCGCGAAAACACGCGGCCGGGCGCACGCATCATGAATTCCAGCAGGCGAAATTCGGTCGGCCCGAGCTTGATCTCGTTCTGGTTGCGATAGACGCGGTGCGTCTCGCGGTCGAGCACCATTTCGCCGACCTTGAGCACGCTGGAAAGAACTTCGGGTTTGGCGCGCCGCAGCAGCGCCTTGACCCGCGCCATGAATTCCGGCGTCGAGAACGGCTTGACCAGATAATCGTCCGCCCCGGTCGAAAGCCCCCTCACCCGGTCGCTCTCCTCGCCGCGCGCGGTCAGCATGATGATCGGCAGGCGCTCCGTTTCTGCACGCATGCGCAGGCGGCGGCATAGTTCGATGCCCGATATGGCAGGCACCATCCAGTCCAGCACCAGAAGATCAGGCACGTTCTCCTGCAGCCTTATCTCGGCCTCGTCGCCGCGCGTCACCACTTCGACCTGATAGCCTTCGGATTCGAGATTGTAGCGAAGCAGCACGCCCAGCGGCTCTTCGTCCTCAACCACCATGATGCGCGGTGCGATCATTCGTGTGTTTCCTGCCTCGTTCGTCAAGCCGCCGGCGTCGGCGCGGTCATTTCGTCCGATTTTGGACGATTGGCGGGAAGCTGCTGCCCGGTCAGCACGTAATAGGCATTTTCAGCGACATTCGTCACATGATCGCCGATGCGTTCCAAATTCTTGGCGCAAAACAGCAAATGCGTACATGCCGTGATATTGCGCGGGTCTTCCATCATATAGGTCAGGAGTTCGCGAAACACGGAAGTATATTTCACGTCAATGCGCTCGTCGTCGTTGCGCAGCGCGACAAGGCCGGCGGCATCATGCGCGTCGTAGCGATCGATGACGCCCCGCACCTGCTCCAGCACCAGTTGCGCCATGCCGTCGATGGAATGCGAAAGTTCTCGCGGCACCGCGCTCTGGCCGACGGCGCCGACCCGCTTGGCGATGTTCTTGGCCAGGTCGCCGATGCGCTCCAGGTCGCCAGCCATGCGGATCGCGCCGACCACGGCGCGCAGATCGTCGGCCATCGGCTGGCGCTTGGCGATCATCGTGATGGCAAGGTCGTCCAGTTCGCGCTGGCGCGCATCCATGATGGCGTCGTCGGAAACGATGCGCTGCGCCTGCGCGACGTCGACATGCAGCAACGCGAGCGTCGCCCCGCCGACCATCGCGCCGGCAAGTTCGCCCATGTCGCGGATGAGCCGGCTGACCTGCCGCAGTTCCTGGTCAAAGGCCGTGACGGTATGTTCGCTCATAATGCTGGTCCTCGTATCGGTGTCTGGAACGCGCGCTCAGCCGAAACGGCCGGTGATATAGTCTTGCGTGCGCTTCTCGCTTGGCGAGGTGAAAATCTTCTCGGTCTTGTCGAACTCAATCAGTTCGCCGAGATACATGAAAGCCGTCTGCTTCGAGACGCGGGCGGCCTGCTGCATGTTGTGGGTGACGATGACGATGGTGTAGTCGGCCTGCAATTCGTCGATCAGTTCCTCGATCTTGGCGGTCGACAGCGGATCGAGCGCCGAAGCCGGCTCGTCAAGCAGGATCACCTCCGGCTTCACCGCGACGGTGCGCGCGATGCACAGGCGCTGCTGCTGGCCGCCGGAAAGGCTGAGACCGCTGGCATTGAGCTTGTCCTTGACCTCGTTCCACAAGGCCGAGCGTTTCAGCGCCTGCTCGACGCGGCCATCCATCTCGCTCCTGGAAAGCTTTTCGTAGAGCCTTATGCCGAAAGCGATGTTCTCGTAGATCGACATCGGAAAGGGCGTCGGCTTCTGGAACACCATGCCGATCTTGGTGCGCAGCAAATTGAGATCGTGCGAGCGGTCGAGCACGTTCTGGCCGTCGAGCAGAACCTGTCCCTCGGCGTGCTGCCGGGGATAAAGCTCGTAGATGCGGTTGAACACCCGCAACAGCGTCGACTTTCCGCAACCCGACGGGCCGATGAAGGCGGTGACGCTGCGCTCCGGCAGCGACAGGCTGATGTCCTTCAGCGCCTTCGACTGGCCGTAGTAGAAGTTGAGGTTCTTCACCTCGATCTTCGTCTTCCCGGCTTTCTCGGCGACGTTTTCGATCATGGTCATTTCAGGGGCCAACATCTGTACCATCTTTCTAGGTCCTGCGTCCGGTGAGGCTTCTGGCAACGATGCTCAAAACCAGAACCGCGAGCGTAATGATGAGAGCGCCGGTCCATGCCAGTTGCTGCCATTCCTCATAGGGGCTGAGCGCGAACTGGAAGATGGTAACCGGCAGGCTGGCCATCGGCGCATTGAGATTGCTCGACCAGAACTGGTTGTTGAGCGCGGTGAACAAAAGCGGTGCGGTTTCGCCCGTTATGCGGGCAATCGCCAGCAATATGCCGGTGACGATGCCCGACATGGCGGCGCGGTAGCCGACCGAGCGGATGACGATCCAGCGCGGCGCACCGATGGCGGCACCGGCCTCGCGCAGCGAATTCGGCACCAGGTTGAGCATGTCCTCGGTGGTGCGAACGACCACCGGGATAACCAGGATGGCCAGCGCCACAGCACCTGCAAGCGCCGAAAAATGCCCCATCGGCCGCACCATCAGTTCATAGACGAACAGGCCGATGATGATCGACGGTGCCGACAGGAGGATGTCATTGATGAAGCGCACCACCGTCGTCAGCTTCGAAAAGCGCCCGTATTCGGCCATGTAGGTTCCGGCAAGAATGCCGATGGGCGTGCCGACGAACACGGCGAAGGCTGTCATGATCACGGAGCCGAATATCGCGTTGGCGAGGCCGCCGGCATCGCCCGGCGGCGGCGTCATCTCCGTGAACACGGAGAACGAAAGCCCGGCGGTGCCCTTGTAGACGAGCGCGCCGAGGATAAGCGCCAGCCAGGCAAGACCGATGCCGGCAGCAATCACGCACAGCGTCATCATCACGGAATTGACCATCTTGCGGCGGCGGTGAAGCAGGGGGGATGCAGCCATCGGTCAGGCTCCGGCGCGCCGTTCGATCCGCATCAGCATGAAGCGCGCGGCGGCAAGGATGATGAAGGTGATGACGAACAGGATCAGGCCGAGCGCCACCAGCGAGGATGTGTAAAGCTCACCGTCGGCCTCGGTGAATTCATTGGCGATGGTCGCTGAAATCGTCGTGCCGGGCGCGAATATCGAGGCGCTGATGCGGTGCGCATTGCCGATGACGAAGGTCACGGCCATGGTTTCGCCGAGCGCGCGGCCAAGGCCGAGCATGACGCCGCCCATGATGCCGACGCGCGTATAGGGGATGACGACGCGGCGCGTCACCTCCCAGGTGGTGCAGCCGATGCCATAGGCGGATTCCTTCAGCACCGCCGGTACTGTGTCGAACACATCCTTGGTGATCGAGGTGATGAAGGGCAGCACCATAATGGCCAGGATCAGCGCCGAAGTTAAGAGGCCGATGCCGTAGGGCGGCCCGGCAAACAGGCTCGAAAGGACCGGCACGTCTTTAAAGAGGTCGATGAAGAAAGGCTGCACCGTCCTTTGCAGAAACGGCGCGAAGATGAACAGGCCCCAGATGCCGTAGATGATCGAGGGGATGCCGGCCAGCAGTTCGACGGCGATGCCGATCGGGCGGCGCAGCACGCGCGGGCACAGTTCAGTGAGGAAGATGGCGATGCCGATGCCGATCGGCACCGAGATCAGGATGGCGATCGCCGCCGTCACGATGGTGCCGTAGATCGGCGCGAGCGCCCCGAATTTCTCGGTGACGGGGTTCCAGGATTCGGTAACGAGGAAAGATGCGCCGAACGTCGCAAGCGCCGGCCACGCGCCGACAAACAGCGAAACCCCGACGCCGCCCAGAATGAGCAGGACGAGGATGGCGGCTGCGCGGGTCATGCCGCGAAAAATTGAATCGGTGAGTGCGAAGCGCCGCACCGTGGCGGCCCTGGCCAGCAGCGCGTCCGAACGTGGCATTGGTTCGGCAAAAATGGTCATGGATCGTGCTCGCATTCGGATGAAGCGGGAAGGCGCTGGAAAGCGCCCTCCCGAAACGGACTTTACATGGCCGAATAAAGCGGCTTGCCGTCGCTGCCGACGATATCCTTGGCCCACATGTCCTCGACGCTTTTGACGACACTGTCAGGCATCGGAACGTAGTCGAGTTCACCGGCCATCTCGTCGCCCTTGTCGTAGGACCAGGCGAAGAACTTGAGCGCCTCTGCGGTGGCGGTCACGTCTTCGGGCTGCTTGTAGACGAGGATCCAGGTCGCGGCGGTCATCGGCCAGGATTCGGCGCCCGGCTGGTTGGAGAGGATGACGCCATAACCCGGCTGCGAGGACCAGTCGGCGTTGGCGGCGGCGGCCGAAAACGCGGCGGCCGTCGGCTCGACCGTCTTGCCGTCCTTGTTGATCATGTCGGCATGGCTCAGCTTGTTCTGCTTGGCGTAGGCATATTCGACATAACCGATCGCGCCGCCGGTCTGGGCAACGTTGTTGGCGACGCCTTCATTGCCTTTCGCGCCGATGCCGACCGGCCATTCCAGCGCTGTGGCAACGCCGACATTTTCCTTCCAGTCGGCGCTGACGTCGGCCAGGTAGGTGGCGAAGTTGAAGGTGGTGCCCGAACCGTCGGAGCGGTGAACGACGGCGATGGCCTGCGAAGGCAGCTTGGCGTCGGGGTTCAGCTTCTTGATCGCAGCGTCGTCCCAGTTGGTGATCTTGCCCTGGAAGATGTCAGCCAGCGTCTGGCCGTCGAGAACCAACTCGCCCGGCTTGATGCCTTCGAGATTGACGACCGGCACGATGCCGCCCATCACCATCGGGAACTGCGCGAGGCCGATGGCGTCCAGGTCTTCGCCCTTCATCGGCGCATCGGAAGCGCCGAAGGTCACGGTCTTGGCCTTGATCTGCTTGATGCCGCCGCCGGAGCCGATCGACTGGTAGTTGAGACCGATATTGGTCTCCTTCTTGTAGGCGTCCGCCCACTTTGCATAGATCGGATAGGGGAAGGTCGCGCCAGCGCCGGAAATGTCGGCGGCGTATGCTGCGGAAAGGGTGAGCGTGGATGCTGTGGCCATTGCAACGGCAACGGCGGCAGAGCGGAGGAAATGTCTCATCGGGCCTGCTCCTGTTCGGAATATGGTCTCTCGGCGCCGTTCGTTTCTGGCGTCGGGGAGGCAATAGCCGTGATTTATAACAGTCGCATGACAGGTTCGTGACGATGCCGTAACGCTGCACCGCCCTCGTTTCCAATGGCGTATCCTAGCCGCCGGCGCTTACCCGCTCGCCTTCGCTGTCCCTCCCCAACCAGCGCTGAACCTTGGCAAGAAGTGCCTTGGGGCTGATCGGTTTGGAAAGGTAATCGTCCATGCCGGCCTCAATGCACCGCTCGCGGTCGCCCTTCAGGGCATGCGCCGTCACCCCGACGATGGGGACATGCCGGCCGGTTCCTTCCTCGGCGCGTCGGATTTCGAGCGTCGCCTCGTGGCCGTTCATTTCAGGCATGGAAACGTCCATCAGGATCATCTGCGGCTTCAGCCGATCATACGCCTCGAGCGCCAGCCGGCCATTGGCCACGATCTCGAAGCTTAAACCCGTTTCGCCCAGTATCTGGGTGAAAACGAGTTGATTCACCTCATTGTCCTCGGCGACCAGAATATCGACCTGATGCCCTGCCTCAGTGGCCGCAGCGCCCAGATAGACAGGCTGCCCGTGTGAAGACGCCTGTTGCGGCTGCTCGCCGGCCGGTTGCTCTCGGGGATCATCCTGCTGCGGCTCATCAAGGCCTGCGGTCGCCGCCTCTTCCGGTGCCGACTCGCTGCGGTGCCATTGAATGGCGCCAACCAGGGCTTCGAGCAGCGCCGAGGAGCGCACCGGCTTGACCAGATAGGCGTCGATGCCGAGGTCAAGGCACTCCGCGCTGGCGAGCGAGTGATCGACCGAAGTCAGCATGACGATCGGCGTATGCGCAAGACCGTCGGTGTTGCGCACGATACGGGCCATTTCCTCGCCGCTCATGCCCGGCATCTGGTAGTCGAGCACCACGCAATCCACCGGAACGCCGTAGGCTGCCGCCGCAACCAGCACTTTCAGCCCCTCCGCGCCGCTCGACGCCGCGCAGGAATCGAAACGCCACGATGCCATCTGCTCGGTCAGGATCGACCGGTTTACGGCGTTGTCGTCGACGATCAGCACGCGCGCGCCCGTCACGTCGGAAGGCGTGATGCGATTGCGCGACGACTGCTCCGCACTGGGCAGCGTCACGGCAAACCAGAATGTAGACCCCCTGCCCTCCGCGCTTTCCACGCCGATGTCGCCACCCATCAGTTCGACGAGCCGGGAGGTGATGGCAAGGCCGAGGCCGGTTCCCTCGTGCCGCCGCGTCGAAGAGGCGTCGACCTGGCTGAACTTTTCGAAAACCAGCCGACGTTTCTCTTCCGGAATGCCGATTCCCGTGTCGGTGACGGAAACATGCAGGCGGGTGCCATCGACAGCCCGCTCGCCGGTGACATCCACCAGGACATGACCGTCATCGGTGAACTTGACCGCGTTGCCGACCAGGTTGGTCACGATTTGCCGGATGCGCCCCACATCGCCCACGAACAGGCCGTCGAGGCCCGGCTCGATCCGGACGATCAGTTCCAGATCCTTTTCCTTGGCGCGGGTCGATACAAGCGTCGCCACATCCTCGATCGCTTCGCTCAGCCTGAACGGCGCCGGATCGAGCACAAGCTGGCCCGCGTCGATCTTGGAGAAGTCGAGAATATCGTTGATGATGGTGAGCAGCGCGTTGCCCGACTTGACGATGATGTCGGTGAAGGTCTTCTGCTTCGGGTTCAGTTCGGATTTCGCCAGCAATTCGGCCATGCCGAGCACACCGTTCATCGGCGTGCGTATCTCGTGGCTCATATTGGCCAGGAATTCCGACTTGGCGCGGTCGGCCAGCACCGCCCGCTGCCGGGCTTCCTGCAATTCCGCTTCCCGCTGCTTCAGGTCGGTAATGTCGGTGGTCGAGCCGATCAGATAAAGCGAGCCATCGGAGGCGATCATCGCGCTCTTGCGGGCGAACTGATGACGCATGCCGCCATCCGTCAATTTTACCGCTTCTTCGATCTCCTGCGTCGTGCCGGTGCGCAGCACCGCAAGATCGCTTTGCACGAAGGCCTCGCCATCGGCTCCAAAGATTTCGACGTCGGTCTTGCCGGCCGCTTCCGCCTTGCTGAAGCCGGTAAGGTCGCACCAGCCCTTGTTGACGTAAAATATGCGCAGATCCGACCGCTTGGCGTAGATCGACACCGGGACGTTATCGATGAGGGTGCGGAACACCTCGTTCTCGCGCATGCTTTCCTCAAGGGCCAGCTCGCGCGCCTTGACCTCGGTTATGTCGGTGCTGGAGCCGACCAGATGCACGGAACCGTCCGTTGCCACAAGACGGCTCTTGCGCGTCATGACCTGCCGGATCGTGCCGTCGCGATGGGTTACGGGTTCTTCCACCTCGACCATGTCGCCGGTGGTGCCGACCCCGGTGTCGTCAAGGCTGTAATTGGCTCCCTCTTCGGTGCCGAACAGTTCGCGGTCGGTGCGCCCGACCGCTTCTTCCTTCGATATGCCGGTTATGGCGCACCACGCCTTGTTGACAAACTCGATGGTAAGGTCGTCCGCCTTGGTGAAGGCCGCGACCGGCAGTTCGTCCATGATATGTCTGAACAGGTCGATCTGGTGCATCGAATCGCGCAGCGCCGTCTCGCGGTTCTTGAGTTCGGTGATGTCGACGCGCACGCCGATATACGTGCCGTCATCGGTGCGCATATCGTAAACCTGATACCACCGGCCATCGGGGTTCAACCGCTCGAAGCTCGAATAGGGCAGATGGTAGCGGGCGACAGTGGCGTCCAGCCGGCTGCGCTCGGCCGCCGTGACCAGTTCCGCTTCTATCTGCCGGGAATGTGCCGTAGGTGCGGAAGGATCGGCGTCTTCCAGTCTTTTGAGCGATCCGGCAATGCCCGTTACATTGCGGCCGACGCCACGGTAGCCCATGAAATTCCCGGCCGAATCAAAGCGGGGGAAGCCCGAGGTGGAAATCCAGCGGCAATTCTCATCGCTATCGTTCAGTTCGTAAACGAAATCGCGGAACGTCCTGCGCTCCTGCAAATCCTTCAGATGTGCAATGGCAGCTTCGCTGCCGCTCGACATATGCTTGAGAAAATCGAACCGGAACCGCCCGAGGACCTTCGCCGGATTGGTGCCGGTAGCGGCCGCGAAACCGTCGGAAAGCCAGGAGAACCGCAGTTCGGCATCGGTTTCCCAAAGCCAGTCGGAGCCGAATTCGAGCAATGTCTGCAATTCGCCGGCAGATAACCCGCCGGCTGCTTTCTCGTGCGTCGACATTTCTGCTTGGCTGGCTCCCCGCTCCGGACTAGCCATATCGGTTTCTACTGGTCCAACCACACCCTATTCCCATCCGGGCCATTGCATGCTCTCGGATGCCCCCGCAATCCGCCGTGCAAATGTGCCCAAGAAGGCTTAACGTTCCGCTAACCTTAACGCCGGGGAAGCAACCGGACGGGGGCGCAAGGCGTTAGATCGTAGTGACGAAAGAATGCATCACACCATGAATGTGCCAAGATGGAGCCGGAGACCGCGAGTGCCTAGATATATGTCGCTGGTCGTCTTTCTGGTCGCAGCCGTCGCCGGCTGCTCGCGAACCGACGACGGTACGGTCGTCATCCCGCCGGCGCTCGATGCCCGCCGGATGGATTTCGGGCCTTTCGACCTCCGCCACCCCGGTCACATCAAGCCGGCCGTGACAGCGCCGAACATCGTGGCCGCCGCGCCGGAACCTTTCCCGATTGCCCCCGGCATCACGGCTCGGCACATACGAAGCAGCGTGAAAAGACCCGGAAAAAGCCGAAACAAACGGAACGTTCACCAGGTCCCGGCTTCCGCAGCGGCGCGGCCGCAACTGGCCTGTGAAGCCGCGACGCCCACCGGCAAACGCGTCCGGGTCCTGTGCGAATAGCCACGATTGTCCGCTGATCCATTTCTCCTTGCGCTCTAACCGTCTTCCCCCGCTGTTTACAAGCGGGCAACCCGGCCTCACCTTCTGTCCCCGACGCCGGCAATACGATCGCCCGCTCCGGTTCGCCGGAGCGGGCATTTTTCGTTTGCGCCTCAGCCTCCGAAGGCCGCTTTGCATTCCCACCCAAAAGCAGTGGCCATCAGGCTTGTGCAACCTACCAGCAAAATATCGGCTGCCGTGAATACAGCGGTCGTGAAGATGATCAGCGCCAACCATCCGAACGCTGCTTCTCGTCGGGCTGCTCTCACCTCCTGCGGCGTCCTGTGATCGCGCGTGTAGATGTATTCGTCGTGGTGGTCTTTCATTGGGTCACCCCAGCTTTACGGCTTTAGGAAGCCATGACTATTTTCCATGCAGCAGATGCGCCGTCCTCTTTTGAGGCGGCGGCCTGTGCAGTTGGTTCGATTTTTGGAAAGTGCCGATTGCGGCAATTACGGGCGCAGCGGCGGAGCCTGCGCGTCGAAGTGGCGGAGCCGGGGCAGATCGACTGCGTCATGGACGAAGCGTGGAATGATCGGGTGCGGCCGCGAGGTGGCCATCCGAACCTCGGCAGAAACAATGCCGTACCCGCCGGACGCTTGGACCGGCCCGCTACGCTCTGCAGCGCGCGACCACCCGGGCATGGAACGACTGTCGAGGGTCAGATTGTATGAAATATCCTGACGAAGGATCGCCAGGTTATTGATCGGCCTCGATGTTACCGCTGGCGACCTGTCGATAGTCAGCCCGGCCGCCGAGGGAAACGAGACTGTCAGGAGCGCGAGGGCTAAAAATACCAGCCAAGTTCCGCGCCTGCATCTGCGGACGAATTCTGTAACGGATTTCACGTCGAACTCGATGGTCGCTGTCTCGCTATCACTCCGCGTCATGAGGATGTGATGCCTTCAACGGCGGCCAGACGCAAGGCGCCGCCATGATCCTATGCGCAGTTTTTGCGATTACCCAGCCCACGCATCCTGATGGGTGCGCGGGCTTTTTCGTGCGCTTACGCCTGCCTCAGCTACCTTTTTTACCGGTGGTTTGGCGAGATGACGGCGGGCGGAAACGAGCCTCACTCACGCGGTCAGAACAGCTTATTCGATCGCTATCAGACGATTCTCGGAAGAATATAAACTGAGTAATGAACCTTGGTACGCCCAAGGGGAATCGAACCCCTGTTCCCGCCGTGAGAGGGCGGTGTCCTGACCGCTAGACGATGGGCGCGTTCAAGAACCGGCGATATAGGCTGCCGCTTCGCAAAAAGCAACCGACCTCGGCCGCATAAATGCCAAGCCCGAAACGGGCGTCGCCGGCCGCCAAGAATTATTTGTTGCGGATGGCAAAATGGCCGATCATCCGGCGTTCCGTGACATCGTAGATGAAGATGACGCGAGAACCGTCGACAAGCTCCGCCTGAATCGACAGGCGGTTGCCCGAAATCGATTGCGACACCACTGCCGCGCCTACCGGCAACACGATATCGCCGGTGAGTTGTTCGCCGGCCGGCACCTGGATTTCACTCAAGGTCGCCGGAGCCGACTCCTTTGTTCCGCGCGATTTGTAGACAAGGGCGACGATCACCACCATAAGGGCAAGGAACAGCAGGCTCAGATTGACGCCCATGAAGCGGATCAGCTTCCTGCGCACATTCTCGACATGCGGGTCGAGCGGCTTTTCCGCGCCTTTTCCGGCAGCGGCGGCCTCAGGCGCAAGTTTGTCTTCGTCGGCATGGGGCCGGGTCATGGCAAAAATTCCGGAACGGTTATCAATGAGCGCTCTTAGCGAACAGGCCGATGAAATGATAGAGGACGACGATGCTTCGGCCCCGGCGGCGGTAATCGCGGCGGTTGTTGTGGTCGCCGATGCCGATGCGGCCGGCCAGCGACTCGATCAATGGCTGGCAAGCCAGCTAGGCCCCGACATGTCGCGCAACCGGGTGCAGATGCTCATCAAGCAGGGAGCGGTGAGCATCGAAGACAAGCCGGTCAGCGAAGCCAAGCGCAAGATGGCGGCGGGCGAGCGCGTGTCGGTGCTCATGCCCGAACCGGAGCCGGCCGAACCGCAGGGCGAGGCCATACCGCTCGCCGTCCTTTACGAAGACGACGAACTGATCGTCATCGACAAGCAGGCCGGGCTGGTGGTTCACCCCGGTGCCGGCAACTGGACCGGCACGCTGGTCAATGCGCTCATCCACCATTGCGGGACAAGCCTTTCCGGCATCGGCGGCGTGCGCCGGCCCGGCATCGTCCATCGGCTGGACAAGGATACAACCGGCGTCATGGTCGCGGCCAAGACCGACCGCGCCCACAAGGCCCTGTCGGAAGCCTTCGCCGACCACGGCCTGACCGGCGATCTCGAGCGCGCCTATGCGGCACTCGTCTGGGGCATCCCACCAAGGGTGAAGGGAACGATCGACGCACCGCTGGGCCGCGCCGCCGACCGCGTGCGCCGCGCCGTAGTGCCGGAGGGCCGCGCAGATGCCCGTCACGCCATCACCCACTACACGATCGAGGAACGCTTCGGCGAAGCCCAGAAGGCGTTCACCACGGCAAGCCTGGTCGAGTGCCGGCTGGAAACCGGGCGCACGCACCAGATCCGCGTCCACATGGCCCATATCGGCCACCCGCTCGTCGGTGACAAGGATTATGGCCGCGCCTTCAGCACCAAGGCCAACCGGCTTCCGGAAGCTTTGCGCGAAACGGTGGCGGCCTTCCCGCGGCAGGCATTGCATGCCCGCCTTCTTGCATTCCGCCACCCGACCACCCACATATCGATGCGCTTCGAGGCCCCGCTTCCGTCTGACATGCAGGAGATGGTGGACGGGTTTCGCCAACTCTGACCCACCATCAAGAATCCTGAATCGATCCGCATAAAACCTGACTGGTATTGTTCACTTTGGCGTGACAGTCTGTTTCGAGTTGAACAAAAGCTGTCTTTTCTGGTTTTGTTCCTGTATAAAGCGATTGTTGCGGATGCGCCTTTTTGGCGTCCGTGTCATATGCCCGCCGCGTTTTGGGGGCAGTTCTCTAAGAGATGAGGAGGGCGCTATCATGGCCCAGTCACTACCCAGCGTCGTTTCCGGTGAAGGCGGCCTCAGCCGCTACCTGGAAGAAATCCGCCGTTTTCCGATGCTTCAGCCGCAGGAAGAATACATGCTCGCCAAGCGTTACGCCGAGCATGAAGATACCTCTGCCGCGCACAAGCTCGTCACCAGCCACCTTCGGCTCGTCGCCAAGATCGCCATGGGCTATCGCGGCTACGGCTTGCCAATCGGCGAGGTGATCTCGGAAGGCAATGTCGGCCTGATGCAGGCCGTCAAGAAATTCGAGCCGGAGCGCGGCTTCCGCCTGGCGACCTACGCCATGTGGTGGATCAAGGCGTCGATCCAGGAATATATCCTGCGCTCGTGGAGCCTGGTCAAGATGGGCACGACCGCCAACCAGAAGCGGCTGTTCTTCAACCTCAGGAAGGTGAAGGGCAAGATTCAGGCGCTGGATGACGGCGACCTCAAGCCGGAGCACATCACCGAGATCGCGACGCGGCTGAACGTTTCCGAAGCGGAAGTCGTGTCGATGAACCGCCGCCTGTCGGGCGACGCTTCGCTGAACGCGCCGATCCGCGCCAGCGAGGGCGAGTCCGGCGAATGGCAGGACTGGCTGGTCGACGACCACCAGAGCCAGGAACAGACGCTGATCGAGCAGGACGAGCTGGAAAACCGGCGCGGCATGCTTACCGGTGCGCTGGCCGTGCTGAACGAGCGCGAAAAGCGCATCTTCGAGGCACGTCGCCTGTCCGAAGAGCCTTTGACGCTGGAGGAATTGTCGGGAGAGTTCGACATTTCCCGCGAGCGCGTGCGCCAGATCGAGGTGCGCGCCTTCGAAAAGGTGCAGGACGCCGTCAAGGCCGCGGCCAAGCGGCAGGCTCAGTCGCTTCGCACCATCGAGGTGCAGCCGGCGGCTTAAGCGGCCCTGCTATAGGACCGAGTATACGGAAACGAAAAGCGGCGCCGGAGAAATCCGGCGCCGCTTTTTTCAACAAAGTATCGCCGCTTCCACCGCCGTCATGCTTGGGCTTGTCCCGAGCATCTGCTGCCACCCCTCAAAACGCGTTCAGCGGAAATTTCAGATAGCGCTGGCCGTTGGCTTCCGCTTCAGGCAAACGCCCGCCATTGATGTTGATTTGCAAGGCATGCAGGATCAGGCGCGGCATCGGCAGCGTCTTGTCCCTCGCCTCGCGCAGCGCGACAAACTCCGCCTGCGTCTTGCATCTGGACAGATGGCTGTTCGTCGCCCGCTGCTCGGCGACCGTGCTCTCCCACACCGGATCGCGGTCTCCCGGCATGTAGTCGTGCCCGGTAAACAGCCGCGTATCGTCCGGCAGCGCCATGATCTCCTGGATCGAATGCCACAGCCGCTCGGCGCTTCCGCCGGGGAAATCCGCGCGCGCCGTGCCGCTGTCCGGCATGAAGATGGTGTCGTGGATGAAGGCGGCATCGCCGATCACGTAGCTGATCGAGGCAAGCGTGTGCCCCGGCGAAAACAACACCTTTACCGGAATGGTCCCGATGGAAAATGTCTCGCCGGCGGCGAAAAGCCTGTCCCATTGCGAGCCGTCGGCGGCAAAATCCGGCCAGTTGTAGATGGCCTTCCAGAGCTTCTGGACTTCCGCGATGTTCGCGCCGATGGCGGTCGGCGCGCCGGTCTTCCTGGCCAGATAATGCGCGGCGGAAAAATGATCGGCGTGCGGGTGGGTGTCGAGTATCCAGTCGACGCTCAGTCCGTTCTGGTCCACGAAATCAAGTAAAGCATCGGCATTGGTCGTGGCCGTCGCGCCGGATTTCTCGTCGAAGTCCAGCACCGGGTCTATGATGGCGCATCGCCCAGTCGCCTTGTCCGCGACCACATACTGGATCGACCCGGTCGGCTTGTCGTAAAAGCCGGTTACCTGCGGCCTGGCAGACGATGCGCTCAATCCAACCTCCACTCCTGTCGGCGCAGGAATAATTTTCTCTACCGGTAGGGAATGGAGGTATGGTTATCCGCACAGCCGGCACAGTCAAGCACTGCACCGGCGCATAGGCGGAAAAACGGAAAATCAGGCAGAGGGCTGCTTGGTCTTGCGCATATAGGGCAGGATGGTTTCGAACGAACCGAACCGCTTGGTCGCTTCCTCGTCCGAAATGCCGCCGCCGATGATGACGTCGTCGCCCGGCTTCCAGTCCGCCGGTGTCGATACGGAATGCTTGGCGGTAAGCTGGATGGAATCGATGGCGCGCAGGATTTCCTGGAAATTGCGGCCGGTCGACATCGGATAGGTGAGGATCAGCTTGATCTTCCTGTCCGGGCCGATGACGAACACCGAGCGCACCGTCTGGTTGTCGGCAGGCGTGCGGCCTTCCGAACTGTCGCCGGCGGCGGCGGGAAGCATGTCATAGAGCTTGGCCACCTTGAGTTCGCCGTCGCCGATCATAGGATAGTTGACGGTATGGCCGGTCGCCGTCTTGATGTCGTCCTTCCAGCGGTTATGGCTTTCGACCGGATCGACCGAAATGCCGATGATCTTGGCGTTGCGCTTCTTGAATTCGCCATCCAACCCGGCCATCGTGCCAAGCTCGGTCGTGCAGATCGGGGTGAAATCCTTGGGGTGCGAGAACAAGACTGCGTAACCGTCACCGATCCAATCATAGAAATGGATGGTGCCCTGCGTCGTCTCGGCGGTAAAATCGGGTGCCGTATCGTTAATACGAAGGCTCATGGCGTTTCCTACCTATGCTGTTACTGAAATTGGGCTGCCGCTATGCGGTCCCATGTTTTAGCACCAATACAACGGTGCTCAAAATCCGGCCGCACCAAGCATACGGATTATTGAGAATAAATTTCTCACCCGATGGAGCGGACTAGTATGAACTACCCTTGCTGTGGTTAGGACGAGCCGGCCTCCGATCAACCGCAAGGGGCAGATCAGGCCTTCCTGACCGTCAGTGTCTCTGCCAAGCCTTCCATGCGCAAGGCGAGCGCGCCAAGCGCGCCGGTCAGCGCCGCGTCGTTCTTGTCAGCCTTGGTCAGCGCCTCGTCACGCGTCTTGCGCAGCGTCTGCACTTCGCTTTCCATGCCCTTCACGCGCTTTTGCAATTCCGACAATTCATCCATCACCATGATGCCGGCCATGACGGTGAGCCGCTGGTCGCCGATCTCGCCGAAGGAATCCTTCAGATGCGAGACATAGCGATCGAAGCGCAGCGCCAGATCGGTCAGATGCTCTTCCTGCCCCTCGTCGCAGGCCATCCGGTATTGCTTGCCGTCGATGGAAACCGTGACTTGCGCCATGTCCTCGCCTACCTGTCCAGAACTGCGCGGATGGTTTCCATCGCGGTCACCAGCCGGCGCGAGACTTCCTTGTTGGCATCTTCCAGCCGCTCCGCCCGCGCTTCGGAATTGTCGAGTTCCTGCGCCAGCCGCGAACGGTCTGCATTCATGCGCTGCACTTCGGCTTCAGCCTCGGAATAGTCGCGCTCGTTTTCGAGCCGGGCCACGACGGCATCCTCCAGCCCGTCAATCGCTTTACCAAGCCTGGCAATGACTTCCTTGAGCGTCGTTTCACCGGTCATGGCATTTGTCCCGTCACCTGCCCATCACCGAATCGTTCACATTCAGAACGCGTTACTCTCGAAACATTAGGCGGCGTGTGAAGCATGCGTCAACAAAGCTCTGTCGCCTGTCCCCCGGTAACGAGGGTTTCCGGCGGATTGTATCGCAATTGTTGCGCCAGAAGCGACCTAAATCGATTTAGGTTTTGTTGACTAAAGCGTCTGTCCTGCTATGTGTCGTCTCACCTTTCCCCAATCGAAATTATCCCGGAGGTCCCATGGTTTCGCGCGAACAACATGATCGTATGGCCAACGCGATCCGCTTCCTGTCCATGGATGCCGTCGAGAAAGCCAATTCGGGGCATCCGGGCCTGCCGATGGGCTGCGCCGACGTCGCAACGGTGCTCTTTACCCGCTTCCTGAAATACGATCCCAAGAACCCGCACTGGCCGGACCGCGACCGCTTCATCCTGTCGGCCGGCCACGGTTCGATGCTGCTTTATTCGCTGCTGTATCTCACCGGGTACGAAGACATCACCCTCGACCAGATCAAGAAATTCCGCCAGTTGGGCTCCCGCACGGCCGGCCACCCCGAATACGGCCATGCCGCTGGCATCGAGACGACCACCGGACCGCTCGGCCAAGGCGTCGCCAATTCGGTGGGTTTCGCCCTTGGCGAGCGCATCATGAACGCGGCATTCGGCAACGACCTTGTCGATCATCACACCTACGTGCTCTGCGGCGACGGCTGCCTGATGGAAGGCATCAGCCAGGAAGCCCTCACGCTGGCGGGCCATCTCAAGCTGAACAAGTTGATCCTCATCTGGGACAATAACGACATCACCATCGACGGTTCCGTATCGATGTCCGACAATACCGACCAGGTTGCCCGCTTCCAGGCTTCCGGGTGGAACGCCATGCATGTCGACGGGCTCGATCCAGAGGCGATCGCCTACGCCATCGAAACGGCGCGCCATTCCGACAAGCCGACGCTGATTGCCTGCAAGACGACCATCGGCTTTGGCGCTCCGACCAAGGCAGGCACCAACAAGGCGCATGGCTCGCCTCTCGGCGCCGACGAAATCGCCGGCGCGCGCAAGTTCTTCAACTGGGACTCGAAACCTTTCGAAATCCCCGCCGATATTCTCGAAGCATGGCGCACCGCCGGCAAGGCGGGTGTCAAGGCACGCACAGACTGGGAGGGCCGCCTTGCCAAGGCTGAGCCTGCCAAGCGCGCCGAATTCGAACGCCGCATGAGCGGCAAGCTGCCGCAGAACTTCGATGCGGTCATCGCCGATTACAAGAAGAAGCTGGCAGCCGACAAGCCCAAGGTCGCCACCCGCAAATCGTCGGAAATGGCGCTGGAGGTCATCAACGGCGCGGTGCCGGAAACCATCGGCGGCTCGGCCGACCTCACCGGCTCCAACAACACCAAGACCAGCCAGACCAAGAACATCACGCCGCTCGACTACGGCCAGCGCTATGTCCATTACGGCATTCGCGAGCACGGCATGGCGGCGGCGATGAACGGCCTGACCCTGCATGGCGGCATCATTGCCTATGGCGGCACGTTCCTGTGCTTCTCCGACTATGCGCGGCCTGCCATGCGGCTGGCTTCGCTGATGGGCATCCGCTCGATCTTCGTCATGACGCACGATTCCATCGGCCTTGGCGAAGACGGCCCGACCCATCAGCCAGTCGAGCACATGGCCGCCCTTCGCGCCATTCCCAACCACAATGTGTTCCGCCCTGCCGACGCGATGGAAACCGCCGAATGCTGGCAGGTAGCCCTCGAAACTGAAAAGACGCCGTCGACGCTGGCGCTTACCCGCCAGAACCTGCCGGCGCTGCGTACCGAGTTCGTTTCGGAAAACCTCTGTGCCAAGGGTGCCTACGAGATGGCGGCGGCCGAAGGCGGCGACGCTGCCGTGACCATCTTCGCTTCCGGCTCCGAGGTCGAGATCGCGCTTGACGCCCGCAAATTGCTGCAGGGTCACGGCCACCCGACCCGCGTCGTCTCGGTGCCCTGCTTCGAACTGTTCGACAAGCAGAGCGATGCCTACCGCGCCAAGACCATCGGCAATGCCGGCATCAAAATCGCCATCGAAGCCGGCATCCGCCAGGGCTGGGACCAGTTCATCGGCGCGGATGGCATCTTCATCGGCATGACCGGCTTCGGTGCGTCCGGCACCATCGAGCAACTCTACCCGCATTTCGGCATCACCGCCGAGCATGCTGCCGAGGCAGCCGAAAAGCGGCTGCACAAGAAATAGGTTTTGGCATACTGCCGAAGCCCAGCGATTTCAAAACCCGCGACGGATGCGGCCATGGCGGCATCCGCGCACCGAACGACGGACGTCTTCCGCCCCAGGAGAAATAAATGACTGTCAGAGTTGCCATCAACGGATTTGGCCGTATCGGCCGTAACGTCCTGCGCGCCATTCATGAATCGGGCCGCAAGGATATCCAGGTCGTTGCCGTAAACGATCTCGGCCCGGTCGAAACCAACGCGCACCTGCTGCGCTACGACAGCGTGCATGGCCGTTTCCCGCATGAAGTGACCGTGAACGGCGACCAGATTTCGGTCGGCTCCGAGACGTTCAAGGTCTGCGCCGTGCGCGACCCGGCCCAACTGCCGTGGAAGGAACTGGGCGTCGACATCGCGCTGGAATGCACCGGCCTCTTCACGTCCAAGGACAAGGCCTCCGCCCATCTTGCCGCCGGCGCCAAGCGCGTTCTTGTCTCGGCTCCCGGCGATGGCGTCGACCTGACAGTCGTCTACGGTGTCAACCACGACAAGATCAGCAAGGATCACATCGTCGTCTCCAACGCCTCCTGCACCACCAACTGCCTCGCGCCGGTCGCCATGGTGTTGAACAATGCCTTCGGCATCGAAAAGGGCTTCATGACGACCATACACGCCTATACGGGCGATCAGCCGACGCTCGATACCATGCACAAGGATCTCTACCGCGCCCGCGCCGCCGCCATGTCGATGATCCCGACCTCGACCGGCGCCGCCAAGGCGGTCGGCCTCGTGCTGCCGGAACTCAAGGGCAAGCTCGACGGCGTTTCGATCCGGGTGCCCACCCCGAACGTCTCGGTCATCGACTTCAAATTCGTGTCCAAGCGCAACGTCACCGTGGACGAGGTCAACGCGGCCCTGGTCGCGGCGGCAGACGGCCCGCTCAAGAATATCCTCGCCTACACCAAGGAACCGCTCGTTTCGATCGATCTCAACCACAACCCGGCGTCTTCAACCTTCGCGCTCGACCAGACCAAGGTCGTCGAGGGCAATCTGGTGCGGGTCATGTCCTGGTACGACAACGAATGGGGCTTCTCGAACCGCATGAGCGACACCGCCGTCGCCTTCGGCAAGACCATCGCCTGATCCTTCGTCTTTCCGCTTTTTGAAAACGCCCGGCTTCCGCCGGGCGTTTTTGTTTGTGCCAGTCGCGTAAAAAGCGCTCCCATCATCGATATCAAGGCCGAAAACCTTGCCTTTCGCCATGTCTTCGCCGCACTCTGCCCTATTCAGAATTAAGGCCCGCCTCAACTAAGAGACGAGCGCAAGGGAACCGGGGGCATGGAGCACGCGATCTATCTGGTGACGCTGGTCGGCACCGGGCTTGTGGTCGCCGCGGCGTTTTCAAGCCTGATCGCCTTCCGTTTCGGCGCGCCCCTCTTGCTTCTGTTCCTCGGCATCGGCCTGGCATCGGGCGGCGACGGCCTTGGCATCCAGTTCGACAATCCGCGCATCGCCTATTTCGTCGGTTCGCTGGCGCTGGCCGTCATCCTGTTCGATTCCGGCTTCGGCACGCCGCTTAAGGCGCTGAAGCAGGCTGCCCTGCCCGCCGTGTCGCTGGCAACGTTCGGCGTGCTTGTCACCACCGGCGTGTTTGGCGTCGCGGTCTATTACCTGCTCGATCTCACCTGGCTGGAATCCTTCCTGCTGGGCGCGGCTGTCGCTTCGACCGATGCGGCGGCGGTGTTCTTCCTGCTTCGCGCGGGCGAGATCAATTTGCGCGAACGGGTGCGCTCGACGCTGGAAGTCGAATCCGGCACCAACGATCCGATCGCCATTTTTCTTACCATCACTTTGGTTGAGATAATCGCCGCAAATGCGCATCCCGAAGCCCAGGTACTGCTGGCCGACCTGGCCCTGGGGTTCCTGCTCAACATGGGGCTGGGCGCACTTGTTGGCATTCTTGGCGGCATGGCGATCGTGCGCTTTGTCGACAAGCTCAATCTCGATCACGGCCTGTTGCCGATCTTCGTGCTGACCTTGTCGCTGATGGTGTTTGCCGCTGCCGGAACAATCGGCGGCTCCGGTTTCCTGGCCGTCTATCTGGCCGGGCTTGTCGCCGGCAATTCCGACATCCGCGCCGTCACCATGCTGAAACGCTTTCAAGGCGGCATGTCGTGGCTGGCGCAGATCATCATGTTCCTCGTCCTCGGCCTGTTCGCCACCCCGTCGCAATTCCCCGGACTGATCATTCCGGCGGTGTTGCTAGGCCTGTTCCTGATCTTCGTTGCCCGGCCGCTTGCGGTGTGGCTATGTCTGATGCCATTCCGCCTACCCCGGCCCGAAGTCGCCTTCATATCCTGGGTCGGGCTGCGCGGTGCGGTTTCCATCCTGCTCGCCATCACGCCCCTGCTTGGCGGCCTGGAGAACGGACGGCTGATCTTCAACACCGCCTTCATCGTCGTGCTGGTGTCGCTGGTCATACAGGGCTGGACGGTTGGACCGCTGGCGCGGCGGCTTGGCCTGATCGTTCCCGCCCGCCTCGGCCCGCTCGACAAGGTGGAACTGGAATTGCCGGGCTCCGCCCGCCACGAACTCCTTGCCTACAAGGTCGCAGCCGGCAGTCCGGTCGCACGCGGCGAACGCATCCCGCGCTGGGCGCGCCCGTCTCTGGTAGTGCGCGAGGGCCGTTCGATGCGCTTCCAGGACATGGGCCGGCTTGCCGCCGGCGACAACGTCTATATCTTCGTGCCGGACCGCTATCCGCGCCTGCTCGACAAGCTGTTTGCCAGCCGCGCCGTCGTCGATCCCGAGGATGCCGATTTCTTCGGCGCATTCGCGGTCGATCCGGCCCGCCCCGCCGCCGAACTGGAGACGGCCTACGGCATCGGCCTCAGCGAAGCCGAACGCAAGCTGACCGTCGCCGCCCTCGTCATCGAGCGGCTGGACGGCCACGCCGAATATGCCGACCGCGTGCCCATCGGCCCCATCGAGTTGATCGTGCGCGACGTCGACGACAAGGGCCACATCACCGGCATCGGCCTTTCCTTCGAGCCGACCGCCCCCGTGGCGCGCGTGCCTGTCTTCCTCAGCGCCGGCGAAATCGCCGACCGCGTCAGGGCCTATCTCAAAAACCGGCGGAAAAAGGCCGAGCCGCCCACCGCTCAATCCGTGCCACAAGTGGTTCCCGACGCACCAGCCCCACCCGAAGGCCTGCACGGCGACAGCCTTGAGGACGACGCACCGCAAGCAGCGTGACGCCGGCGTTTTTCCGGGCTGCGCGGTTTCGCGGCCTTGCATCGCGTTAAACGCCGGGTAATGTCCGGAAACTTTTCTGTAAAAAGGAATCCGGCATGGCCAGCTTCAAGACACTCGACGACATGGGCGCTATTGCCGGCAAGCGCGTTCTGGTGCGCGTCGATCTCAACGTTCCCGTCACGGACGGCAAGGTCAGCGACACGACCCGCATCGAGCGGATCATGCCGACGCTGGACGAACTGTCGAAAAAGGGCGGCAAGGTCATCCTACTTGCGCATTTCGGCCGCCCGAAGGGCCAGCCCTCGCCTGAATTCTCGCTGGATCCAATTGCCCACGCCGTTTCCGCCATGATCGGCAAGCCTGTCGCCTTTGCCGCCGATTGCATCGGCGAAGAGGCCGCCAATGCCGTGACGCGCATGAAGGATGGCGACATCCTGCTTCTGGAAAACACCCGCTTCCATGCCGGAGAAGAAAAGAACGATCCGGCCTTTGCCGAGGCGCTGGCCAAAAACGGCGACATCTTCGTCAACGACGCTTTTTCAGCGGCGCACCGGGCGCACGCCTCGACTGAGGGGCTGGCGCATCTTCTGCCGGCCTTCGCCGGGCGCACCATGCAGGCCGAACTGGATGCACTGGAAAAGGGCCTCGGCAGCCCGGTCAAGCCCGTCGTCGCCATTGTCGGCGGCGCGAAGGTGTCGACCAAGATCGATCTTCTGATGAACCTTGTCAGGAAGGTCGACGCGCTGGTCATCGGCGGCGGCATGGCCAACACGTTTCTCGCCGCGCGCGGCACCGATGTCGGCAAGTCGCTGTGCGAGCACGACCTGGCTAAAACCGCCAAGCAGATCATGATCGAGGCGGCCACCGCCGGCTGCGCCATCGTGCTGCCTTCGGACGGAGTCGTCGCATGGGAGTTCAAGGCGGGCGCGAAAAGCGAAACGATCGCCATCGAAGCCTGCCCGAGCGACGCCATGATCCTCGATGCCGGCGACAAGACCGTCGACACCATCAACCAGTGGATCGACCGCGCAGCCACGCTGGTCTGGAACGGCCCGCTTGGCGCTTTCGAGATCACGCCGTTCGACCGCGCAACGATCGCCGTCGCCCGGCACGCCGCCGCGCGCACCAAGACCGGAAAACTCGTGTCCGTCGCCGGTGGTGGCGACACCGTCGCAGCGCTGAACCATGCCGGCGTCGCCGACGACTTCACCTATGTCTCGACGGCAGGCGGCGCGTTCCTCGAATGGATGGAAGGCAAGCCGCTGCCCGGCGTCGACGTCCTGAAGAAATAGGGCGCACCCGGAACGCAATATCGTGAGGCGGTTCGCTCGATTTGGGCCTTCTGCAACCATTCCTTGGGCGGTAGGTTACTGAAAACCTCGTTTGGAAGGAATGGGACGATGAGCGAACGCCTCGAAGACATCGCCGCCAAAATGGTGGCCGGCGGCAAAGGCTTTCTGGCTGCGGATGAAAGCTCCGGCACCATCAAGAAGCGCTTCGACGCCGTTGGCGTGGAGTCGACGCCGGACAGCCGCCGCGACTACCGCGAAATGCTGTTTCGCACCCCCGATGCGATGAGCCGGTACATTTCCTCGGTCATCCTCTATGACGAAACGATCCGCCAGAATGCCGCCGACGGAACGCCGCTGATCGAGATCATCCAGGCGACCGGTGCCATCCCCGGCATCAAGGTCGATGCCGGTGCCAAGCCGCTGGCCGGCTTTCCGGGCGAAACCGTCACCGAGGGGCTGGATGGCCTGCGCGAGCGCCTCGCCGCGTATTACAAGCTCGGCGCGCGCTTCGCCAAATGGCGCGCGGTCATCGACATCGACACCGCCAACGGGGTGCCGTCGGGCGCGTCCATCGCCTCCAACATGCACGCGCTGGCGCGCTATGCAGCACTTTGCCAGGAAGCCGGCATCGTGCCCATCGTCGAGCCGGAAGTGATGATGGAAGGCGATCACTCCATCGACACCTGCTACGAAATCTCCAAGGCGGCGCTGCTGAAACTCTACAGCGAACTCTACGGCCTGCATGTGAAGCTCGAAGGCACCATCCTCAAGCCGAACATGATCCTTTCCGGCAAGAAATCGGCCAGCCAGGCCGGGGCGGAAGAGATCGCAGAAAAGACGATAAGGCTGTTTCGCGAAACGGTCCCGGTCGCCGTTCCGGGCATCGCCTTCCTGTCCGGCGGCCAAGGCGATGTGGAGGCGACCGCCAACCTCAACGCCATCGCCGCGCTTGGCGCGCAGCCGTGGAAGCTGACCTTTTCTTATGGCCGCGCCTTGCAATCGGCGGCGCAAAAAGCATGGAGCGGTAAGGTTGCGAATGTCGCGTCCGGCCAGGCAGCCTTTGCGCACCGCGCCCACATGAACCATCTGGCAGCGCTCGGTCAGTGGCAGGAATCGCTGGAGAACGCGCCCTGACTCTGCAGGCTCAGCCCCAGTGGCCAAGCACGGCGGTCAGCGAGATCGCGGCCAGCGCCAGCACCGCCAGTTTCCAGAAGTCGCGTCGCGCCCTCAATCCGGGCCAGCCTAGCGGCTTGATCAACTGGATGACCATCATCGCCAGGATGACAAGCGCGAGAATTTTCGTCATGCCGCCTTTGACCAGCATCCCGCGCTGCTGTCAAAGGACAGCCCAAAATTCCCGGTCGAAAGCGCGATGGACGCGCCACCCTTCCAGGCGCTAGAACAAATGACGGAAAAATTACCGGAGAGGAACGAGGCATGGCTTCGCGCTATCACGAGGTTTACGAAGGCTGGAAACGCGATCCCGATGCTTTCTGGGCAGAGGCGGCCAAGGGCATAGACTGGTCGACGCCCGTCGACAAAGTGTTCGATGCTGAAGCGGGCGTCTATGGGCATTGGTATCCCGGCGCGGCCTGCAATACCTGCTGGAACGCCGTCGACCGTCACGTTGCCGGCGGGCGCGCCGACCAGACGGCGCTGATCCACGACAGCGCCTATACGGGCGTCGTCGAGAAGTTCACCTATGCCGAGATGAAGCGCGAGATCGTCGCGCTGGCTTGCGTGCTGAAAAACCACGGCGTGACGAAAGGCGACCGCGTCATCATCTACATGCCGATGGTGGCCGAGGCGATCTTCGCGATGCTGGCCTGCGCGCGGCTGGGCGCGGTCCATTCCGTGGTGTTTGGCGGCTTTGCCTCGCGCGAACTGGCCACCCGCATCGACGACGCCAAGCCCAAGCTCATCGTGTCGGCTTCCTGCGGACTGGAGCCGGGCCGCATCATCGCCTACAAGCCGCTGCTCGACGGGGCCATCGAAATGGCCCGCCACAAGCCGGACCGCTGCATCGTCCTGCAGCGCGACCAGTTGCGCTGCGACCTCAAGGAAAATTACGACATCGACTTCGCCGACGCCGTGGCGCGAGAGCGCGCCGCCGGAGCCAATGTGGACTGCGTGCCGGTCCTGGCCACCGACCCGCTCTATGTTCTCTACACGTCGGGCACCACCGGTCAGCCCAAGGGCGTCATCCACGACAATGGCGGCCACATGGTCGCGCTGAAATGGTCGATGGACAACGAATACGGCGTCAAGCCAGGCGAAGTGTTCTGGTCGGCCTCCGACATCGGATGGGCGGTCGGCCACTCCTATATCGTCTACGGCCCGCTCCTGCACGGCTGCACCACCATCGTCTATGAGGGCAAGCCGGTCGGAACCCCGGACGCCAGCGCCTTCTGGCGGGTGATCTCGCAGCACGGCGTCGTAGCACTCTTCACCGCGCCGACCACGTTCCGCGCCATCAAGGGACAGGACCCGAAAGGCGAACTCATCGCCAACTTCGACCTGTCGAAATTCCGCACGCTGTTCCTGGCCGGCGAGCGCGCCGACCCCGAAACCATCAAATGGGCCGAGCAGAAGCTGAATGTGCCGGTGATCGACAATTGGTGGCAGACCGAAACCGGATCGCCGATCACCCACAACCCCGTCGGACTTGGCCTTTTGCCGGTCAAATACGGCTCGCCCGGCGTACCGATGCCGGGCTACGACATCCGCGTCGTCGACGATGCCGGCCACGAACTGCCGCGCGGCACGCTCGGCAATGTCGTCATCAAGCTGCCCTTGCCGCCGGGCTGCCTGCCGTCTTTGTGGAACGCTGACGCCCGCTTCCGGCAAGCCTATCTGGAGGAATTCCCCGGCTACTACAAAACCGCCGATGCCGGGATTGTCGATGAAGACACCTATCTTTTCATCATGGCGCGCACCGACGACATCATCAATGTCGCCGGCCACCGGCTATCCACGGGCGCCATGGAAGAGGTTCTGGCCGCACATCCCGACGTGGCCGAGTGTGCGGTCATCGGCATTGCCGACGCGTTGAAGGGCCAGGTGCCGCTCGGCTTCGTCGTGCTCAATGCGGGCGTCACCCGCGACACGGCCATGATCGAGAAGGAAGTCGTGACGCTGGTGCGCGACCGCATCGGCCCCGTCTCGGCGTTCAAGACCGTGGTCACGATCAAGCGCCTGCCCAAAACCCGCTCCGGCAAGATCCTGCGTGGCACCATGCAGAAGATCGCCGACAAGGAAGAATGGCTGATGCCGGCAACCATCGACGATCCGGCCATACTGGACGAGATCGGCGCGGCGCTGGCGCAAAGGGGGATCGGCGTGTGACTGCCCCGCGTCGCGGGTGACGGGGCTGCAGGCGGCCTTTCCTTTTCAGCGATGATCCGCTAAACGGCCTTTCCCCAAAAAAGCGCTGAGCACGCCTGCCGGTGCCGGCCTCCATTTTGCGAGCTTTCCACTATGCCGATTGATTTTTGTGGTGTCGATTTCGGCACCACCAATTCGACCGTCGGCCTGTGCGCGCCGGGCGGCGCTCCGGCTCTCGTGCCGCTCGAGGGCGAGCACCTGACCATTCCCTCGGCGCTGTTCTACAGCCTGGAGGACGGCAAGACCTATTTCGGGCGGGCAGCCGTGTTCGAATACATGGACGGGGCCGAAGGGCGCTTCATGCGCGCGCTGAAATCCATCCTCGGCACCGGCCTGATGAAGGACACCACCCAGATCGGCCGCGAACGCCTGCGCTTCGAGGCGATCATCGGGCGGTTCCTGCGCCATCTTCGCTCACGCCTTGAATCCGAGCACGGGGCAGCGCCCGAACAGGTCGTATTGGGCCGCCCCGTGCGCTTCGTCGACGAGGACGACGAAGCCGACGCGCAAGCGCAGGCGCAGCTTGAGGCGGCAGCCCGCATGGTCGGATTTCGTCACGTCGAATTCCAGTTCGAGCCGGTCGCCGCCGCCCTTACCCACGAACGCATGCTCGACGCGGAGCAACTGGCGCTGGTGGTCGACATCGGCGGCGGCACCTCCGATTTTTCCGTGCTGCGCCTTTCCCCGGAACGGGTGCGCAAATCGGATCGGCGCGACGATATACTGAGCACATCCGGCGTCCATGTCGGCGGCACCGATTTCGACCGGCAGTTCAACATCGCCAGGGTCATGCCGCATCTTGGCCTCGGCTCCGCGACGCTCGACGGCAAGCGGCAATTGCCGGTCTGGTACTTCAACGACATGGCGACGTGGCACCGCATCAATACGCTCTACACGGCGAAAAACGCCCGCGACATCCACACGCTGACGCGCGAGGCAGCCGAGCCCGAAAAGCTGGCGCGCTACGCGCATGTGCTCAAGAACCGCTCCGGCCATCGGCTGGCCGCGGAGGTGGAACGGGCCAAGATCGCGCTGACCGACGCGGACACCGAAACCATCGCGCTGATCGAACCGGGCCTTGCGCTCGACGTGCCCGTGACGCGGGCCGAATTCGAGGCAGCCGGCATGGATCTGGTCCGGCGCATCGGCACGTCGATCGACGATGCGCTGAAGGCAGCCGGCGTGCAGGCCGGCGCCATCGAAACCGTCATCCTGACCGGCGGCGGCGTGCAGGTGCCGATGGTAGAGCAGGCAGCGATTGCGCGCTTTCCGGACGCCCGCATTTCCCGCTCCGACCGGTTCGGCTCGGTCGGGCTTGGCCTTGCCATCGACGCTGCCAGACGATTCGGCTGAGCCCCGCACCCTGCTGACACAGTGCTGGCAGGAGCGGTATGCGATAGTGGCCTTCAACAAAACAGGAGGCCGCGATGACCACCTTTACCGTTCTGAACGCCATGATCCGCTATGTCGGCAAGGTCCGCACCCTGCGCAACGAGATCCGTACCGAACGCCTGCTCAACTCGTTTCCCGCCCATCTCCAGCATGATATCGGCTGGCCGGAAAGGCGTAAGGGGTCGGGCAGCTTCGGCCATTGAACCGGCCTTGTTGCGCGCAAGAAGGTGCCTCTGCCATGCGCCTGACCGCCACCATGCACCTGCCCGAGGCGCACGATCCTCCTGACACAATGTTGTCAGGAGGATCGTGCAATACTATGTCGGTGAGCCTGGGTTGGGCGGGCAAGAGGAACGACCATGCGACGTGCCGACCGGCTTTTCCAGATTGTCCAGCATCTGCGTGGCGGCAGGCTTGTTACCGCGCAGAAACTGGGAACATGGCTCGAGGTTTCCGAGCGTACCATCTACCGCGACATTGCCGACCTGCAATCGACGGGCGTTCCGATCGATGGAGAGGCCGGCGTCGGCTACATGATGAGGGATGGTTACGACCTTCCGCCGCTGATGTTCACGCGTGACGAGATCGTGGCGCTGGTGGCCGGCGCGCGCATGGTGCGGGCCTTTGGCGGCGCGGCCATGGCAAGGGCGGCCGAAGAAGCGCTGGTCAAGATCGGCGCGGTACTTCCCGACGCGGAGAAGGACCGCATCGCCCGGACCGAAATCCACACGCCCATGTGGGTTGTCAGCGATGCCGCCCGCGAGGCGATCGACCTTATCGAGCGGGCCGTGGAGAAACGCCAGGTCTTGACCATCGACTATACCGACGAAGCCGGGCGCGGCAGCGTGCGCGACATCCGCCCGCTCGGCCTGTGGTTCTGGGGCAAGGTCTGGACCCTGATCGCCTGGTGCGAGATGCGCGGCGACTTCCGCGCATTCCGTATCGACCGGATCGCCTCGGTGGTCATTGCCGGGCGCATCTTCAAGCCGGAGCGCGGCAAGCAACTTGCCGATTTCTACCGCGCCGTCGAGCGCAGCGAAGACTACGGCATCGCGCCGGGCAAGGCGCGCGGAGCGTAACTTTTTCCCTCTCTTCGAAAGGAGAGGGAAAAGCGCTTATTCCTCGCCCTCATCCTCGTCGGTGTCTTTCGACTTCAGCGCCGAAAGCTTGGCGAACACGGCATTGGCGTCGAGTTCTTCGTTCTCGTCCTTCGGCTTTTCGGGCGTCGGCACAAGCCGCTCAGTAAGGGCTGCCGGCAGTAGCGTATCGCCGACGGGTGCGGCCGCCTCCTTGCCGCGCGAGGCGCGGTTGACTTCCATGTCGAGGTCGATCTGCGAGGCAAGGCCAAGCGTCACCGGGTCCATCGGCACCAGGTTGGCCGCGTTCCAATGTTTGCGATCGCGAATCTGCTCGATCGTTGACTTGGTGGTGCCGACCAAGCGCGAAATCTGTGCATCCTTCAATTCGGGATGGTTGCGGACCAGCCACAAAATGGCATTCGGCCGGTCCTGCCGCTTCGACAGTGGCGTGTAACGCGGCCCCTTGCGCTTGGATTCCGGCACGCGAACCTTCGGCTCGGAAAGCTTGAGGCGCAGATTGCCGTCCTTTTCCGCACGCGAGATCTCGTCGCGGGTGAGCTGGCCGGTCATAATCGGGTCCATGCCCTTGATGCCCTGCGCCGACTCGCCATCCGCGATCGCCTTGACCTCCAGTGGATGCAGGCCGCAGAACTGCGCAATCTGCTCGAAGGAAAGCGCGGTGCTGTCGACCAGCCACACGGCGGTCGCCTTGGGCATGAGGAGCGTATTGGCCATTAAAAAAGTCACCTTCTCGTTCGCCCGCGTTCCCGCGCGGGCGGTGGTTTAAGCCACCAATATGGGAAATTCGTCGCCTGTATAACCGTTCCCGGCTCATTTCGCAACGGCTTTGGACGAGACCGCCCGCGCTAACGGACTCTAGGAGTCCTCGGCTGGGCACGGCGCCTGCCCCTTGATGTCGCGGGCCATACAGCCATATTTGTCGAACATCTTGCCGGTGTTGCTATAGGCCTTTGCCATGCCGCAGCCGCTCAAGCCCCCGCCCACACCAAGGACGACACCGACCGCAACCAGCGAAGCTGCGATGCGGCGCGCCATCATTGGGATGTCCCCTCCCCGCAGCGCCGCGCCAGGGAATCGTTCATCGCGGCAATCTTGCCGACCGCGCTGTCGTGCTCGCGGCGCGCCTGCGAGCGATAGTCGGGAATGACCACGCCGAAACCGGCCGAGACCCCGCTGAACGTCACTTTTGCGTCGGTCGGAACACCCACATCACGCGCCAGCGCGTTGCGATCGCTGGTCAGCCGGGCGCAGGGAACGTCGTCATAGACGGTCGAGACAAGCACCGCCGCCTCCTCGCCGCTGACCAGCGAGTTGCCCGCGCATCCGCCAAGGCCAAGCAGGGCCACCATCAGGGCCACCGGTGTTCTCATCGACATCCTCATCGAATTCCGGTGCCATCAAAGCACCACGGCCGGCGCAAGTCGACTCCATCCGGCTTGACCTTATCCTCGGGAATACCCGGCCACGTAAGCCCGGCAGCTCGGCCACGCCAAGCGCGGCTGGAGTAAGGCGAAGCTGGCCGCCGACCAGGCTGTTCGTATCGGTGATGTGCCGCGTAGCCGAAGCCAAGGGCAATATGGTGCATCACTTTTTTTTCGTATTGCATTTCCCACTTGCTGGTTGGCGAATATTTCAATAAAAATCTCCGGCTGGGGATCGAATTTTCTTTCGATGGCGAGTATTCCCGTGGTGGGGCCTACCCACGGTCTTTGGATGGCTCACCGGTAGCGATGGGCTAGAGACCGTGAACTACCCGGCACCGAGCAACAGTTCGGCACCTACTTGCATGCACATGAACCATTGGAAAAAAGGATCTCCACAATGGCAAGCAATGCAGAACTCGTTGCCCAGGTATATATAGGCTTCTACGATCGTGCTCCGGACCCGGTTGGCCTGCAGTACTGGATTGGCCGTCTCGAAGCGGGCGTCTCCATCCAGGACATCGGCGATTCTTTCGCGGCCTCGCCCGAAGCTTCCGACACCTATCCCTATTTCGAGTTTCCCGGCCTGCTGAGCCCCGATGATTTCCTGGCGGAGGTCTACCAGAACGTGTTCGGCCGTGCGATCGACGCCGATGGCCTCAACTACTACAGCAGCCGCATCGCTTCCGGCGAATCGGCCGGCAGCGTGGTCGCCTCGATCCTCGGCAACGCCTCCACCAACGAAGGCAGCCCGGACCAGGGCTATCTGCAAAACAAGGTCGATGCCGGTATTCATTGGTCAACGGAAGCGGCGACGACGAATGCCAACGTCTATCAGGAAAACGGTCGCCTGACGGATTCGGCCAGCGATTCGGCGCATGCCATCCTCGACGGCATCACCGCCGATCCGGCGACGGTCGACGCGGCCAACACGGCGTCGGACGCCTACTTCGCCAGCGGCGGCCTTGGCGAGATCTTCACGCTCACTAACTTTACGAACGTTCAGACCGGTGGCGTCGATGTCATCCACGGTACGGATGGCGCCGACAATATCCGCGCTATTCTACCTGTTTCGCTCGACAGCACGGACATCATCGACGGTGGCGCTGGCACTGACGTATTGAACATCAGCGCTGGCGGTATTCTCCCAAATGCTGCTCCGGTCATCTCGAATGTCGAGACCATCAACAACGCCGACGGCGCGCCTCTGGACCTCACCAGCGTCACGGGCGTACAGAATATCAATTCCTCTAACAGCGCTATCTACCTCCACGCCTCGCTGGCTACCGTCTTCGGTGCGTCTGCCGCAGCAGGGGCGATCCAGATCGGCATCGAAGCAAGCGTTGCGGGAGCCAACGACACGCTTCATCTGGCTTTAGAAGACAATGCTGCTGCTGTAGTGTTCTTGGTTGGGGATGGTGGCATTACGGTTAATAACTCGGCCGAAATCGAGCACATCACCCTCGCTGCTAACGGGGATGCAGCGGCCGTACCCGCGCCAGACGTTGTCAATCTTGGGCTGTTTAGCGGGCTTGAAAGCCTGACGGTGACCGGTGCAGGTGACGTCTTCATCGCCGTTGGCGCGCCTGAACTTGTGACGTTCGACGCTTCGGCAGCTACCGGTGACGTTACAGTCAACTTGGGCGCTTCTCTCGATCTCGAAACGGCGACGACCGGTTCGGGCAACGATACGGTCCTTTTTGACGCTGAGGATGCCGTTGTTAGTACCGGTACTGGTGACGATCACGTAACCGTCGGCGCGGCTTCTGACAACGCCGTGATAAACACCGGCGCTGGCGTCGACACCATTGACGCGGGCGGCACGGGTGCTGGAACCGACCTCACGGTCAATGGCGGCGCTGGTGCCGACATCATTAACCTGGGCGGTGCTGGCGCTGCGAACCTCGTTTATACCGCGCAGGCTGACTCGACCTATGTGAACTTCGACGCTGTCGCCAACTTCCTCGTGGGTACGGATACGATCGATCTGTCCGCGTTCAACCTCACTGGCGATATGGCCACCGTCGCTGATGGCACCACGACCGCTTTGACGATCGGGCAGCTTGCTGGTGGTGTTGCCGATTTCTTCGACGTGGGCGGCGCTACACTCGCCGTTGCCACGTTCCAGGATGGCGCTGAGACCTACGTGCTTGCGGATCTTAACAATGACGGCAACTTCAACGCCGCCAACGACCTCGTTGTTCATATCGTCGGTGGTGCCGTCATTACCGCTGCGGACATCGTCTTCGCCTGATCATCTCTTGCCTGAGAACTGTCCAACCACTGACCCTGCTGGCTTCGGCTGGCGGGGTTTTTCTTTCCGGGAGAGGCTCAGGGCCGGCACGATTGCGATGCGCCAGACATTACCCACGCCGAACAACGCAAAAGGCCCGCGCATCCATCAGGACACGGGTCTCAATTTACTGGCGGTCAACCCTTATGGCTGCCGCTGAAGAAAACATATTTGGCGAGCGCCGCCGCTCCGAGGACGAGCACGACAGCGACGAGCAGCCAGACAAGGCCCATGCTCCACATCATCACGCCCATGCCGTCCATCATTCCGTTGGGAGCAACCATCATGGCTTTATGCCTTTCATTCCTCCCTTGCAGGTAGGTGCGCCGGCGAGAGACTTCAGCATGGGAAATTGTCACGGGGATCGCGGGCCGGTCGCCCTCAAACCACACCGTGATCCGATCGAAATAGCGCCAGGTTCAGCGCTTCCCATAGCCTGCGCCGGGCAGGCGGTGGACCGGTGGATTGCCCGGCATGCCCCGCTTGTCCGTCGGGCTGCCGGTGCTTACCTCAGTGTATAGTTGAAGAATGCCATAAGGAGACGAGCCTTGTATAACCATATCCTGATCACTACCGACGGTTCAGACTTGGCGCAGAGAGGCATCGACCAGGGCCTGAGCCTAGCCAAGGCACTCGGTAGCAAAGTGACGGTCGTTGTCGCAACCGAACGTTTCCCCATGCAGGGCGCGACGACAAGTTCCGGATGGGTTGGAAGTCCCGTCGACTACGAGCGCTACGACGAGGGCCAGAAACGGTTCGCAAACGACATCCTGTCAGCCGTCAAACCCGAGGCAGGAAAGTTGGGCATCGAGACCGACACGATTCACGTTCCTAACGAGGTTCCAGCCACTGCAATTCTCGAAGCGGCCGCAAGCCATGATTGTGATCTCATCGTCATGGCATCCCACGGAAGGCGCGGGATCAAGCGGCTGATGCTCGGCAGCCAGACGGCGGAAGTCCTTGCACACAGCCACACGCCGGTTCTGGTGGTTCGCCGACCGGGCCGTCCGACTTGAAACCGAAGGTTGTAAACCCTATATTGAATGCTAGATGTCCGTGCGAACGCGACATCTGATTGCTTGCTCAAAATTTGGAGGAAGTGATGAGCGATGGTGTCTTTTCCAACCCGGTCAAACTCTATTTCAAAGCCACCGGCAGCCGTATGATCGCGAGCACCTGGGAGGCCAAGGAAGTGCTGCGCGAAAATTGGCCGGAATGGGCACGCGGCCGAACCTACCGCTCGGCGCAACGGACGTGCCGGGATGTGCTCGATGGATTGCGATCGCCTCACGAGGCGCGCCGCGCCTTTGTCGCAGCCGCTCGCCGTGCCGGGATTTTAGCTCAAACGACCTGAGCGCCCGGCCCCTGAAATCCCGGCCGCCGGAACCCGCCGGTGCCTTCGTTGATCGAGGGCCGGCGCCGGATCGCCGCGGACGGCCAAGGTCACGTTGCGCTGCGTAAATAACTTGTCTCGTCGACCCGGCCCATAGAATTAAAAAGTTGAAACCCCCACTTTCCTTGCTTTCAATGGCCAAATGAGCCATATCAGATGTGGCTGTTGCTGATGGAAATTCAACCGCCACTCAAAACCGCTCAGATTTCCATTCACAAGGAGGCTGTGATGATTGTTTTGGCGTTCGCAAATCCGCTCTACGTCAAAGATAAGAACCAGATTGTTCACGAAATTACTTGCGTCGAGGATGCTCTGGAATTTCTCTACGAATGGCCAGCGGCCCGCCGTGGGAAGATCCACGAAACGGCTGTAAATGCCTGCCAGGCCGCGCTTGTCGGCGAACTCACCGGCGTGGGAGCCGGCAAGTCCTTCAAAGGGTTTGCCAGGTCCGCCCGGATATTGACCGATCTGTCGGCCCTGGTGCCGATGCTTAACGGTCCAGCCAAATCGCAAGGTACTATCCCCACATAGTGGGATAGTCCCAAGCCAGGAGCGGCGTCGGTAGCCTTGTTCTCATCGACGCTCGCTCATACCGCCAGCTTCGCCCAGTGCGGGCAGAGGAATATCGTCCTACCCGTTCAAGAGCGGTAGCCGGAAGAAACGGGTGGCTCTTCCAGAGTAAAACCTCGGGCAGCTTTTCTGGTGTTTATTGGCAGCAAATTGAAGCCAAGCGCCCCTGACCGACATTGAGAAATTAAATCCCCTGAAAAATGGTCGCCCCGTCAAAGGCCAGCAATGATTTTAGGTTGGCGATAATTCAGATATGCTCTGAAGGAGATGTCGTCCGCTATTCTGAAGGGGTCACCCCGAACTGGCGCGGGCGGCAGTAATGCCGTTGGCCGTAGGCGCCTGTTCGACAATATTCCCGTGGAACGCGTCATTGAACGCCGACGAAAGGGCGCTAAGCCTTGACCAGAAACGGCACGTTATTCAGGGAGTAGGTCCCGGCCTCGAGGCTGAGTACTTTTACCGTGGTGGTTCCATGGCTGACGCTGACGCTGACGCCACCGTCATTGGCCGAGTATTCATATTTGATGCCGTCGCATGAAGCCTTTTCTGGCAAAGAGAATGAGCGCCCCACCGTACTGCCCGGCTCGCCCGATCTTGAAACGGCGACAACCGGTTCGGGCGACGATTACGTCGTGTTCGACACCGAAGATGCTGTCGTTAGCACGGGTGCTGGCAATGATGCCTTAGCCGTCGGCGCGGGTTGATGGCGCCGTGGTAAACATGGGCGCTGGCGTCGACACCATTAACGCGATTGTTACTGCCACCGGTAACGAGTTGACGATCAGTGGCGGCGGTGGAGCTGATAGCATATTTCTGGGTGCTGGCGATGAGAACCTCGTTTACACCGCCCAGACCGACTCGACGTATGTGAACTTCGACATGCTTAATGCGTTCAGCGTGGGTCAGGATACGATCGATCTGTCGGCGTTCGATCTCACCGGCGAGACGGGCACCGTCGCTGCTGGCACCACCACCGCCACGACGATCGCTCAGCTTGCTGGCGGTGTGCCCGGCTTCTTCGACGTAGCCGGCGACACGCTCGCGGTCGCGACGTTCACGGATACTGTCGCCAACCAGACTTACGTGCTCGCCGACCTCAACAACGATGGCAATTTCAACGCCGCCGACGATCTCGTTGTTCACTTGACGGGCGTTGTGGCGGTTTTTGACACGGACATCGTCTTCGCCTGATCACCCTCTCGCCTGAGAGTGATTCAACGCCTGACCCCGCTGGCTTCGGCTGGCGGGCTTAGGGAGTCGCACCTATGTGGATTAGGCAGCAGGAGCGCCCTCGTGAATTGCTTTCTTGATCTCGGAACGGAACTTAGGTGTGTCCTTTTCGCCATGGACTGATACGGCGTGCTGAACTGCAGCGTTGATGAGTTCGTCTTCCCGGTCTGCTGAGATGGCTACCGTGCATTGCATCTCGCTCGGGAATTCTCGGCAGTCAATATATTTACGAGCCATTTTCATCTCCCGACTACTAGGTGCCCTTCGCCTCGCTAATATACGCCACACCGATAAGGCCGCCAAATCACAAGATGGGACGAGCATATTGCTGGCGTCGGGATGGTCAGGGCGCGGCCCTTTGATCGCCAGCCGCTCACCCCCGAAACCACGCCAGTATCTTCGCCACGCTCTCACCGAACATGACCGTGCCAAGGGGTCAGCCCGAGGATGCCTTCCCGATGCGCTGAAGGCGTTGGGGAGGGATCCGTCATGAACGACATGCCAGCCCCAGCCACCATGGAAAAGCCAGCTTACCGGATATCCGAGTTTTGCGAGGCCTTCGGCGTTGGCAGGACGAAAGTGTTCGACAAAATCGGGGACGGCCGCCTGAAGATCAGAAAGGCCGGGAGGATGACCCTGATCCGGGCCGAAGACGCCAAGGCCTGGCTCGATTCCCTGTCAGAAATGAACAAACGGCGGGCGAAACTCCGCTGTAATTCGTCAACGACCGGAAATCATTGTGGGGAAAATAGAGGGGAAGAAAGCGCGAACGTCCCGAAAAACGCTTGAAAACAAGTCGTTATGGAAGGTTGGTGGCGGAGAGGGAGGGATTCGAACCCCCGATGGGCTTACACCCATGCCGCATTTCGAGTGCGGTGCATTCGACCACTCTGCCACCTCTCCGCGGGTCATGGTCCGCCGTTGCCGGCGCGGCGCAGTAGATAACGGCTGAACAGCAACCTTACAAGGCCCAATATGTGCGCCGGCGATAATCCCTGCCCCCGACGCCGGCCAGCCGCTCCCGGCGCGTCAACGCGCACCCCCTCCTCCATCTTCGTCACCGCCCTCCCCCATCTTCGTCACCGGCCTCGCCTTGACTTTGCCGGGGCCGGCGTCTATGGACAGCGCGCAATCGGCGTGGAGGCTTTCCGCGCCGCTTGTCTATTGAACCCGCAGACTGACAAAAAGACGGCCGAACCGTCCCTCTTTCGAGAGAAAGACGGTTCATCAAGGTCGACCGAACAGCGAAAGGCAAAAAATGTTCGCAGTCATTAAAACGGGCGGCAAGCAATATCGCGTAGCCGCCAACGATCTCCTGAAGATCGAAAAACTCGAAGCCAATGTCGGCGATATCGTCGAAATCGGCACTGTACTGGCGCATGGCGAAGGCGAAAACGTCGTTTTCGGCGCGCCCTTCGTTTCGGGCGCACTGGTAACAGTGGAAATCGTCGAGCAGGGCAAGAACCGTACCGTCATCGCATTCAAGAAGCGGCGCCGGCAGAATTCGCGCCGCAAGATCGGCCATCGCCAGTTGCTCACCACCGTGCGGATTTCCGAAATCCTGACGGATGGCGCCAAGCCGTCGAAGAAGGCGCAAGGCAAGCCGACAAAGGCCGCCGCGAAAAAAGAAGCCGCCCCGGCAGCAACCGCCACCGCAGCGCCGCTGTTCACCGCGCCCGCCGGCGATGCCGACGATCTGGTCGTCATCAAGGGCATCGGCCCGGTTGCGGCCAAGGACCTGATCGCGCAGGGCATCACCACCTTCGCGCAGATCGCGGCCCTCACCGACGCCGACATCGAGACGATCGACGCGAACATGCCGTTCAGCGCCGACCAGATCAAGGACTGGCGCGAGCAGGCCAAGGAACTGGCCAAGAAGTAAGCTGTCGGTCCAGAACCGATATCTGACTTGAAACGAGCGCCAAGCGCGTTCATAAGAATTTGAGGCGCTTCGCGGCGCAAAGGAGTTAGACAAATGGCACACAAGAAAGCTGGCGGTTCGTCGCGCAACGGTCGCGACTCGCATTCCAAGCGCCTTGGCGTGAAGAAGTTCGGTGGCGAAGCCGTCATTCCGGGCAACATCATCATTCGCCAACGCGGCACCACCTGGCATCCCGGCGTCAATGTCGGCATGGGCACGGACCACACCCTTTTTGCGCTCGAAACCGGCGCTGTCACCTTTAACAAGAAAGCCAACGGCCGAACCTACGTGTCGGTAAATCCGACACTCAAGGCCGCGGAGTAGCCGGTTCCGCACGAGAACACCGGCACCCATCTCGGGGACCGGTATCTGGCCAAGCCAGGAAATGGATCAGGGGAGATGGGCAAGCCATCTCCCCTTTTTCTTTTCTGGAGGATTTTCACCATGGTCGCCGAAGCGGAAGACGCCGGAGACGAAAGTTTCGCCATAGACTGCCCGGTCATCGCCACCGAGAACCTGACGATGCGCGCACCGCAGGAAAGCGATATCGCGCAACTGGTGGAGCTGGCCGACAACCATCACATTGCCCAGATGCTGGCGCGCATGCCGCACCCTTACGGCGAGGCCGAGGCGCGCGCCTTCCTGTCCATGACCAAGGCACGGCGCGGCGGCGCGGCCTATATGCTGACGCTGGCCGGAACCGACACCATCGTCGGCTGTGCGGGCCTGAACACCACGGATCGCGGGCTGGAACTCGGCTACTGGATCGGCGAGCCCTACTGGCGGCGCGGCTATGCCACCGAGGCAGCCCACGCACTCGTCGACCTCGCCTTCCGCAGCACGAATATCCAGGTGCTGCAGGCCTCGTGCCGGGTCATCAATCCGGCCTCGCGCCGGGTCATCCACAAATGCGGCTTCCAGTATGCCGGTCAGGGCATGCTGAACTCGATCGTCGCCGGCCAGGTGCCGGTCGAGCGCTATCGTCTCGACCGCAAGACCTGGACCAGCCTGCGCAACTGGGTGCATTTCTGATGATGCCCAGTCTGATGATGTTCGGCGGGGTGCGTCCTTCGAGGCTCGCCCTTCCGGGCTTGTGCTCCTTCTCGGGCGTCAAAGCGGGCTCGCACCTCAGGATGAGGAAGGGCGGCGCTCCGGCGGCGTCTCCTGCCCTGTCGGCAGATACCGAGCGATAAGCAACAACGGTCCTCATCCTGAGGTGCGAGCCCGCACGACCAAAGAAAGCCCGCCCCAACGTCGACGGGCGAGCCTCGAAGGACGCACCGAAACTACGCCAGTTCCGCCCACACCGGCAAATGATCGGAGCCGACCGCCTGCCGGTCGACCCACAGGCGTTGCAAGGATCGGGCGAACGAGGCGCTGGTAAACACATAGTCGAGGCGCTTATGCCGGCCGGCATTGTCGGGACACTTGGGATCGACCCATGTGGTGAGATCGTCGACGCCGAGGTGTCGCGCGGCATCGATAGCAAGGCCGGCGCTCAGCGGCATGCCGAACTCAGGATCGGGTGTGCCGGCAAGGGCGGCATATTCCGGCGATCCGGCCAGCATGTTGAAGTCGCCCATCACGACAAAATCCTCGGGACAAGGCGGCTCCGGCAGGCCGACTTCGGCAAGGCCGGAAAGGCCGCCGCCTTCCAGCGGATAGTTCAGCAGCCGCTCGCGCAGGAAGCGGATCTGGCTGATACGCTCGACCGGGCTGCGGTGGTCGAGATGCGTCGAATAGAACCGGACGAAACCAAGCGGCGTCTCGATCAGCGCTTCCAGCGCGCCGCGCTGGAAATTCAGGGCATCGATGCTGCGGCTGCGCGGCAAAAGCAGGTTGCGCGACAAGTGGATCGGCGTTCTGGACAGCACCATATTGCCCAGCTGGAACGTGCTGGTGACGGCGCGGCCCTTGGCGATATGCGAGCCGATATTGGCCTCGAAATTGCTGCCATAGACGGAAAAATACTCCGGCAAAGCCTCGCCAAGCTCGGCCACCATGTCGCGCCCGCCATTATTGGGGTTGTTGCGGCAAACCTCCTGCAGGGCGATCACATCCGCGCCGCGCACGGCACTGGCGGTACGCTCGATATCGTAGAGCCCGTCGAGACCGACGCCATACTGGGTGTTGTAGGTGACCAGTTTCATCGCCATCTTCCGACCAAAACACGCCGCGTCCGCTCTCGCCCTATCCCGCGCTATAGGGTAGAGGTCAGTCATGAAACTCAATAGCAGCAGAAACAGCCCCTTCCGATGAAATTTCTCGACCAGGCCAAGGTTTACATACGCTCCGGCGACGGCGGTGCCGGCTCCGTGTCGTTCCGGCGCGAAAAGTTCATCGAGTTCGGCGGCCCCGACGGCGGCGACGGCGGGCGTGGCGGCGACGTCTGGCTCGAGACGGTCAACGGGCTGAACACGCTGATCGATTATCGCTACCAGCAGCACTTCAAGGCCAAGACCGGCATGCACGGCATGGGCCGCAACATGACCGGCGGCAAGGGAGCCGACGTAACGCTGAAAGTGCCGGTCGGCACCCAGGTTCTGGAAGAGGACAACGAAACGCTGATCTGCGACATGGTGCATATCGGCCAGCGATTCCTGCTGGCCAAGGGCGGCAATGGCGGCTTCGGCAACCAGCATTTCAAGACCTCGACCAACCAGGCGCCGCGCCGCGCGAACCCCGGCCTGCCCGGCATCGAAATGAACATCTGGCTGCGGCTGAAACTGATTGCCGATGCCGGACTGGTCGGCCTGCCCAATGCCGGCAAGTCGACGTTCCTTGCGACGGTAACGGCGGCGAAGCCGAAGATAGCCGACTATCCTTTCACGACCCTGCATCCGGGCCTTGGCGTCGCCCGCATCGATGCCCGCGAATTCGTCATCGCCGATATTCCGGGTCTTATCGAAGGCGCGCATGAGGGCGTCGGCATCGGCGATCGTTTTCTTGGCCATGTCGAACGCACGCGCGTGCTGTTGCATCTTGTTTCGGCACAGGAAGAAAACCCCGGCAAGGCCTACAAGACGGTGCGCGACGAACTCGAGGCCTATGGCAACGGCCTGGCCGACAAGGTCGAGATCGTCGCGCTCAGCCAGGTCGACCTTCTCGATGCCGACGAGCGCAAAAAGAAAATAGCCTCGCTGAAACGTGCCGCCGGCCGCACGCCCATGCTGCTATCAGCCCCCACCCGCGAAGGCGTCGAAGCCATGCTGCGCGCGCTGATGAAGATCGTGGAAGACGCCCGCGCGCCTGCCGCCCCTGTCGATACGCGGTGGCAGGACTAGCCGCCGATGACTGCGCTTTCCCTCAAAAAATACCGGCGTATCGCCATCAAGATCGGCTCGGCGCTGGTGGTCGACCGCGCGACCGGCCTCAAGCGAGACTGGCTGGCATCGCTGGCCGACGACATTGGCGAGCTGGCCAAGGGCGGCACGGAAATCCTCGTCATTTCTTCCGGCGCCATCGCGCTCGGCCGCACCATTCTGGGCTTGGGCAAGCGCGCGTTAAAACTGGAAGAAAGCCAGGCCGCCGCCGCCGTCGGCCAGATCGCGCTGGCGGGCGCATGGTCCGATGCGTTGGGCGGCCATGGGCTCAAATCCGGGCAGATCCTGCTGACGCTCAGCGACACCGAGGAGCGCCGCCGCTATCTCAACGCGCGCGCCACCATCTCCACCCTGCTCAAGATGAAGGCGGTGCCGGTCATCAACGAGAACGACACGGTCGCCACCTCCGAAATCCGCTATGGCGACAACGACCGGCTGGCGGCGCGCGTCGCCACCATGATGGGCGCGGACCTTCTGGTGCTCCTGTCCGACATCGACGGGCTCTACACCGCCCCGCCCGCGCACGATCCGCAGGCGCGCTTCATCCCGCTGGTCGACCACATCACTCCCGACATCGAGGCAATGGCGGGTGCTGCCGCTTCCGAATTTTCGCGCGGCGGCATGCGCACCAAGCTCGACGCCGGCAAGATCGCAACCGCCGCCGGCACCGCCATGATCATCACCGCCGGCACGCGGCTGTCGCCGCTGATGGCGATCGAGCGCGGCGAGCGCGCCACCTTCTTCAAGCCGAGCAGTCACCCGGTCAAGGGCTACAAGACCTGGATTGCCGGCCAGCTCGAACCGGCGGGGAGGCTCACCATCGACGCCGGCGCGGTGCGTGCGCTCAAGTCCGGAAAGTCGTTGCTGCCGGCCGGCGTCAAGCTGGTCAGCGGCAACTTTTCGCGCGGCGATACCGTGGCGATCCTGTCGCCCGAGGCCCGTGAAATCGCGCGCGGGCTGGTTGCCTACGATGCCGCCGATGCCGTAAGAATCGCGGGCCTGAAGACGACCGAGATCGAAACGGTGCTCGGCTACGAGGCGCGCTCGGCGATGATCCACCGCGACGATTTGGTGGTAAACGACGACGCCACCGCCTACACCGACGCCCCGGCTACGACGGAGACTGAACCATGCTGACCCGGCATGACAATTCCAACAGCGACATTGCGGCCGTGATGGCCGCTATCGGCCGCTGCGCGCGCGCTGCCGCACGCCCACTGGCCATCGCCACCGCCGAACGCAAATATGCCGCCCTGGTCGGCATGGCGCAGGCAATCGCGGCCCAGGAACAGGCCATCCTCGACGCCAATGCCGTCGATCTGGCCAATGGCGAGGAGAATGGCCTTGCCGCCTCCTTCATGGACCGGCTGAAGCTGACGCCGGCACGCATCCGCGCCATGGCCGACGGCATCCGCACTATTGCCGAACTGCGCGATCCGGTCGGCGAGGTGATGGCCGAATGGGACCGCCCGAACGGCCTGCATATCGAACGCGTGCGCACGCCGCTCGGCGTCGTCGGCGTCATCTACGAAAGCCGGCCGAACGTGACGGCGGATGCCGGCGCGCTGTGCCTCAAGGCCGGTAACCCGGTGATTTTGCGCGGCGGCTCGGATTCGGCGAATTCCTCCGCTGCCATCCATGCCTGCCTGGTCGAAGGGCTGAAGAACGCCAACCTGCCGCAAGATGCCATCCAGCTGGTGCCGACCACCGACCGCGCCGCCGTCGGCGAGATGCTGAAAGGCCTGTCCGGCAATCTCGACGTCATCATTCCGCGCGGCGGAAAAAGCCTTGTCGCGCGGGTGCAGAACGAAGCGCGCGTGCCGGTGTTCGCGCATCTCGAAGGCATCTGCCACCTCTATGTCGACAGGTCGGCCGACCTCGACATGGCGGTGAAGATCGCCGTCAACGCCAAGATGCGCCGCACCGGCATCTGCGGCGCGGCGGAAACGCTGCTTGTGGACCGCACTGTCGCTTCGACACACCTCGTTCCAATCCTGACCGCGCTGCGCGAGGCCGGCTGCGCCATCCGCGCCGATGTCGAAGTGCTGAAAGCATTTCCCGACGCAACACCCGCCACGGACGCCGACTGGACCACCGAATATCTCGACGCCATCATCTCCGCAAAACTGGTGGACGGCGTTGCCGGAGCCATCGAGCACATCGAGACTTTCTCCTCGCACCACACCGAGGCCATCGTCGCGGAGGACGCCAAGGCGGTCGAAAAATTCTTCAACGAAATCGACTCGGCAATCCTGCTCGCCAATGCCTCGACCCAGTTCGCCGATGGCGGCGAGTTCGGCATGGGCGCGGAAATCGGCATCGCCACCGGCAAGATGCACGCGCGCGGCCCGGTCGGCGTCGAACAGCTCACCTCATTCAAATACCGCGTGCGTGGCACGGGGCAGGTGCGGCCGTGATGGCAACGGGCCGGCCTCGGCTTCGGCTTGATTAGAGACGTAGTGCATTCCGTGTCGAACGCTAAACTGTCGCCCCACTATCTGCGCATGCCCCATGTCGAAAAGGGCATGCAGGTCGGCCTGTTCGGCGGCTCGTTCAACCCGCCGCATGCCGGTCATGCGCTGGTCGCCGATATTGCGCTTCGGCGTCTGGCACTCGATCAGTTGTGGTGGATGGTGACACCCGGCAATCCGCTTAAGAACGGGCGCGAACTGGCTCCGCTGGCCGAGCGCCTGCACCGGTCGGAAGACATCACCAAAAATCCGCGCATAAAAGTGACTGCCTTCGAGGCGGCCCATCATATCCGTTACACCGCCGACACGCTGGCGCTGGTACGCGCCCGAAATCCGGGCGTCGATTTCGTCTGGATCATGGGCGCGGACTCACTGCGCGACTTCCACCGCTGGCAGCGCTGGCGCCAGATCATGCTGACCTTCCCCGTCGCGGTGATCGACCGGCCGGGTGCGACGCTGTCTTTCCTGTCATCCGTGGTGGCGAAAACCTTCGACTACGCCCGCATCGACGAACGCGACGCGCAGCAGCTTGCCCGCATGCGCGCGCCGGCATGGACCTTCATTCACGGACCGCGTTCGCCGCTGTCGTCCAGCGCGATCCGCCAAGTGACAAAATAGCCATCATCCTTGCCACGCCCTGCATTCGCAGTCTGGCCATTTCAAAGAACGCTGCCTTTTGGGCAGGTGGGAAGGGCGACGCGAGGCCGTGCCTTCGATAATTTGATACATGGCGCGAACCTCGCGTCACGCCGGCGTTTTCCGTTTCCGTCCGATCCGCTACACCGTCCGGCATTTGCGCCTTTCGGTTTGTGTGCTCGCTCCAGCACGCACGGGCCATAGTACCCGCGGGTGACCCTCTGGACGGAACCTCCCCGGGCGACAGGCACGTTTCCTGCCATCGGAGGCGCCGGTTCCTCCCCACACGTTCACCGTCGCGACCGGCGTTCCCATGGGAGAAACTGCCGGGCATTATGAGAGGGATGCGGAGGGTGTGGATATATTTATTTTCGAGGGAGCGCTCCGTCCAGCACCCCTCATCCGACCTCGCTGCGCTCGGCCACCTTCTCCCACAAGAGGAGAAGGGAAGGTCGGCGCTGCTCTTACCTTCTCCCCTTGTGGGAGAAGGTAAGAGCAGCGCAGCGGCGAGACGGATGAGGGGTGTTGGCCGGAACGAGTTCAGCTTTCCATCTGCGCCCCCCGAACCTTACGCCACGTCGAACTGCAGCCGCTTGGCGGAATCGATCGACTTGTTGTCGCGCACCTGCGCCAGCACGTTTTCGGGAAACGGCGCATCCAGGTAAAGCAGGGCGATGGCATTGCCGCCGGGATGGTCGCGGCCAAGCTGGAAGTTGGCGATGTTGACGCCGTTTTCGCCGCACAGCGTGCCAAGCAGGCCGATAATGCCGGGAACGTCGGCATTGGTCGTGTACAGCATATGCGCCCCGACCTCGGCGTCGAGATTGATGCCCTTGATCTGGATGAAGCGCGGCTTGCCGTCGGAAAAGCAGGTGCCGGCGATCGAGCGTGTCTTCTTCTCGGTCTTTACCGTCAGCTTGATATAGCCGTCGAACACGCCCGACTTGTCGCGCTTGACCTCGGCGACGATAATGCCGCGTTCCTTCACCATGATCGGGGCGGACACCATGTTGACGTCCGAAACCTGCGGGCGGATCAGCCCGGCAAGCGTGGCACTGATCAGCGCGCGCGTATTCATGGTCGCGGTCTGCCCGTCGAACAGGATTTCCACCTCCTTGATCGGGTCTTCCGTCACCTGCCCGACGAACGCGCCCAGCACCTCCGCCAGCTTGACGAAGGGTTTCAGGCGCGGCGCTTCCTCGGCGGTGATCGAGGGCATGTTGATGGCGTTGGTGACCGCCCCCTTGATCAGATAGTCCGACATCTGCTCGGCCACCTGCAGCGCCACGTTTTCCTGCGCTTCCGACGTCGAAGCGCCCAGATGCGGCGTCGCCACCACGTTTTCCATGCCGAACAGCGCGTTGTTTTCGGCCGGCTCGACCTCGAACACGTCGACGCCAGCACCGGCGACCTTGCCGCTCTTCAACGCCGCGACCAGGTCGGCCTCGACGATCAAGCCGCCGCGCGCGCAATTGACGATGCGCACGCCGGGCTTCATCCGGGCAATCGCATCTGCATTGATGATGCCCTTGGTCTTCTCCGTCATCGGCGTGTGCAGCGTGATGAAGTCGGCGCGCGCGAACAGTTCGTCCAGTTCAACCTTGTCGACGCCCAGTTCCTCGGCCCGCTTGTCGGACAGGAACGGATCGAAGGCGATGACGTGCATCTTCAAGCCGACGCCGCGTGAGGCGACGATCGAACCGATATTGCCGCAGCCGATGATGCCCAGCGTCTTGCCGGTGATCTCGATGCCCATGAAGCGGTTCTTTTCCCACTTGCCGGCATGGGTGGAGGCGTTGGCTTCCGGTATCTGGCGGGCCAGCGCGAAGATCATGGCAATCGCGTGCTCGGCCGTGGTGATCGAATTGCCGAAGGGCGTGTTCATGACGATGATGCCGCGCCGCGAGGCGGCCGGAATATCGACATTGTCGACGCCGATGCCGGCGCGGCCGATAACCTTGAGGTTCTTCGCGGCGGCGATCAGCTTTTCGGTGACCTTGGTCGCGGAGCGGATGGCAAGGCCGTCATACTGGCCGATGACTTCGAGCAGCTTTTCCTTGTCCTTGCCGAGATCGGGCAGATAGTCGACGTCGACGCCGCGATCCTTGAAGATCTGCACGGCGGTGGGGGAAAGTTTGTCGGAAACGAGAACGCGGGGCATTTTTTTCAATCCTGTCAGGTTGCTGACCCCTCATCCGTCGCCTTTGGCGACACCTTCTCCCACAAGGGGAGAAGGAAGAGCGCCTGTCCCTTCTCCCCTTGTGGGAGAAGTTGGCCGAGCGGAGCGAGGTCGGATGAGGGGTGTTCCAGTAAACGTAAATGCCAGGTCAGGCCGCTTGCTTGAGCGCGGCTTTCTGTGTGGAAAAAGCCCAGTCGAGCCAAGGCATCAGCGCTTCAACGTCCGCCGTCTCGACAGTTGCCCCGCACCAGATGCGCAGGCCGGGCGGCGCATCACGATAATGGCCGATGTCGAAAGCGACGCTTTGCCTGTCGAGCGCGGTTGCCAGACCCTTGGCGAACGCCGCCTGCCCTTCGGCATCGAGCGCGGCGATTTCCGCATCGACGATTGCCAGGCAAACGGATGTGTTCGACCGCGTTGCCGGGACGGCAGCCAGATGGCCGAGCCACGAGGACTTTTGCACGAAGCGGTCGATGACGGCGGTATTGGCGTCTGCGCGGGCAACCAGCCCGTCCAGCCCACCGATGCTTTTCGCCCAATTCAGCGCATCCAGATAATCCTCGACGCACAACATCGACGGCGTGTTGATGGTTTCGCCGCGAAAAATGCCTTCGATCAGCTTGCCGTTGGAGGTGAGGCGGAAAATCTTCGGCAGCGGCCATGAAGGCTTGTAGCTTTCCAGCCGCTCGACGGCGCGGGGGCTGAGGATCAGCATGCCATGCGCGCCCTCGCCGCCCAAAACCTTCTGCCAGGAGAAGGTGACGACATCGAGCTTTTCGAAGTCGAGTTTTTGCGCGAACGCCGCCGAGGTGGCGTCGCAGATGGTCAGCCCTTGCCGATCCGCCGGGATGAAGTCGCCGTTCGGCACGCGCACGCCAGAGGTGGTGCCGTTCCAGGTAAAGACCACGTCGCGGTCGAAATCGATGCTGGAGAGGTCCGGCAATTCGCCATAGGGCGCTTCGATGCGGCGCACATCGGCAAGCTTGAGCTGCTTGACCACGTCGGTGATCCAGCCGGCGCCGAACGATTCCCAGGCGACCATGTCGACGCCGCGCTCGCCCAGCAACGACCACAACGCCATCTCGACGGCGCCGGTGTCGGACGCCGGCACGATGCCGATGCGGTAGTCGGCCGGAACGTTCAGGATTTCACGGGTAAGGTCGATGGCCTGCGCCAGCTTGCTCTTGCCGATCTTGGCGCGGTGCGAGCGGCCAAGCGGTGCGTCCGTCAGCGCCTCGACCGACCAGCCGGGACGTTTGGAACAGGGACCTGAAGAAAAGCGGGGGTTTGCCGGACGGAATCCGGGCATGGGAAGTGTCGTCATCGTGGTCTATCCTTCCAGATAGTGGCCCCTCGTTGGGGAGGGGTGGCCCACGGACGGCGATATTCGCTCAGGCCTTCGGCGTCAAGAGGAAAGTTTTTGTCGTGTGCAGGATATTCGCCTCGGGCGCGGCAAGCGCCGAAACGAAAACGGCGGGCCCGAAAGCCCGCCGCGATGATGGTAAAACCGGTAAGATGCTTACCAGAGATCGTAGCGCAGCCCGACCTTGACCTGGTTGGTGCTCATGCCCTTGCGCTGCTCTATCCCGCCATCGCCGACGGCATAGTATTTGATGTTCGGCGCGCTGATATACTGATAGCCGATATCGACGGATGTATTCTGCGAAAGTTGATAGGAAACACCCGCCGAGAGGCCATACAACAAGTTGTATTCGCTGTGATCGGCGGAAGCGACCTGCTTGTCGCCCGCGCCGCCGCGGCAATTGAAGGCCGTGGTCGTTTCCGTGGTGGTGCCATTCGAACTGGTTATGCCCGTCGTGGAACTGTCATTACACGTGGCATTGGTCGTCAGCTTCGTGCGTGTGTACAGCACGCCGATGCCGGCGCCGACATAGGGTGTGAACCCGGCATAGGTGCCAAGGTCGACATAGCCGTTGGCCAGGCCGTTCCAGGCGATATTCTTCGCCGATGCGCTGACCATGCAGTCCCTGCGCCAATCCGGAGCGTTGGCGACGGTGGTGACTGGATCGCCTTCCACGGGATTGCCGTCAACATCCACGGTCGTGACGGTTGTCTTGGTTGTGACGGTCCTGTCGCCCAAGCACCCGAAATCGGGGCGTTGCAGCCTGCCTTGCTGATAAAGATCCTGACTGAGATCCAATGTGTTGGCAGCCTCATAGGGGCTGAGATACCCGGCAAACAGGTGTGCCGTCCCTCGGTAGCTGTCGTTGGCCAGAAGCCCGACATTGATGTCCGCGCGCAGATAGTCGTTGATATGGTAGCCGAAGCCGATGCTGCCCGTAATCGGCGATTCGCTGTCCTTGTAGGAGAAGGCATCCAGGGGCCCAAGCTGCCCCAGGCCGATATAATTACCGAGCAAATTATTGTCGACCAGGAAATCATCGATCCCGATCGCCGTATCCTTGTAGCTCTTGGCGAAAGCATAGCCGACATCACCACGCAGATACCATCCGGAGCCAACCTCGACCGGCTGGTACTCCGGCGCCTGATCGACATAGATGGGCGGGTCGTAATCGGCGGCGAGCGCGGGCGCCAGTGGCGTGAGCGCGGCGGCACCCAGCGCCAGCGCAATACGAATTTCGAGTTTCATGGTCCCCAACTCCCGAAGTTGCCCCTGGCCACATTCGCATGACAGCCACCGGTTCGAGGACCATTGTTAACCATAGTGGTTAAATGCTGGTTAAGGATAACAGCGGGTTAGCAAATGGACTTCCGGGGACCGATTTCGCCACAGATGGAGGAAGCCCCTGCCCCCAAACGAGATCAACACACAAGAGCACTGCACAAACGAAAGCCGCCCGGACGATGCCGGGCGGCTTTGCTGTCTGAATGGGATGAATTACTTGGTGTAGATCGGCTCCGGCTCGTAGGCCACGGTTTCCGGTTCCGCGCAACTGCTGGCGCCGCCGAACGAGTAGCGCAGGCCGCTGCGGACTTCGTGCGAATTGATGCCCTTGTCGTAGCCCGGACCAGCGCCCGGCCCGCCGGCGGACGAACCGGTATAATGGAACATCTTGCCGCCGTTGATGTGGGTGAAGCGATAGCCGACGTCGAGGTCGAGATTGTCGGTCAGGCAATAGGACGCGCCCGCCGACAGAGCATAGGCGAAGCGCCAGCTTTTCGCGCCCGCATGGCGGTCGTCAACGCCCGTGAAGGTGTTGCGCAAATCGTCCCATTTCACGAACGCGCCGCCAATGCCCGCGCCAACATAGGGCGTGATGCGGTTCCAGGTGCCGATATCGACATAGGCGTTGGCAAGCAGCAAAAGGGCGCTGAAGCTGGACGTATCGACGGATACGAAATTGGCGTCGGACGTCTGGCCGCGAAAATCCGATTTGGACCAGTAGTCCGCCGTAAAGTCGGTGCGCAGATAGGGGCTGATCTTGTAGCCGACACCGCCGCCGAACGAGAACCCGCCCTTGAGCTTGCCAAAATCGAACGACTTGCTGCCGGGCACCGGAATGGCGCCGCCGCAGGGGCCGCAATTCTCGGCGCCATAGGTGATATAATCGGCGCCCTGGAATTTCGACTTGTGGTAGCCCAGATCGCCGCGGATATACCAGCCGCCATATTGCACGTCCTGGATTACCGGCGGCGGGGCCTCCACCACCTGCGGCTCATAGAGGTCGGCAGCCAGCGCGGGGACCGCCATGCCTGCCGCCATCGCGACGACGAGGGCTGACCTGGTAAAGTAAAACATAGGCTGTTGACCCCTGAAACCGCGGCAGAAACGGTGCGAAATTGATGCCTTCAGGGCTGGATAATGATGGGCAATGGTTAAATCCTGTTTAACCCTGTCGCTTAACCACGATCCGTTAAAAATTGAGGATTGCACTGGGCCGCGCGGCTCGGCTGTCAGAAAACGCTGACCGGCAAGTTCAGGCCGCGCTGCGGGTTTCCGAGATGATCTCAACCAGATCGTTGACGACCGCCTCGACCAGCGTCTGGTCGTCGCCTTCGGCCATGACCCGGATGAGTGGTTCGGTGCCGGAGGGCCGGATGACGACGCGGCCGGCATTGCCGAGGCGGGCGCGCGCCTCTTCAATCGCGGCCTTGACCGAGGCGTCCTCAAGCGGCTTGCCGCCGCCCGAGTAGCGAACGTTCTTGAGCAATTGCGGCACCGGCTCGAACCTCCGGGAAAGCTCGCTCATCGGCCGGTTCTGCCGCTTGATGCAGGCAAGCACCTGCAAGGCCGAGACAAGGCCGTCGCCGGTGGTCGAGAAATCGGAAAGCACGATGTGGCCGGACTGCTCGCCGCCGACATTGAGGCCGTTGGCGCGCATATGTTCCACGACATAGCGGTCGCCGACCTTGGTGCGGTGCAGTTGCAGGTTCAAGCCACCCAGGAAACGTTCGAGGCCGAGATTGGACATGATCGTGGAAACGACACCGCCGCCGGCCAGGCGCCCGCTTTGCAGCCAGGCTTCGGCGATCAGCGCGATGATCTGGTCGCCGTCGACGATCTCGCCCTGCTCGTCGACCATGACGACGCGGTCGGCGTCGCCGTCGAGCGCGATGCCGATATCGGCGCGAACCTCGTGAACCTTCTTCTGCAGGCTGGCAGGATGCGTCGAGCCGCATTCATTGTTGATGTTGAAGCCGTTGGGATCGTCGTTGATCGAGATGACCTCCGCGCCCAGTTCCCAAAGCACGGCAGGCGCAACCTTGTAGGCCGCGCCATTGGCGCAATCGACGACGATCCTGAGGCCCGAAAGCGACATGGAGCGCGGCAGCGTGCGCTTGGCGAATTCGATGTAGCGGTCATGGACGCCATCGACGCGCTTGGCGCGGCCAAGCCCGTCGGAATCAGCGAGCGCCATTTCGATGTCGTCATCGAGCATCGCCTCGATCCGCATTTCGATCTCGTCGGACAATTTGTAGCCGTCGGGACCGAACAGCTTGATGCCGTTGTCGAAATACGGATTGTGCGAGGCCGAAATCATCACGCCGATATCCGCGCGCAGCGAACGCACCAGCATGGCGACGGCCGGCGTCGGAATAGGCCCGAGCAGGAACACGTCCATGCCGGCCGCGCAAAGGCCGGCGACGAGCGCGCTTTCAATCATATAACCGGAAAGGCGGGTGTCCTTGCCGAGCACGACCCGGTGCCGATGGCTGCCGCGCTGGAAGGAAAGGCCAGCGGCCATCCCCACCTTCATGGCGATCTCGGCGGTCATCGGGAATTTATTGGCCCGCCCGCGAATACCATCCGTACCGAAATAACGTCCCATCCGCGTACCTGTCCCTAGCTGCGCTCGGTCGGCTTTTACTGCCACAAACGGCGAACTACTGCATCACAATGTGTGAGTTTATGTTACGAATCCTGAGAAAGGGTTCCTTTTTTGCGGTCGCTGCCTTTAGCCGGCGCCGTTCCCATTTTTTTGTCGGGCCGACCGCCGCGTCTGCCATGATTTTCGCGTATTCGCGGCTATGTGCTGTGCAGGCTAGGGTCTGGCGCAAATCCTTGTGGAGCGCTATTGCTTTTCGGGTGCGTTCCCGGCGGCATCCAACGGAGAGTTACATGCTCATTAATCGACTTGCCACACTGACCAGTCTGGCTGGACTGGCCGTGGCCACCGTATTGCTGGCCTCGCCGGCAAGCGCGCTCACCATGGCCGAATGCAGCACGAAGTACAACGCGGCCAAGGATGCCGGCACCCTCGACGGCCAGACGTGGAACCAGTTCCGCAAGGCCGAATGCGCCGCCGATGCCGACGCGGCCACGAAGCCCGACAAGAAATCGACCGCCAAGGCGACCACGACCAAGACGACTGCTACTGCCGACGAGCCCAAGGGGCTGACGGCGAAGGAATGCAGCGTAAAATACCAGGCGGCCAAGGAAGCCGACACGCTGAACGGCATGAAGTGGAACGACTTCCGCAAGAGCGAGTGCGCCGCCGGCGCAACTGCCGCCGCAACACCCGCCAAGGCGACCAAGACCAAGACGACTGCTACCGCCGACGAGCCCAAAGGGCTGACGGCGAAGGAATGCAGCGTAAAATACCAGGCCGCCAAGGAAGCTGGTACGCTCAACGGTATGAAGTGGAACGATTTCCGCAAGAGCGAATGCGCCGCCGGTGCAACTGCCGCTGCAGCGCCTTCCAAGGCGACCAAGACCAAGACCGCCGCTACCGCCGACGAGCCCAAGGGCCTGAGCATGGCTGAGTGCAGTACCAAATATCAGGCGGCGAAGTCTGGCAACACGCTGGGCGGCATGAAGTGGAACGATTTCCGCAAGGCCGAGTGCGGCGCCGGCGCGACCGATGACGATACCGTGCCGAACCCGACTGAGGCGAAGTACGACCGGGAACCGGCAGCGCCGACCGCCAGGGCACCGCGCGGCGTCAAGTTCCCGAGCGCCATCGCCAACAAATACAACGACGAAACCCCCGGCAAGGCGCGCATGCACACCTGCCTCGACCAGTATTATGCCAACAAGGACGCCGACACGCTTGGCGGCCTGCGATGGATCCAGAAGGGCGGCGGCTTTTACAGCCTGTGCAACACCCGGCTGAAGAGCTGATCCTGAAAAAACCCGCGAGGCATCCGCCCCGCGGGTTTTTTCTTGCCCTTGTTGCAAGCACGCCGTTGCTACCCCTCGACGCGCCGTCCGCCGCGTTCCCTGGCGACATAGGGCAGAACGAACATGTAAAGCCCGCTGAACAGAAGCAGGAAAAGCGGCAACAGGGGCGAATAGACGATCCAGGCGGGGGGCTGCCCCAGCGCCATCGCCGCGAAATTGGCGGCGACGGTCAGAGTAAAGATGATCGCAAGCCAGCGATGGCCTTGCCTGATCCACGTGTTCCAGCGCAATGAATCCTCCTTCGATATAAGCCGCCGCCCAGCCGGACGGCCGTTCGATCTACGGTTCGGCAGCAGTCAGCCTGCCTTCGCCGCAACCTGTTCCAGCTTTTCGAGGAACTGCTGCCAGCCGACCCTGGCGCCGCCATAGGCCTGCCTTTGATCCGGGCGGAAGCCCGATTGCTCGACACGCAGATGAGTGCCAGTATCCGTGGGGGTAAGCGTGAAGCGCACCACGCTTCTCAGATCGTAGGCCGGATCGTCATGGGCAAAGTCCCACGTGTAGGACAGCGTTCTGGCCGACTCGATGGCAAGGACCTCGCAATCCAGCACACCGCCCCAGTCTCCGCGCAGATTGAAGCGATGCCCCACGGCAGGCTTGAAATCGTTCTTCATGAGCCATTCCTCGATCAGATGCGGCTGCGTCAGCGCGCGCCAGAGCTTTTCGGGCGGATGAGGAAATTCCCTTTCGACAATGACGGTGCCTAGTTCGGGTGAAATGTCGTTCATTGGTCCATCCTCTTGAGCAAATCTTCGAGCCCATCCAACCGGCTTTGCCAGAAACCGGTCATCTCGCTCGTCCAGTCGGCCAGCGGCGCCAGCGCATCCAGTTGCGCGCTGTAATGCGTCTGGCGCCCCTCGTGGCGGTCGCGCACCAGCCTTGCCTGTTTCAGGATAGCGAGATGCTTGGAGACAGCCGGCTGAGAAATGCCCGCCTGCGCCGTCAAAGCGCCGACGGTCTGCTCTCCCTCGCGGCACAACCGTTCGAAAATTGCGCGGCGCGTCGGATCGGCCAACGACCTGAAAAGAATGTCATGGGATTCCGGCATATCGATTCATAACCATCCAGCTATTAATTATTACATAGCTGATCGGTTATGAATGAGTCAAGGGGTATCGAAGGAACCTTCATGCCTATGAGGAGGGCCATCGGTGCAGAAACAAAAACGCCGCGGGCATGCCGCGGCGTTTTCGTCAAATTCTCAGGAAGAACCCCTACCCTTGCGGCTGAGGCTCCATGCCGCCTTCGGGCTCTGGGCCCTTCTTCTTGCCGCGCGCGGTGCCGCCGGCCTTGGGAACGGCCGAGCCACGGCTGGTCGGCGTATCGTCGCCAAGGTCGCGGGACGGCTTCTTGCCGGCGATCAATTGCTTGATCTCCTCGCCCGACAGCGTCTCGTATTCGAGCAGCCCCTCGGCGATGGCGATCCATTCCTTCTTCTTCTTGGTCAGGATGTTCCTTGCCGCCGTATAGGCTTCGTCGATCAGGCGGCGCACTTCGGCATCGATGATCTGCGCCGTCCCTTCCGAGACATTTTGCGTGCGCGCGACCGAATGGCCGAGGAACACCTCTTCCTGATTGTCGCCATAGGCGACATGGCCGAGCTTGTCGGAAAAGCCCCAGCGGGTCACCATGGCGCGCGCCAGCTTGGTCGCCTGCTCGATGTCGGAGGAAGCGCCAGACGTGATGTTTTCCTTGCCGAACTTGAACTCCTCGGCCACGCGGCCGCCCATCATGATGGCGAGACGCGAGATCATGTATGTGTAGCTCATCGAGTAGCGGTCGCCTTCCGGCAACTGCATGACCATGCCGAGCGCACGGCCGCGCGGAATGATGGTAGCCTTGTGCAGCGGGTCGGCGGACGCCACGTTGAGCGCCATCACCGCATGGCCGGCCTCATGATAGGCGGTCAGTTCCTTCTCGGCCGGCGTCATGGCGGAGGAGCGGCGTTCCGCGCCCATCATGATCTTGTCCTTGGCGTCCTCGAACTCGGCCATGGTGACGAGCCGCTTGTTGCGGCGGGCCGCCATCAGCGCGCTTTCGTTGACGAGGTTGGCAAGATCGGCACCCGAGAAGCCCGGCGTACCGCGCGCGATGACCTTGAGGTCGACATTGGGGGCCAGCGGCACGTTGCGCACATGCACTTTCAGGATCTTCTCGCGGCCGACGATGTCGGGGTTCGGCACCACGACCTGACGGTCGAAACGGCCCGGACGCAGCAGCGCGGGATCGAGCACGTCGGGACGGTTGGTGGCCGCGATCAGGATGATCGACTCGTTCGCCTCAAAACCGTCCATCTCGACCAGCAGCTGGTTCAGCGTCTGCTCGCGCTCGTCATTGCCGCCGCCAAGACCGGCGCCGCGATGGCGGCCGACCGCGTCGATTTCGTCGATGAAGATGATGCAGGGCGCGTTCTTCTTGGCCTGCTCGAACATGTCGCGGACACGGCTTGCGCCAACGCCGACGAACATCTCGACGAAGTCCGAGCCGGAAATGGTGAAGAACGGCACATTGGCTTCGCCAGCCACCGAGCGCGCCAAAAGCGTCTTGCCGGTGCCGGGAGGGCCGACGAGCAGCACGCCGCGCGGGATCTTGCCGCCGAGCCGCTGGAATTTCTGCGGATCGCGCAGGAATTCCACGATCTCCTCGAGGTCTTCCTTGGCCTCGTCGACGCCGGCGACGTCGCCGAAGGTGATGCGGCCATGCGCTTCCGTCAAAAGCTTGGCCTTCGACTTGCCAAAGCCCATGGCGCGGCCGGAGCCGGACTGCATCTGGCGCATGAAGAATATCCACACGCCGAGGATCAGGATCATCGGCAGCCAGGAGATCAGATAGCCGAACAGCGTGTTGGAGCCGTCTGTCTCGGGCTTCGCGTTGATGGTGACTTGCTTGGTCTCAAGCCGCGATACCAGCGACTGGTCGCCAGGCGAATAGGTCTGGAAGCCGGTGGCGTTGTCGATGTAGCTGCCGCTGATGCGTTCGCCGGCGATAGTCACCGACTTGATGCGCCCGGCATCCACATCTTGAAGGAACTGCGAGTAGGGGATGTCGGTCGACGCCCCGCGCGTCTGCGGGGTCTGGAACAGATTGAAGAGCGCGATCAGCAGAACCGCTATAATCGCCCAGAGCGCCAGATTGCGATAATTCGGATTCATCAATTGTCCCGTTGGGATTTCCCGTTGGCACGGCCGGCGGCCGCGCACGCTGCAAGAAGTTGCCTTAACATAGGGAGCGCGCCCAGCCTTGCCAAGCACAACCGCGCGTCTCGGTTAAGCTTTGATGCCCTGCGGATCGGCCCCCTGGTCGGCCCCCTGGTCGGCTTGACGATCCATCAGCGGCGAGGCCGGCAGCGGCGGCGCGCCGACAAGGGCGGCGACTGCTGCGGCAAGCGCGAGATCGAAACCGGGCAAGAAGCGGGCAAAGGGCGCAACGACGGGCGAGATCAGCCCATGCCGGAGGTGGCCGGACGCGGAACGTTTTCCGGCAGAATCGCCGGAAAACACGGGTTCGGCAGCGTGTGCGGCCCGAAAAAGACTGGCCGGAACGTCGTTTTGCCCCGACAGGCCGCTCGACTGCGCGCTGGAGCCGGCAGGCGCGACGGTGGTTGCGGTAAAGCCGTCGGACAGGCTGATGCGCCGGCGGCCGTCCCACACCACGCCGTCAAAAGCCGGCGCGGCCGCCGGCAGGTCGCGTAGCTCGCGGTAAAGGAAGATGCCGGCGCGCCTGACATCGACGACAGCCCGCGACAATGTGGCGCGAAACGGCGCGCCGCCAAACCTCGCCAGAAGTGCTGCCGCACGGGCCTCGTCAGGCGGAAACGAAACCCCGCCCATCGTCGCCAGCAGAACCCGCAGCGCGACGATGGCGGCACTTTCGTCACCCTTTGCAAAAGCGGGATCGAGCCGGACCAGCCCGGCGGCCGGCTGGCTGGCAAAGGACCGGACCAGCGCGGCAGCGCCCAAGCTGGCTGTTTCGCGCGCGGCGGCCTCGCGGCCGGCAAGGGCGATGGCCTGCGCGAAACCGCGCCCGTCGATCAGTGCCCGGATGCGGGGGCGTTCATATGCCGGGTCCAGATTGGTCGGATCGTCGGCCCAGCCCGTTCCCTCGCCGCGCAGGAAATCGCGCAAGGCGGCGCGGCGCGTGCCGAGCAGCGGCCGCACGATCCACGTCTTCCAATCGTAAAGGGTCGCCGGCGCCATGCCGGCAAGGCCGCGCGCGCCGGTACGGGCGTCGGCCGCCAGGCGCGCCTGACGCATCAGCACCGTTTCGGCCTGGTCGTCGGCGGTGTGGCCGGTAAGGATGATGCCTATTCCTGCATCGCAGGCGGCTCGCGCCAACAGCCGGTAGCGCGCCTCGCGCGCGGCGACGGACACGCCCGAGGACGGCTTGGGGCCAGTCCACGTAACGGTCAGATGGGCGATCCCGCGTTCGGCGCATAGACGGCCAACGGCCTGCGCTTCCGCTGCCGAGCCGGACCGCAAATTGTGGTCGACGGTGACGGCCAGAAGCCGCGCCGATGGCGCATTGCGGTCGAGAAATCGCTTGAGGAGAAGAAGCAGGGCAGTTGAATCGCTGCCGCCGGAAATGGCAACGAGCGCGCCGCCGGAAAAGTCGATTGAAGAAAAGAGACTGTCAGGCAAATCTGCGTCGGCAACGGGGTCGGTTTCGGCAGCAGGGCCGGCTTCCGCCCGGGGCGATGTCAGCACGAGGCCAGTGCCCGTTCCTGTTTGATGCGCTCTTTCAGCGCGCCGGAAACGTTGGGATAGCGCTTGCCGATTTCGCCGAAGGTGGCGCAGGCGACATCCCGCTGCTTGAGGCCGACAAGCGAAACGCCAAGCTTGAGCAGCATGTCGGGGGCTTTCTTGGCCTTCGGATAGTTCTTGCTGGCGGCGAGGAAGATTTCAGCCGCATCGCGGTATTTCTGCTGGCCGAGCAGCGATTCACCGAGCCAGTAACGCGCATCCGCCGTTTTGGCGTCCTTGGGGAAGCGGCTGATATGGTCGCGGAACCCCTGCTCCGCCGTGCTGTAGTCGCCCGAAAGAATGAACTGATAGGAATTGCGGTAAAGCTCGTCGGCATTGTCGGTGGCCGGAAGCGCGGCAACGACCGCGCCTTGCGACCCGCCGTCCGAAGAACTCGCCGCCGGCCCCGATGCAGAGGGCGTGGTCGACTGGGTGTTGCCGCCCGCATCCACCACATTCCCGTTCTTGTCGACGGTGATCGTTCCGAACGTCTTGGCCGGCGCGCCTGTTGCTCCCGAGCCTGCCGCTGCAGTGCCGCTGCCGGGCACCAGCGTGCCGGGGTCGCCGGTCCCGGAATCGATGATGACGTCTTCGACGCTCTGGCCATCGGCGGGGGGTTGGCCGGCAGCCGGGGGCTGGGCAGCCGCCGGCGCCTGGGCGACGCTGGTGCCGTCGCCGGCTGCCTCCGACTTCTTCTGCCCGGCCGGTGCGCCCTGCTCCAACTGCTGCAGGCGGAATTCATTGTCCTCCTGCTGCTTGCGGATCTGCTCCTGCATCTGCAAGACCTGGAAATTGAGCTCCTCGATCTTGCCGTTCATCTGGCGCAGTTGGTTTTCCAGTTCGGTAACCCCCGCGCCGCTGGATTGGGCCATTTGGGCCGGAGCCAGTTGGGTCGGGGCCGTTTTCTTGTCGCTGAATACGCCGGGAAGGTTGATCGTCGGCGGGTGGAAGGAGAACCCGCTTTCCGACGAAGTCGGTTGTCCGATGCCGGCGGCGAAGGCCCCCGTTCCGGACACAAACAGCACTGCCAACGTGCCGCTCAGGATTGATCTGAAATGCATATGCCTCTCGCCATGAAACCAGTGAACGTTCGCACCGCACCGACCGTCGAGCAAAACAACTGCATCACAAGGCAACTGCATTACTAGGCCCGCCGTCGTATCCGGCACTTTGGCCTTCTAGCAGGACGCCAGACTTCGGCCAAATTTTGTTTACGGCTGCCAAACATGGAAAAGGCGACCCTGCGGCCGCCTTTCCCCGAATATGTGTTGCAAAAATACCGATCAGCTGCCGGCGCCGGCAAGCGTGGTGACGGCGCGGCGGTTCTGCGACCAGCAGGAAATGTCGTCGCAGACGGCGACGGGACGTTCCTTGCCATAGGAAATGGTCTTCAGCCGGTTGCCCGCGACACCCTTGGCGACAAGGAAGTCGCGCGTCGCGGCAGCGCGGCGAGCACCGAGCGCGAGGTTGTATTCACGCGTGCCGCGCTCGTCGGCATGACCTTCGACGACGATGCGGTACTGGCCGTATTTGTTCAGCCACTGGGCCTGGCGAGCGAGCGTCTGCTGGGCGTCGGCGCGGATCGAGGTGGAGTCCGTATCGAAGAAGATGCGGTCGCCGATATTGACGGTGAAGTCCTGCGCCGAACCCGGCGACGCGGCACCGGCGCCATTCAGGCCGAGATCGGCAGCGCTGTTGAGGTTTTTCTTGGAAGCGCAACCGGCAATCGCCAGCGAGGCGAAAAGCGCGATCATGACCGGATTTGTTGCTAGTTTCGCGATACGGCGCATGCCGCCTCTCCTTCGCATTCGAGTGAATCCATTGATCGGTCAGTAACCATCTTTGGGTTAACCGCCATTCAACAAACACGGTTAAAATTCGGTTTCGGCTGCCGTCCGCAGCCCTTTGTCCGAGGCCATATTTCACGCGGACCCTAGGCCAAAATACGGCCAAAACGCGACGTAGATGCAAAAAGAGGCCATAAATGGCCTCTTTTTTCGTCGATTCCAAGAATTGCCGCGCTGTTATTCCAGCAAGGGCGACCATGCCGGATCGGATGCAAAGTTCGCGGTCGGGATAGACTGCTCGTTGCGGCCGGTCAGGTCCACGGAAACCAGTTTCGGCCCGCCGGACGAGTCGCGGAAGAACATCAGCACGCGGCCGTTGGGTGCCCAGGTCGGCCCTTCCTGCTGGAACCCGGAAGAAAGAATGCGCTCTCCCGAGCCGTCGGTGCGCATGACGCCGATCTGAAACTCGCCGGCCGTCTGCTTGGTGAAGGCGATGAGATCGCCGCGCGGCGACCACACAGGGGTCGAATACGTGCCGTCGCCAAACGAAATCCGGGTCTGGCCGGACCCGTCCGCGCCCATCACGTAGATCTGCGCGCGCCCGCCCCGGTCGGAGGTGAAGACGATTTTCGAACCGTCCGGCGAATAGGAGGGCGAGGTGTCGATGGCCGTCGAATTGGTCAGCCGGGTGGTCGAGCGGCTGCGCAGATCCATGGTGAAAATGTTGGAATTGCCGTCGTCGCGCAGCAGCGACATGATGACCTTCTGGCCGTCTGGCGAAAAGCGGGGGGCGAAGGTCATGCCGGGGAAGTTGCCGACCAGTTCGCGCTGGCCCGTTTCTATCTGCAGCAGATAGACGCGGGGCTCGCCGCCCTCATAGGACATGTAGGTTATTTCCTGCCGGTTCGGCGAGAAACGCGGCGTCAAAACGATCGCCTTGCCGTTGGAAAGATAGCGCACATTGGCGCCGTCCTGGTCCATGATGGCGAGGCGTTTTACGCGCGCGTTCTTGGCTCCGGACTCGTCGATGAAGACGATGCGGGTATCGAAATAGCCCTTCTCGCCGGTCAGCCTCTCATAGATAGCGTCGGCGATGATATGGGCGACGCGGCGCGTATTGCTGTCATTGGCAAAGAACTGCTCGCCGGAAAGCTGTTGGCCGGCATAAGTGTCCCACAGCCGGTATTCGGCGCGGATGCGCCCGTCGGCTTCCTTGGTGACGCGGCCGGTGACCAGCGCCTGCGCGTTGATGACCTTCCAGTCGTCGAAGCGGGGGGCGACGTCGGGGTTCGAAATCTTTTCGATGAAGGCCGATTTGTCGATCGGCGCGAACAGGCCGGATCGCTTCAGGTCTGCCGCGATAATGCCGGAAATCTCGGTACCGAGCTTGTCGCCGGCCAGAAAGTCGGTGATGGCGACAGGCAGCGGCTCGATATTGCCCTTGTTGACGTCGATCGTCACCAGCGCATGGGCCGGCACAGTGGCAAGCCCGGCAAGACCGGTGGCGAGGGCGCCTATCATCATCAGCGTAGAAAGCAGCTTCTTCATGCCATAAACCTCTTTTGTCCTTTTGGCGGCGTTCGTCAGAACATGTCGCTCGGATCGAAATTGACCACCACTTCGGCCCAGGTATCGTATTTGTCGGCAGGCAGGTTGAACGGCGCGCATTTCTGCACGGCGCGAACGGCGGATTCGGCCGCCGTCCTGCCGGGTCCGGACGGGGCACCCCCGGCAACGATTTCGGGACGCCCCTGCAGCATGCCCGAGCGGTCCAGTTGGAAGCGCACGGAAACTTTTAGCGTCGAGGCATCGTCCACGCCTGCCGGAATGCTCCAGCAGCCGCCCAGTTTCTGGCGCAGCGCGTCCATCTCGTTTTGCGACAGCTTGGCCCCGCCGGTCGATTTATCGCCGCCAAGCGAAGCCTGCTCGGTCGAGCGCTTGGCGCCGCCGCCGGAAGCCTTCTGCTTGTTCAAAAGCGCGGAAATGGCGTCGGCGTCGAATTCCTTGTCTTTCGATTGCGGCCTTGCCGAAGCTTCCTTGACCGGCTTGTCGGCATTCTTGCGGTCCGGCGCCTTCGCGGTTTCGGCTGGTGCCGGCCGCGGCTGCGGACGCGCGTCGGGTGCGGGTGCCGCGTCAGGCAACTGCACCGTCTCCGTCGGCGGCTCGGCGGCAATGGCCTCGGCCACCGCATCCGGCTTGACCTCGGGCTGCGGCTGCTTCTCGGCCGCCTTTTCCTTGGGTGGCTCCGGCTTCGCCTCAGGCTCCTTGATAGGCACCGGCTTGGGATCGGGCTGCTTGACCGGCTCCGGCTTCACCTCTTCCTTGAGCTGCGGCACCGGCGCCACGTCGGTGGCGGGCACGGGCTTGGGCTCTTCCTTGGGCTTGGGAACGTCCTCGGTCTTGACCGGCTCTTTCGATTCCGGTGCGGGCTTCGGGGCGGCAGCCTCTTCCACCGGCTTCGGCTTGGCCTCCGGCGTCACCGGCTTGTCGGTATCGACGCTGTTTTCGCCAACCTTCTGGGCATCGGCGACCACGTCGGGCCGCTCGGTCGGCGTCGGCGCGGGCTTGTCGTGCATGGTCGCCTTCTTGTCGCCCTGCTGGATCTGGGTGATTTCCGAAAGCGGAACGATGTCGACCGGCATCGATTCGATGTCGGTCACTTCCAGCGCAGAAGGCGCCGACAGCGAAAACAGCCCGAAGGCGAGCACCGCCGCGTGCAAGATCACCGATGTGGTGAGACCCGCCTTCAAGATTACTGATCCTGTTCCTGCAAGGTGACGAGGCCGATATTCTTGTAACCGGCGGCCGAAATGCGGGCCATCACCTTCATGACGGTGCCATAGTCGGCGGTCTTGTCGCCGCGCACGAAGATGCGCTCCTCATAGCCTGTCTTGGAGATGGCCTGCAGCTTGGCCACCACCTCCTCGATGGGGATTTCGGTTTCTTGCAGATAGACCTTGCCGGTATCGTTGATCGAAACGGTGATCGGCTGCGTATCGGCGTTCATCGACTTCGCCTGCGTGTCCGGCAGGTCGATCGGCACGCCAACGGTCAGGAGCGGCGCGGCCACCATGAAGATGATGAGCAGCACCAGCATCACGTCGACCATCGGCGTGACGTTGATCTCGGAGATCACGCCGTGTTGGCGACGCCGCCTGCCACCGCGTCCGCCTCGGCCTGAGCCACCGGAGCCCATAGACATTCCCATGATCGGTCCTAAACTTTCTGCGCTACTTTTTCATCGATTTGGCGCGAGAGTATGGCGGAGAACTCGTCGGCAAACCCTTCCATCTTCACGGCGATCTTGTTCGCGTCCGACGACAGCTTGTTGTAGGCGATGACGGCGGGAATGGCGGCGAGCAGGCCGATGGCGGTGGCCAGCAGCGCCTCGGCGATGCCCGGCGCCACGACGGAAAGACTCGTGTTCTTCGAGGCGGCAATCGCCTGGAACGAGGTCATGATGCCGATGACCGTGCCGAACAGGCCGATGAAGGGCGCGGCAGATCCGGTGGTGGCGAGGAAGCCGAGCCGGCCCTCCAGCGTCTCCATTTCGCGGGTCAGGGCCAGGTCCATCGCCTTGTCGATGCGGTTCTGCAAGCCGAGCGGCGACTTTGCGCCCTTCTCGAAGCTCTTCTTCCACTCACGCATGGCGGCCACGAAAATCGCGCCCATGCCGGTCGTCTTGCGGTCGGCCAGCGTGCGGTAAAGTTCTTCCAGCGACTGCCCCGACCAGAAAATCTGCTCGAAACGGTTGAGCGAGACCCGCATGCGCCCGTACGAAACCAGCTTGTCGACGATGATCGCCCAACTCCATACCGAAGCCACGATCAGGCCCAGCATGACCAGCTTGACCACCCAACCGGCCTGTATGAACAGTGCCCAAATCGACAAGTGCGCGCCCGGTTCGGCGAGAGCGATATTTTCCATTCCTGAGGTCCTTAAAAGATTTTCCGGGCGTGGCTTGCGGCTGGCCCCTGCGCATTCCTAGTTGTTCCGTTCGCCCGTTATCCGCGTACGGCCTCGAGAAATGCGGCGTCCGCGGCCTTTTCAGGGCAAATCTTGGTGAAAGGAAGGCGCTCGGTCCCTTCCATTTTCACCAATCTTTTCATGAACTGTTATGGTTAAGGATCGGTTAGGAGCCGAATGACGCATAAGATGGCGCTTAGATAGGCAACGGCGCGGTTTGCCGAGATGCTCGCGCCCGCGCCTATTTCCGCATGAAGGCCGCGATCCATTCCTTGGGAAAGCGCCGTGGCTTGCCATTCTCGCCGATGATGGCAGCCTGGACGCTCGCTTCGACCAGCAACTCGTCGCCGCGCTTCAATTGCTGGGCCATGACGATGCGCGCACCGGAAATCTCGTCAGCGCGGGTTTCGACGGTGAGAATGTCGTCGATGCGCGCCGGCGCACGAAAGTCGATCTCCATGCGCCGCACCACCCAGACGATCCTTTCGCCGTGCTTGCCGTCAGCCAGTTCCGTGTGATGCACGCCGGCCAGCCGCAGGAAATCCGAGCGGCCGCGCTCGAGGAATTCGAGATAGCGCGCATGGTAGACGACGCCGGAAAAATCGGTGTCGGCATAATAGACCCGCGCCAGAAGCCGGTGGCCGAAATCCGTCAGAACGCCCGAAAGGCCGGCTGCGAGCGCTTTTGCCGATTCACCATGATCGTCCATAACGCTTTCCTTTTCGCTGCCGAAGGGGCAGGCCCTAGCTCAATCGAATGCGATGGCCCCAACGCGATGACATTGTTGATGGCGACGATCAAGACCCTGATAATGGCATTGGCGCTCGGCCTGATGATGGCGCTGCCGTCTCAAGCCGCGAGCTTCGCCATGCAGCGGGGCCTCAATCTCGACCCATGGACGACATGGGCCGGCGAAGACCAGTGGGCCGATCCCGCCGTGATCCTGCCCTTTCCCGAGTGGCGCAAGTCTCTCGGCGATGCCGATTTCAGGGCGCTGAAGGATGCGGGCTTCGACTTCCTGCGCATGCCGGTCGACCCCGCGCCCTTCCTGTCGGACAAGACGGCGGCACTACGCAAAAATCTCTATGCCAGCGTGCTGGATTCGGTCCGGCTCATCAACCGCGCCGGGCTGAACGTGGTGGTCGACCTGCATTTGACGCCGTCCGGCGGCAATGGAACCGTCGGCATGGACGAGGTGATGGCCGATCCGGCCCTGTTCGAGCGCTATCTGGAGATTGTCCGCACCATGGCGCGCACGCTTGCCGGCGAAGACCCGGGCAAGGTCGCGTTCGAGCCGATGAACGAGCCGGTCGTGGATTGCGACGGCACGAATGTCTGGCCGCAGCGACTGAAGCACCTGTTCGCCGCCGCGCGGTCCTCGGCGACACGGTTGACGCTGGTGCTGAGCGGTGGCTGCTATTCGAATGCCGAAAGCCTGGCCGCGATCGACCCGAAGATCATTCCCGACGACAACGTCATCTGGACGTTCCATTCCTACCAGCCCTTCCTGCTCACCCATCAGGGCGCGACCTGGGCTGGCGACTTCATCCGCTATGTCACCGGCCTGCCCTACCCGCTGACGGCTGTCTCCCATGCCGAACTGGAAAGCACGCTCGACGCCATCCGGCGGAAGATAAAGACCGAAGCGCCATTGGCGCGCCGTGCCGGCCTACTCGCCTATCTCGATGAACAGGTCGCCGACATCGACACCGGGCAGAAGCTGCGCGCCGAAATGGAAGCGCCGTTCAGGCAGGCCGAAGCCTGGGCCAAGGCCAACGGCGTCAAGCCGCAAGACGTCACGCTGGGCGAGTTCGGCATGATCCGGCAGGAATATGGCAACCCGCATGTCGTGCCCGGCAAATACCGTGCCGCCTATGCGCGCGACATGATCGCATTGGCGGAGAAGCGCGGCTTTTCATGGTCGATCTGGGGCTATGGTGGAGCCTTCGGCATCGTCGACGCCTTCGACGGGGAAAAAGCCGAACCGGAGATGATGGAGATGATGCGGGAATTGGCGAAGTAGGTACCCGACGCATAGCTCATCCCGCCAAGGGGAGCAAAAGCATCGGCCCTCTCACTCCTCCTGGAACAAATTGATCTGCTGCTGCGCCAGATCCTTCGGCGCATCGAGGCCGAGATGCCGCCAGGCATTGGCCGTCAAAACGCGCCCGCGCGGCGTGCGCTGAATAAAACCCTGCTGGATCAGATAAGGCTCGATGATGTCCTCGATGGCGTCGCGGGGTTCGGAAAGGCCCGCAGCAATCGTTTCGATACCGACCGGCCCGCCGCCGAAATTTTGCGCGATCATCGACAAATAGCGCCGGTCGAGCGAATCGAGGCCGAGCGTGTCAACTTCCAGCCTCGTCAGCGCCTCGTCGGCGATCCGGCGGTCGACATGGCCGTCGCCCGCAACGGAAGCGAAGTCGCGCACGCGGCGCAACAGCCGTCCGGCGATGCGCGGCGTGCCGCGCGCGCGCCGCGCGATCTCCAGCGCGCCGTCATCGCCGAGCGGCATGCCCAAAATGCGCGCGCCGCGCCGCACGATCAGTTCCAGTTCCTCGACCGAATAAAAATTGAGCCGCACCGGAATGCCGAAGCGGTCGCGCAGCGGGTTGGTCAAAAGGCCAAGCCGCGTGGTGGCGGCTACCAGCGTGAACTTGGCAAGGTCGATTTTCACCGAGCGCGCGGCCGGCCCCTCGCCGATGATGAGGTCAAGCTGGAAATCCTCCATCGCCGGATAGAGGATTTCCTCGACAGCCGGCGACAGCCGGTGGATCTCGTCGATGAACAGCACGTCGCCGTCCTCGAGATTGGTGAGAAGGGCCGCCAGATCGCCCGCCTTGGCGATGACCGGGCCGGAGGTCGAGCGGAAATTGACGCCGAGTTCCCGCGCCATGATCTGCGCCAGCGTCGTCTTGCCAAGACCGGGCGGTCCGACGAACAGCACATGGTCGAGCGCCTCGCCGCGCCCCTTGGCCGCCTCGATGAACACTTTCAGATTGGCGCGCGCCGCCGCCTGCCCGACGAAATCGTCCAGCGTTTGCGGGCGTAGCGTCTGTTCGGCGTCTTCGCCGCGCTTTTCCGGTGTGATCAGGCGTGGAGAAAGGCTCATCGGCCCGTCCTGCCATGCGCAAGCCCCTCAAGCAAGCAACAGCTCACCGCGCCAGTTCCTTCAGCCCAAAACGGATGAGCCTGGCCGAATCCGCGTCCTCGCCTGCGGTCTTGAGTGCGGCGGCAACGGCATTGGCGGCGGTGTCGCGCGAATAACCGAGATTGACCAGCGCCGATACGGCATCAGCGATCGGCGCAGGCGCGACGCCCTCGCCCAGTTCCTGCTTCAGCCCGATGGTGCCGGATGCCGAACCGGCATAGGCCGGGGCCTTGTTCTTCAATTCGGTGACGATGCGCTCGGCCACCTTCTTGCCGACGCCGGGCGCGCGCGAAACCATGGCGATGTCGCGCAGCGCAATCGCGTTGGCGAGGTCGGCCGGCGACAGCGTCGACAGGATGGCGAGCGCTACTTTCGCGCCGACGCCTTGCACATTGCCCATCAGCAGCCGGAACCAGTCACGTTCGAGCGCCGACTGGAAGCCGTAGAGCCGGATCATGTCCTCGCGCACATAGGTTTCGATGAACAGCACCACGGCCTCGCCGGGCGAAGGCAGCGCAGCCAGCGTGCGCGTCGAGCAGAACGCCGCATAGCCGACGCCATGCACGTCGACGATGCAGTGGTCCTCGTCGATCTCGTCCAGTGTGCCCTTGAGCTTGCCGATCATTTACTCGTTCTCCAGGGCGTAGGTCTCGGGACTCAATATGTTGAGGCCGGGGAAATAGGAGCGGTATCGGCCCGCATCCCGCGTCAGCAGACGATGCCCCGCGACCATGGCATGCGCGCCGATGAGAAAGTCCGGCAGGGTTCTTTCCCGCTTTCCGCCACGCAGGCGGTACTGCGTGTGCGCCGTTCCAGCCGAAAAAGCGGCATCGAAAGGAAAGTCCTCGCGAAGCGGCCGAAGCCAGGCGAAGATACGCGACAGCGCCTCCTCGCCGAGGGAAGGTCTCGACAGTTCGGCCCAGACGATTGCGCTGAAGACGATTGGTCCTTCACCCAGCGTGTGCTTCAGCGCGGCCAACGACCAGCGCCGCGTTGCCAGTTCCACCGGGCCGAGAATGTCGATCAGGACATTGGTGTCAACGAGGGTCGAGATCTTCACGAGGTCCCCGCAGCCAGTCTACATAGGCCTTTCCGTCCATGCCCATCGTGTCGAATGTGCCGGCGATACTCGCAGCCCATTCATCGAAGCTCTGCTCCCCCGCTTCGGGTGCAGCCTGTCGCCTTTCCAGCAAAATGACGGCATCGCGCTCCACGAACTCGACTTCGGAGCCGGGGCCAATGCCCAGGCGATCACGAATTTCCTTCGGGATCGTAACCTGACCTTTTGTCGTGACGCGCATGGTAATACCTCTCCGGTATTACTTACTGCGCCAAGCAGAACAAGTCAAGAACAGGCGCGCCGAACCGGTATATGTGCAACCCTTTCGCGCTACCCGACCAGCGCCAGCCGATACGCCACGCTTTGCCGATGATGGGCGTGGCAGATAGCGATGGCGAGCGCGTCGGCGGCGTGTTCGCTGTCGAAAGTGGCCTTGGGCAGCAGCACCTTGACCATCATGTGGATCTGCTTCTTGTCGCCATGGCCGACGCCGATCACCGTTTTCTTGACGGCGTTGGGCGCGTATTCGGCGACCACCAGTCCGGCGCGCGCCGGAACCAGCATGGCAATGCCGCGCGCCTGGCCGAGCTTCAGCGTGGCGACCGCATCCTTGTTGACAAAAGTCTGCTCCACCGCCGCCTCGTGCGGCATCGCCGCGTGCAGCACGTCGACCAGCCCGTCATGCAATTGGCAAAGCCGGTAGGCCAATGCCGCCTTGTCGTCGGACTTGATGGTGCCGGAGGCGACGAAGCGCAGCGAATTGCCGAGGCTCTCGACGATGCCCCAGCCGGTGCGGCGAAGCCCCGGATCGATACCAATGATGCGAATCGCTTCCGCCATGAGCAAAGTCTACCTTTCGCGGCAAGCGATGCCAGCAAAAAGTGAACAAACCAGAAACGAGAAGGAAATTCAGCCGCGGCCGAAAGCGGTGTTCAGCAGCGATATCTGGTCCGACACCGGGTTCAGGCGGCGAACGCCCGGAGCCGCCGGGCCCATTGCCGAACCGTAGACCTCTTCATCCACGCGCCGCACCACCGCCTGCAAGCGCAAGGAACGGGTGACGAGACCGAGAAAGGCTTCGGGAAGTTCGTTCCAGCCCGTGGCATCCTCGTGGGCGGAAGCGGTATCCAGCCGGACTTTCGATTTTTCCGATGCGACCTGGTCGCGCGTCATTTCGCCGGAGTTGGCCGCGCGCTGCAAAAGCAGCCAAGAGGCGATCTGCATCAGCCGCGTGGTCAGGCGCATCGACTCGGCCGCGTAAAGCGTCGCGCCCAGCCTCGACAGCTTTTTCGCCTCGGCTCGGCCCTCGCCGTCGAGATATTCAGCGGTTTCCTCGACCAGCCCCATGCCTTCATTATAAAGCGGCTTGAAGGACTGCGAAAAAACACGGCGCTCCGCCAGTTTGATCGTTTTCACGCTTTCCCTCGACGGTTCGTTCATTGCTGCGCCCCTGCTGAAAGCGGCCGACTCAAGGCCTATTGCCGCGCCCGCTTTCTATACAACCAAGGTCGGGAAAATGCGCCTCGCGAACGGGCTTGGCAAGGATATGTTTAACAAAGGGTTAACGCCGGAAGCGCAGTGAAGTTGCGGCGGCGCGCAAAAAAAAGAGCCGCGAATAAGCGGCTCTCAGGAGTTTAACAGGGAGGCGTCAAACAAAGTGGCTCCAACCACTTGGTAAGAATCCAGATCACTGGATGCCGATAGTAAACACCTGTAAAGCTTAACGAGCCGTTAACCCGGCACAATTTTATTCAAAACAGAAAGGCTTTTGTCGTCGCTTGGCGGCTCATTTGCGCCAGACCACCGGCAGCGCGATGATGGCGAACAGCACGAACCCGGCATAAAAGCCCATGGACGAAACCGCCGTCACCGCTTCCATGGCTTCGTTGCCCGCAAGCAGGAGGTAAAGGCCGATAAGCAGGCCGATCCCACTGATTGCCGTCAGCCAGAAATGCGCCAGCGCCAGCGCCTTTTCCCGCGCTGCCGGAAACAGATGGTAGAAGAAGCCGAACACGGCCGACATCAGCCATCCGGCCACCATCGTGTGGGCATGGACCGGCATTTGCGTGTGGTCCTGCGTGATCGCCATATCGATCCCGAGCGCCATCCCGCACAATGCGTAGACGATCGCCAGCGTGAAAAAATTCCTTGCCACCCCTTGCATGGCGGTTTCCTCCGATTTGCCTTTTCCCGGTGCGGGAATGGGTATGCGACAAGCACGATGCGCCGTCTGTCGGGCAGCGGATCGTGCGCCGGCAAACGGCGCCGGCGCCGCTGTATTAGCACACCGAGATACGCCGGCAGGAGTCAGCCAAATGGATGCACCGTTTTATTTCACGCGGCAAAGCACCGGGGAAGCCAAGCCCCCTCTCGACTATCAGCTTTCCCTGGCCATTTCCCGAAGCCTGAACTTCTGGATCTTGCCGGTCGAGGTCTTGGGGATCTCCGCGAAGATCGCGGCCTTCGGCACCTTGAACCGCGCCAGAAGCGACCGGCAATGGTCGAGGATCTCTGCCTCCGTGGCGGATTTTCCCGGCTTCAGTTCGACATAGGCGATCGGCACCTCGCCCCATTTGTCGTCGGGGCGCGCCACCACGCCGCAAACCGACACCGCCGGATGCCGGTAAAGCGCATCCTCGATCTCGATGGAGGAAATATTCTCTCCGCCCGAAATGATGATGTCCTTGGAACGGTCCTTGATCTGGATATAGCCGTCCGGGTGCATGACGCCGAGGTCACCGGTATGGAACCAGCCGCCGGCGAACGCCTCGTCGCTGGCCTTGCGGTTCTTGAGGTAGCCCTTCATGACGATATTGCCGCGCACCATCACCTCGCCGATGGTTTCGCCATCGGCCGGCGTCGCCTGCATCGTCTCCGGATCGATCACGGCAAGCGCCTCCAGCGCCGCGTAGCGCACGCCCTGGCGCGCCTTCTTCGCCGTTTGCGCGCCCTTTTCCAGCGCATCCCAGTCGCGATGCCATTCATTGACGACGGCCGGCCCGTAGGTTTCGGTCAGGCCGTAGAGATGGGTGACGGCGAAGCCGGCATCCGCCATGCCCGAAAGTACCGCTTCCGGCGGCGGGGCGGCGGCCGTGTTGAAGGTGACGACCTGCTCGAACTCGCGCTTGTCCTCGTCCTTCGCGTTGATGAGCACGGACATCACCACCGGCGCGCCGCACAGATGGGTGACGCCGTGATCGGCGATGGCGTCGTACATCGGCTTGGCCCGCACCCAGCGCAGGCACACATGCGTGCCGGCCTGCACGGCCAGCGTCCAGGGAAAGCACCAGCCGTTGCAATGGAACATCGGCAGCGTCCACAGATAGACGGCGTGCTTGGCCATGCCGGCGTGGATCGTGTTGGTATAGGCCATCAGCGCCGCGCCGCGATGATGATAGACCACGCCCTTGGGGTTGCCTGTCGTGCCGGACGTATAATTGAGCGAGATGGCGTCCCATTCGTCGTCGGGCATAGACCATGCGAAATTTTCCGCGCCGCCGGCGACAAAATCCTCATAGTCGAGGCTGCCGATGCGCTCGCCCTTGGGATAGGGAGCGTCGGCCGCATAGTCTGGATCGTCATAGTCGATGACCAGCGGCTTCACTTTGGCGAGCCCGAGTGCCTGCCTGACCACGTCGGAAAACTCCCGGTCAACGATCAGCACCTTCGTCTCGGCGTGATCGAGTTGGAACGCGATAACCGCCGCATCGAGGCGCGTGTTCAGGCAATGCAGCACCGCCTTGACCATCGGCACGCCGAAATGCGCCTCCAGCATGGGCGGCGTGTTGGACAGCATGACCGTTACCGTGTCGTTCTTGCCCACACCCTTTTGAGCGAGCGCCGAGGCCAATTTCAGCGAGCGCTGCCAGAAGGTGCGATAGGATATGCGTTGGGCGCCATGGATGATGGCGACGTGGTCGGGAAACACTTTCGCCGCCCGCTCCAGATAAGAAATCGGCGTCAGCGGCTGGTAGTTGGCTGGGTTCTTGTCGAGATCGATGTCGTAGGGACTGGCCATCCCGTTCTCCCAAACTGTTTCCAGACGCTTCTAACCACAGCTTGCCGGCGGCGTCATCCTCTTCCATCGCGCCGCCCGCCTTCTCAACAGAAGCACTTTGCTCTATGCCGCAATGCAACCATCTTCGCCCGGCATTAGGCGAAAACCGGGATCGAGGATCATGAACCAGACAACGCCGCCCAATCGCTGCCGCATCGTGCTCATCGCACCGCCCGGCATTGCAGCCGCCTCCGTTCTTGCCGCATTTGACGGCGGCGACGTCGCCTCGCTGATCCTGCCGCAATACGATATGGATGAAGCCTCGTTTCAGGCACTGGCCGAAAAGATCGTGCCGGCAGCCCAGGCCGGCGGCATTGCCGTCATCCTGGCCGGCGACACCCGCATTGCCGGGCGCGTGCAGGCGGACGGTCTTCATGTCGAGGTCAAGGCTGCCGAACTTGCCCTAACCATCGAGGATTTTCAGGCCAGGATGATGGTCGGCTGCGGTGGCGCGAAAACCCGCGACGACGCGCTGGAACTCGGCGAAGCGCGGCCCGATTATATTTTCTTCGGCCGCTTCGGCTACGACAACAAGCCCGAGCCGCACCCGCGCAACCTGTCCCTCGGGCAATGGTGGGCCGAAATGATCGAAATCCCCTGCATCGTCATGGCGGGCAGCGACATCGCCTCCGTCGAAACGGCTGCCGCCACCGGCTGCGAGTTTGTCGCCCTGTCCAGCGCAATCTTTGCGGAAGGCATCGATCCGCGCGAGGCGATCGCCCGCGCCAACGCGCTGCTCGATGAGACAGCACCCCGTTTCGAGGGTTGAAAATGCCGTCGCGCCGATCCCTGCCATCACGTATGGCCCTGCCGTCACGCATGTCCCTGATTGCCGGCCTGCTCGCAGCGACGACCGTTCATGCCGTGGCTATCGAAACGGCAACGCCAGACCAACCCTCGCCACAAGTTACGCCCTCGCCGCAAGTCGGGCCGGCACCGCAAGACCGGCTCACGCCGCCGGTCGATACGCAAAAGCCCATCGCCAACCCCCTGCCACAGCCGGCCACCACGGCGGCACCCGCCCCGCTGCCATCGGCCGATGCCATCAACCCGGAACGGTTCGGCGCCAAGCCGTCCGATGCCGCTTATGGCGCCTTCCAGCGCGGCCTCTACATGACCGCCTACAATCTGGCCCTGGTGCGCGCCAAGAACGGCGACCCCGCCGCTCAGGTACTCGTTGCCGAAATCCTGTCGCGCGGCCTTGGCGTGCCGCTCAACGCGGCCGAGGCGGCGAAATGGTACGCCCGCGCCGCCGAGCAGGGCATGCCGGAGGCACAGTTCCAGTATGCGCTGATGCTGATCGACGGGCGTTACGTCAAGAAGGACGAGAAACAGGCCCACGCCCTGTTGCAGGCGGCCGCGGAAGCAGGAAATCGCCTGGCGCAGTTCAATTTCGCGCAACTGCTCGTCCAGGAGGATGCCAGCGATGCCGGGCTTGCGCGCGCCGTCCCCTATTACGAGCGCGCCGCCACCACCGGCCTTGCGGACGCGCAATACGCCATGGCGCAAATCTACGCCAATGGCGTCGGCGGCAAAACCAAGGACGACGCGCGGGCGCGGCTTCTGCTGGTGCAGGCGGCGCTGCAGAATTACGATACCGCACAGCTCGATCTCGGCGGTTGGCTCATCGACGGGCGCGGCGGCAAGCGCGATCTCAAATCGGGCTTCGCCTGGACCAAGCGCGCCGCCGACGGCGGCAACGTCGCTGCCCGCAACCGCCTCGCCAAGCTCTATATGGGCGGCATCGGCACCGATCCCGATTCCATTCTGGCGGCGGCATGGTACATGCTGGCCCGCCGCGCCGGCCTCGTCGATCCCCAGATGGAGGATTTCATGGCTGGCCTCACCAACGACGAAACCAAGCAGGCGCTGCAAAAAGCCAACCGCCTGCCCTGACCGCGGCAACGCCCGCCAGAGCGATTCGGGGCCGGACGGAACTGCGCCTGTTTCACGCCGGTAATCCGGCCTCTCTTGCCTCTTTCGGCAATTTGTGGTCTTGGAAGCGCCGAAACCGCCCCTGGCGGACAGCTCATTTTCCGGACCCCAACATCATGGCCAAGATCAACGGCAACGAAATCCGTCCCGGCAACGTCATCGAACACGATGGCGGCTTGTGGGTGGCGGTCAGGTGCAACCACGTCAAGCCCGGCAAGGGCGGCGCCTATAACCAGGTCGAACTGAAGAACCTCATCAACGGCACCAAGCTCAACGAGCGTTTCCGCTCCGCCGAGACGGTGGAAAAGATCCGCCTCGAGCAGAAGGATTTCTCCTTCCTCTACGAGCAGGGCGAGGCGCTGGTGTTCATGGACACCGAAAGCTACGAGCAGTTGGAACTGCAGAAGGATTTCGTCGGCGACCGCGCCGCCTTCCTGCAGGACGGCATGATGGTGACGGTGGAACTTCACGACGAGCGCCCGATCGGCATTTCGCTGCCCGACCAGGTGACGCTGACGATCACGGAAGCCGACCCTGTGGTAAAGGGCCAGACGGCGGCCTCTTCCTACAAGCCGGCCATGCTGGAAAACGGCATTCGCGTGCTGGTGCCGCCGTTCATCGGTTCGGGCGAGCGCATCATCGTCGATACCAATGAAATCACATACGTCCGGCGTGCCGATTAAGCACTGACGGCAGGAAGCTAGAGAAAAATGGCGCGTTCCGCTCTCCTCAACGTCATGGTGCAGGCCGCCATGAAGGCCGGCCGTTCGCTGTCGCGCGACTTCGGCGAAGTGCAGAACCTGCAGGTCTCGATGAAGGGGCCGGGCGACTATGTCAGCCAGGCCGACCGCAAGGCCGAGGACATCATCTTCGCCGAATTGTCCAAGGCGCGGCCCGGCTACGCCTTCCTGATGGAAGAGCGCGGCGCGGTCGCCGGCGACGACGACCAGCACCGCTGGATCGTCGACCCGCTCGACGGCACGACGAACTTCCTGCACGGCATTCCGCTTTTTGCCGTTTCGATCGCGCTGGAGCGCCAGGGGCAGACGGTCGCCGGCGTGATCTACAATCCGGCGATGGACGAACTCTACACCGCCGAGCGCGGCGGCGGCGCCTTCATGAACGACCGCCGGCTGCGCGTGGCGGCGCGCACCAAGCTTTCCGATTCCGTCATCGGCTGCGGCGTGCCGCATCTCGGGCGCGGCCAGCACGGCAATTTCCTTGTCGAACTGCGCAACGTAATGGCTGAAGTCTCCGGCATCCGCCGCATGGGCGCAGCCTCGCTCGACCTCGCCTATGTCGCCGCCGGCCGCATGGACGGCTACTGGGAAGCCGGCCTGTCGCCATGGGACATTGCCGCCGGCCTGCTCCTGATCCGCGAGGCGGGCGGCTTCGTGTCCGACGCCGATGGCGGCCAGGGCATGCTGGAAAGCGGCTCGGTGGTCGCCGGCAACGAGACCATCCACCGCATTCTGGCCAGGACGGTAAAGCGGCCTCTCAAGGGCTGATCCACAGCCTTTCGGGGCTTCCAGCGTGTCACAAAGCTGCGACATCGTTCTGGCATAAGACCTGCATCGTCCCCAGATAGTGGCAAGGCAGGCCTTTTGGATGAGCACAACTGAACCATTTCCCGACCTGAATATTCCCTTTATGGGACGCTGGCACTATTCGCGCGCCGAGCGCATCGCAGATGGCGTCGTCCATGCGGTGGGCATCGTGCTGGCCGTGATTGCAGGGTCCGTAACGCTGGCGCTCGCCGCCTCGCGCTCCCATCCCGGCGAATACCTGGCGGCCGTGTTGTTCGTTCTTTCGCTGCTCAGCGTGCTTTCGATTTCGCTCGCCTATAATCTGTGGCCGGTATCCTCGCCGGCAAAGTGGGTGTTGAGACGGTTCGACCATTCGGCCATCTATCTGCTCATCGCCGCGACCTACACGCCGTTTCTGGCGCAGATCGAGGGATCGCGCCTGGTGGACTGGATGATCGGCGTGGTCTGGGCAGCGGCCGCGCTCGGCATCGCCCTGAAAGTCTTCCTGCCCGGCCGCCTCGACCGGCTGGCCGTCTTCCTCTACCTCGCCATCGGCTGGAGCGGGGTCGTGCTGGCAGAACCGCTGGCGCAAACGCTGCCGGCGAGTTCGGTTTCCCTGCTTGTCGCCGGCGGCATCGTCTATTCCTGCGGCGTCGTCTTCTACGTCTGGAAGCGCCTGCGCTTTCATAACGCGCTGTGGCACGGTTTCGTCGTTGCCGGTGCGGGCCTGCATCTGGCCGCTTTGGCCGATTGCCTGGTGCTCAACCGCCTTTGAGCGCCCCCATGGCGCTCATTCACACCAAGCGCCTTTCAATTTCGTCACATTTCCGTTTAGAGTCGCGCTCGAACGCGGGCATCGGAACGGGACACGCATGGCTTTCCTAAAATCGTTCGGCGCAGGCAGGCGCACCGATGTACTGGACTACGATCCGCACAAGGTTTCCAGCCCGCAGGTCTTCCTTCTGTCGATGGTGGTTTTCCTGGCCATCGTCGCCTTTATCGCCATCATCCTGACGCGGCAGATATCGACCGCCTTCGCCCACAATCCGGGCCTGAACGGCCTGATCGTCGGCGTGCTCGGCATCGGCATCCTGCTCGCCTTCGGACAGGTCGTGCGGCTGTTTCGCGAAGTGCGCTGGGTCAATTCGTTCCGCGCCGGGTCCGAGACGGTAGAGCCGGTTCTGCTGGCGCCGATGAAGGCGATGATCGGACGTTCGGCGTCGGTCGCCTTCTCGACCAGTTCGATGCGCACCATGCTCGATTCCATCGCCACCCGCCTGGACGAAAGCCGCGACACCTCGCGCTACCTGGTCGGCCTGCTGATCTTTCTCGGCCTGCTCGGCACGTTCTGGGGCCTGCTCGGCACCATCAGTTCCATCGGCGACACTATCGAATCCCTCGACCCCGGCACCGGCGATTCCGCCGCCGTGCTCGAAGCGCTGAAGGCCGGGCTGGCAGCCCCGCTTGCCGGCATGGGCACGGCGTTTTCGTCGTCGCTTTTCGGCCTTTCGGGCTCGCTGGTGCTGGGCTTCCTCGACGTGCAGGCCGGCCGCGCCCAGACGCGTTTTTATACGGAACTGGAAAACTGGCTGTCCTCCGTTACCGACATGTCGTCCGACATGGTCGTTGCCGATACGGCCAAGGCCGAATCCTCCGACGAAGTGCGCGTCCTGACGGAGCGCCTGCGCTCGATGCAGGAGGCCGGCGGCTCGAACCCGCGCGTCGCCACCGCCATGGCCAACCTCGCCGACGGAATTTCCGGACTGGTCAAGAACATGCGCTCCGAACAGCAGATCATGCGCGACTGGGTCGAGGCGCAATCCGACGAACAAAAGGCGATGCGCGCGACGCTGGAGAAGATCGCCGATGCGCTGAACAAGCCGGGAGAGCGCTGACGTGGCGCTAGGCAGAGGGCGGCGCGGCGACCGCCACATCGACTACTGGCCGGGTTTCGTCGATGCCCTGTCGACGCTGCTTCTGGCGATCATGTTCCTGCTGTCGGTGTTCGTGCTGGCGCAATTCCTGCTTAGCCGCGAGATTTCCGGCAAGGACGCGGTGCTCAACCGGCTGAATTCCCAGATCAACGAACTGACCTCGCTGCTGGCGCTCGAAAAGGGCACCAATCAGGACGCGCAGGACGCCCTTGCCAATTTGCAAGCCTCGCTGTCGGCGACCGAAGAAGAAAAGAGCCGGCTGGAGCAACTTTTGGCGAAGGGCGCCGGCGCCGGCGATGCCGCCAATGCGCGGGCCGATACGCTTACCGGCGAGTTGGACACCCAGCGCCAGCTTAGCCAGCGCGCGCAGTCGCAGGTGGAATTGCTGAACCAGCAGATCGCCGCGCTGCGCAAGCAGATCGGGGCGCTGGAAGACGCCCTCGACGCCTCAGAGACGCGCGACCGCGATTCCAACACCAAGATCGCCGATCTCGGCAAGCGCCTCAACGTGGCGCTGGCGCAGCGCGTGCAGGAACTGAACCGCTACCGCTCGGATTTCTTCGGCCGCCTGCGCGAAATCCTTTCCGACCGCGAAAACATCCGCATCGTCGGCGACCGCTTCGTGTTCCAGTCGGAGGTGTTGTTTCCGACCGGCTCCGAACAGATCAACGATGCCGGCAAGGTCGAGATGAAGAAACTCGCCGACGCCATCATCGAGTTGCAAAAGGAAATCCCGCCGGAAATCAACTGGGTTCTGCGCGTCGACGGCCACACCGACAATATTCCACTGTCGGGCACCGGCCGCTACCGCGACAACTGGGAACTCTCGTCGGCGCGCGCGACCTCGGTGGTAAAATTCCTGATCGAGAACGGCGTGCCGCCGACCCGGCTGGTGGCTGCCGGCTTCGGCGAATTCCAGCCGCTTGATCCGGCAGATACCGCAGAGGCGCGCAACAAGAACCGCCGCATCGAGCTGAAGCTCACCGAGCGGTAGAGCGTTTCACCGCGCCGCCGCAATCGACTGCTTGCCGCAAACGCACGCCCGGGCCTTCTTCCTCCGAGAAAAGCAGCAGCACCCCGCCCTCTTCCAGCGCCTTGACGAGCAACAATTCCGACGCGCGGTGCAGCGCATGGCGGTGGCACTCGAAGTCCTTGATCGTGCTGCGCGATACACCGGCCAGGCAGGCCAGCTTTTCCTGCGTCCAGTTTAGCAGCCCCCGCGCCGCACGGCATTGTTCCGGAAGTAGATCCATCCATTTTGTGCCTTGCATACTCGTACCCAAGTCAACCATAATGGGTGAGATCAGGCAATGGTTGCCGATTTCCCAGATGAGCCGCCGCGCAGAATGACGCCTGACACATCCCTTTTGCTGATGATCGTCATGCCTTTCGCCGGCAGCATCATTGCCGCTTTCCTGCCTTCCAATGCCCGCAACGCCGAGGTCTGGCTCGCCGGCGCCGTGGCGCTTACCGTGCTGGTTCTGGCTACCGCCGCCTATCCGGCCATCGCCGCTGGCGGGGCCATTCGCAGCGAAACCGAGTGGATCCCCACGCTTGGCCTGAACTTCACGCTGCGGATGGACGGCTTCGCCTGGCTGTTTGTGATGCTGATAAGCGCCATCGGCTTCCTCGTCGTGCTCTATGCGCGCTACTACATGTCGCCGGAGGACCACGCGCCCCGCTTCTTCTCGTTCCTGCTGGCGTTCATGGGCGCCATGCTCGGCATCGTGATTGCGGGCAATCTCATCCTGCTCGTCGTCTTCTGGGAACTGACCAGCATCTTTTCCTTCCTGCTGATCGGCTACTGGCATCACAACGCCGCTGCCCGCGACGGCGCGCGCATGGCGCTGACCATCACCGGCATTGGCGGCCTCGGCCTGCTGGCCGGCGTGCTTTTGATCGGTCACATCGTCGGCAGCTACGATCTCGAAACGGTTCTGGCTTCCGGCAACCTTGTGCGCACGCACGACCTCTACGTGCCGGCGCTGGTGCTGATCCTGCTCGGCGCGCTCACCAAGAGCGCGCAGTTTCCGTTCCACTTCTGGCTGCCCAACGCCATGGCGGCCCCGACGCCGGTGTCGGCCTATCTGCATTCGGCGACCATGGTGAAGGCCGGCGTGTTCCTGATGGCGCGCTTCTGGCCGGTGCTTGCCGGAACCCAGGAATGGTTCTGGATCGTCGGCCTCGCCGGCATGATGTCGTTCGTTCTCGGCGCCTATTTCGCCATCTTCCAGCAGGACATCAAAGGGCTTCTCGCCTATTCCACCATCAGCCATCTCGGCCTCATCACCATGCTGCTCAGCCTCGGCAGCCCGCTAGGTGCTGTCGCCGCCATCTTCCACATGATGAACCATGCCACTTTCAAGGCATCGCTGTTCATGGCCGCCGGCATCATCGACCATGAGAGCGGCACGCGCGACATCAGGCGGCTGAGCGGGCTGTTCCGCTTCATGCCGATCACCGCCACGCTTGCCATGGTGGCGAGCGCGGCCATGGCCGGCGTGCCGCTGCTCAACGGCTTCCTGTCCAAGGAGATGTTCTTCGCCGAGGCCGCCGCCACGCACCAGGTCTCCATCCTCGATACCGCAGCACCTTATGCGGCCGTGCTGGGCAGCGCCTTTGCCGTGGCCTATTCCATCCGCTTCATCCACGGCGTGTTTTTCGGGCCCCCGCCCTCCGACCTGCCGCGCGAGCCGCATGAAGCGCCGTTCCTGATGCGCTTTCCCATGCAGTTGCTGGTTCTGGCGTGCCTTGTCGTCGGCACGATTCCGGGCCTCACCATCGGCCCCTTCCTGCATACCGCCGTCGAATCGGTCCTTGGTCCTTCCACGCCGGAATATAGCCTCGCCGTCTGGCACGGCTTCACGCTGCCTTTGATGATGAGTATCGCTGCCCTGGTCGGCGGAGCCATCCTCTATCTGCTGTTGAAGAACTACCTGGCGCATTGCGAGGAAGGGCCGCCGATCTTCCGACGGCTCAAGGGCCAGCGCATCTTCGAGCGCGCCATGGTGACGGTTTCGTGGAGATGGGCGCGCTTCATCGAAAGCCAGCTTGGCACGCGCCGGTTGCAACCGCAGCTTCGCCTGCTGGTCAGCGTGGCGTTCGTCGCGGCACTATGGCCGATCTACAAAACGGGCCTCCTCCTTCCCGGCGGGCTGGCATGGGCAGGCGCCGATCCGGCCTTCGCCGCCATCTGGGCGGTCGGCATCGCCTGCGCGCTCGGCGCCGCATGGCAGGCGAAGTTCCATCGGCTCGCGGCCCTGATCCTGCTGGGCGGCGCGGGCCTGGTCACCTGCATCACCTTCGTCTGGCTTTCGGCGCCAGACCTTGCCGTCACCCAACTGCTCGTCGAGGTCGTCACCACGGTGCTGCTTCTGCTCGGCCTGCGCTGGCTGCCGAAGCGGTTCAAAGAGACGGACGCCGGCATCGCGACCCTGGGCGACCGCTTGCGGCGCTTCCGCGACCTGGCCATGGCTGTAGCAGTGGGCCTCGGCACGATGCTGATCGCCTACGCCGTGATGACGCGGACCCCGCCCGCCACCATTGCCGACTACTTCATGGGAAAGGCCTATCTCGAAGGCGGCGGCAAGAACGTCGTCAACGTCATCCTGGTGGATTTCCGCGCCTTCGACACGTTCGGCGAGATCACGGTGCTGGGCGTCGTGGCGCTGACGGTGTTCGCGCTTTTGCGCCGCTTCCGCCCCGCCGCCGACAGTATCGAATCGCCCGAGCAACAGCGCGTCCAGAAGACGTTCGACGAGGATCGGCCCGATCGCCAGGCGGGCGACACGGTCAGCGATTACCTGCTGGTCCCGTCCGTCATCATGCAATGGCTGTTTCCAGTCATCATCGTATTTGCCGTCTATCTGTTCCTGCGCGGCCACGACCTTCCGGGCGGCGGCTTTGCTGCCGGCATCGCGATGGCGGCCGCCTTCATCCTGCAATACATGGCGGCCGGCACGACCTGGGTCGAGGCCCGGCTGCGGGTGCTGCCGGTCAACTGGATCGGCTTCGGCCTGCTCTTCGCCGCGCTGGTGGGCATGGGATCATGGCTGTTCGGCTACCCGTTCCTGACCTCGCATTCGCAATATCTGGAACTGCCGCTGATCGGGGCGGTGCCGATGGCGAGTGCTGCCTTCTTCGATCTTGGCGTCTTCTCGCTGGTGGTCGGCGCAACCGTCCTGATGCTGATCGCCTTCGCCCACCAGTCGATCCGCCGCCTTCGCGCCTCGCGCATCGCCGCCGAAGCCGCGCCGGAGGCTCCTTGATGGAACTGACACTCGCCATCGCCATCGGTGTCCTCGTGGGCTCCGGCGTCTGGCTGCTGCTGCGGCCACGCACCTTCCAGGTCATCATCGGCCTGTCGCTGATCTCCTACGGCGTCAACCTGTTCATCTTTTCCATGGGCAGGCTGCGCGTTGCGGCAGCGCCCGTGCTCGGATCGGGCGGCGCGATCGACCCGGCGGATTACGCCGATCCCATCCCGCAGGCGCTCGTCCTGACCGCCATCGTCATCGGCTTTGCGACCACGGCGCTGTTTCTCGTCGTGCTGCTCGTCTCGCGAGGCCTGACTGGCAGCGACCACGTCGACGGCAGGGAGCCGCGCTGATGGAGCTGGCCGACCATTTGCTGATCCTGCCGATCCTGCTGCCGCTGCTGACCGGCGCGGCGCTGCTGCTGTTCGACGAACGCCGCCATGTCCTCAAGGCAATGGTCAACTTCGTCTCGACATTGGCGCTGGCAGTTATCGCCCTGTCGCTGCTGAAACTGGCGGATGCGCCAGAGGCCACCACCAGCGTCTACCTGCTCGGCAATTGGCCGGCACCCTTCGGCATCGTGCTGGTGCTCGACCGGCTGTCGGCGATGATGGTGATGCTGACTTCCGTGCTGGCGATCGCCTCGCTGGTCTTCGCGCTGGCGCGCTGGCACCGCAGCGGCCCGCATTTCCACACGCTGTTCCAACTTCTCCTGATGGGCCTGAACGGCGCGTTCCTGACCGGCGACCTGTTCAACCTGTTCGTCTTCTTCGAGGTGCTTCTGGCGGCGTCCTATGGCCTGGTCCTGCACGGCTCCGGCGCGCAGCGGGTTCGGGCCGGCCTGCACTACATCGCCGTCAACCTTGCCGGCGCGTCGCTGTTCCTGATCGGCGTCAGCCTGATCTACGGCGTTACCGGCACACTCAACATGGCCGACCTTGCGGTACGCATTCCCCTGGTGGCGCCAAGCGACCGGATGCTGCTGGAGGCGGGCGCGGCCATTCTCGGCGTCGCCTTCCTGGTCAAGGCCGGCATGTGGCCGCTCGGCTTCTGGCTGCCCGGCGCCTATACCGCCGCCGCCGCCCCGGTCGCCGCCATCTTCGCCATCCTCAGCAAGGTCGGCATCTACATCATCCTGCGGCTTTCGCTGCTGCTGTTCGGCGCGGACGCCGGCGCATCCGCCGGCTTCGGCGAAGGCTTTCTGCTCTATGGCGGCATCGCCACCATTTTCTTCGGCACCGCAGGCGTGCTGGCTTCGCAGGCCATGGGACGGCTCGCCGGCTTCTACCTGCTGGTTTCGTCGGGCACGCTTTTGGCCGCGATCGGGAGCGCCAGTGTCTCGGTAACGTCCGGCGCGCTCTATTACATGGTCAGTTCGACCCTGGCGATCAGCGCGTTCTTCCTGCTCATCGAACTGGTTGAGCGGGCGCAGGACCCGGCCGCCAACGTGCTGGCGGTGACGATGGAAGCCTATGGCGACGAGATGGACGAGGAGGAGATCGAAGAAGAAGTCGGCGCCGCCATTCCCGCCACACTGGCTATTCTGGGTATCTGCTTCGCGGGTTGCGGGCTGCTCCTGTCCGGCCTGCCGCCGCTTTCCGGCTTCATCGCCAAATTCGCCATGCTGACCGCTCTGCTCAATCCCGAAGGCCTCGGTCCGGCGGGCAGCATAAGCGATGCTACCTGGGTGCTGACGGCCTTGATCATCCTGTCCGGTCTTTCCGCGATGATCGCCATGACGCGCGCCGGCATCCGCACTTTCTGGGCGCCGATTGAGGAAACGGTGCCGCGCGTCCGGGTTATCGAGATTGTGCCGGTGGCGTTCCTTCTTATCTTATGCGCGATGCTGGTCGTGCAGGGCGGACCCGCCATGCGCTACATGGATGCGACGGCGCGGTCCCTGCATGCGCCGCAGAACTATGTCCGCGACGTGCTCGCCGCGCCGCGCCTGCCCGGCCCCAAAACGGGGGCGAACCAATGAGCCGGGTGCTGCCCTATCCGGTGCTGACGGCGTCGCTGCTGGTCATGTGGCTGCTGCTCAACGGGCTTTCCGCGGGCCATATCTTGCTGGGTTCTATCGTGGCCGTCGGCGCATCGCTGGCGATGGTGGCGCTTCAGCCCGACAAACCGAAGATAAGACGCTGGGACATGATCCCGCGCCTGCTGCTGGTCGTGCTGATCGACATCCTGCGCTCCAACATCGCTGTCGCGGCCATTATCCTGCAAGGAGGGAGAAGACAGCGCCGCGCCGGCTTCGTGATGATCCCGCTCGATCTGCGCGATCCGACCGGCCTTGCGGTGCTCTCCTGCATCATCACCAGCACACCCGGCACGGCGTGGGTCGAATACCATGCCGGCAGCGGCAGGCTTCGCATCCATGTTCTCGATCTCGACGACGAACAGGCATGGGTCGATTTGATCAAGCAGCGCTACGAAGCGTTGTTGATGGAGATATTCGAATGAGCGGCATCATCATCGTCTGGGCCGTCACCATTGCACAATTCCTGCTGATCGCTGCCATGGCCTGCGCGCTGCTGCGGCTCATGCGGGGGCCGCGCGCGCAGGACCGCATCGTCGGCTTCGATGCGCTCTACGTTGCCGCGATGCTGCTGCTTCTGACCATGGGCATCCGCACCGGCAGCACGGTCTATTTCGAGGCGGCGCTGGTGATCGCGCTGCTCGGCTTCGTCTCGACCGTGGCGCTCGCCAAATTCCTCATGCGCGGCGAGGTGATCGAATGAACCCCCTCGCCGAACTGCCGCTATGGGCGGCCTTGCCCGCGGCATTCTTCCTTGTCCTGGGTGCCGGCCTGACCCTGCTTGGCGCAATCGGGCTTCTCCAGTTCCGAACCTTCTACGAACGCATCCACGCGCCGACGCTCGGCACGACCTGGGGCGCGGGCAGCATCCTCATCGCGTCGATGATCTGCTTTTCGGTGCTGCAGTCGCGCCCGGTCCTGCACGAAATCCTGATCGCGGTTCTCATCGTGGTCACGACACCGGTTTCGCTGATGCTTTTGGCGCGCTCGGCGCTCTTTCGCGACCGCACCGAAGGCCTGGGCGGCGTGCCCTCCTTCGAAGCAGCCGAGGGTCGATCGAATGAAAGCCCGCCATCCGATTCACCGGACGACGGGCCTGCACACTAGGCTTCAGATCTTAGCGAACACGCTCTTCACCGCGTCCGCCGTCTTCGACACGACGATGTCGGCTTCCTCGCGCGTCAGGCAGAGCGGCGGGGCGAAGCCGAGGATGTCGCCCTGTGGCATGGCGCGGCCGATGACGCCGAGCTCGGCAAGCGCTGCCGATACCTGTGGCCCGATCTTCTGCGATGCATCGAAGAATTTGCGGTCGTCCCGGTCGGCAACGAACTCCACCGCCGCCAGCATGCCGTCGCCGCGCACGTCGCCGACGTTTTTATGCCCGCCGACCGCCTTGGCCAGTTCAGCACGGAAGTAAGCTCCCGTCTCACCGGCGTTCTTGACGAGGCCGAGTTCGTCGATCAGTTCGAGGTTGGCGACGCCGGCGGCCACGCAGATCGGGTGCGCCGAATAGGTCCAGCCATGACCGATGGAGCCGAGCTTGTCGGACCCCTGCACCAGTCCCTGCCAGACCTTGTCGCCGACAATGACGCCCGACAGCGGCGCATAGGCCGAGGTCAGGCCCTTGGCGATGGTGATGAGGTCGGGCTTGATGCCGTAATGGTCGGAGCCGAACATGGTGCCCAGCCGTCCGAAACCGGTGACGACCTCGTCGGCGACCAGCAGCACGTCATACTTGTTCAGTACGGCCTGGATTTTCTGCCAATAGCCGGCAGGCGGCGGGACGATGCCCCCGGTGCCGAGCACCGGCTCGCCCATGAAGGCGGCAACCGTTTCCGGCCCCTGCGCCAGGATCAGCTTTTCAAGCTGGTCGGCGCAGAATTGCGAAAACTGCTCCTCCGACTGCGAGCGATCGGCGCGGCGGTAGTAATAGGGCGCTTCGGTGTGCAAGACCGGGGCGCGCGGCAGGTCGAAGGCATTGTGGAAAGCGTCGAGGCCGGTCAGCGATCCGGTCATGATGCCGGAGCCGTGATAGCCGCGCCAGCGCGAGATGATCTTCTTCTTTTCCGGCCGGCCGAGCACGTTGTTGTAGTACCAGATCAGCTTGATGTTGGTCTCGTTGGCGTCGGAGCCGGACAGGCCGTAATAGACTCTGGACATGCCCTTCGGCGCGCGGTCGATGATCATCTTCGACAGCGTGATAGAGGCCTCGGTGCCGTGGCCGACATAGGCGTGGTAGTAGGCGAGGTTCTTCGCCTGAGCGGCGATGGCGTCGGCGATCTTCTGGCGGCCATAGCCGACATTGACGCAGTAAAGCCCGGCGAAAGCGTCGAGGCTCTTCTTGCCGTTGGTGTCCCAGATGGTGACGCCTTCGCCGCCGGCCATGATGCGGTTCGGCGTTTCGCCGCGCGCATGCGTGCCCATATGTGTCGAGGGGTGGAAGAAGTGATCCCGGTCCCAGGCGTTGAGTTCGTTCGAATGATCGGCCATCTTTTTTCTCCTTTTCGATTACGCCAGATCGACGCAGACATATTTGAGATCGGTAAAGGCTTCGAGCCCGTGGCGCGAGCCCTCGCGGCCAAGGCCGGATTGCTTCGTCCCGCCGAAGGGTATCGGCGCACCGGTGATCTTGACCCGGTTGATCGCCACCATGCCATAGTCGAGCGCGTTCGCCATACGGCGCTGCCGCGAACCGTTTTCGGTGACGACATAGGCGACAAGCCCGTATTCCGTGGCGTTGGCGCGGGAAATCACTTCGTCTTCCGTATCGAACGGCGTGACTGCGGCAACCGGCCCAAACGTTTCCTCGTGCATGATAAGAGCATCTTCCGGCACATCGGCCAGCAGCGTCGGCTGATAAAACAGCGGACCGGCCTCGGCGCGCCTGCCGCCAGCCATCAATTTCGCGCCTTTCGCAACGGCGTCTTCGACCTGTTCTTCGACCTTGCGCACGGCCCGCTCATGCATCAGCGGGCCGATGTCGGCGTCCGGGTTCAAACCATCGGCGACCTTCAGCGCCCCGATGCGCGTGGTGAAGGCGGCGCAGAATTTCTCGTAAAGCGGACGCTGCACATAGATGCGGTTGGCGGCAAGGCAATCCTGCCCCGAAGTCGCGAACTTGGCGTCGATGGCGATTGTCACCGCTTTATCGAGATCGGCGTCGTCGAAAACGATCAGCGGTGCATGACCGCCCAGTTCCATGACCAGGCGCTTCATGGTTGGCGCACATTGCGCCGCGATCAGCCGGCCGATTTCGGTCGAACCGGTAAAGCTCATGGCCCGCATGCGGGCATCCGCACACATCGCCCCCACGATTGGCGCGGCCTTGCCGGTGACGACGTTGAACACACCCGCCGGCAGGCCGGCACGCTCGCCAAGCTCGGCAAGCGCCAGTGCTGAAAGCGGCGTCTCGGAAGACGGATGCGCAACGATGGTGCAACCGGCGGCAAGGGCGGCTGCGGCCTTGCGGGTCAGCATGGCGGCAGGAAAATTCCACGGCGTAACGACGCCGACGACGCCCAGCGCCTCACGGCGCACGCTCATTTCAGCATTCGGCAGATGGCTGGTGACGCTCTCAGTGTTGAGGCGCTTGGCTTCCTCGGCATACCACTCGATGAAGGAGGCGGCGTAATCGATCTCGCCCCGAGATTCCTTCAGCGGCTTGCCCTGCTCCAACGTCATCAAAAGCGCGAGATCGTCCTTGGCGGCGACGATCAGTTCAAACCATTTGCGCAGGATTTTCGAGCGCTCCTGCGGCAGCAAGGCGCGCCATGCCGGAAAGGCATTGGCGGCGGCATCGATGGCAAGCGTCGTTTGCGCGGCATCGAGCGAGGCGACGAAACCCACCGTCACGCCCGACGAGGGATCGGTCACTTCAAAACTGTTTGCGGCTTCGCTGGCGGTCCAGTGGCCGTCGACATAGGCGAGTTCGCGCAACAGCCGGCGATCGGCAAGGCGGTCGAGCGCTTCGTGGCGATGCGTGCGGGCAAAATGCGCGTTGGCGGACATTGCAGGTCTCCATGATCCTGGCGTCCAGCATAATGGCCGCCACACAACAGAGAGGCTATTCGCAGGCACGCAAAGAGAGAGTTCCTCTTCGTTTTCCGCCGGCGGAAGGCAATTCTTCCGAAAGCGCCTATTGTGCGCCGATCAGTTCGCCCACCGGCAACACGGTTTCCTCCTTCACCGTCTTGGTGACGATGTAGGTGAAATAGCGGTCTATGCCGATCTCGCGTTCCAGCAGGCCGTCGACAAGCCGCTGATAGGCGTCGATGTCGCGCGCCATGACCTTCATGAGATAATCGACGCCGCCGCCGACCGACCAGCACGCCACGATTTCCGGCATATCGCGGACAGTGCGCTCGAAGCGGTCGAAATCGGCCTGGCGGTGGCTGGCCAGCGTCACCTCCATCAACACGATGGCGACCGGCGCGATGACGCGCATGGCGACCCTGGCGTGATAGCCGCTGACGATGCCTGCCTTTTCCAGTTTCGCCAGCCGCATCCAGCACGGCGTCGGCGACAGGCCGGCCGCTTCGGCGAGCGCCAGCTTGGTGATGCGGCCGTCGCGCTGGATGGCGTCCAGTATCTTCAAATCGATGGCGTCGAGCTTCAATGCGGTCATGGTTGTCCACTTGTTCGTGAAGACACCATTGCGGAGCATGATTTCAGTTGTCAATTGCACTGATTTCGATCTCTAATAAGTCATGACATTGTGGCACCCCGATCCAGCCCTTATCCGGCGTCCCGCATACCTCTCGCTGGCCGACCAGATCGCGCGTGCGATCCACGACGGCCGGCTGGTGAATGGCGAGCGCCTGCCGACGCACCGGCGACTGGCCGACGATTTGAAACTGTCCGTCCAGACCGTCAGCCGCGCCTATGAGGAACTGATCCGGCGCGGGCTGATTTCGGGCGAAATCGGCCGCGGCTCGTTCGTGCAGACGCAGCGCAGCGAGCCCGAGCCGCCCTATCTGCCGGAGCGGCCGGGCGAGGTGATCGACCTGTCGATCCTGAAGCCGGTCTGCGAGACGATGCACCTGGAGCGCTTGAGGGCGGCGCTGGCCTGGCTTGCCGAAACGCTGCCGGCAAGTTCAGCGCTGTCGTTCCGGCCGAACATGGTGTTCCCGCGCCATCGCGCCATCGCCGTCGAATGGCTGCGGCTGTGCGGGCTCGAGGTTTCGGCGCAGAATATCAGCGTCACCAATGGCGCAACGGCGGCGATGACCGTTGCACTGATGAGCGTCGCGCCGCCCGGCTCGACGGTCGCGACCGAGGCCATCGGCCACCACACGCTGGTGCCGCTGGCGCGCTATCTCGGCTTCAACCTCGAAGGCCTGCCCATCGACGACAATGGTATCCTGCCCGAGGCGCTCGACGACGCCTGCCGGCATTCCGACATCAGGGCGGTGTTCGTGCAGCCGTCGGTCATCAACCCGACCGCCACGCTGATGGGATCGGTGCGGCGGTCCGAACTGGCAGAAGTAGCGCGGCGGCACGACATCGCGATCATCGAAAACGACGTTCTGGGGCCGCTGGTCGAGGACCGCGCCCCGCCGCTGGCCTGGTTCGCACCCGAACGCACGCTCTACGTCACCTCGTTTACCAAGATCGTGGTGCCAGGCCTGCGCATTGGCTATCTCGCGGCCCCCGACCGCTATGTGGCCGCCGTCGCCAACCGGCATCTCGTCTCCAACTGGATGGCGACGCCGATGGTGGCCGAAATCGCCAGCAAATGGGTGAGCGACGGCACCGCCATGGAACTGGTGGAGTGGCAGCGCGTAGCGCTGAGGCGTCGGCAGGAGATCGCCGCCGAAGTGCTGGGCGATGTCAGCTACCGCGCACAGCGGGACGGAATGCACCTTTGGCTGGAACTGCCCGGCGACCGCTCCGAGGAAAGCTTCGTCGCGCAGGCGAGGCTTCAGGGCGTGGCGATCGCGCCCGGCCAATCGTTCCGCATCGCCGATGCACCGTGGAAGCCGGCCGTGCGCATCTCGCTCGCCTCGACCACGGAGGGCGAATTGCGCGCCGGCCTCGGCGTCATCACCAAGCTTCTGCTCGGCGATCCCGAACATCTGCTGCTGGCGATTTGAGCATCGACACAGTCCATTGTGGCGAATCAGAAATATTGTCATGATTTTATTTTACCAATTGACATGATTTGAAGCGTTCCGCATCGTTAGGGACATCGGCATCTCCCACGGAGAAACGCATGCCCACGCCTATCATCAAGGTCGACGCCATCTCCAAGAGCTTCGGCGCCTTCAAGGTTCTGGACGGCCTGTCGATGCAGGTCATGCCCGGCGAGAAGCTGGCGCTGATCGGCCCCTCTGGCTCCGGCAAGACGACCATCCTGCGCATCCTGATGACGCTGGAGCGCATCGACGGCGGCCATATCCAGATCGACGGCGAGCAGCTTTACCACATGGAGCGCAACGGCCAGCTCCTGCCCGCCGACGAGCAGCATCTCACCAAGATGCGCCAGAAGATCGGCATGGTCTTTCAGCTCTTCAACCTGTTTCCGCACAAGAGCGTCATCGACAATGTGACGCTGGCGCCGATGCTGACCAAGGGCACGCCGCGCGCCGCCGCCGAGAAGCGGGCCATGGAACTGCTCGACATGGTCGGCATGGCCGACAAGGCCAAGAACATGCCGGCGCAGCTTTCGGGCGGGCAAAAGCAGCGCGTGGCCATCGCGCGCGCGCTGGCGCTGTCGCCCAAGATTATGCTGTTCGACGAAGTGACGTCCGCGCTCGACCCGGAACTGGTCAACGAGGTGTTGAACGTCATGCGCAAGCTTGCCGCCGAAACCGACATGACTATGCTGCTGGTCACCCATGAAATGGGCTTTGCGCATGATTTTGCCGACCGGGTGCTGTTTTTCGATCGCGGCAGGATCGTCGAGGAAGGCAAGCCCGATGAGATTTTCAGCCATCCGAAAGAGGAACGCACGCAAAGCTTCCTGAAAAAGATCATAGCGGCGGGCCATCGCGTCTGACCGCCATGCAGGGCGCGAGGAGAACGCCCTAATACGCTCAAAAAACAACACGAGAGGAGTTGGGAACGATGAAAAAGATTGGAATTTTGGCCGGTATAGCCGGTATTGCGCTTGGTGCGGTTCTGGCCACGTCGACGGCAAGTTCGGCCGACGATGCCAAGCTTGAGGCGCTGAAGGCACAGGGTTTCGCGCGTTTGGCTATCGCCAACGAGCCGCCCTACACGGCGGTTGCCGCCGACGGCAAGGTGTCGGGCGCCGCCCCCGACGTCGCCCGCGAGGTGTTCAAGCGGCTCGGCGTCGCCGACGTCGTCGCCTCGATTTCCGAATATGGCGCGATGATCCCCGGCCTGCAGGCAGGGCGCTTCGATGTCGTCACCGCCGGCCTGTTCATGAAGCCGGAGCGTTGCGCAGCCGTTGCCTATTCCGAGCCTGTGCTGTGCGACGCCGAGGCGATGCTGGTCAAGAAGGGCAATCCGAAGGGTTTTAAGAGCTACGAGGACGTCGCCAAGGATACGAGCGCGACCATCGGCGCACCCGGCGGCGGCACCGAGGAAAAGCTGGCGCTCAATGCCGGCGTTCCGCGCGAGCGCGTCATCGTCGTTCCGGACGGCCAGAGCGGCGTGAAGATGCTGCAGGACGGCCGCATCGACGCCTATTCGCTGCCGGTCCTGTCGATCAACGACCTGATGAAGAAGGCCAACGATCCCAACCTCGAAGTGATCGCGCCGGTACAGGGCGCGCCGGTCTATTGCGACGGCGCGGCCTTCAAGAAAGGCGACGAGGCATTGCGCGACGCCTTCGACGTCGAACTGGCCGCGATCAAGAAGTCGGGCGAATTCGCCAAGATCATCGAGCCTTATGGCTTCTCGGCGGCCGCCGCGATGTCGACGACGCGCGAAAAACTCTGCTCGGCGAAGTAAGCGCCGGATTACCTTCTCCCATTGTGGGAGAAGGTAATCCGCAGGTGACGGATGAGGGGTATCGGCCAAGCGGGCGTCCTCATCCGGCTTCGCTTCGCATAATCGACGCTTTCGCCAACCGGAAAAACCCATGATCATCGACTGGTCCGGATATCTAGGCCTGATCCTGCACGGCGCTTTGGTGACCCTCGAGCTTACGCTGATGGGCTCGGCGCTGGCGGTTGTCATGGCGTTCCTTGGTGGAATGGGGCGGCTGTCGCGCTTCTTCGCCGTGCGGGCGCTGGCCACCGCCTATATCGAGTTCTTTCGCGGCACCTCCATCTTCGTGCAGTTGTTCTGGGCCTATTTCGTGCTGCCCGTCATCGGCGTGACCCTGACGCCGCTGCAAACCGGCGTCCTGGCGCTTGGCCTCAATGTCGGCGCCTATGCCGCCGAAGTGGTGCGCGGGGCTATCCAGTCCATCGGCCGGGAACAGCATGAGGCCTGCATCGCGCTCAATCTCAGCCGCTGGCAGGGCATGCGCCATGTCATCCTGCCGCAGGCGCTGCTGGTCATGCTGCCGACCTTCGGCAACAACGCCATCGAATTGTTGAAGGCAACCTCCGTCGTCTCGCTGATCTCGCTTTCCGACCTGACCTTCCAGGCCCAGGTCGTGCGTGCCCAGACCGGCAACACGCTGGTGCCTTTCACCACGATCCTGATCATCTATTTCGTCTTCGCGCTCGCCATTTCCTGGGCCATGCGCAAGCTGGAGCGCCACATGGCGCGCGGGCTCGACGGAGTACGTGTGTGATGGCCGCAAGCCCTAAAAGGACGGTCCTGTAATGGAGTGGGATTGGAACTTCGTCTGGCAGATCATGCCGACCCTGCTGGAAGGCGTGAAGATCACGATCCTGGCGACGCTGCTCGGCTCAGTGCTGGCGGCGGTCGTCGGCCTCGGCATCGCGCTGGCGCGGCGCTCGCCCAACCGGCTGCTCTCGCGCAGTGTCGGCTTCGCCGCCGAATTCATCCGCGGCACCCCGCTTCTGGTGCAACTCTACTTCATCTTCTACGTGCTGCCGGATTTCGGCATCCTTTTGCCGCCGATGGTGGCGGGCACCATCGGGCTCGGCCTGCACTACGGCACCTATACGGCGGAAGTGTACCGCGCCGGCATCGACAATGTACCGCGCGGCCAATGGGAGGCTGCCAAGGCCTGCAATCTCAGCGCCCGCCAGACCTGGACGCACATCATCATTCCGCAAGCCATCCCGCCGATGATCCCGGCGCTGGCCAATTATTTCATCGCCATGTTCAAGGAAACGCCGCTGCTTTCGGCCATCACGGTGCTGGAACTGATGAACCAGGCCAAGAGCGTCGCCAATACCTACTACCGCTATGTCGAACCGATGACGCTGGTCGGCGTGTTCTTCCTCATCATCAGCCTTTTTTCCGTCATCGCGCTGCGCTGGCTGGAGCGCCGTTACGGCAGGGTCGAAAACTAGTTCATGACACGTTCCCCCGAAATCACCGTGCATTCCGCCCGTCCGCCGCTCGATCCGCGTCCGCTGGAAAAGCGCATCGGCCTGATCATTCTTGCCACGGACCATACGTCCGAGCCGGACTATCAGCGCATGGTGGCAAGCAGGAGGATCGGCGTCTATGTGGCGCGCATCCCCTATGCCAACCCGACCACACCGGAAAATCTGCGCAAGATGCAGCCGGCGCTGACGGCGGGCGCGGCACTCATCCTGCCGGACGAGGCGCTCGACGCGGTCTGCTATTCCTGCACCTCCGCCTCGGTCGTCATCGGCGATGACGAGATCGAGGCAGCCATCCATGCCGCCAAGCCGGGTGCGCCGGTCGTCACCCCGCCCATGGCCGGCGTGCGGGGCCTGCGCGCGCTGGGCGCGAAGAAAATCAGCATTCTGACGCCCTATACCGTGAAGACCACACAGCCGATGGTGGCGTATTTTGCCGCGCATGGATTCGAGATCGCCAGCACCACCTGTCTCGGCTTCGAAGACGACCGTGAAATGGCGCGGATTTCTCCGGCATCGCTGGTCGAACTCGCTCGCGAGGCAATGCACGACGAGGCGGACGCCCTGTTCGTTTCCTGCACGGCCTTGCGGTCGGCCTTGGCTGCCGTCGCGATGGAGGAAGCCACCGGCCGCCCGGTCGTCACCTCGAACCAGGCGACCGCGTGGAACTGCCTGCGGCTGTGCGGCGACGACGCTTCGCGTCCGGAATTCGGGCGGCTCCACACGCTCGCTTTGCCGCGTGACTGACCATGGCGAGCGTTACCCTTCAAGACATTGAAGCCGCGCGCGAACGGATCGCCGGCAAGGTCGAGCGCACGCCGACGGTCCTGTCCGCGAGCCTTTCCGAGCAAATGGGCATACCGGTCCATCTCAAGCTGGAACACCGCCAGACCACCGGCGCGTTCAAGCTGCGCGGTGCATCCAACGCCGTGGCCTCGCTTTCGCGCCAAGAAAAAGCGCGCGGCGTGATCGCCGCCTCCACCGGCAATCACGGCCGCGCCCTCGCTTATGCCTCGGCACGCGAAAACATGCGGGCGGTGATCTGCATGTCGACGCTGGTGCCGCAGAACAAGCTTGATGAAATCCGCCGCCTCGGGGCCGAAATCCGCATCGTCGGCAACAGCCAGGACGACGCGCAGCAGGAAGTCGACCGGCTGGTCGCGGCGGAAGGGCTGGTCATGGTGCCTCCCTTCGACCATCCGGCGGTGATTGCCGGGCAAGGCACGCTCGGGCTGGAGATCATGGAGCAGGTGCCGGACGCGCGAACCGTGCTGGTGCCGCTCTCCGGCGGCGGGCTGGCGGCAGGGGTCGCGGCAGCGGTCAAGGGCGTCAGCCCGGCCACCAGGGTCATCGGCATCTCGATGGAGCGGGGCGCTGCCATGAAAGCCAGCCTCGACGCCGGCCATCCGGTTCTGGTCGAGGAACTTCCGACGCTGGCCGATTCGCTCGGCGGCGGCATCGGCCTCGACAACCGGCTTACATTCGCGATGTGCCGGGATCTGCTCGATGATGTTGTCCTGCTTTCCGAGCAGGAAATCGCCGCCGGCATCCGCCACGCCTATGCGCAGGAGCGCGAGATCGTCGAAGGTGCCGGCGCTGTCGGCATCGCCGCCATCCTTGCTGGCAAGGTAGAGGCGGGCGGCCCGATCGTCGTCATTCTCTCCGGCCGCAACATCGACATGGGCCTGCACAGGCAGCTCGTGTGCGGCGAGGTGGAGCGCGCGGCATGACGATGATGACCATCCTCACCGAATCCGACCTGCGCAAGATCGTGAAGCTCGATCTCGATGTGGTCGCCTGCGTGGAAAACGCCTTTCTCGCGCTCGCCACCCTGCCCGTCGCCATGCCGCCGATCCTGCGCCTCGACATTCCCGAACATCGCGGCGAGGTCGATGTAAAGACGGCCTATGTGCCGGGTATCGACGGCTTTGCCATAAAAATCAGCCCCGGTTTTTTCGACAATCCGAAGCTCGGCCTGTCCTCGACCAACGGCATGATGGTGCTTCTGTCCGCCACCACCGGGCTGGTCGAGGCGCTGCTGCTCGACAATGGTTATCTGACCGATATCCGCACCGCCGCCGCCGGCGCGGTCGCGGCAAAACATCTGTCGCGACCGGATGCGTCCGTCGCCGCCATTTTCGGGGCCGGCGCGCAGGCGAAGCTGCAACTGGAGGCGCTGATGCTGGTGCGGCCTGTCGAGGAAGCCCGCATCTGGGCGCGCGACGCCGCCAAGGCCGAAGCCACTGCCGGCGAGTTGCGGGAAAAGCTGGGCATCCGCGTCCGCGCCGAACGCGACCCGGCCAAGGCCATGGCGGGGGCCGATATCATCGTGACCACAACGCCTTCGACCGAGCCGCTGATCCATGCCGGCTTCGTTGTCGCCGGCCAGCACATAACCGCCATGGGCTCCGACGCCGAGCACAAGAACGAGATCGCGCCGGCGATCATCCGCATGGCCGACCTCTATGTCGCCGATAGCGCGAAACAGACACGCCGGCTGGGCGAACTGCACCATGCCATTGCCGCCGGCGTGATGGCGGCGGATGCGGACGTGGCGGAGCTTGGCCAGATCATAGCCGGCAAAATACATGGCCGACGCTCTGCCGGCGACATCACCATCGCCGACCTGACCGGCACCGGCGTTCAGGACACGGCCATCGCCACGCTGGCGCGCGACCGGGCCAAAGCGGCCGGCGCGGGAATGATTTTCGAAAGCTGATACCGGCCTGAAAAGGCCCAACAAACGAGGACACGAAGAAAATGCAGCCCAATCTGAAATTCTCCCGCGAGGAATATGCGCAGCGTCTTGCCAAGACCCGGCAGGCCATGGAGGCAAAGGGCGTCGATGTCCTGATCTGCAGCGATCCGTCGAACATGGCGTGGCTGACCGGCTATGACGGCTGGTCGTTCTATGTGCATCAGGCGGTGATCGTGCCGCCTTCAGGCGAGCCTATCTGGTACGGACGCGGCCAGGACGCCAACGGCGCGAAGCGCACCGCCTACATCGGGCATGACAACATCGTCGGCTACGCCGATCACTATGTGCAGTCCACCGAACGCCATCCGATGGACTTTCTTTCCCAGGTGCTTGGCGAGCGCGGCTGGGGGTCGAAAAGAATCGGTGTCGAGATGGACAATTACTGGTTCTCCGCCGCCGCCTTTGCCTCGCTGCAGAAGAACCTTCCCAACGCCCGCTTTTCCGATGCGACGGCGCTGGTCAACTGGCAGCGCGCGATAAAGAGCCCGACCGAGATCGACTATATGCGCAAGGCCGCCCGCATCGTCGAAGCCATGCACGCCCGCATCGTCGACAAGATGGAAGTCGGCATGCGCAAATGCGATCTCGTCGCCGAGATCTACGATGCCGGCACGCGCGGCATCGACGGTCCAGATGGCCGGTTTGGCGGCGATTATCCGGCTATCGTGCCGCTGCTGCCGTCCGGCGTCGATGCCTCCGCGCCGCATCTGACCTGGGACGACAAGCCGATGAAGTCGGGCGAAGGCACCTTCTTCGAGATAGCCGGCTGCTACAACCGCTATCATTGCCCGCTGTCGCGCACCGTCTTCCTCGGCAAGCCGACACAGGAGTTCCTGGACGCCGAAAAGGCGACGCTGGAAGGCATGGAAGCCGGTCTGGCGGCGGCAAAGCCGGGCAACGCCTGCGAGGACATCGCCAACGCTTTCTTCGATGTGTTGAAGAAGTACGGCATCATCAAGGACAACCGCACCGGCTATTCGATCGGGCTTTCCTATCCGCCGGATTGGGGCGAGCGCACCATGAGCCTGCGCCCCGGCGACAAGACCGAGTTGAAGCCCGGCATGACCTTCCACTTCATGACCGGCCTGTGGCTGGAGACGATGGGGCTCGAAATCACCGAATCCATCCTCATCACCGAAACCGGCGTCGAGTGCCTGGCCAACGTGCCGCGCAAGCTGGTGGTCAAGGATTGATCCGATGGTGAGACCCTCGCCCATCTCCCCCACCGTCGATTTCGACCGCGATGGCGTCCAGCATGGCTTCCTGCGCCTGCCCTACAGCCGCGACGATTCCGCGTGGGGATCGGTGATGATCCCGATCTGCGTGATCCGCAACGGTGAAGGCCAGACGGCGCTGCTCACCGGCGGCAACCATGGCGACGAGTATGAAGGGCCGCTGGCCCTTTACGATCTCGCGCGTACGCTCGACCCGAAGGACGTTGCCGGCACTGTCATTATCGTGCCCGCGCTGAACTACCCGGCCTTCCGGGTCGGCACGCGCACCTCGCCCATCGACAAGGGCAACATGAACCGTGCCTTCCCCGGCGCTCCCGATGGCACGGTGACGGCCAAGATCGCGGATTATTTCCAGCGCGAACTGCTGCCGCGCGCCGACCTCGTGCTCGACTTCCATTCGGGCGGCAAGACGCTCGATTTCATGCCGTTCTGCGCCGCCCACATCCTGCCCGACAAGGCGCTGGAAGCAAAGGCCTTCGCGGCCGTCGAGGCGTTCTCCGCGCCCTACTCGGTCAAGATGCTCGAGATCGATGCCGTCGGCATGTACGATACGGCGGCAGAAGGCATGGGCAAGGTTTTCGTCACAACGGAACTCGGCGGCGGCGGCACCTCGCGCGCCGAGACGGTACGCATTGCAAGGCAGGGCGTCGCCAATGTGCTGCGCCATTCGGGTATCGTAAATGGTGCGGTCGAGAAGCAACCGACGCGCTGGCTCGACATGCCGTCCGGCGACTGTTTTTCCTTCGCGGAAGAGGACGGCATGATCGAAACCATGGTCGATCTGGGCGAACCCGTCGAGGCGGACGCGGTGATCGCGCGCGTCCACTCGACCGGCCGCACCGGCACCGCGCCCCAGGATATCCGCGCGAAAATGACGGGCCTGCTTGCGGCACGGCATTTCCCCGGCCTGGTCAAGGCCGGCGACTGCGTATCGGTGATCGCGGTCGGCTGACGCCGGCCCGCAACGCGATACGCGCCCGCCGCTTCTGCAGCTTGCAACCGCTCCGTCCATAGTGTCCCCTGCGCCCATCATGAAAACGGGAATCCTCAGGGGACAAGATGTCGTTTCAGAAACTTGACGATCTCGGGCACAAGCTCGAAGCGCTGGAGCACGCGCTGGCTGTTCTCGGTGCCGACGAGGCCACCCATATGGCCGTCGGCGGCGGCGAGAAGCGCGCCGAAGCGATGGCAGCACTGGCGGGAATGTACCATGCACAAGCCACCGCACCTCAAATCGCCGACTGGATCGATGCCGCCGGTCAGGAAGTGCTGAACGAAGACCAGGCGGCGGCGCTGTTTGAATTCAGACGGCAATACACCAACCTGACCTGCCTGCCCGTTGAATTCGTGGAACGCCAGACAGGCGCGCGCATGCGCTGCGAGCAGCTTTGGCGTGACATGCGCGCCAAGAACGACTGGGGCGGCTTCCTGCCCGCTCTGGAGGGCGTCCTGGCGCTGGTGCGCGAGGAAGCGGCGATGCGCGCCGATGTGCTCGGCCTTGATCCTTATGACGCGCTGATGGAGCAGTACGATCCCGGCAACCGCGCCGCCGACATCACGCCGGTCTTTGCCGAGCTGAAGGCATTCTTGAAGGATTTCGTTCCCGAGGCGCTGGCCGTGCAGGAAGAACGGACGCGCAAGCGCCCCGTAAAGCCACTGTCCGGCGTCTATCCGGTCGACCGGCAGCGGGAACTCGGCCTTGCCATGATGGCGGCGGTGGGCTTCGACCTCGCCCATGGCAGCCTCTCGATTTCGCATCACCCGTTCTGCGGCGGCGTGCCGAGCGACGTGCGCATCACCACGCGCTACCGGACCTCCGATTTCCTGTCGGCGCTGATGGGCGTGCTGCACGAAACCGGTCACGCGCTCTATGAGCAGAACCTGCCCAAGGCATGGGCGCACTGGCCGCTCGGCAAGGCGCGCGGCATGGCGGTACATGAAAGCCAGAGCCTGTTCGTGGAAAAGCAGATCGGCCGCAACCCCGCCTTCTGGCGCTGGGCGCTGCCGGTGGTGGAAAAACACCTCGGCGAAAACTGGTCGATGGAAGATATCCTGCCGCATGTGCATCATGTCGAGCGCGGTCTGATCCGCGTCGATGCCGACGAGGTCACCTACCCGCTGCATGTCATCCTGCGCTTCGAACTGGAGCAGGAGCTTGTTTCAGGCAGGCTGGAGGCGTCCGATCTTCCCGAGGCGTGGGATGCCAAGATGCGCACCTCACTCGGCCTGTCTACCATCGGCAACCCGGCTGACGGGCTGATGCAGGACGTGCACTGGGCCAGCGGCGCTTTCGGCTATTTCCCGTCCTATACGCTGGGCGCGATGATGGCGGCGCAGCAATGGGCGGCGCTGGCGAGGGAGCATCCCGGCGTGGACGACGACCTGGCCAAGGGCGATTTTTCCGCGATCAACGAATGGCGTCGTGCAAAAATATGGGCGCATGGCTCGCGCTTCTCGACGCCGGACCTGCTCGAACGCGCCACCGGCGAGAAACTCAACGCCGCGCACTTCACCAGCCATTTGAAGAAGCGCTACGGAGCATAAAGCGCCGAGCGGTAGAGCACCGGCTTGGAAGGCCGGTGTTCTATTCCGCCGCCGCGCCCTCGAAGGCGCGGGAACCTGTCTCGAACTGAAGCCGCGCCAGCCGCGCATAGATGCCGCCCTTGGCGACGAGGCTGCGGTGGGTGCCTTCCTCGACGATGCGGCCTTCGTCCATGACCAGGATGCGGTCGGCCTTCAGCACGGTCGCCAACCGGTGCGCGATGACGATGGTGGTGCCGCCCTGCATCAACCGCTCCAGTGCCGTCTGCACCAGCGTCTCGCTTTCGGCGTCGAGCGCCGAAGTCGCCTCGTCCAGAAGCAGGATCGGCGCGTCGCGCAGGATGGCGCGGGCGATCGCGATGCGCTGGCGCTGGCCGCCGGAAAGGGTCACGCCGCGTTCGCCGACCGGGCTGTCGTAGCCCTTTTCCAGCTTGAGGATGAATTCATCGGCAAGTGCATCCTTGGCCGCTGCCTCGATCTCGGCATCGGAAGCGCCCGGCCTGCCGAAGCGGATGTTGTCGCGGGCGCTGGCGGCGAAGACCGTGACGTCCTGCGGCACGATGGCGATCCGGTTGCGCACCGCCTTCGGGTCGGCATCGCGCACGTCGACGCCGTCGATCACGATGCGGCCCGTTTCGGGATCGTAGAAGCGCAGGATCAGCGAAAACACCGTGCTTTTGCCGGCACCCGATGCGCCGACGATGGCCACCGTTTCGCCGGGCTTCACGAAAAAGTTCAGGCTATGCACGGCGGTGCGGTCGGGGCGCGCCGGATAGGAGAAGGATACGCCCTCGAAGCTGACCGCGCCCTTGGCTGCGGCGGGCAGCATTTTCGGATGGGCGGGGGTTGCGATGCCGGGCACTTCGACCAGGATCTCGGTCAGCCGCTCGGCGGCACCGGCTGCCTGCGAAAGCTCGCCCCACACTTCCGACAAGGCGCCGAGCGCGCCGGCGGCGAACACCGAATAGAGCAGGAACTGGCCGAGGGTGCCCGGCGACAGCGTGCCAGCCAGCACGTCGCGAGAACCGAACCACAGGACCGCGACCACCGAAGCGAAAATGGTGAAAATGGCAAAGAAGGTCAGGAACGAGCGGGCAAAGATCGAGGCGCGCGCCGCCTGGAACGCCGTTTCGACCGCTTGCGAAAAATGGCTGGTGACAAGCTTCTCGTTGGTGAAGGCCTGCAGCGTGCGCACCGCGCCGATCTGCTCGCTGGCATAGGCGTTGGCTTGTGCCAGCGTATCCTGCGCCTGCCGCGACTTGCGCCGCACCGAACGCCCGAAGGCCACCAGCGGCAACACGATGATCGGGATGGCGGCAATGACGAGCCCGGAGAGTTTCGGGCTGGTCACCACCATCATGCCCAGCGCGCCGAAGCCCAGGATGACGTTGCGCAACGCCACCGATGCGGTGGCCCCGACCGCCGACTTGACCTGCGTGGTATCGGCGGCCAGCCGCGAGATGATCTCGCCGGTCTGCGCGGTGTCGAAGAAGGATGGGGAAAGCGTCGTCAGGTGCGAAAAGACCGAGCCGCGAATGTCGGCGACGACGCGCTCGCCCAGCGTGATGACGAAATAATAGCGCCCCGCCGAGGCCAGCGCCAGAACGGCCGCCATCGCCATCAGCATCAGGAAATAATTCGAGATCAAGGTCGAATCGGAGGTGGAAAAGCCGTGATCGATCATGCGCCGGACGGCCAGCGGCAGCGCCAGCGTGGTAACCGCCGCCATGGTCAGCGAAACCAGCGCACCGGCGACCAGGAAGCGGTAGCGTCCGATGAACGGGAAGAGGCGTCGGAGCGGCTTGAGCGAGCGTCTGCGCTCGTCTGCGCTGGTGGTTTGCGCCATTGGCTGGTTCCCTGCGCCTGGTTCTTCGCCGCATGCCTGAAATGGCAGGCTGTGGCCTTGTGGATCAGTTGCGACTGCTGTATAGGCTCCTCGACCGTTTTAGAAGCCGTAGCCCTTCAATAAGCTGCGGCTTCGCATTTTAGAAAGAGGCGCTTCGACGCAGGCCATCAGGCCGCTGCCGCGCCTTAAAGCCAGGATTAGACCGATGAAAGACAAGATCCATCCCGACTACCACGCCATCAAGATCGTCATGACCGATGGCACCGAGTACATGACCCGTTCGACCTGGGGCAAGGAAGGCGATACGATGAACCTCGATATCGATCCGACCACGCACCCGGCCTGGACCGGCGGCCAGCAGACGCTGCTCGACCGCGGCGGCCGCCTGTCGAAGTTCAAGAAGCGTTTCGAAGGTTTTGGGCTCTAAGCCGCGCCGCCTTTTCAGGATTTGAAAAACCCGCCCACGTGGCGGGTTTTTTGTTGCCGGTCGGGCGGCGCTTTCAGGCATAAAAAAAGCCGGGCGAACCCGGCTTTTGATCGTCATGAAATGTCGAAAAATCACGCCGGCAAAATGGCGCTCTCCAGCGTCGTAAGCTGGTGGAGATACTGCTCCGCCTTGGCGCGGCTGGCATCGTCCTTGGCGTCGGCGGCGTCTTCGCGCGCTTCCTGGATGCGGCGGGCGACATCGGTGCGGTCGATGTCGTTTACCGCGACCGCCGATTCGGCCAAAAGCGTGCAGCCGGACGGCAGGATGTCGGCGAAACCGCCAAACACAACGTAGCGTTCTTCCTGGCCGCTGGCACCCTTCACCGTGACCACGCCCGGCTGGATGGTGGTCATCACCGGGGCATGATGCGCCATGACGGTCATCTCGCCCTCGGCGCCAGGAATGACGACGGACTCGACCTGCTCGGAAACAAGCAGCCGTTCCGGCGAAACCAGTTCGAATTTGAAAGCTTCGGCCATGGCAAATTTAGCGAGTAGGGAATGGCGAATAGCGAATAGTTGAAAGAGACAACCTCACTACGCCGACCAATTTCCCTATTCGCTACTCCCTATTCACTAATCGCTTGATTACGCCGCTTCAGCAGCCAGACGCTGTGCCTTCTCGACCGCTTCCTCGATGGTGCCGACCATGTAGAAGGCGGCTTCGGGCAGATGATCGTATTCGCCGTTGCAGAGGCCTTTGAAGCCCTTGATGGTGTCGGCTAGGTCGACCAGCTTGCCCGGCGCGCCGGTAAACACTTCGGCCACGAAGAACGGCTGCGACAGGAAGCGCTCGATCTTTCGCGCACGCGCCACGGTGATCTTGTCCTCTTCCGACAACTCATCCATGCCGAGAATGGCGATGATGTCCTGCAGCGACTTGTAGCGCTGCAAGGTCGACTGCACCTGACGGGCCACCTGGTAGTGTTCGTCGCCGACGACCAGCGGGTCGAGCATGCGCGAGGTGGAGTCCAGCGGATCGACGGCCGGGTAGATGCCCTTTTCCGCGATGGAGCGGTTGAGCGTCGTCGTCGCGTCCAAGTGAGCAAACGAGGTCGCCGGCGCCGGGTCGGTCAAGTCGTCGGCGGGCACGTAAATGGCCTGCACGGACGTGATCGAACCCTTGTGCGTCGTCGTGATGCGCTCCTGCAACTGGCCCATGTCGGTGGCCAGCGTCGGCTGGTAGCCCACGGCCGAAGGAATACGGCCAAGCAGCGCGGACACTTCCGAACCTGCCTGCGTGAAGCGGAAGATGTTGTCCACGAAGAACAGAACGTCCTGGCCCTGGTCGCGGAAATACTCGGCAACGGTCAGGCCGGTGAGGCCGACGCGCGCACGGGCACCCGGAGGCTCGTTCATCTGGCCATAGACAAGAGCTGCCTTGGAGCCTTCGCCGCCGCCCTTCTTGTTGACGCCGGATTCGATGAACTCATGGTAAAGGTCGTTGCCCTCGCGGGTACGCTCGCCGACGCCGGCGAACACCGAGTAGCCGCCATGCGCCTTGGCGATATTGTTGATCAGTTCTTGGATCAGCACGGTCTTGCCGACGCCGGCACCGCCGAACAGGCCGATCTTGCCGCCCTTGGCGTAAGGTGCCAGCAGATCGAGAACCTTGATGCCGGTGATGAGGATCTGCGCTTCCGTCGACTGGTCGATATATTCAGGAGCCGGCTGATGGATCGAACGCATTTCAGTCGAGTCGACCGGGCCTGCCTCGTCGACCGGCTCGCCGATGACGTTGATGATGCGGCCGAGCATGCCCGGACCGACCGGCACCGTAATCGGCGCGCCCGTGTCATAGACCGCCTGGCCGCGAACCAGACCTTCGGTCGTGTCCATGGCGATGCAGCGCACGGTGTTTTCGCCGAGATGCTGCGCGACTTCGAGAACGAGGCGGTTGCCGACATTCTCTGTCTCGATCGCATTCAGGATCGCCGGCAGATTGCCTTCTTCGAACTGCACGTCGACAACGGCGCCAATCACCTGGCGAACCTTGCCGAGAGCCCCGGTCTTCTTGACCCCGGGTGTCGCGCTCTTGCTCGCGGCTGCCTTTGCCGGTGCAGCCTTGGCCGCTGCTGCCTTGGCAGGTGCCGCCGCCTTCTTTGCCGGTGCCGCGGCTGCCGCCTTCGCGGGTGCCTTTTGCGGGGTCGCTGCTTTCGCCATCGTGTTTACCCTTTTCGTCCGTGTTCTTGTCTCGCACAATCTTCGTGAAGGCTTCTGGCCTTCGGGATCGTGCCTAGAGCGCCTCGGCGCCCGAAATGATTTCGATCAGTTCCTTGGTGATCTGCGCCTGCCGCTGGCGGTTGTAGGTGATCGACAGCTTGTTGATCATGTCGCCGGCGTTGCGCGTCGCATTATCCATGGCGCTCATCTTGGCGCCCATCTCACCCGCCGCGTTTTCAAGCAGCGCATGGAAGACCTGCACCGAAATGTTGCGCGGAATGAGGTCGGAGAGAATTTCGCCCGGCTCCGGCTCGTATTCGTAAACCGCGCCGCCATTGGCTTCCTCGCCGCCGTCGGTGGCGGCAACGGCCGCCGGGATGATCTGCTGAGCGGTCGGAACCTGGCTGATCACCGACTTGAACTGCGAATAGAACAGCGTGCAGACATCGAAAGCGCCTTCGTTGAAAAGGCCGATGACCTTCTTGGCGATGGCGTCGGCATTGACGAAACCAAGCGTCTTGACCTCACGCAGATCGACGCGGTCGATGATGAGGGAGGCATAGTCGCGGCGCAGGATGTCGAAGCCCTTCTTGCCGACGCTGACGATCTTCACCGTCTTGCCGTCCGCGATAAGCTTGCGGGCATGCTCGCGGGCAAGCCGCGAAATCTGCGAGTTGAAACCGCCGCACAGGCCGCGCTCGGCGGTGCAGACGACGAGCAGATGCACGTCGTCCCGGCCGGTTCCCGTCATCAAGGCAGGCGCGTCGCCGCCGCCGCCAACCGCCTGGGCGATGTTGGCCAGAACGGCCCCCATGCGCTGCGAATAGGGACGTGCCGCTTCCGCGGCCTCCTGGGCACGACGCAGTTTCGCCGCGGCGACCATTTGCATCGCCTTGGTGATCTTCTGCGTCGCCTTGACGGAGGCAATACGGTTACGAAGGTCTTTCAGTGACGCCATGCTTCAACTCTAATCCTACGTGCGATCAGGCAAAAGTCTTGGCGAAGCTATCGATCTCCGCCTTGAGTTTTCCACGCAAATCGTCCGACAGCGCCTTTTCCTTGCGGATCTGGTCGAGGATTTCCTTGCCGGCTGCACGCATGTGCGACAGCAGGCCCTGTTCGAACCGGCCGACATCGTTGACCGCCAGCTTGTCGAGATAGCCGTTGACGCCGGCAAAGATCACCGCGACCTGCTCCTCGACCTTGAGCGGCGAGAACTGCGGTTGCTTCAAAAGCTCGGTCAAACGTGCGCCACGATTGAGCAGGCGCTGCGTCGACGCGTCCAGGTCGGAACCGAACTGCGCGAACGCCGCCATTTCGCGGTACTGTGCAAGCTCGCCCTTGATGGACCCGGCAACCTGCTTCATCGCCTTGATCTGGGCGGCCGAGCCGACGCGCGACACCGAGAGGCCGACGTTCACCGCCGGACGGATGCCCTGGAAGAACAGGTTGGTCTCGAGGAAGATCTGGCCATCGGTGATCGAGATCACGTTCGTCGGAATATAAGCCGACACGTCGTTGGCCTGCGTCTCGATGATCGGCAGGGCGGTCAGCGAGCCGCCGCCATGGTCTTCATTGAGCTTGGCCGCACGCTCGAGCAGGCGCGAGTGCAGGTAGAAAACGTCGCCCGGATAGGCTTCGCGGCCGGGCGGGCGGCGCAGCAAAAGCGACATCTGGCGATAGGCGACGGCCTGCTTCGACAGATCGTCGTAGGAGATCAGCGCATGCATACCGTTGTCGCGGAAATACTCACCCATGGTGCAGGCGGTGAACGGCGCCAGGAACTGCATCGGGGCCGGATCGGAAGCGGTCGCAGCAACGATGATCGAGTAATCGAGCGCGCCGCGCTCTTCCAGAACTTTCACGAACTGCGCGACGGTCGAGCGCTTCTGCCCGATCGCGACGTAGACGCAGTACAGCTTTTCCTGCTCGGGACCGTTGTCGTGAACCGACTTCTGGTTGAGCATCGTGTCGAGAATGATGGCGGTCTTGCCGGTCTGACGGTCACCGATGACCAACTCGCGCTGGCCGCGGCCAACCGGGATCAGGGCGTCGATGGCCTTCATGCCGGTCGACATCGGCTCGTTCACCGACTTGCGGGGGATGATGCCGGGCGCCTTGACGTCGACGCGCTTGCGTTCGGTGTACTTGATCGGACCCTTGCCGTCGATCGGATTGCCGAGCGCGTCAACGACGCGGCCGAGCAGGCCCATGCCGACGGGGGCGTCAACGATTGCACCGGTCCGCTTGACGACGTCGCCTTCCTTGATGTCGCGGTCGGCGCCGAAGATGACCACGCCGACATTGTCGGCTTCGAGGTTGAGCGCCATGCCGCGAATGCCGCCGGGGAACTCGACCATCTCGCCGGCCTGGACGTTGTCGAGGCCATAGACACGGGCAATGCCGTCGCCGACGGACAGAACCTGGCCGACTTCGGAGACCTCAGCCTCCTTGCCGAAATTCTTGATCTGGTCTTTCAGAATTGCGGAAATTTCCGCAGCGCGGATGTCCATCAGCCGACCTCTTTCAGTGCAAGCTTAAGCGAATTGAGTTTGGTTTTTAGCGAAGTGTCGATCTGGCGCGAGCCCATCTTGACCACCAGTCCGCCGAGCAGCGACGGATCGACGGTGACGGTGATCGCCACATCCTTGCCGGCGACGCTTTTCAGCGCGGCCTTCAGTTCGGTCTGCTGAGCCGGCGTCAGCGCGTGAGCCGAGGTGACGTCGGCAGACGTCTCGCCACGGTGTTCGGCGGCGATCTTGCGGAAGGCGCGGATCATGCCCGGCACCGCGAACAGGCGGCGATTGGCAGCAACGACGCGCAGGAAATTGCCCGCAAGCCCCTTGATCCCGGCCTTGTCGGCGACAGCCGCAATGGCCTTGGCCTGGTCTTCGCTGGAGAAGACCGGGCTTTTGATCAGGCGTTCGAGATCGGCGCTGCCGGCGAGCATCTTTTCGAAGCTGTTAAGGTCGGCCTCGACCTTGGCGACCGACTTCGCCTGGAGGGCAAGGTCGAACAGCGAGCCGGCATAGCGCTCTGCAACAGCCGAGATTGGCGATGACGATTGGGCCACGGACCGTCTTTTCTCTCAATTGACAGGCCGCAGATTGTTGGCGCGAGCAAAAACTCTGGCTAAATCTTTGACCTTACTACGTTTTCTCAAGCCAAGGGACACGGCTTCCGCATCCCCAAGCCGAAAGTCGATTGCCGTCTAGCACAGGCCTTTTAAGACCGCAATGCGTTGTCCGGATCGGTTTGGCGGCACTATTGTCGCATCCGGTGCCAGAACTCAACCGCTCGCCCCGGATTCAGGGCACAAAGCCGAAAGCGAAAGCCAGCGGCAGGGCGGCCAGCACCAGTTCGACCGCCGCGAAAACCCAGTTATAGGGCGTGTTGGCCCTGTCGGACATCATCGACAGCAGGCGGCCGAAGGCTGTGAACAACCAGGAAAAGCCGAGCGCCATGTAGAGCAGCGGCTGCGCAAGCAGGATGCAGCACAGGCCGACGCCGAGATAAAAGCCCGACATACGGCCGCGCGCTTCCGCGATCGCCGCCGGCTTTTCCGGCCTGGCCTGCAACCGCAGCGCTCGAAAAGACAGGCCGGGCGCCAGAAACAGACCCAAACCCAGCAGTACGGTGAACAGAGCGCTCGACCATGCCAGCCACTCGCCTTCGCTCATCGGCCACGGAAACGAATATTCCATTTTTTCCCCTTTTCGATGCGCGACGCCAACGCGCGCATCTTATCCGTACGTCAGCGCGTTTCCAGCGCCGTGCAAACACAATTTTGCCTGGTCGTGCCGCGTCACAAAAAACTCTGCGGGTCGATGTCCACCTGTACGCGCACCGAGCCGCGCACTTTCGGGCCGGCCGCCAGCATCGCCTTGACGAAGCCCTGCATGTCGGCCCGTTTTTCCCCCTGGATCAATAGGCGAAAACGATGCCGCCCGCCAAGCAGGGACAGCGGCGCTTCGGCCGGGCCGAGAACGAAGATGTCACCCGCTTGTGGTGCTGCCTGGCGCAGCCCCCGCGCATGGCCTTCGGCCTCGGCGCGGGACGCGGCACTGACGATGATGCCGGCCAGCCGGCCGAACGGCGGCAGCACGGCGCGCTCGCGTTCCGCCACCTCGCGCTCATAGAAGGCGTCGGCATCACCGGAGACGATCGCCCGCATCACCGGATGCTCCGGCTGATAGGTTTGCAAGAGGCCGAGGCTCTTCTTGCCGGTACGGCCCGCGCGCCCGGTAACTTGGCTCAATAGCTGAAAAGTACGTTCGGCGGCGCGCGGGTCGCCATTGGCGAGGCCGAGATCCGCATCGACGACGCCGACCAGCGTCATGTTCGGAAAATTATGGCCCTTGGCGACAAGCTGCGTGCCGATGACGATATCGGCCTCGCCCTTGGCGATGGCTTCCAGTTCCAGCCGCAGGCGGCGCACGCCGCCCAGCATGTCGGAGGACAAGACGATGGTGCGAGCCTCGGGGAAATGCTCGACGACCTCTTCGGCGATGCGCTCGACGCCCGGCCCGCAGGCGACAAGGTGGTCGAAAGTGCCGCATTCGGGGCAAGCATCGGGCCGCCGCTCATTGTGGCCGCAATGGTGACAGACAAGCTGGCCACGAAAGCGATGCTCGACCAGCCAGGCCGAACAGACCGGGCAGCCGAAGCGATGGCCGCAGACCCGGCACAGCGTCAGCGGCGCGTAGCCGCGCCGGTTGAGGAACAGCAGCGATTGTTCTTCCCGCTCCAGCGTTTGCCGCATGGCCGCGATGAGGATAGGAGATAAAAAACCGCCGCGCGCGGGCGGGGCCCGGCGCATGTCAACGGCCTGGAGTTGCGGCAAAGCGGCTTCCGCAAAACGCCCCGACAGCACGGCCCGCTCGTAGCGCCCCTGCGTGGCGTTGACCCGGCTTTCGACCGAGGGCGTTGCCGAGGCGAGCACGACGGGAAAGCCGCCGATATGGGCGCGCACCACCGCCATGTCGCGCGCATTGTAGAAAACGCGGTCCTCCTGCTTGTAGGCAGGGTCGTGTTCTTCATCCACGACGATCAGGCCAAGGTCCTTGAAAGGCAAGAACAGCGCCGAACGTGCCCCGGCAACGACTTTTAGCGTGCCTTCTGCCAGTTGCCGCCAGACCTTTTCGCGCATGCGCGGCGCAAGGTCGGAGTGCCATTCGCCGGGCTTTGCGCCGAAACGATCCTGAAACCGCTCGAGGAATGCGTGCGTCAGCGCGATTTCCGGCAAAAGGATCAACACCTGCTTGCCCCGGGCGAGCGCGGCCGCCACCGCTTCGAAATAGACTTCCGTCTTGCCGGAGCCGGTAACGCCGTCGAGCAGCGTGACGCCGAACGCCCCTGCCTCGACGCCCGCGCGCAGCATGTCGGCGGCGGCCTGCTGGTCCGGCATCAGGTCCGGCGCGGCATAGCTCGGGTCCGGCGGCACGACGACCGGGCGCGGCGGGATCATCACCGTCTCAAACACGCCCTGCGCCTTCAGCCCGTCGATCACCGTCGAGGAAACGCCGGCGGCATGCGCCAGGCCGGAGCGTGTCCACGCAAGCCCGCCCTCGGCCGTCTCCAGCACCCGCGCACGCGCCGCCGTCATCCGGTCTGGTTCGCCCGCAGTGCGTTGCAGGCCTTCGGTCCAGGGTTCGGGGTCGAAAGCTTCCGGCGCGCGCAACAGCATGCGCGCCACCATGCCGGGCGGCGACAGCGTATAGTGGGCAACCCAGTCGACGAAGCGGCGCATCGGTTCGGTGATCGGCGGGCAGTCGAAGACCTGCCCGATGGGGCGAAGCTTTTTCGCGTCGATGTTTTCAACCACGCCGTCCCAGACGATGCCGGCAACCTGGCGCGGTCCGAGCGGCACGCGCACGATCGAGCCCGGCACCACGCGCATCCCGTTTGGAACCGCATAGGTGTAGGGACGTTGCGCCGGCATGGGAACCAACACCGGCACGGCGGCATCAAAGGGCGAATCTCTATTCATCGGACGTGACCTTGCCCCGTCTTTGGTCTAGAGCAAAGCCCAACCAGTTAGAGTGAAGCCCAAGGCCGAGCGTGCCCTCCCGCCACCCGGAAAACACATAGGAGACCGCCATGAAGTTTTTTGTCGACACCGCCGATGTCAAGGACATCCGTGAACTGAACGAGCTTGGCCTCGTCGACGGCGTCACCACCAACCCTTCGCTGATCCTGAAATCGGGCGGCAAGATCGATGAAGTCACCCGGCAGATCTGTGAAATCGTCAAGGGCCCGGTCTCGGCCGAAGTGACCGCCACCGACTACGCCGGCATGATGGCGGAGGCCAAGGTGCTGGCCAAGATCGCCGACAATATCGCGATCAAGGTGCCACTGACCTTCGACGGGCTGAAGGCCTGCAAGGCGATCCGCTCGGAAGGTCGCATGGTCAATGTCACGCTGTGCTTTTCCGCCACGCAGGCGCTGCTGGCCGCCAAGGCCGGCGCGAGCTTCATCTCGCCCTTCGTCGGCCGCCTCGACGACACCGGCATCGACGGCATGGAACTGGTCGCCGAGATCCGGCAGATCTACGACAATTACGATTTCGACACCGAAATCCTCGTCGCCTCGGTGCGCTCCACCAATCACGTCAAGCAGGCGGCGCTCATCGGCGCGGATATCGCAACGGTGCCGCCGGCAACGCTGAAGGAACTGGTCAAGCACCCGCTGACCGACAAGGGACTGGCGCAGTTCCTCGCCGATTGGGCCAAGACCGGCCAGAAGATCGGCTGACCGCTGCGCCAGCCATCTAAAGGTTGGTTCCTTAGAGTCTGTTTGATAACTCGCCCAGCCGAGTCATATGGCGTGACTTTCGAGAACCGGAGCGGAGCGTACTACAGTACGTGAGCACCGGAAGCGCAGAAAGTTGCGGCAGATGACCGGCGGGGTAGAGTTTGCAAACGGACTCTCAGCGCTTGGCCAGGTCCTGGGCTATGGCCAGGCGCAAAAGATCGGCCAATTCCCGCGCAGCACGATCCTCGGCGTTGCGCAACGCGCGATAGGCGGCGAATTGCTGGGTCGGTATGTCGTAGGACGACGTCATGGAACGCCGACCGGAAGCTACTTGCTTGCCGGTCTTGGCGTCGGTCAAGGTGTAGGCGGCCGTCAGCGTCACGGTGCCGGCCGTGGGCACGTCTTCATTGGCGGACACCTGAACGGAGGCCGCCGACTGCACGGATTCGGAAACGCCGAGGTTGAGCGAATAGACCGGCGCCGCCGGCTGGCCGGCGCCGCCCGTAAGCGCGAAAATCAGATTGTTGCGAACCTGCTGGGCGTAGCGGCTGTCGACCGGCTTGATAGCGATGGAGGCAAGCTCGGCGGCCGGTGCGACCTGCGAACCCGCCGACAGCGGCGCGTTCGAATAGAGCGGGCGCACGGTGCAGGCCGAAACCAGCATTCCAGCGGCAATCAGGCCAAAAACCGCCACGCCGCGCATGGCCAGCGCCGTGCTCATCTTCCTGCTCTCAGGCAACCACATTGACGATCCTCTGAGGAACGATGACGATCTTGCGCGGCGCCTTGCCTTCGAGCGCCTTCTGAACGACGTCGAGAGCGAGCACGGCCTTTTCGATCTCACCTTGGTCCGCGTCGCGGGCAATTGTCAAATCGCCACGCTTCTTGCCGTTGATCTGCACCGGATAGGTGACGTCGTTTTCGACGATCAGCGCCGGATCGAATGCCGGCCATGGCTGTTCGGCTGCCATGCCTGTTCCACCTAGAACCAACCAGCACTCTTCCGCCAGATGCGGCATCATCGGCGCGATCATCACGGTCAGGAAATCGAGCGCCTGGCGCACACAGGCCGCACGCCCGTCCGTCGCGGCACCGCCGGTGGCGATTTCGCCGACATGCGGCGAAAGCACATTGGTCAGTTCGTAGAGGCGGGCGACGGCCTTGTTGAAGTGCAGCCGCTCGATATCCTCGCCGACGCCCTTCAGGATTTTGTGCGCGGCCCGCGAAACCGGCGCGAATTCGCCTCCGCGCGCGGGCTCCGGGCGAACCGCCTGCACATGCGGGGCGGCTTCCGCCACCAGACGCCAGACGCGCTGCACGAAACGGTGCGCGCCCTCGACGCCGGCTTCCGTCCAGATCACGTCGCGCTCGGGCGGCGAATCCGACAGCATGAACCAGCGCGCCGTGTCCGCGCCGTAGCTGGCGATGATGTCGTCGGGGTCGACCACGTTCTTCTTCGACTTCGACATCTTCTCGATGCTGCCGATCTGGATCGGCGTGTTGTCGGTCAACAGCGTGGCGTGGCGCTTGCCGTCGACTTCCTCGATCGCAACCTCGGCGGGCGTCACCCAGCCTTGCGGGCCTTTATAGGTTTCATGGACGACCATGCCCTGCGTGAACAGGCCCTCGAACGGTTCCTTGACCTCGTTCAGGTGGCCGGTGGCCTGCATGGCGCGGGCGAAGAAGCGCGAATAGAGCAGGTGCAGGATCGCGTGCTCGATGCCGCCAATATACTGGTTGACGGGCAACCAGCCGTTCTTGCCGTCGACATAGGCCAGCGTGGTCGGGGCCGTCTCGTTCCAGGGATCGGTGAAGCGGGCGTAGTACCAGGACGAATCCACGAACGTATCCATGGTGTCGGTATCGCGCCGTGCATCCTTACCGCATTTCGGGCAAGCGGTGTGCTTCCATGTCGGATGATGGTCGAGCGGATTGCCGGGCCGGTCGAAGGTCACGTCGGTCGGCAGTTCGACCGGCAACTGGTCGTCGGGAACCGGCACCGCGCCACAGACGTCGCAATGGATGACGGGAATGGGGCAACCCCAGTAGCGCTGCCGCGAGATCAGCCAGTCGCGCAGGCGAAACTGCACCTTGCGCTCGACTTGCGGGCGGTTGCCGACGCTGACGCCGGACAGGCGCGTCGCGACCTCTTCGAAGGCAGCTTCCGGCGTCATGCCATCGAGGAAGCGCGAATTGATCATGGTGCCGTCGTCGGTGAAGGCTTCTTCCGTTACCTGGAACGTCTTGGCGTCGGCACCCTCGGGCATGACCACGGGTACGACCGGCAGGCCGTATTTGTTGGCGAAGTCGAGATCGCGCTGGTCGTGGGCCGGACAGCCGAAAATGGCGCCGGTGCCGTAGTCCATCAAAACGAAATTCGCGACATAGACCGGCAGCGTCCATGCGGGGTCGAACGGATGGGTGACCCGAATGCCGGTATCGAAGCCGCGCTTTTCCGCCGTCTCCAGTTCCGCCGCCGACGTGCCGCGATGGCGCACGTCCTCAATGAAGGCGGCGAGTTCGGGATTGCCTTCGGCGGCCTTCTTCGCCAGCGGGTGGTCGGCGGCAATCGCCATGAAGGAAGCGCCGAAGATGGTGTCGGGGCGCGTCGTGAAAATTTCGAGTTCGCTTTTCCCGGCAGGCGCCGTGTCCGGGGCGAGCGGCCAACGCATCAACAGGCCCTGCGAACGCCCGATCCAGTTTTCCTGCATGACGCGGACTTTTTCGGGCCAGCGGTCGAGCGTGGCCAAGCTGTCGACCAGGTCCTGCGCCATCGAGGTGATCTTGAAGAACCATTGCGTCAGGTCGCGCTGCTCGACCGCAGCACCAGAGCGCCAGCCCTTGCCGTCGATGACCTGCTCATTGGCCAGCACCGTCATGTCGACCGGGTCCCAGTTGACTTTGGCCGACTTGCGCTCGGCCAGGCCGGCGCGCCAGAAATCCAGAAACATCTTTTGCTGGTGGCGGTAGTAGCTCGGATTGCAGGTAGCGATCTCGCGCGACCAGTCGAGCGACAGGCCCATCGTCTTCAACTGGCCCTTCATCGTCTCGATATTGGCATAGGTCCAGTCGCGCGGATTGACCTTGTTGTCGCGCGCGGCGTTCTCGGCCGGCAGGCCGAACGCATCCCAGCCCATCGGATGCAGCACGTTCTCGCCCTTGGCGCGGTGATAGCGCGCGACGACGTCGCCCATCGTATAGTTGCGGACATGGCCCATATGGACGCGCCCCGACGGATAGGGGAACATTTCCAGCACGTAGTATTTCGGGCGCGGATCGTCGTTACGGGTTTCGAACAGCTTTTTGGCGTCCCAAGCCTTCTGCCATTTAGGCTCGGCCGCGCGCGGATTGTATCGTTCGGTTGCCATGATCGGTTTTTCACTTAAGAAGGCGGGGAAACCCCGAGATTTACGTGTGGAGATCGTGGTTCGGGTCTTCACCACGGTTTGGCAAACCCGTCAACCACAAGGGCGCCTGCCGGCGCGAAAACGGAGAAATTGAGCCATGGGCGATGCAGTCGAACAGCTTGCCGGCGTCAAGGCAAAGATCGCGGCGGCCGAGCGGGCAGCCAAGCGCGAAAGCGGCTCCGTCACGCTGGTCGCCGTCTCCAAGACATTCGACGCCGATGCCGTCCGGCCGGTGATCGAGGCAGGGCAGCGCGTCTTCGGCGAAAACCGCGTACAGGAAGCGCAGGGCAAATGGCCGGCGCTCAGCGAAGAATTCCCCGACATCGAACTGCATCTCATCGGGCCGCTGCAATCCAACAAGGCGAAGGAAGCGGTGGCCCTGTTCGATGCCATCGAGACGGTCGACCGCGAGAAGATTGCGGCCGAACTCGCCAAGGAGATGGCGAAGCAAGGTCGGGTGCTGAAACTGTACGTGCAGGTCAACACAGGCTCCGAACCGCAAAAGGCGGGGATCGAGCCGCGCGAGGCGGTCGCCTTCGTCCAGCGTTGCCGCGATGTCCACAAACTGGCCATCGAAGGGCTGATGTGCATTCCGCCGGCGGATGAAAACCCCGGCCCGCATTTCGCGCTGCTGGAAAAGCTGGCGCGCGAAGCCGGCGTGGAAAAACTGTCCATGGGCATGTCGGGCGACTACGAGGTCGCCGTCGCCTTCGGCGCGACCAGCGTGCGTGTCGGCTCGGCGATTTTCGGCGGTAGGTGACGGTACTACCCCTCATCCGTCTCGCCGCTACGCGTCGAGACGGATGAGGGGTAGTGCCGCACACTCCCCTCCAAACAAAAAAGCCGGGAACTTTGCCCCGGCCTTCCTATTGATGCGTGTCCGAAAAATTACTCGGCGGCGACGATCTTGCTGTCTTCCCACTTGAACAGGGAGAAGCTCGGCGAGGACAGATCGCCGTTCTCGCCATAGGTCAGCTTGCCGATGGCGGTCTGGACCGGCTCGCCGTCCTTCAGCGCGGCAGCGACCGCAACGGCGTCATCGGCCTTGCCGACCTTCTCGATGCCGGCCTTGATGACCTGCACGGCGGCATAGGCGTTCAGCGTGAAGGCTTCCGGCGGAATGCCCTTTTCCTTCAGCACGGCCACGGCCTCGGCCGAATCCGCGTTCTTGAGCGCGTCGGAAGCGTTGGTGAACAGCGTACCCGCCGCCGCCTGGTTGCCAATCGCCCAGTATTCGGTGTTGGACAGGCCTTCGCCGCCGATGATCTGCGCCTTCACGCCGCCGTCAGCGAGTTGGCGGGCAAGCAGGCCGCCCTCGGGGTGATAGCCGCCGAAATAGATCACTTCGGCGCCGTCCTTCTTCAGCCGGCCGACGATCGCGGAATAATCCTTTTCGCTGGGCGTGATGCCTTCATACAAGACTTCGGTCTCGCCGCCGGCGTTGATGGCGGCCTTGAAGGCATCAGCCAGGCCTTTGCCGTAGGTTCCCTTGTCGTGGATGATGGCGATTTTCTTGCCCTTCAGGTGGTCCAGGACGTATTTGGCGGCAACTTCCGCCTGCTGGTCGTCACGGCCGCAGGTGCGCAGCACGTTGGTCAGGCCGCGATTGGTCAGGTCGGGCGCGGTCGCGGTCGGCGTCACCATCAGCACGCCGTTCTCGGCGAAGACGTCCGACGCGGCCATTGCCACGCCCGAAGTCACTGGGCCGACGACGAAGCGAACGCCATCGCCTACCAGATTGTTGGCGGCCGAAACGCCCTGCTTGGGATCGCCGGCGTCATCGGCGAGCTTCAGCGTAACCTGCTCTCCCAGGATGCCGCCACTCTTGTTGATCGTATCGACCGCGGCTTGCGCGCCGTTCTTGACCTGATCGCCATAGGCGGCGACCGCTCCGGTCAGCGGCGCGACCAGGCCGATGACGATATCCGCATGCGCCATGGGCGCGAAGGCAAACGAGGCAGCCAGCGCGACGCCAGCTAACAAACGGTTTTTCATGGGTTTTCTCCTTGTGCGACGACCGACCCGGTTCATCGTAACCAAGGCATTCCAATAGCCCTTGCCGGCAGGCTTTGCAACTGAGCCGCCTTTGCAAGCGAGAGCGAATGCTTGCGCCAGCATCTCCTGCGAACGCAGGTTGCACAAGGCTTTCAGCTCGATGTGCTTTCAGTGCAGCACGAACTCGCCGTCCACCTTGCGCCATTCGTTGGGCGCGATCAGCTTGCGGTGCGTGTAGGTGATCGAATGAAGCGGGCCGTCGAGCTTTTCCTTCCAGAACTCGATGAACCGGACCAGCACCGGAAAGGCGGGAGCGATATCGTAGTCCTGCCAGACGAAACTTTGCAGCAGATGCGGATGATCGGGATAATGGTAGAGGATGTTGGCCGTCGTCAGGCCATAGCCCTTCAGCATCAGATCCAGTTCGGATTGGTCCCTCATATCGCCCTCGCAAGCCTTGAGCACCGGTCCTTCGCCATCGGAGTCTGCGCCGGGATGGTTAACCAATGGTTGAAACGCGGCAAGCGCGCTTTGGCTCCGTCCGCAGGCGATCGGGCAGCGGCCCACAGCGCCGGCTGCGTCATCACGCCGCTGCCATTCGCAGGTCTGATGTTGCCGTAATGGCGTAAGTGGTAATAATACCACGGGTGCGCGACCGTTCGCCGCGCTGTTGCTTGCCGCATGCCGGCGACCGACCAGGGAGAGGAACCAGGAATGTCAGAGGTTTATGTCCACGAAGTACAGCCGGCGTGGAAAAAGAATGCGCTGATCGACAATGAAACCTACCAGAAATGGTATGCCGACAGCGTCAACGATCCTGACAAGTTCTGGGGCGAGCACGGCAAGCGCATCGACTGGTTCAAGCCCTACACCAAGGTGAAGAACGCCTCTTTCGAAGGCGACGTGTCGATCAAATGGTATGAGGATGGCCTCACCAATGTTTCCTACAATTGCATCGACCGGCATCTGGAAAAGCGCGGCGACCAAATCGCCATCATCTGGGAAGGCGACGACCCCTCGGACGAAAAAAAGGTCACCTATAAAGAGTTGCACGAGCATGTCTGCCGCTTCGCCAATGTGCTGAAGAAGCATGGCGTCAAACGCGGCGACCGCGTCACCATCTATATGCCGATGGTGCTGGAAGCGGCCTATGCGATGTTTGCCTGCACCCGTATCGGCGCCATTCACTCCGTCGTGTTCGGCGGCTTCTCGCCCGACGCGCTAGCCGGCCGCATCACCGACTGCAAGTCGCATTTCGTCATCACCGCCGACGAGGGCCTGCGCGCTGGCAAGCACATCCCGCTGAAGGACAATACCGACAAGGCGATCGAGATTGCCGCCCGGGATGGCATCAAGGTCGACAAGGTCATCGTGACGCGCCGCACCGGGGGCAAGATCGACTGGGTCGAGGGCCGCGACTACTGGCTGCACGAAGAGGCCGCGTCTGTCGAGCCGAATTGCGAGCCCGAACATATGAAGGCGGAAGACCCGCTGTTCATCCTCTACACATCGGGCTCGACCGGCAAGCCGAAGGGCGTGCTGCACACCACGGGCGGCTATCTCGTCTATGTGTCGATGACCCACCAATATGTCTTCGACTATCATGATGGCGACATCTACTGGTGCACCGCAGATGTCGGCTGGGTGACCGGCCATTCCTACATTCTCTACGGGCCGCTCGCCAATGGCGCGACCACGCTGATGTTCGAGGGCGTGCCCAATTATCCGACGCCGTCCCGCATGTGGGAGGTGGTCGACAAGCACCAGGTCAACATCTTCTACACGGCCCCGACCGCGATCCGCGCCCTGCGCGGCGTTGGCGACGAATGGGTCCAGAAAACCTCGCGCAAATCGCTGCGCATCCTTGGTTCGGTCGGCGAGCCGATCAATCCGGAAGCCTGGGAGTGGTACTTCAACGTCGTCGGCGAACAGAAGTGCCCGGTCATCGACACATGGTGGCAGACCGAAACCGGCGGCATCATGATCTCCCCCCTGCCGGGAGCCATTGATTTGAAAGCCGGTTCCGCCACCCGTCCGTTCTTCGGCATTGTTCCGGAACTGCTGGACGGTGACGGCAATATCATCGAGGGCGAAGGTAGCGGAAATCTGTGCATTCAACAGGCATGGCCGGGCATGACGCGCACCGTCTACGGCGACCATGAGCGCTTTGTGCAGACCTATTTCTCCGCCTACAAGGGCAAGTATTTCAGCGGCGACGGCTGCCGCCGCGATGAGGACGGCTATTACTGGATCACCGGCCGCGTCGATGACGTCATCAACGTGTCGGGGCACCGCATGGGCACGGCGGAAGTGGAATCCGCGCTCGTCGCCCATGACAAGGTGGCGGAAGCCGCCGTCGTCGGCTACCCGCACGACATCAAGGGCCAGGGCATCTACTGCTACGTCACGCTGGCCGAGGGCGTCACGGCAAGCGACGAGTTGCGCAAGGAACTGATCGCGCATGTGCGCCACGAGATCGGCGCAATCGCCACGCCCGACAAGATCCAGTTCGCGCCCGGCCTGCCGAAAACCCGCTCCGCCAAGATCATGCGCCGCATCCTGCGCAAAATCGCCGAAGACGATTTTTCGGCGCTGGGCGACACCTCGACGCTGGCCGATCCGTCCGTCGTCGACGACCTGATCGCCAACCGCCAGAACAAGCGGGCGTGAAGTAGGTCGACTGGTGATGATGACCGATCTCGGGCAGATAGAAGCGCTATGGCGCTATCCGGTGAGTTCACTCGCCGGACAGCCGATGCACGAGCTTTTATTCGGGCCGGGCGGCGCGGAAGGCGACCGCGTCTACGGACTTTTCGACGTGGCGAGCGGCATCGTTGCCGCTCCCGACAGGAATCCGGCGAAGTGGGCCCAGGCGCCCCGCATCCGCACGCGGTTGTCGGGCGAAGGCGGGCTGGAAGTGGCCCTTCCCGACGGCGAATGGCTTGCCGCGCCGGCCGTCATGAGCGACCGGGCGATCAGCGACTATCTCGGCTTCGAGGTTTCGCTCCGGCCTTATCTCGGCGACGGGCCGCAACCGGCGGACGGTTCCGCCATCGCCCCGCGCTACCAGAAGGCGCCCATACACCTACTCACCACCGCCTCGATGGCGCGGCTCAAGGCGCTGCATCCGGCCGGCGATCCCGATCCCCGGCGCTTTCGCCCGACCATCCTGGTCGACATGCCGGCGGTCGAGGGCGAATTTCCGGAATCCGGCTGGCTCGGTCGTCGTCTTGCCATTGGCGAGGTCGAACTGACGGTTTCCGAGCCGTGCCGCCGCTGCGGCTTCACCATTATCGCCCAGGACAATTTCGATCACGACCCTGGCATCCTGCGCAACATCGTTCGCCACAACGCGCATAATTTCGGCGTCTACTGCACGGTCGACCGGCCGGGCCGCATCGGCCTCGGGGAGCCAATGCGGTTTCTATAATTCGGTCAGCCCTTGCCAACTCGGCCGGGAGACCCCATCCTTAGCCCCGTGTTCAACCAATCGAAAGGAGGTGATCCGATGTCGAGTGATTTCGTTTTGCGTTGCGTGGTCTCGGCGGATCGTCTCTTCGGGAAGCAGCCTTCCTGAAACGGCGTGACGCGCGGTTGATGGCTTGAGAAGCCGTCCCAAGGGCCGCGCCTGCAACGAAAGAACGGGGCCGTCGCTTCAGCCGAAGCGACGGCCCTTTCTCTTGCGGGCATGCATTTGCCACCCACGAGTGCCATTCATGCAGTTCGGCCTATTTGGTCAACGCCAGGCGCTCGGTGTTCGCGATGATCTCCTTGAAGGCAGCGTCTAACTCCGGGCCGGTCGAAACATCGTAGAAGTGCTTCAGGGAGGATGTGTCGTCGGTGGCGCAATCCTTCAGCACAGCGCGCGCCTGGCTGGACTCGGACGTGGGCAGAGCGAAGCCGATGGTGAAGACGGAGATGCCTGCCTTTTTCATGTTGGCGCAGACGCTTTCGGCATAACTGCGCGATTTTGTGCTTTGGTCGTTTTGCGGCTGATTGTTCCTGTCGTCGCTGACCGGCACGCCCGCGAACGCGGTATTGAACGCGCCATCGGTCATCAGGATCGCCACCTTCGAGACCTTTTTCGAGTCGAAATTCGCCGGCCCCACACCCAAGCCAGCCGATTTGATCGTCGGAGCCCATTTCGGGGACAGCATATAGTATCCCCACTGCGCGGCGATTCCGCCAGCGGTTACGCCGTCCGCCTCGAAATCCCTGATGGTTGCCAGCAGCAAGTCCTTGTCCGCCGTCAGCGGCACCAGGTTGGCCAGAGGGCATATCTCGAGACGGTCATCACGATTGACCTTGGCGAAATACTCCTCGTCCTTGCCGTTACGACGAACGATGCGGATCGAATCGGGAGCGTCGTCCGAGAAATCGGCGCGGCCATCCTTCATTTTGCGCTCCGTGGCGCAGTTGTCCTGCGAACTGGTGAGCGAAACGAGGGTCGCGCCGGAATTGGCAGGCGGCAGATCCGGACCGCCGGGCTTCTCATAAAAAACGGTATTGGCGGCAAGCCCCCCGGCATTCACTCCTTCGGCATAAGGCACTATGGCCACCCGCACGCGCGGCTCGGCGCCGGCGACGTTGCCCCTGAGCAGGGCTTCTACGGCGTTCCGCGCCGCAGTCTGCAGATCGCCGATCTTATCCTTGTTGCCCGACTTCCTCATCGATCCAGTAATATCCAGCATCATCGCCACTTCGATCTGCTTGTCCGAATAGACCGCTGCGCCGACATTCGTGACGCGGCGGCTATTGGGCATGCCGAAAAGCGGAAAATAAAGCGGCACGTCGACATGGGCCGCGGCCTCCACCGTTTTCGCCGTCCTGTCGATGGTCAGCCTGTCGAGAACGATCTGGTCGTAAGTCAGGATGCCGCCCGTGCTGTTGGCGGTGAGAAACGCCTTCACCATCTTGGGTGCGTCGGCTTCCGTGATGTCGCCGAGCGTGATGCTGCGCGCCGTCGACGTGACGGCCGCATCGACGGCGTTGCGCAGCGCCGACTTGGCGTTCATGAGTTGCGCTGTATCGACGGCGAAGCCCACGGCAAGCGCCAGGACGGACGATGCCACGCCGAAGATGATGGCGAAATTGCCTTTCCGGTCCCGTGCGAAAATGCCTGCCGTCCGATTCAAATTTCCAAGAATCCGCATGATGCCTCCTATGCCGCTTGGCATGGGCAATGCAGGATCGTTGCCAGATGGGGCGTCGATGCCGGGCCGGCACGGCAATCTCAGCACAACATATTGATTTTGCTAGATTTACGGAGCGCTTATAGTGAATGAGCGGTAAACGAAATCGCGGCATCGCCGCCTGGTTTACCGATTGCTAACCATGCCCGGTTTTGCCTTTCCGGCGAGCGCGGCCCATTCCCGATACGGCACAGGCGTGCTGTCTCAAATACGGTCAACCGCACGGGCGTTTCGCCTCTCTTGCCCACTCGCGGTCCGGTCCATGCCGTGCAAGGATGGTCGAAGGCCGACGAAAAACGATGGAGCCCGAACGAATGCTGAAGATCGCCGGCCGGAAATTTGCGGCCTTCCTGTTCGACATGGACGGCACCATCCTCGATTCATCCAGGGTGGCGAGCCGGATATGGTCGGAATGGGCGGTTCGCCAAGGATTGGACGTGGAGGCGTTCATGCCGACCATCGCCGGCGTGCGGGCCATCGAGACCATCGCCCGGCTGGCGCTGCCCGGTATCGACGCCGCCTATGAGGCCGACGAAATCACGCGCGCCGAGATCGCCGATGTCGAGGGTATTCATGCCATCGATGGCGCGTTGGCGTTTTTGGCCGCGCTGCCCCCGCATCATTGGGCGATCGTCACCTCCTCGCCACGCGAACTGGCGCGGCGGCGGCTGGAGGCCGTCGGCATTCCCGTGCCGGCCGTTATCGTCACCGGCGAGGACGTGTCCCGCGGCAAGCCCGCTCCCGATTGTTTTCAACTGGGGGCAAAACGGCTCGGCGTTGATGTGCGCGATTGCCTCGTCTTCGAGGATGCGCCGGCCGGCATCGAGGCGGCGGAGGCTGCAGGGGCGGCGGTTGCCGTCATCACCGCCAGCCACCGCGATCGTTACGAGACGCGGCATCCGACGTTTGCCGATTACACCGGGCTAAAAGCCGTGGCGGACGCCGATGGCGGCATCTGGCTACATTCGGATTGATCCGAATGTTTCAGAAATCGCTGGTCAGGCCCTTCACTTCCCAGTCACCGTAGCGTCCGGGTTCCTTGCCGCCGCGACCGCCCAGTTCCTTCGGCAGGGTCGCTTCGTTTGCGTGAGCCAGACGGCGCGCTTCTGCTTCGGCCAACGCGCGCTTGGCCTCGGGCGTCAACGTCTTTGCCTGGATGTCGGTATCGGTCATTTTTCTGCTCCGTCGGCTATGGAAGCCTTCCGGTGGATTGAAACAGGGGTGACTATTCCCCATCCTATAGCGAAACCCGGGCCAGATCGTAATGATGAATTACGGATGGACCCCGCCGCTAGTGGAGCAGACGATGAATACCCTTCGCACCGCCATGCTTCTCGCCGTGATGACGGCGCTGTTCATGGGCGTCGGTTATCTGATCGGCGGATCGGGCGGCATGATGATCGCGCTGGTGGTCGCCGCCGGCACGAACCTGTTCAGCTACTGGAACGCCGACAAGATGGTTCTGTCCATGAACCACGCCGTCGAGGTCGATGAAAAGAACGCGCCCGAATATTACGCCATCGTGCGCGGCCTGGCCGAGCGCGCCGGCCTGCCGATGCCGAAAGTGTACCTGATCGACAGCGAACAGCCGAACGCGTTTGCCACCGGCCGCAACCCGGAGCATGCGGCGGTTGCCACCTCCACCGGCCTGTTGCAGCGCCTGTCGCATGAGGAAGTCGCAGCCGTGATGGCGCATGAGCTTGCCCATGTGCAGCACCGCGACACGCTGACCATGACCATCGTCGCGACCTTTGCGGGCGCGATCTCGATGCTGGGCAATTTCGCCTTTTTCTTCGGCGGCAACCGCAACAACAATTCGGGCTTCATCGGCGTGCTGGTGGCGATGATCGTCGCCCCCTTCGCCGCCATGATCGTGCAGATGGCGGTGAGCCGCACCCGCGAATATGCCGCCGACCGGCGCGGCGCGGAAATCTGCGGCAACCCGCTTTGGCTGGCTTCCGCTCTTGACAAGATCGCGCGCAACGCCGAACGCATCCCCAACCCGACTGCCGAACGAAATCCGGCAATGGCCCATCTCTTCATCATCAACCCTCTTTCCGGCGAGCGCATGGACAGTCTGTTTTCTACCCACCCGGCAACGGAAAACCGCATCGCCGCCTTGCAGGCGATGGCGCGCGACATGGGCGAGACCGCAACCGCCCGGGAAACCGTTCGCGAGGCCAGCCCGAGCGGTCCGTGGGGCGATGCGAACGAGCCGGAAGCGACAGCCGAACCAGCGCCGCCGAAGGCCAATCCGTGGGGACGCAATCCCACCTCCGGGCCGAAAGGCCCATGGTCTTGAGCGGCTCCGGGGACGGCGCACAACGCGAAAGAAATCCTCGGCCACGGGGCGCGCCTGTTGATCATGAGGCTGCCCGCACGCCCGGCCTTGCCGCGCGCAAGGCGGCTGCACGGCTGCTGGCCGCCGTCATCGATGCCCGGACGCCGCTCGACGGCATGACCGACCATGACAGCGGCCACCCGATGTATCGCTCGCTGGACATGCGCGACCGCGCGCTGGTGCGCGCCATCCTCGTTACCGCGCTGCGGTATCGCATGACCATTGCCGGGCTGATCGCGCGCCGACTGGACAAGACGCTGCCGCCCAACGCCACCGCGCTCTCGCACATCCTGCATGTGGCGGCGGCGCAGATATTGTTCCTCGACATCCCAGACAGCGCCGCCGTCGACCTCGCCGTCACCCACGCCAAGTCCGATACGCGCACGGCGCGCTTTTCCGGCCTCGTCAATGGCGTGCTGCGCGGTATCGCGCGCGGCAAGGATACCGATCTCACTGATGCGCTGGCGAAAACCGACGAAGCGCCGAAATGGTTTTCAGATCGGCTCGAACAGGCCTATGGCGCGGAGACGGCAAGGAAGATCCTTCAGGCCCACCGGCATGAGGCGCCGGTGGATTTCTCGGTGAAATCCGATCCGGAAGGCTGGGCGGAAAAGCTTGGCGGCATCGTCACGCCGACCGGCACGGTGCGGGTGGAAAAGCTTGCCGCTTCCGTCCCCGAATTGCCCGGCTTCGCCGAAGGCGCATGGTGGGTCCAGGACGCCGCCGCCAGCCTGCCCGCGCGCCTGCTGGGCGACATCAAAGGGCTTCGCGTTGCCGACCTATGTGCCGCTCCCGGCGGCAAGACCGCGCAGCTTATCCTTGCCGGGGCCAAGGTCACCGCGCTCGACACCTCGAAGAACCGGATTGTGCGCCTGGCGCAAAACCTGGAGCGGCTCGGGTTTGAGGCGGAGATCGTCCAGGCCGATTTGCTCCAATTCGAGCCGGAAACGCTGTTCGACGCGGTGCTGCTCGATGCGCCCTGTTCCTCCACCGGCACCGTGCGCCGTCATCCGGACGTGCCGTGGACGAAGACACCGGCCGATGTCGACAAGCTTGCGGATTTGCAGCGACGGCTACTCGCGCGCGCGGTCACGCTGGTCAAGCCGGGCGGGCGGATCGTGTTTTCCAATTGCTCGCTCGACCCGCGCGAAGGCGAAGACCTTTTTGGCGAATTTCTGGCGGAGACGCCGGGCGTCGCCAGCGATCCGCTCCTGCCCGGCGAAATCCCCAGCATCGACCCGTTTCTTTCGCCGCAAGGCACGCTGCGCAGCACGCCAGCCGACATGGACCTCGGCTCGCCGGGGCTTTCCGGTCTTGACGGCTTCTTTGCCGCGCGTTTGCGCAAGGCCGGCTGAACAAGCCAATCAGGACGGGAAATACGCGAAACCGCCTTCGCACAAGCCTTTGAATCAAATAGTCTTGTCTTTTGATAAGCAGCGATTCTGGAGGCGTATTGGCCATCGAAGCCGGCAACACGACGCGCGTATGGATGCTCGTCGCACAGGAGGTATGGCGCAGGTCGCGCCGACGCCTGCGCGCCGGGCCTGCCTATCGCTGGCGCTATTCCGGCCGGACGCCCGAGCGTGTGCTCATTGCCCCGCCCGATTTGCGCCTGGCCGATCCGCAGATCGCGCTCGAGATATACTACGGCCGCTATCCTTTCTCCGGGCACCTCGTCGAGAGCGGTGGCCAGTCGCCGTTTCAGATCGAGATCGCCAATCGCGGCTGGCAAAAGAGCCTGCACGGCTTTCGCTGGCTGCGCCATATGCGCGCCGCCGACACCGACCTTGCCGCCGCCAACGCGCGCGCCCTGGTCACCGACTGGATCGCCATGCATGGCGGCCGCATAGCGGGCGTCGCCTGGGAACCGGGAACAACCGCCAAGCGCATCATTGCGTGGCTGCAGCATTCGTCCGTCGTGCTGCAGGGCGCGGAGTTTCCCTTCTACCGCGCTTTCCTGAAGTCGCTGGCCATGCAGATACGCTATCTGCGCTCGATGGCGAGAGAAATGCCGGACGGCAAGGACCGGCTGCGCGCCCGCATCGCGCTGGCTTTCTCGGCCTTGTCGTTGCCCGCACCGGCCACCGCGCTGCGCGCCGCCACCCGTAATCTCAGCGAAGAGCTCGACCGCCAGATCCTGCCGGACGGCGGCCATATCTCGCGCAATCCGATGGCCGTTCTCGAAATCCTGGCCGATCTTCTGCCGCTTCGCCAGACCTATGCCAACCAGGCGGAAACCCCGCCGGCCGCCCTGATGGGCGCCATCGACCGGATGCTGCCGGCGCTGCGCTTTTTCCGCCATCAGGACGGCAGCGTTGCCCGCTTCAACGGCATGGGCGCGACCATCCACGACCGCGTCGTGGCCATCCTGCGCCATGACGACACCAGCGGCGCGCCGTTGCTGCATGCGCCGCATTCGGGTTATGAGCGGCTTTCCATGGGCGGCGTCACCGTCATCGCCGATACGGGTGCAGCACCCCCCATCGACGTTTCAGGTTCCGCGCATGCCGGCTGCCTGTCCTTCGAACTGTCGTCCGGCCGCCAACATTTCATCGTCAATGCCGGCATCGACACCTATGGCGCAGCCGAATTCCGGCCGCTGGCGCGGGCGACCGCCGCACATTCCACGGCAACGCTCAACGATACGTCGTCGGCGCGCTTCAGCCATACGCCCCGCTTCAGCGACCTGCTCGGCACGCCGCTGGTCGGCGGGCCGCGCCATGTGCCCTGCCGGCGCATAGACGACCGCGAGCGCCAGGGTTTCATCGCGCGCCATGACGGCTATGCCGCACGCTTCGGCCTTCTGCACGAGCGCGAACTGGGGCTAATCGCCAATGGCAATGTGCTGGCTGGCCGCGACCGCTTTTTGCAGGCGGGCGGCGGAGCGATCCATAAGGACGCGAAGGACGCCGTTGCGATCCGCTTCCACATTCACCCCGACATCATCCTCTCCCGTGACGAGCACGACCGGCTGGTGCTGACGGCGGACAATGCCGACCGCTGGGTCTTCACCTCGTCGGAGATCGAGCCGCAGGTTGAGGAATCGATCTATTTCGCCGGACTAGGCGGGCCGCGCCGCAGCCGCCAGATCGTGCTGGCGTTCCGCGCATCCGAGCTTGCCGAGGTCCATTGGCAGATGACGCGCACGAAAATCGCCGGCGCCCCACCAAGAGACTGACAAGCTGCCTCGGCAACGGTTTAATTTGGACGCGCCGTGTGATACGGCCCAGCCAACATCCCCCATGAAAGGCTGCATCGACATGGCCGTCGCCTCCAAAATGATTCCCGCGCCCGATCTCGTGCCGGTGCGCCGCGCCTTGCTTTCCGTCTCGGACAAGACAGGGCTGGTCGAGTTCGCGCAGACATTGGCAAAGGCGGGTGTGGAGCTTGTCTCGACCGGCGGCACGGCAAAGGCCATCGCCGCAGCCGGCATCGCGGTTCGCGACGTTTCCGAACTGACCGGCTTTCCCGAAATCATGGACGGGCGGGTCAAGACGCTGCACCCTTCCGTGCATGGCGCGCTGCTCGGCGTGCGCGACGATCCCGAGCATGTGGCGGCGATGCACAAGCACGGCATCGAGCCGATCGATCTCGTCGTCGTCAATCTCTACCCGTTCGAGGAAGTGCGCCGCTCGGGTGCGGACTATGCCTCCATCGTCGAGAACATCGACATTGGCGGCCCGGCGATGGTGCGCGCATCGGCCAAGAACCACGCCTATGTCGCGGTCGTCACCGATCCCGAAGACTACGCCTCGGTGCTCAACGCCATCGAGATGAACCTCGGCTCGCTGTCGCTGGATTTCCGCCAGAAACTGGCCGCCAAGGCCTTTGCCCGCACCGCCGCCTATGACGCGTCCATCTCCGGCTGGTTCGCCGACGCGCTTGCCGTCGAGCATCCGGGCTGGCGCGCTTTCGGCGGCAAGCTTGAAACCGTGATGCGCTACGGCGAAAACCCGCACCAGCAGGCCGGTTTCTACGTCACCGGCGACAACCGGCCGGGCGTCGCCACGGCCAGGCAGCTTCAGGGCAAGCAACTGTCCTACAACAACATCAACGACACCGACGCGGCGTTCGAACTGGTCGGCGAATTCGACCCGGCCCGCTCGGCGGCCATCGCCATCATCAAGCACGCCAATCCGTGCGGCGTGGCCGAGGGCGAGACGCTGAAGGATGCCTATCTGCGGGCACTTGCCTGCGATCCGGTTTCGGCCTTCGGCGGCATCGTCGCCATGAACCGCACCCTTGACGCAGACGCGGCGGCAGAAATCGTCAAGACCTTTACCGAGGTCATCATCGCGCCCGACGCCAGCGAGGATGCCGCGCGTATCGTTGCGGCCAAGAAGAATCTGCGCCTGCTGGTAACCGGCGGCCTGCCCGATCCGCGCGCGCCCGGCACGACCGCGAAATCGGTCGCCGGCGGCCTGCTGGTGCAGAGCCGCGACAATGCGGTGGTCGAAGACCTGGACCTCAAGGTGGTGACCAAGCGCGCGCCGACCGACAAGGAAATGGCCGACCTGAAATTCGCCTTCCGGGTCGCCAAGCACGTCAAGTCGAACGCCATCGTCTATGTGCGCGACGCAGCTACCGTCGGCATTGGTGCCGGCCAGATGAGCCGAGTCGATTCATCGCGCATCGCCGCGCGCAAGGCGTTGGATGCGGCTGAAGCCGCCGGCATCGCCGAGCCGTTGACCAAAGGTTCGGTCGTCGCCTCGGATGCGTTCTTCCCGTTCGCCGACGGCCTGATTTCAGCCATCGAAGCCGGCGCCACCGCCGTCATCCAGCCGGGCGGCTCGATGCGCGACGACGAAGTCATCGCCGCCGCCGACGCCCACGGCATCGCCATGGTGTTCACCGGCGTGCGGCACTTCCGGCACTGACTTTTCCCTTCTCCCCTTGTGGGGCCCGAAGGGCGGGCGAGGCCCGTGACTCGCCCCGGGCAGTAGCCGAGCGAAGCGAGGTCGGATGAGGGGTGTTGGCCGGAGCGCCAGCGCCTCATTCTTACCAACACCCCTCATCCGTCTCGACGCTGCGCGCCGATCCACCTTCTCCCACAAGGGGCGAAGGCAAAAAGCAACGGCCCTATTCCTTCTGCCTGTCCGCCGGATAGGGCGTGCCGGCCAAAATCCACATGCCGGCCCCGAGAAACAGGATAATCGCGGCCATGCCTAACCGGGGCGAGCCGCTGACGGCGGTAATCGTCGCCACGGTGAAGGGTGCGGCGAAGCTCGTGGCGCGCCCGGCGAGCGCATAGATACCGAAATAACGGCCCGATTCCGCCGCCGTGACGCTGCGCGCCATATAGGAGCGCGACGACGCCTGCACCGGGCCGAAAGCCAGCCCGATCAAAAACCCGAACGCGATATACGCTTTTTCCGCCGGCGTGCCGAACAGGCCGCCCGTACTCTCGCCTGGCATCTGCCACAAGCCGAACAGCGTATAACCCGGCCCCGTCGAGACGATGCCAAGCGTGGCAACGGTCAGGAAAACCAGCGAAATCATCACCATTTTCTTCGAGCCGAGCGACGTGTCGAGCCTAGCCGCGACCAGGCAGCCGAAAACGGCTACGACATTGAGGATGATGCCGAAGATGCCGATTTCGGTGATCGACCAGCCGAACATCGCGGCAGCAAAAGCGCCGCCCAGCGCCAAAAGCGCGTTGACGCCGTCCTGATAAAGCATGCGGGCGACAAGGAAGCGGAAGATGCCGCCGCGCTCGCGCACCTCGGCGATCGTCGCCTTCAGTTCCTTCAGGCCTGCCCGCACCGCCGGACCAATTGGAATGCCCCGCACCGCATCGGGCGTGTAGAAAAACATGGGCAGGATGAAAACGAGATACCACAGCGCCGACAACGGCCCGGTGGCGCGCGCGTCCTCCCCCAGTTTCGGGTCGAGGCCGAATAGCGGCGTCACGCCGATGATGGTCTTGCCGCTTTCCGGCGACCCCGCCAGGAAGGCGACGACGAAGATCAGCGCGATCATGCCGCCAAGATAGCCGAGCCCCCAGGCGACATTGGAAATCCTGCCGATCTCGCTCTTCGGCACCAGGCGCGGCATCATGGAATCGTTGAAGACGGTCGAGAACTCGGCCGCCACCGAGGCAAGCGAGAAAAGTAGCACGGCGAGGAAAAGGCTCGATCCGGGAGCCGCAAACCACAGCAGCGAGAGACTGCCGATCTGGATGATGGCGAAGAAGCCGATCCACGGCTTTCGCGGCCCGGTCTGGTCGGCGATGGAACCGAGCACCGGCGACAGGATGGCGATGACAAGGCCAGCCGCTGCGATGCCGTAGCCCCAAGCCGCCTGCCCCATGGCCGGGTCGCTCGCCATGCGCGACACGAAATAAGGGCCGAAGATGAAGGTGGTGACGAGGGTGAAGAAGGGCTGTGCCGCCCAATCGAACAGCATCCACCCCCAGATGCCCCGGCCGGTAGCGCGCTGAACGGTCGCGTCGGTCATGTTTTCTCCAGCCGCCTGTGACTTTCAGATGACTGCACGTTTTTCCGGGCGGTGCAAAGGGCAATCGAAGTGGAAGGTACAGTGCGTTGGCTAACCCCCACCCCTAACCCCTCCCGCAAGGGGGAGGGGAATCAGGTGGCGCTTGAGTCAAACGGCCAAGCACTCTGCCCGAGGTGTCGGCGCGAAAAATTCCCCTCCCCCTTGCGGGGAGGGGTTAGGGGTGGGGGTAATTCCCATGCAAAAGGTTTTCCCGGAAGCGAACCGGCGAATTTCAGCCCTCGGCCCGCGACGAACCCGCTTACATCCCCGTCAAGTCGCTCATCAGGCCGGCGGCAACCGACAGCCGCGAAACGGTCAGTTCGCCGCCTTCGGTCAGCGCCTGCAGGCGCTCGCGCACCCGCGCGATGTTCCCGCCACCCGCCTCCAGCCATGACGCGACCGGGTCGGCAGCGCCTGCGTGGGAGGTCAATGCCGCAACCGCGATGCCGCGCCGCGCCGCGCCGATCGTGTCGCCAGCCCGCGACAGGGCAAGCTGATCGTAATAGTCCGACGGCGTGATCGAGTGCACGGCGTCCTCGATGCGGGGGATACGGAAAGCCTCGCTGACCGCGAAGAACGCCCTGGCGGCGGCAACGATATCCGCCTTGGCTATCCTTGCGGTCAGCGCGATATCCGGGATCAGTTCGGAGATATCGTTCAAGGCGAGGCGCTCGGCCAGTTTCTCTGGCGCGCCACCCGCCAACAGGTCCTGCCTGCGTTGTTCCACCCGCTGGCGCGAATAGGCGGGCAACAACGCCAGCAGCTTGGGCTCGAGCGCCTTGCGGACTTCGACCAGATCGGCGATGCGCTTGTCGAGCGGCGCGGCGGCGGTATCGTTTTTCAGATACCAGCCGCTCGTCATGAAAATCAGCCGGCTTACCGACTGGTAGAGATCGAGTTGCACCTGGCCGTCGATCTTGTTGTCAAGCGCATCGATCTCGCGGTAGAGCGCCGGCAGGCCGAAGCCGTCGCGGACGGCGGCGAACGTGCGCACGACATCGGCGGCGCTTCGCCCGGTAGACTCCTGCAGGCGGTTGACGAAGGACGGACCGCCGCGATTGATCAGGTCGTTTGCGACGACGCGGGCGATGATTTCGCGGCGCAGACGATGGCCGTGGATCTCCGTGGCGTATTTCCGGGCCATGCGCTCGGGGAAGTACCCCATCAGGTCGCGGTCGAAATGCGGCTCGTCGGGAACGTCCGAAGCGACGATATCGGAAAACAGTACGATCTTGGCATAGGCCAGAAGCACGCCGAGTTCCGCCCTTGTCAGCGGCTCGCCGCGCGCTTCGCGTTCAGCCAACGCTGCAGGAGAAGGCAGGGTCTCGACTGCCCGGTTGAGCAGGCCGCGCGCTTCCAACGCTTCCATGAACCGACCCTGATGGGCGATATCGGTCAATCCACGCTTGCGAGCCAACGAAAGCGCCAGCGTCTGCTGGGTGTTGTTGGCAAGCACCAACTGCCCGACTTCGTTGGTCATTTCGGCCAGCAGCTTGTTGCGCGCGGGCCGCGCCAACTCGCCCTTGCGCATGGCGGACGCCAGTGCGATCTTGATGTTGACCTCGACGTCGGAGCAATTGACGCCGCCTGAATTGTCGATGGCGTCCGAATTGCACTGCCCGCCCTTCAGGCCGAATTCGATGCGCGCGCGCTGGGTGACGCCGAGATTGGCGCCCTCGCCGATGACCTTGGCGCGCACGTCCGAAGCGGTCAAGCGGATCGCGTCGTTGGCGCGGTCGCCGACTTCCTGGTTGGTCTCCCCAGAGCCGCGCAGATAGGTGCCGATGCCCCCGAACCACAACAGGTCGACGGGCGCTGCAAGAATAGCCCGCATGATTTCGCTCGGCGTCGCCACGGTCTTTGACAGACCGATCGCGGCGGCAGCGGCCGCCGGAAGAGTTACCGTCTTCTGGCTGCGCGAGACGATGACGCCGTCCTTCGACAGTTTAGACTTGTCGTAGTCCTGCCAGCTCGAGCGCGGCAGGTCGAACAGCCGCTGGCGCTCGGCGAAAGAGACCGCCATGTCCGGGTCGGGATCGATGAAGATGTCGCGATGGTCGAAGGCGGCGATAAGCCGTGTCTGCTCGGACCGCAGCGCACCGTTGCCGAACACGTCGCCCGACATGTCGCCGACGCCGACCATGGTAAAGGGCGTCGTCTGGATGTCGCGGTTCATCTCGCGGAAATGCCGCTTTACCGCCTCCCATGCGCCTTTGGCGGTGATGCCCATCTTTTTGTGGTCGTAGCCGGCCGAACCGCCGGAGGCGAAGGCATCGTCCAACCAGAAATCGTGCGCCTGGCTGATGGCGTTGGCGGTGTCGGAAAACGTTGCCGTGCCCTTGTCGGCGGCGACGACGAAATAGGGATCGTCAAAATCGCGGCGCGTCACGCCGACGGGCGGCACGACATGGTCGATGTCGATATTATCGGTGATCGACAACAGGCTGGAGATGAAATTCCGGTAGGCGGCCTTGCCGGCCTCGAACACTGCCTCGCGGCTGCCGCCTACAGGCAAGCGCTTGGGATAAAAACCGCCCTTGGCGCCGACCGGCACGATCACGGCGTTCTTGACCTGCTGGGCCTTGACCAGCCCGAGAACTTCCGTGCGGTAGTCCTGGGCGCGGTCCGACCAGCGCAGGCCGCCGCGCGCGACCGGACCGAAGCGCAAATGAACGCCCTCGACTTCGGAGCCATAAACGAGGATCTCGCGCCACGGCTTCGGTTCGGGCAGGCCATCGATAGCGCGGGAATCGAGCTTGATCGCCAGCGACTGGCCTTTTTCCGACTTGCCCGTAACGAAATGGTTGGTCCTCAGCGAGGCCTCGATCAGATTGAGATAGCGGCGGATGATGGTGTCGTCGTCGATATTGGGGACGTCCTCCAGCGCATCCTTGATCTTGGCCTTGAGGTGCTTGGCGGCAACGACGCCCTCGCTTGCGGCATCCGGCCCGAGCAGGGCGACGAACAAGGCGTGAAGCCCGCGCGCGATGTCGGGATAGCGGTTGAGCGCGGCGGCGATGAAACCCTGGCTCTGCGGAATGCCGGCCTGCTGCAAATAGCGCCCATAAGCGCGCAGCACGGTAATCTCGCCCGACCACAGGCCGGCGGTCTGGGCAAGCCCGTTATAGCCGTCATTGTCGACATCGCCGTTCCAGACGGCCAGAAAAGCGTCCGCGAACAACGCGCCGCCGTCGCCAAGCTCTATCGGCTTGCCGTTGGTGCTTTCCAGTTCCATGTCGTGGATGAACACCACGTCGGCCGTGTCCCGGCCGATCTCGAACGTACGCTCGCTGATGACCTGGAAGCCGATATTTTCCAGGATGGGAACGCGCCGCGACAGCGCCACCGGCGCGCCGTGATGGTAAATCTTCAGCGAAGCCTGCGTCGCGGCCTGGCCGGCATCGCGATAGTAATCGATGGCGATGGGATTGCCGGCGTTGATCCTGGAAATGCGTTCGGCATCGGCCAGCGCGACGGCCGCGGTGAAGCTGTCGCGGTAGCTTTCGGGAAAGCGCGCGGCGATGGCGTTGAGGCTCGTGCCGCTGCCCGTCGCCTCGGCGGCCTCGGCCAGCGCATCCTCCCAGGTCCGCACCATATCGCGGATCTCGGTCTCGATGACCGCCTGCTCGATTTTCGGCGTCTTGCCGCCGGAGCGGCCGATAATGAAGTGGATGCGCGCCAGCCCGCCTTCGGGAAATGCCGGATAGTAGGCCGACAAGCGCCCCTGATAAATCGTCTTCAGATAGGCGCCGATCTTTTCGCGCGCGACGCTGTCGTAGCGGTCGCGCGGCACGAAGACGAGGATCGAGACGAAACGGTCGAACTGGTCGACGCGCACCAGCGCCCGTACGCGCGGCCGGTCGATCAGGCCAAGGATCGCCTCGGCGTGCTTGCGCAGCGTCGGCACCGGAACCTGGAACAATTCGTCGCGCGGATAGCTTTCCAGCACATTGATCAGCGCCTTGCCGGAATGGTCGCCCGCATCAAAGCCCGCCTTGGAAATGACGCTTTGCGCCTTCGAACGCAGATAGGGGATTTTCATCACCGAGCGCGTATAGGCCGTCGAGGTGAACAGGCCGACGATACGCAGTTCGCCCGACAGCACGCCCTTGGCGGTGTATGTCTTGACGCCGACATAGTCGAGGTAGATGCGGCGGTGGACGACCGACTTGGCGTTTGCCTTGGTGACGATCAGCGGTTCTGGACCGTGCAGGAAGGCACGGATTTCAGGCGTCGTCGTAACTGCCTCGGTGCCCCGGCGCAGCACCAGCACGTCGGGATCGGTCAAAATGCCTAGCCCCTCGCCCTCTTCGCGGTCCAGCGTGCCGCTCTTCTCGCCGCCGCTATATTTGTATTCGCGCATTCCCAGGAAGGTGAAATTGTCGTCGCGCAGCCATTCGAGGAAGGCGATCGCCTCGGTAACGTGGTTCTTGTCGAGCGGCACCGGCGCATAGCGGAACTCGGAGATCGCCTGGTCGAGCCGGGCCAGCATCGGCTTCCAGTCGACAACGCAGGCGCGGACCTGCCTCACCACCTTTTCGAGCCGTCCCGCCAAGGCCTGTGCCTGTTCTGCGGTCAGCCTGCCGACATGGACGTGAACGACGCTCAGGCGGTCATACGCCGGATCGCCTTTGGCAAAACCGCCATCGCCGAGAATTTCGGCCACGCCGTTTTTGCCGTGCTTGACCACGATGACCGGGTGCGTGACGAGGTAAGGCTCGCTGAACTCTTCGGTAATCTCGCCCAGGATCGAATCGAACAGGAAAGGCATATTGTCGTTGACGACGGTAATGACGGTTACCGGACGGCCGTCGCGGACAACGCCGGACTCGGCATCGATGGCGACGACGCTTTCTCCTTTCCTGTGGCGGGCAACCGCGTTGCGGGCCAGGGCGGCGGCGCGCTGCAAGTCGGCTTCATCGTAGCTGGCGACATCTTCGGCGGGCGCGCGCGACAGCAGGTAGTCAGCGAACCCGGCGGGCTTTTCTCCGGGCTTTCCCGTTTCTGCTTTCGCTCCTGGAGCGCTTTTCGGTTTACGCGCAGTTTTCGGGTTTGCCATAACGCTGAATTCTCCCTCCTGGCCCAGGCTTTAACCTATCGTAACCAGATGATCCGTGTTTGGCGACAAGGGTTTGACGCCCGCCAAAGATAAATAACGATTAGCTTTCGGATGCCGGTCAGAGCGCCGAATGCAGGGAAAAGCGCGGCCTCGGGCTGGACGTGGTGCGTGGCAAATCAGTAACCGGCTTCTTTCTGATGCCGGAATGCGAGGATGAAGACGGAATTTTCCGCAGGGACAAACCGGTACAGCGCCGCATAGCCGGTTGCGCCGAACGGTATCAAGAACTCACGCAATCCCGGCTCATCAGGGTGGGGCCGACCGATGTCCGGATGCGTTTCAAGCAAGAGAAACGGATTGGCTATCGCGGCGGCGGCACGCCGCGCCGCCAGTGGATTTTTGGTAGCCAGAAAACGGCGGCATCTTTCCAAACCGGGAACGGCGCCGGCCGTCACGATTACTCGTGGCACGCAGGCGCTTCCGTTTCCTTTTCAGTACCCCAATCACCCAGCCAGTCTCGCACCTCTTCGCCGGTCAAGTGCAGCCCTGTTTCACGATAGGATTTCCAGGCGGCTTGCGCCTCTGCCTGAAAGCTCGCCTGTGCTTCCTCCCGGCCGACATACTGCTCGATCGCTTCGCGCATTATCCAATGCGCCGAGCGCTTGCGGCTCTCCGCCAGGCGCTGCACGCGTCCTTTCAACTCGTCGTCGATCTTGACGGAAACAGCCATGATGATTCCCAGGTACTACCAAGTGCTACATAGGCTGTTTCTACGATTGAGCAAGAATGCCGATCACGACCGCGTTGCGATCGCCGCGGCCGCTCCCGCCATCGTCGTTGCACTGAGGCGGTTGGCGATCCTCATGGCGCGCGGGCTTTTCAGGAGTTTTCGCGCCTGCGAGGCGGCGAGCGCCCAGAACAGGTCGACCGAAACCAGCACGATGGCCATGGTCAGCGTCAGTTCGATCCAGCCGGCGACGGTGACCGAGGCAAGATCGATGATCGTCGGCAGCAGCGCCAGATAGAACATCATGATCTTGGGATTGCCGAGCGTAACCGCCATGCCGGCGAAGAACAGTTTTGTCGGCGAATCCTCGCGCGGCATCTCGCCCTCGCGTGCCTCGACCGGCGCGGTCCACATCTTCCAGGCGAGGTAAGCGAGATAGCCGACACCGGCCCATTTTACGACCACGAAGGCGACGTGGAAGGTCTGCGCCACCACCGCCAGCCCGAAGACGGCGAAGGAAAGCCAGATGCCCTCGCCGATCCACATGGCGGCAAGGAAGGGAAACACATCGCGAAAACCCTTGGAGATGACGCGCGCGACGAGCGCCGCGATCGACGGGCCGGGCGAGCCGGCAGCGACGAAAAGGGCCGCGGCAAAGATGAGCAGCGAAGTGAATGTCACGGCGACTTTCCTTCTCGATGGCGAGCGCCGCGCTCTATACCGCAGCGACTTCGATTGGCTGAGCCAGCCGGGGTTTTGACCGGGATGCGACCAGGCAGCCAGCAATAATAAGTCCAGCACCCGCCATTGTCGACCAGCCGACGGCTTCGTGGAAGAACACCCATCCGAGTAGAATAGCCCAGACGAAAGCCGAGTACTCGGTCGGGATAAGATATTGGGCTTCGGCGCGGGCATAGGACCAGCTCATCATGAAATGCCCACTGAGCGCCAGCACCGTTACGCCCGCCAGAGGCAGCCATAGTTCCTGCGGCAGTGCAACGCCCAGCCATGGCGCGGCAAGGCCCAGCGTGACGCCGACGATGAGGTTCTGGAAGAACACGATCTCGAGCGGCTTCGCCATCAGCGCCTGTCGGCGCGCCAGGATCAAATTGTAGGCGTAGAGCGCCGCCGAGGCGAGGATGGCGGCCATTCCCAGGGTGGCGTCCGGGGAGTGATCGGCACCGTTGAACTTGCCAAGCATGATGACGATCACGCCCGCCATGCCAACGACGGAACCCCATACCGCGAAACGACCGATCTTCTCCCCCAACAGCATGGCGGCAAGGAACAGTGCCAAGAGCGGCGCGATGAAGGAGAGCGCGATCGCCTCGGCCAGCGGCAGGCGGCCCAAGCCGAAAAAGAAGGTCAAGGCGACGAAGGTGACAATCACGCCGCGCAAGACATGAAGCCGCAGCACATGCGCCCTGGGAGGCTGGCTGGCCGTGGCAGCCCAACTCGCTCCCGCCACGAAAGTCGCAAAAACGCTGCGCCACAGCAGCACGTTATAGGCGCCGAGCACAAGGACGAGCCCCTTCACCGCCGCGTCCATCGCCGAAAGCAGGAATATGCCCAACGTACAGACAAGAACGGCCAGCAGGGGGGATGTCGCGTTCTTGAGGTCAGGCATGTTTCAATCCAGATGCACTGGTAGCCGCTAGACTGGAACCATGGACACGCCAAGGGCGCAGCCGGACCTATCTCAAGGTCCAGACCGCGCCCTTGGTAGATGGGATATTGCCGGTGGCTCATGCATTGGCTGAAGACACGATGCAGCCAACGGCTTAGGAAACAGCCGCAGGCTGCAAGCCCGACCGGGCGTCGCGCCCGATGGCGCGCCCCCGCGGAGGGCCAGCCGCCAAAGGCGGCGGTACGGCCCGTGAGCGAGAGTTAGGCCGCGCCCGCTACCTTGGCCGACTTTTCGAAACGCTTGCGCTCGTTCGGGTCGAGATAGAGCTTCCTGAGGCGGATGGTCTTGGGCGTCACCTCGACCAGCTCATCGTCCTGGATCCAGGCCAGCGCGCGTTCCAGCGTCATGCGGATCGGCGGGGTCAGCTTGACCGCCTCGTCCTTGTTGACCGAACGGATGTTGGTCAGCTTCTTGCCCTTGAGCACGTTCACTTCGAGATCGTTGTCTCTCGAATGGATGCCGATGATCATGCCCTGATAGACCTTGACGCCCGGGTCGATGACCATGGGGCCGCGATCTTCCAGGTTCCACATGGCAAACGCCACCGCTTCGCCCTGTTCATTGGAGATCAAAACGCCGTTCGAGCGGCCGGCCATCTCGCCCTTGTAGGGCTGATAGGAGTGGAACAGCCGGTTCATCACGGCGGTGCCGCGCGTGTCGGTCAACAGCTCCGACTGGTAGCCGATCAGGCCGCGCGTCGGCGCATGGAAGACGATACGCTGGCGATCGCCGCCGGAGGGGCGCAGTTCGATCATCTCGGCTTTGCGCTCCGACATCTTCTGCACAACGATGCCGGCGTGTTCCTCATCGACGTCGATGACGACTTCCTCGATCGGCTCGAGCAGGTCGCCGTTCTCGTCCTTCTGCATGACGACGCGCGGGCGCGACACGGCGAGTTCGAAGCCTTCGCGGCGCATGGTCTCGATCAGCACGGCAAGCTGCAATTCACCGCGGCCCGACACGTAGAACGAATCCTTCTCGGTCGATTCCTCGATCTTCAGCGCGACGTTGCCCTCAGCTTCTTTGTACAGGCGGTCGCGGATGACGCGGCTGGTGACCTTGTCGCCCTCGGTGCCGGCCAGCGGGCTGTCGTTGACGATGAAGGACATGGTCACGGTCGGGGGATCAATCGGCTGCGCGTGCAGCGGTTCGGTCACGGCCGGATCGCAGAACGTGTCGGCGACGGTGCCTTTCGACAGGCCGGCGATGGCGACGATATCGCCCGCTTGCGCTTCGTCGATCGGCTGACGCTCGAGGCCGCGGAACGCGAGGATCTTGGAGACGCGGCCGGTTTCGACGACGACGCCGTCATTGTTCAGCACCTTGACCGGCTGGTTCGACTTCAGCGTGCCGGACTCGATGCGGCCGGTAATGATGCGGCCGAGGAACGGGTTGGCTTCCAAAAGCGTGCCGATCATCCGGAACGGGCCGGGATGAACGGCCGGCTCGGGGACATGCTTCAAAATAAGTTCGAACAGGGGATCGAGCCGCCGGTCCTTGGGGCCATCCGGGTTCTCGGAGGCCCAGCCATCGCGCCCCGAACCGTAGAGGATCGGGAAGTCCAACTGCTCGTCGGTGGCGTCGAGGGCTGCAAACAGGTCGAACACCTCGTTGACGACTTCAACATGGCGCGCGTCCGGCCGGTCGATCTTGTTGATGAAAACGATCGGCTTGAGGCCGACCTTGAGCGCCTTGCCGACCACGAACTTGGTCTGCGGCATTGGGCCTTCGGCGGCATCGACCAGCACAATGGCCGAATCCACCATGGAAAGGATGCGCTCGACCTCGCCGCCGAAGTCGGCGTGGCCCGGCGTGTCGACGATGTTGACGCGGGTGCCGTGCCAGTCGACCGAAGTCGCCTTGGCCAGAATGGTGATGCCGCGCTCTTTTTCGATATCGCCGGAATCCATGGCGCGCTCTGTGACGCGCTGGTTTTCCCGGAAGGAGCCGGCTTGCTTCAAGAGTTCGTCGACCAGCGTGGTCTTGCCATGGTCGACGTGCGCGATAATCGCGATGTTGCGGAGGTTCATGTTCAGGTCTCGGGAATGTTATGGGCAGCAAGCCCCCACGATCAGGGTCGGGACGCTGCCTTTTTCGGTTGGCCGGCTCTTACAGGTTTTTTCGCAAATGCGAAAGGGGAAGCGCGCTCAAATGAATCGTCACCAAATATTAAGGGTCCTGGGATGAAATGATTTCGTTAACCAAAGCGGAACGCAAGCCGCCGCAGCGAGTTCGCCTGAATGATCTACACCGCTGCCAAGTCCCCCCTGATCCTGTCGCTTGCCGGTGTCGCGCTCGCCGTGCTGCTGGCAACGGGCGGCGCGCCGTCGGCGGCAACGCGGGTCGTGCCATTCTCGGACCAGGGGCCAGCGCTGTCGGAAGCGCCGCAGATGTTCGCAGACGCACCGGATGGCGTCGATCCGGTGGTGACCGGGCCGGTCAGCGCCGCTTTCCGCCTGCAACAGGCCGACGCCGGTTGCGACAAGGCGGTCTGGCCGCATATTCCGGCAAGCTGCTACCCGGACTGACTTTTACCGGTCGCCGCCGCGCAGCGTCATATCTCGACCAGCCGGTTATCCAGCTCATCCACATCGTCCGGCGAAGCCGGGAAATGCTCGGCAAGGATCGCGCCCACCGTGTCGATCGCTTCGATAAAGCCGTCGACAAGGCGTCCATCGCCGGCATTTACCGTCAAGGCGTCCACGACATCGTCCCAGACACGCTGCTCGACATGGCTGTCGATGCCGCTATCGGCGACCACTTCGGCATAGCGCTCGGCCAGCGAGACGAAAATCAACACACCGGTCCGCGCCGACGTCAGATGCACATTGTGGGCAAGGAACTGCCGCGAGGCGTTGGCGTGCGCGGCTTGGAAACGCAAGCGGTGCGGCACCAGATGGATGCGCAGCCACGGCGCGGCCCATAGCAGCAAAAGTGCGGCCGCAACCGCCAGAAGCTGGGCGGCGGCGAAATAAGGCAGGCGGATCGAAAGCCACCAGGCTTCCAGCGCAATGGCCAACGCCAGGCTGGCCAGCAGGATGCCCACCATGGAGACAAAGGCGGCGGGAAAGAAATAGTTGTCGCTGGCATGCGCCACGACGCAGTAGATTTCGCCGTCGGTCTTGCCTTCGGCTGCCTTGATGGCCGCGCTCACGCGGGCGTGGTCTTCGGGTGAGATGGTGTGCCTTGCCATGATCTGCCTCACCAGCTTCCCGACGAGCCGCCGCCGCCGGACGAACCGCCGCCACCTGAAAAACCGCCTCCCCCTCCCGAAAAGCCCCCGCCACCGGACGACCAGCCGCCGCCGCCGGACGACCATCCGCCACCGCTAGCACCCGAAGATCGTGCGGTGTTGAAGGTCATGCCGAGCCAACGGTAGCGGTTCGGCCCGATCTTTTGGCCGAAGATCGGCGGCAGGATGGCCATGGCAAAGCCGCCGAAGAACAGGGTTGCCCAGACGATGATGAACAGGACGGGCAGCCAGTCCTCGATGTCGCCGGCGCTCGTCTGGTTGCGCTCGCCACGCGCTTCCAGTTCTTCCGGATTGCCGTCCAGCACCATGATCATGTCGTCGACGGCCTTCTCGATGCCGCCGGAATAGTCGCCGGCGCGGAAGGCCGGCACCATGTCGTTTTCGATGATGAGCCTGGTGTGCAGGTCGGTCAGCGTTCCTTCGAGGCCGTAGCCGACCTCGATGCGTATCTTCCGGTCGTTTTGGGCGACCAACAGCAAAACGCCGTTGTTCTCGCCCGCCTGGCCAAGCTTCCAGAACCGGAACAGCCTGTTGGCATAGGATTCGATATCCTCGCCATCGAGTGTGGGGACGGTGGCGACGACGATCTGGTCGGAGCCCTTCTTCTCGAAATCGGCCAGCTTCTGGGTAAGCAGCACTTCGCTTGCCGCATCGATAATGCCGGCATCGTCGACGACCCGGCCCGTCAGCGCCGGCAGGTCGGCCGCGAAAGCGTGAAGGGGGAGGAACAAAAGGAACGCAAGCAAGGCGAGCAGCCTTGTTTTGTCGATACCTCGTCTGGGCGCGAAGGAATTCAAGGTCGAACCGTTCAGGCTGGAATCACCCGCCCTGCTTTGTCCCGAAATCGACCTTCGGCGCTTCAAGCTTGTCTTCGGCGACGGTAAAGTTCTGGAACGGCTCGTTCGAGGTGAACCAGAACTTCGCCCACAGCAGCGAGGGGAACGTCCGCAGCGTCAGATTGTAGTCCCTGACCGCCTGGATATAGTCGCGCCTCGCCACCGCGATGCGGTTTTCGGTGCCTTCCAACTGCGCCTGCAACGCCAGGAAATTCTGGTTCGCCTTGAGATCCGGATAATTTTCCACCACGGCCAGAAGCTTCGAAAGCGCGCTGGTCAGACCCGATTGGCTCTCCTGGAACTTCTTGAAGGCTTCCGGGTCCTTGAGTGTTTCGGGCGTCACCGTGATCTGCGTCGCCTTGGCGCGCGCCTCGACCACCGCCTGCAGCGTGTCCTTTTCGTGGCTGGCGTAGCCCTTCACCGTCTCGACCAGATTGGGAATGAGATCGGCGCGGCGCTGGTACTGGTTCAAAACCTGGCTCCAGGCGGCCTTGGCGTTCTCTTCCGCCGTCGGAATGGTGTTGAAGCCGCACCCTGCAAGCAGCGGCAGCATGAACGCCATCATGAGGAAGGCCGGCAGGAGGCGATAAGTGCGGGATTGGGCGAACTGGGCAGCAGGCATGAAAAATCCCTGAATCAGGAGAGGAGAGCCAATCTCTAGCACAATCTCGGGCCAAGGAAACCGTGCCTTCTGCTGACCTAGCGCGAAGAGCGCCGAGGCCCTGTAACCGCAGGCGTGAACGCGATAGATTGGGCAGGCAACAAGGTACCATCATGCCGAAAAACCCCAATGACGACAGCGCCGAGTCGCGCCGCATCCTGAAAAGAATGGCCGGCGAGACCGAGCCGGGCGGCGCTTCGTTCGTGGCGCGCGCCGCCAAGGGCGCCATCGACAGCGTTTCGGCCAGGGATGCCGACCGTTCGGACCCGATCGAATATTGGGGAACACGCATTGGCCGATTGCTTGGCCTCGCCTTCGCGGTCGCGCTGATGATCTGGCTCGTCCTATTCATCATGCGGGGCAACTGACGGGCATGAGCGGCATACCAATTGTCACGCCGGGTGCTGCTCCGCGGGCTGGCTCCAAGGCGATCCCCAAGGCGGCAATCGTCATTTCCAGCCATGTCGTTCGCGGCTCGGTGGGAAACCGCGCTGCCGTCTTCGCGCTGGAAACGCTGGGCTTTCCCGTATGGGCGGTGCCGACCATCACCTTGCCCTGGCATCCCGGCCATGGGCGGGCGATGCGGATCGTTGCGCCACCGGAACAATTCGCGGCCCTGATGTCCGATCTCGAGCGCGCGCCCTGGCTGGGCGAGGTCGGTGCTGTGCTCTCGGGCTATCTCGGTGACGCCGCCCAGGCGCAAGCGGTCGCTTCGCTGGTCCGCGCGGTCAAGGCCCGGCGTCCGGAAGCGCTCTACATATGCGATCCGGTGATCGGCGATTCCGGCGGTCTCTACGTGCCCGAAGCGACGGCAACCGCCATGCGCGATACCTTGATCCCGATCGCCGACATCGCGACGCCGAACCGCTTCGAACTCGAATGGCTGACCGGCGCGAAGCTGCCAGACAGCAAGGCCGTGATGGCAGCGGCACTTGCCGCCCCTCCCGCGACCATGCTGGTCACCTCGGCCCCGGCGATGATGACCGACAGCATCGCCAACCTTCTCGTCGACGCAAATCAGGCGGTGATGGCCGAGCATCGCATCATCGACAGGCCGCCGAACGGGCTTGGGGACCTGACGGCCGCGGTCTATCTGGCGCGGATACTTTCAGGCCAAAGTCCGGCAAAGGCGCTGCAGTCGACCACCGCGGCCGTGTACGAAATCCTGGCCAGCACCGCCAGGCGCGGCGGCGATGAGTTGCAGCTTGAAACCGATGCGCAAAGCCTGGCGCACCCGATGGCCATGGTACAGATGCGCCATCTCCAGCATCCGGGACGGAAGCGTCCGGCATGATAATGGCGCAGGCCGTACGATTTTCATTGAACAAGCCCCGGCTTTTCCTTTAATTGCCTCCGCAATGGCTCATCTTCCAGAACACCTCCTCGCCGGCTACCGCAACTTCATGAAGGGCCGCTATTCGGCCGAGAGCGGTCGCTACGTCTCACTTGCCCGCGAAGGGCAATCTCCCGAAACGATGCTTGTCGCATGCAGCGATTCGCGTTCGGCGCCCGAGACGATCTTCGATGCGGGGCCGGGCGAACTGTTCGTGCTGCGCAATGTCGGCAATTTGATCCCGCCTTTCGAACCCGATGACGAATTCCACTCGACCTCGGCGGCGCTGGAATTCGCCGTGGACATCCTGAAGGTCAAGAACATCGTCATCATGGGCCATGGCCGCTGCGGCGGTATCCGCGCGGCGCTGGCGCAGGGCGGCAAGCCGTTGAAGCCGGGCGACTTCATCGGCAAATGGATGAGCCTGATCCATCCGGCGGCCGAGGCCGTGGCCTCCACGACGGTGATGACGCCGACCGAGCGTGAAACGGCGCTGGAGCGCATCTCCGTGCGCTATTCGCTGAACAATCTGCGAACCTTCCCGCAGATCAAGGAACGGGAAGAACAGGGCGAGCTTGCGCTTTATGGCGCATGGTTCGACATTTCGGCCGGCGAACTATGGGCGATGAACCAGGATACCGGCGATTTCGAGCGGCCCACACTGGATTGATCGTCCATTGGAGCGCACAAAGGCGCTCTACCGTTTGATCGAGCATCGAAACGACCCGAAATCCGGATTGCGCTTTTCGGGTCGATGCTCAAGGGAGCGCCGCCATGAAACTGCGTTGCCTTTCAATAGTGAGCACCACCCTTCTCCTGAGTATGGGGGTTGCGTTCCCTTCCTTTGCCGACGAAGCGGCGGTGATCGAGCGTTGGTACAAGGCGCTGCTTATCGCCGACCGTGCCGGCCTGTCCGACCTGCTTTCGGCCGATGCGCGCATCAAGCTGACCGATCTCGGCGTCGAACAGGACAGGCAGGAATTCATCGCCTCGATGGACGAATGGCAGGCATCCGCGAAGGGCGCGACGATCCGGCACCGCCTTGAAAAGAGCGAAGACGGCGTATCCACGGTCATCGTCTGCTACGATTTCCCGAACAACGATCTCCTGACGCAGGAAACCTTTGCCGTGACCGGCGGGCGCATTACCGCCAGTTCGCAGGCCATCGTCGCGGAAAACTGCGACGCGTTCTAGCGGTTGCAGGTCGCAAGCCGGCGTCTTACATCGAGGCGACCCGCCGACACTCAACCAACGAGAAACCCTTCATGCCCGATAATGCCATCGACCTTGCCACGCATCCGCTGACCGCATGGAACGGGCCGCTCGGCCTGCCCGATTTCTCGCGCATCGGCGACGGCGATTTCGTGGCCGTTTTCGATGCGGCGCTGAAGGCGCATGAAGCCGAGATCGCCACGCTTGCCGGCAGTACGCAAGCCGCCACCATCGCCAACACGCTGGCCGCGCTGGAACTGGCGGGTAATAGTCTCGACCGCGTTTCTTCGATCTTCTGGTGCCGTGCCGGCGCCCATACCAATCCCGAGATCCAGGCGCTGGAGCGCGAAATCTCGCCCAAGATGTCGCGGCATTTCTCGGCCATCTCGATGAACGCAAAACTGTTTGCGCGCCTGGATGATCTCTACCAGCGCAGCGCGACCCTCAACCTCGATTCCGAGACGCTGCGCGTGCTGGAAAAGACTTGGAAAAGCTTTGTCCGATCCGGCGCGAAACTCGATGAGGCAGGCAAGGCGCGGCTGGGTGCGATCAACGAGGAACTGTCGTCGCTGGGCACCAAATTCGGCCAGAACGTGCTGGCCGACGAGAGCGAGTGGGTGCTGTTCCTCGACGAAGCCGACCTTACCGGCCTGCCCAATTTCTTGAAAGCGTCCATGGCCGAAGCCGCCGAGATGCGTGGCCGCAAGGGTCGCTACGCGCTGACCTTGTCGCGCTCGCTCTACGAGCCTTTTTCGACCTTTTCCGAGCGCCGCGACCTGCGCGAGATCGCCTGGCGCGCCTTCACCATGCGCGGCCAGAACGGCGGCGCCAGCGACAACACCAATGTCGTGCGCGATCTTTTGCGCCTGCGCGCCGAAAAGGCGAAGCTGCTCGGCTATGCTTCTTACGCGGCGCTGAAGCTGGACGACACCATGGCCAAGACGCCGAAGGCCGTGCATGCGCTGCTCGATCCCGTCTGGAAAAAGGCACTGGAAAAAGCCGCCGCCGACCAGCAGGAGCTTAAGCGTCTGGCGGCGGAAGCGGGTAGCAACGACACGTTTTCGGCCTGGGACTGGCGCTTCTATCAGGAAAAGCTGCGCACTGAGAAATTCGCCTTCGACGAGGCGGAACTGAAACCTTATCTGCAACTCGACCGCGTTATCGCCGCCTGTTTCGACGTGGCGACAAGGCTGTTCGGCATCACTTTCGAGGAGAAGAACGGTATCGCCACCTGGCATCCAGACGTGCGGGCGTTTCTGGTGAAGAATGCGGACGGCTCCGAGCGCGGCGTATTCCTGGCGGATTATTTCGCGCGACCCTCGAAACGTTCCGGCGCATGGATGAGCGCGCTGCAGTCCGGCTACCGGCTCGGCGATGGCTCGCGCCCGGTCATCTACAACATCATGAACTTCGCCAAGCCGCCGAAGGGCGAGGCAGCGCTCCTGTCGGTGGACGAAGCCAGGACGCTGTTCCACGAATTCGGCCACGCGCTGCACGGCATGCTGACCGACGTGACATGGCCATCGGTTGCCGGCACCTCGGTGTCGCGCGATTTCGTTGAACTACCGTCGCAACTCTACGAACATTGGCTGACGGTTCCTGCCGTGCTGGAAAAGCACGCGCTGCATGTCGAGACCGGCAAGCCGATGCCGAAGGCACTGCTGGACAAGATGCTGGCGGCGCGCACCTTTGGCGCTGGCTTCGCTACAGTAGAATTCACCGCCTCGGCGCTGATCGACATGGCCTATCACGCACGCGCGGACGCGCCCGGCGAGCCGCTTCGTTTCGAAGCCGAAATGCTGGAAAAAATGGCGATGCCGGACACCATCGCCATGCGCCACCGCACCCCGCATTTCGGCCATGTCTTCGCCGGCGACGGCTATTCGGCAGGCTATTATTCCTACATGTGGTCGGAAGTGCTGGACGCCGACGCCTTTTCGGCCTTCGAGGAAATCGGCGACCCCTTCAACCCGGCGCTGGCCGAACGCTTGCGCAAAAACATCTACGCCGCCGGCGGCTCGAAAGACCCGGAAGAACTCTACACCGCCTTTCGCGGCAAGATGCCTTCGCCCGAAGCCATGATGGCCAAGCGCGGCCTGGTGTAGCTGGTGTAGCGCGTCTTTTGTTCTGCGGGCCGGCGACCGGAACTATCCCAACCCTAACCGGCCAGGCTCGCCCCGATCAGCAGGTCGGCATTCTTCGCCACCGATGCGGCCGGGCCGCCCTCTCCGAAAAGCTGGCCGGAGATATAGGCGCCTTCTATCAAAAGCAGCAGACCGTCGCCCAGCGTATCGGCATCTTGCGCGCCCATCGCGAGCGCCATGGCGCGCAGGCGGCGGCGCAGTTCCTTCTTGTTTTCCTCGCTGACGACGCGGGCCGGGTGGTCGTGTTCGGGATATTCCACCGCCGCGTTGGTCAGGCCGCAGCCGCGATAGCCGGGTCTTTGGGTTCGCTTGCCGATGCGGACGAAGAAGGCGCCGATCTGCGCGCGCGCGTCGCCCGGATGGGCTGCCACCGCCTCGTCGAAACGCGCCCAGAATTCGCCGTCGTAGTGCCTCAGATACGAAGCGGCGAGTTCGTCCTTGGAGGCGAAGCTGCGGTAGAGGCTGGGCTTGGTGACGCCCGCCGTCTTGACGATTTCCTCGACGCCGATCGCCCTTATGCCCTGCCGGTAGAACAGGTCGGACGCGGCAGTCATGATTTTTTCGGCAGCGCGCGGCACGTGGCCATCGCCATCCTTGATCCTTGCATCAATATTATTGGCGTCTGACATTCGCTGGCTCGCTTGACAATGTTACCGATCGGTACGAATAGTGGGCGCTCCGTAACGTACCGGTCAGTAACATGATAGCCCAACCCCGCATGCTTGGCCAGCGCTACGCGTTTGTCGTCGTCGCCGTCATCTTCTTCTGCTTGCTAATTGCGGCCGGCCTGCGTTCCGCGCCGGCGGTGATGATGCTGCCGCTGGAATCCGAGCTCGGCTGGGGCCGCGACGTGGTTTCGCTCGCCGCCGCCATCGGCATCTTCCTTTATGGCCTGGCCGGTCCGTTTGCCGCCGCCCTTATGGAACGCTTCGGCCTGCGCCTGATCCTGCTCGGGGCGCTTGCCCTGATGGCCGGTTCGACCGCCTCCAGCCTGCTGATGACCGAGCCGTGGCAGTTGGTCGCCAGTTGGGGCGTCTTTTCCGGGATCGGCTCGGGCGCCGTGGCGACCGTGCTCGGCGCCACCATCGTCAACCGCTGGTTCAAGACCAATCGCGGCCTGGTCATGGGGCTGATGTCCGCGTCGAGCGCCACTGGCATGCTGGTGTTCCTGCCGGTGCTGGCGATGCTGGCGCAGTGGGGCGGCTGGAGGCCGGTCGCCATGGCCGTCGCCATCGCCTGCGCCGCCTTGTTGCCGCTGGTCTGGCTTTTGGTGCCGGAGCGGCCCTCTTCCATCGGCCTCGTCCGCTTCGGCGCGGATGCCGACGACGTGCCGCCGGTATCGCCCGCCTCGCAGGGCAATTTCATCGCCCACACGCTCGGCACGCTGCGCCGTGCCGCGCGCACACGTGTGTTCTGGTATCTGTTCGCCACCTTTTTCGTCTGCGGTTTCACCACCAACGGGCTGGTCGGAACGCATCTCATCGCCTTTTGCGGCGACATGGGCATCCCCGAAGTAAAGGCGGCCGGCCTGCTGGCCTTGATGGGCGTGTTCGACCTCATCGGCACGACGCTGTCGGGCTGGCTGACCGACCGCTTCGACCCGCGAAAACTGCTCGGCATGTATTACGGCATTCGCGGCCTGTCGCTGATCTACCTGCCCATGTCGGGCTTTTCCGGCACGGCGCTGACCATCTTCGCCGTGCTCTACGGCCTCGACTGGATCGCCACCGTGCCGCCGACGCTGCGCCTGTCCAACGAAGCCTTCGGCGATCGCTCCGGCCCGATCGTCTTTGGCTGGATCGTCGCCGGCCACCAGGTCGGGGCGGCAACCGCCGCCTTTTTCGGCGGCGCGCTGCGCGAAATGCAGGGCAATTACGAACTGGCGTTCCAGATCGCGGGCATGACCGCCATCGTGGCCGCCTGCATCTCGCTGCTCATCGACACCAGCCGGCCGGCCTTTGAACCAGAAGGCCAGCCCGCCTGAGCGACGCGCCTGAACGACGCCTTTTTCGCCCTGTCGCCTTTGCGCTTTGGCGATGTCGCTTTCGTATGGCCGGACCCCATGTCCCGGTGATTAGATGGTGATGCTTAGGTGCCCGTTCGCGAAAGCCGGCGGGATAATTGGGAAGCCGGTTGGATGCCGGCGCTGCCCCCGCAACGGTAGCGGAGTTGAAAGTCTTGACAAAAACCACTGGGCGATAAGCCTGGGAAGGTGTCGAGACAGTCCGGGAGGACAACTCCGAAGCCCGGAAACCAGCCTCGAGCAAAGTGAACTCGACTGATCGCGGTGGGCGGTCAAGAGGCGAATTCTTGCGGACGGCAATCGGTGCCGGTGCGCAATCGTTCACCCCTGAAGTCACCACCAGTTCAGTCCTAGCATTTGCTGAGGGCAGGACATGGACACGAAGACCGAAATGCTGAAGCGGCTCGAGCGCCGCCGTCAGGGCTTCTCGCTGGAGCAACCCTTCTACACCGATCCCGATTATTTCAAGCTCGACATGGAACTGATCTGGTATCGCGACTGGCTTTTCGTCGGCCATGATTGCGAAGTGCCGAAGCCCGGCAATTATTTCACGCTGCAGATCGGCGACTATCCGGTGGTGCTGGTGCGGGACCAGAAGGGCAAGATCCATGCCCTGCACAATTCCTGCCGCCATCGCGGCAGCCGCGTCTGCCCGTCCGATAAGGGATCGGCAGCCAAGCTAGTCTGCCCCTACCACCAGTGGACCTATGAACTCGACGGCACCTTGTTGTTCGCCCGCGACATGGCGCAGGGCTTCGACAAGGCCGATTTCAGCCTGAAGCCGATCGCCTGCGAAAGCGTCGGCGGTTTCATCTTCATTTGCCTCGCTGAAAAGCCGGCCGATTTCGCCCCGATGCGGGCAATGATCGAGCCTTACCTGGCGCCGCACCGGCTGACCGAAGCGAAGGTCGCCTTCGAGAGCACCATCGTCGAGAAAGGCAACTGGAAGCTGGTCTGGGAAAACAACCGCGAGTGCTATCATTGCGCGGCGAACCACCCCGAACTGTGCAAGACCTTTCCCGAGGCCCCGACCGTCACCGGCGTCCAGGACGCCGACAGCGATCCGGAGATGCTGGCCCATTGGGCCAAATGCGAGGCCGCCAACCTGCCCAGCAAGTTCCGCATCGATCCCGCAGGCCAGTTCCGCGCCACCCGCGCGCCGCTGCTGCGCGATGCCGTCAGCTACACCATGACCGGCAAGCGGGCGGTGAAGAAGAACCTGTCCGACAGCGTCTCGACCGAGGGGATCGGCTCGCTGCTGCTCTATCATTATCCAACGACCTGGGACCACATCCTCGGCGACCATGCCGTCACCTTCCGCGTCCTGCCGATCAGCGCCACCGAAACGGCCGTGACCACGAAATGGCTCGTCCACAAGGATGCGGTCGAGGGCGTGGATTACGACCTCGCCGAACTCATCCATGTCTGGACCGTGACCAATGACGAGGATCGCCGCATCGTCGAGGAGAATGCCTTCGGCATCCAGTCGCCGGCCTACGAACCCGGTCCCTATTCGGAAGTGCACGAAGGCGGCGTCATCCAGTTCGTCAACTGGTACGCCGATTTTATCGGGCCAAGGCTGGCCGAGGGCGAGAAGCCGGCGTTGAAGAACGTCGCTTAGGGAGGCAGCCATGAACGCGGCAGTCAGCCTCTACAAGCATCTCGACGAGATGATACCGTGGAACGACCGGCTTCAGGTGCTGGAAGTGGTTGGCGTCATCGACGAGGCGCCGGACGTGAAGACCTTCACCTTCCGTTCGGACAACCAGACCTGGTTCCGCTACAAGCCGGGCCAGTTCATCACGCTGGAACTGCCGGTCGCGGACGCGCCGCTGATGCGCACCTATACGCTGTCGTCCTCGCCGTCGCGGCCGTTCTCGATCGCCGTGACGGTCAAGGCGCAGGCCGGCAGCGTCGGCACGCGCTGGATGTTCGACCATCTGAAGCCGGGCGAGCGGGTCAAGGCCTATGGCCCGTCCGGCGAGTTCTCGCTGCACAACCATCCTTCGGCCAAATATTTGTTCATCTCGGCCGGTTCCGGTATTACGCCGATGATGTCGATGCTGCGCTGGCTGAACGACTTTACCCCGCAGACTGATATTTCCTTCGTCAACTGCGCGCGCAGGCCCGAAGAGATCATCTTCCGCAAGGAACTGGAACTGCTCGGCATGCGCATGCCCGGCCTGTCGCTCGGCTTCATGATCGAGGAACGCTCGTCGCGCGAAAGCTGGTTCGGCCATATGGGCCGCATCGATGCGGTACGCCTGCCGATGCTGTCGCCCGATTTCCGCGAGCGCGAAGTGTTCTGTTGCGGGCCGGAACCCTTCATGCGCGCGGTCAGCCAGATGCTGGAAACCTCCGGTTTCGACATGGCGCACTATCATCAGGAAAGTTTTGGCGCACCGGCGATCGAGCCGGTGCCGGCACCCTTTGCCGATAGCCCGCAGCATGCGACGCCGGCGGGCGAGCCTGCACAAGCCGCCATCCCGATCCACTTTGCGCTCTCCGGCGTCGACGGCGAATGTCTCGCCGGCCAAACCGTTTTGCAGACGGCGCGCGCATCGGGCGTGCGTATTTCCGCCGCCTGCGAGTTCGGCCTGTGCGGCACCTGCAAGGTGAAGAAAATCTCCGGTGAGGTCGAGATGAGCCACAATGGCGGCATCCTCGAGCAGGAGATTGCCGACGGCTTCATTCTCGCCTGCTGCTCAAAGCCGCTCTCGCCGATCGAGATCGAGGCGTGACGATGGAATGACGCGATGACGCGTCCGGCTTCGCTGCCTGCTTCCAGGGCAATGCAGACGCGATCGACCGCAGCCGTTACGCCATGCCGAGAGCGGCCATGTACAGGTCGAGGATCGCTTCAGCTTCCGCACGTTCGTTCTGATCCTGCTTGCGCAGCCGGATGATCGTACGCACGGCCTTCGGCTCGAAGCCGGTGCCTTTCAGTTCCGCGTAGACTTCCTTGATGTCGTCGGCGATCGTCTTCTTCTCTTCTTCAAGGCGCTCGATGCGCTCGATGAAGGCGCGCAACTGGCCGGCGGCAACCGTCTGCGAGGAATCCGTTACGTCGTCGGCCATTCTCGTCTCTCCGTATGTGATCGCCGCGACTCGGAAGCCGCCGGGCAGGTTTTCAGCCGGTTCGATGCCCGACCGGCGCGGGCCGGTCAAGCGATTATCTTCACCCGTAGGTGACCAGAAGATCCTTGGCGTCGATCTGGTCGCCGGCCTTGACGAGCACTTCGGCGATGACACCGTCGCGCTCGGCATGCAGCGCCGTTTCCATCTTCATCGCCTCGATGGACAAAAGCACGTCGCCGGCCTTCACCGCCTGCCCCACGACCAGCGACACGCCCGAAACGACACCCGGCATCGGCGCGCCGACATGGGCGTCGTTGCCGGGTTCCGCCTTGCGCCGCGCCTTGGCGGCCGAGGCGCCATGCGCGCGATCCGCCACCTTCACCCGGCGCGGCTGGCCGTTCAGTTCGAAGAACACCGTCGCCAGGCCTTTTTCATCGACTTCGGCAATGCCGAGGCAGCGCACCACCAGGGTCTTGCCCTTTTCGATCTCGACGAAAATCTCGTCTTCGGGCTGCATGCCGTAGAAATAGGTCAACGTCGGCAGGACGCTGACCGGTCCGTAGATCTCCTGCGCGGCGGCAAAGTCCGAAAAGACCTTCGGATACATCAGCCACGATGCGAATTCCTGTTCGCTAAGGCTGCGCCCGACCTTTTCTTCAACCTCCTTGCGGCTGGCTTCGAGGTCGGCGGCTTTCAGCAGCGAGCCGGGGCGCACGGTATAAGGCTTGTCGCCCTTCAACGCCTTTTTCTGCAAGGCTGCCGGCCACCCGCCTGGCGACTGGCCGAGATCGCCGCGCAGCATGGACACGACCGAGTCCGGGAAGGCGATGTCGCGCGCCGGATTTTGCACATCGTCGACGGAAAGCTCCTGGCTGACCATCATCAGCGCCATGTCACCGACCACCTTGGACGACGGCGTCACCTTGACGATATCGCCCAGCATCAAATTGACGTCGTGATAGGTCTGCGCGACCGCATGCCAGCGCGTCTCCAGCCCGAGCGAGCGCGCCTGCTCCTTGAGGTTGGTGAACTGGCCGCCCGGCATTTCATGCAAATAGACCTCGGAGGCCGGCCCCTTGAGATCGTTTTCGAAAGCGGAATACTGATTGCGCACCGCCTCCCAATAGAAGGAAATCTTCCTTATCCATTGCGTATCGAGGCCCGGATCGCGCGCGCTTCCCTTCAGGGCTTCTACGATCGAGCCGAGACAAGGCTGCGAGGTGTTGCCGGAGAAAGAATCCATCGCCGCGTCGACGGCATCGACGCCCGCCTCCACCGCCGCCAGCACGGTTGCCGCCGACAGGCCGGACGTGTCGTGCGTGTGGAAATGGATCGGCAGGTGTGTGGCGTCGCGCAGCGCCTTGAACAACACCCGCGCCGCCGCCGGCTTCAAAAGGCCGGCCATGTCCTTGACCGCCAGAATATGCGCGCCGGCCTTTTCCAATTCACCGGCCAGCCCGACATAGTATTTGAGATCGTATTTCGCGCGCGCGGGGTCAAGAATGTCGCCGGTGTAGCACATCGCCGCTTCGCACAATTTGCCCTCGGCGATCACGGCATCCATGGCCACGCGCATGTTCTCGACCCAGTTCAGGCAGTCGAAGACGCGAAACAGGTCGATGCCGCCGCACGCCGCCTGGCGGACGAAATGCTGGACGACATTGTCGGGATAATTGGTGTAGCCGACGCCGTTGGCGCCACGCAGCAGCATTTGCAGCAGGATGTTCGGCGCGTTTTCGCGGATCAGCGAAAGCCGCTCCCACGGGTCTTCGGTCAGGAAGCGCATGGCCACGTCGAAGGTCGCGCCACCCCAGCATTCCAGCGACAACAGTTGCGGCAGCACGCGAGCATAGGTGCCGGCGATGGACGCAATGTCATGCGTGCGCACGCGGGTCGCCAGCAGCGACTGGTGGCCGTCGCGCATGGTGGTGTCGGTAATCAGGACCCCGGTTTGAGCGCGCATCCACTGTCCGAATTTTTCCGGCCCGAGCGCGTCGAGCTTGTTCTTGGTGCCGTCGGGAATGGAACTGGTGAACCACGGAATGACCGGGGCTGCCGCATCCGGGTGCGGCTTGGCGCGGCCGCGCGTTTCCGGATGGCCGTTGACCGACACATCGGCCAGATAGTTGAGCAGCTTGGTGGCGCGGTCCTGCCGCTTCACATGCTCGAACAGTTCAGGCGTCGTGTCGATGAACCGGGTCGTGTAGGAATTATCGGCAAAGCTTGGGTGATTGATGATCGCTTCGAGGAAGGTCAGGTTGGTGGCGACGCCGCGAATGCGGAACTCCCGCAAGGCCCGCGTCATGCGCGAGATCGTCTCGCCCGGCGTCGGTGCCCATGCCGTCACCTTCTCCAGCAGCGGATCGTAGAAGCGGGTGATGACCGCGCCCGAATAGGCGGTGCCGCCGTCGAGGCGAATGCCGAAACCGGTCGCGCCGCGATAGGCGGTGATGCGGCCGTAATCGGGGATGAAATTGTGCTCGGGGTCTTCGGTCGTGATGCGGCACTGGAGTGCATGGCCGTTGAGGCGGATGTCCGCCTGCGCCGGCACCCCTGACTCCGGCGTGCCGATGGCGAACCCGTCGAGGATGTGGATCTGCGCCTTGACGATGTCGATGCCTGTCACCTGCTCGGTGACGGTATGCTCCACCTGGATGCGCGGATTGACCTCGATGAAATAGAATTTTCCGGTGTCTGCATCCATCAGGAATTCGACGGTGCCGGCACCGATATAGGCCGTCTCGCGCGCGATCTTCAGGGCGTGGCCGCAAAGCTCGGCGCGCTGGCCAGCCTCGAGATACGGTGCCGGCGCACGCTCGACCACCTTCTGGTTGCGGCGCTGGATGGAGCAGTCGCGCTCGAACAGGTGGACGGCGTTGCCATGCGTGTCGCCCAGCACCTGCACCTCGACATGGCGGGCGCGTTCGACCAGTTTTTCCAGATAGACCTCGTCCTTGCCGAAGGCGGCCTTGGCTTCACGCTTGCCTTCCATCACCTCGCGGGCGAGGTCGGCCTCGGAGCGGATCGCGCGCATGCCGCGCCCACCGCCGCCCCACGAGGCTTTCAGCATCACCGGATAACCGATGGACTGGGCGAGTTTCTTCACCGTTTCCATATCGTCGGGAAGCGGCTCGGTTGCGGGCACGACCGGCACCCCGACCTCGATGGCGAGGTTGCGCGCGGCAACCTTGTTGCCGAGACGGCGCATGGTTTCCGGCTTCGGTCCGATGAAGACGATGCCGGCATCGAGGCAGGCCTCGGCGAATTCCGGGCTTTCGGACAACAGGCCGTAGCCGGGGTGGATGGCATCGGCGCCGGACAGCCTGGCGACCCGGATCACTTCCTCGATCGACAGATAGCTCTCGATCGGCCCCATCTCCCGGGTAAGGTGGGGGCCTCGGCCGACCTCGTAGCTCTCGTCGGCCTTGAAGCGGTGGAGGGAGTATTTGTCTTCCTCGGCCCATATCGCCACAGTTTTGATGCCGAGTTCGGTAGCCGCCCGAAAGACGCGGATGGCGATTTCAGACCGATTGGCGACGAGGATTTTCGTGATGGCCAAGGAGACGCTCCATGAACGGGGAGAAGGCGGCGCGCATGAATAACGCGAAAATGCTGCAGTGCAAACAAAATTGCCGATAACAGCGCCGGCGCCTTCTTTTCTTGCGCCGGAAAAAACGGCCCTGCCGGGAGGAGTTCGCCTAAAACGAAAAATGCCCGGCGCAGCGCGCCGGGCATTTTCCTTAAAAACTGGATAGGCTCAGTTGATCTGGACGTAGCTGTACTTGCCGTCGTCGCCCTTCTTCCACTCATACACGACATAGTCAGCGTCGGTACGGTCGCCCTTTTCGTTGAACGACAATTCGCCGAGAACCGTCTTGAACGGACCCTTCGACTTGATCGCCTTGGCGACTTCCTGCGGATCGTTGCTGCCGGCCGCGTTAGCGGCTTGAGCGACGACCTGCGTGGCGGCATAGGAATAGAGCGTATAGGCTTCCGGCTCGAAACCGGCCGCACGGAACTTCGCGACAACTTCCTGCGCAGCCGGGTTCTTGCGGGGATCCGGACCGAAGGTGTTGAGCGTACCGGCAACCGCATCGCCGGCGATCGAGGCCAGTTCGTTGGAGACGATGCCGTCACCGGAGAACATCGGCGCCTTCAGGCCCTGGTCGGCCGCCTGGCGGATGATCAGACCGGCTTCGGTGTGCAGGCCGCCCCAATAGATCAGCGTGACGCCGGCTTCCTTCATCTTGGCGATCAGTGCCGAGAAGTCCTTGTCGCCGGCATTGACGCCTTCATACATGACTTCCTTCATGCCGAGCTTGTTCAGCGCCCCCTTGGTGGCGTCCGCAAGACCCTGGCCGTATGGCGTCTTGTCGTGGATGACGGCGATCTTGGCGTCCTTGAAGTTCGCGGCGATGTAGGCGCCGGCAACGTCGCCCTGCTGGTCGTCACGGCCGCAGACGCGGATCGTGTTCCACAGGCCGGCCTCGGTGAACTGCGGGTTGGTTGCCGCAGGTGTCACATCGAGGATGCCGTTTTCGGCATAGACCTGCGAAGCCGGGATCGTGACGCCCGAGTTGAAGTGACCGATGACGAACTTGACGCCGTCCGCCACGAACTTGTTGGCCACCGAGATGCCCTGCTTCGGATCGGACACGTCATCGCCGACGCTGAGCTTGATCTGCTCGCCATTCATGCCGCCAGCGGCGTTGATGTCCGCCACGGCCATTTCCGTGCCCTTCTGCAACTGCGCGCCAAAGGCGGCGTTCGGGCCGGTGATCGGGGCGCCGACGCCCATCAGGACATCCGCCCATGCGCTGCCGCCAAACGCCAGTAGCGCCGACAGTGCGACCGCGGACAAGAGTGATTTTTTCATGTATAACGCTCCCATTTATGGAGTGGGCGTGGATGATGCTTTCATGCGATGCCCACCCATTATCGCAGAAAGTGTACTTTGCCGATTTTGCTGGCCTTGTCACGCCGATTCATCCCCGGATCGGCGTTAATCATGAACGTCAACCCTTGGATTTCCAGCTCAGGATCGATGCTCTTTCATAGAGCCAGTGATACTGCGTCACCATCTGGTTCGTGCGTGTATACTGGTATCCGATGAAGCCGATGATCATCAGGACGACCGTATCGACGACGTAGAATTGCAGGGAAAACATCGTGCCGTCGAACAAGGCATGATGGATGAATCGCACCGCAATTCCAAGACCGAGCAGGTACAGGAAGAGGTTGGGCAAGGACCGCCACGTCTGCGCGCAGGCCTTGCCCGTCATCCATGCCGCCCACCCGCCAAGCAGGCAGGTAACGAAGAAGAATTGCAAGATCGAGGGTTCCTCGTGAAGAATGCCCTGCATATCGATCGCTCCCAACTTTGCCAGGCCATAAGTGGCGTGTTAGCGGCCGCCTTCGAGATAGGCGGCACGCACTTCCGGATTGGCCAGCAGTTCCTTGCCGGTTCCGCTCATCGTCACATTGCCGTTGACCATCACATAGCCGCGCGTGGCCAGTTTCAGCGCGCCAAATGCGTTCTGCTCGACCAGGAATACCGTCAGGCCTTCAGTACGGTTCAACTCGCGGATGGCGTCGAAGATCTGCTTGACGACGAGCGGCGCCAGACCGAGCGACGGCTCGTCCAGCAAAAGCAGTTTTGGGCGCGCCATCAACGCACGGCCGATCGACAGCATCTGCTGCTCGCCGCCGGACAGGGTGCCGCCGCGCTGGGCGATGCGTTCCTTGAGACGGGGAAACAGCGTGAACACCTTCTCGACGTCCTCGTCGTAATGCTTCAGGCCATCGAGGCTCGCCCCCATCTGCAGGTTTTCCAGCACCGTCATGCGCGGGAAGATACGACGCCCTTCCGGCGACTGCGCGATGCGCAGCCTGGCGATCTGGTGCGTCGGCATCTGCGTGATGTCCGTGCCGGCAAAGACGATGCTGCCGGCCCGCGCCCGCGGCGCGCCGAATATGGTCATCATCAGTGTCGACTTGCCCGCGCCGTTGGCCCCGATCAGGGCGACGATCTCGCCCTTCTCGACATGGACGTCGACGCCATTCAGCGCCTGGATGTTGCCGTAGAACGTATGGACGCCCTTGATATCGAGTAGAGTATTGCCGGCCATTATTTACGCCCCCCGCGCTTGACCGCAGCCGGTGCCGCTTTTTGTTTGGCCGAAGCCTGTTTGGCGGCGGCTTTTTCAAAAGCCTTGGCCTGCCCGATCCAGTCTTCGCGGGCGATGCGCCCGTCGAAAGCGAGATAGCTCTCGACAGCCTCGATATCGGCCTTCTTCCACGCGCCGATCTGGTCGAAATGGAAGATGCCGTGCTCGTTGAGCTTTTGCTGGTTGACCGGCCCGATCCCCTTGATCACCAGCAAATCGTCTGGCCTGCCGCCGCGCGGCGCGGCAAGACGGTTCGCGATCCCCTTCGAGGCCGGAGCCTTCAAGACCGGGGCTTTCGGGGCCGAAGCTTTGGAGGCAGCAGCTTTCGGGGCGGGTTTGGCCGCCGTGGAAGGCGCGGCGGTTGTCGACTTGCCCGCAATTGGCTTGGCCGCAGCCTTCGGTGCGACCGTCTTGGCAGCAGGGGCCGGCTTGGCAGCGGGGGCCGGCTTGGCCGGGGCAGCCTTCACGGACGCAGGCTTTGGCGTTGCAGTCGCCCTCGGTGCGGAAACCGGCGCTGGCTTCTTTGCCGCGGCTGATTTCGCGGTTGAGCCCGAGGGCGAAGCCGCCGCCGCTTTCGAGCTGCGTCCTGCCGCAGAACCGGCCTTTGCCGGTGCGGACTTCGACGCGGCCTTTACCGGCGCAGACTGGGCCGATGCAGACTTTGCCGGCGCGGCCTTTGACGGCACAGGCTGGGCCGGTGCAGCCTTCCGCCGCTCGGCGATCGCATCCGCCTGTCCGGCTTTCGACGCCCCCTTGGCGACGGTAACCCGCTCGCCATCGCGATGACCGACCGTCTCGCTCATCGGCCCGGCCAGCATGGAAGCCGATGCGCTCGGCCCATGTTCCGGATCGGGTCCGGCATCGAGCCGCTCCAGCACGTCGTCGTCGCCAACCTCGGTCAGCACCGTTTCGACTTCGTCGTCGTCGACGCCCAGATAGGCGGCAATGACGCGCGGATCCATCTTGACCGATTCCGGATTGCCATCGGCGATTTTGCGCCCGTATTCAAGCACCACGACATGGTCGGAAATCTGCATGACCACGGACATATCGTGCTCGATCAGCAGGATCGAGGTGCCCGAGGTTTTCTTGATGTCCATGAGCAGCTTGTTGAGCGCCAGCGACTCACGCGGGTTCAGGCCGGCCGCCGGTTCGTCGAGGCACAGCAGTTCCGGTTCGGTACACATGGCGCGCGCGATTTCCAGGCGCCGCTGCGCACCGTAGGGCAAGTCCCCCGCCGGATCGTCTGCCCGATCGACCAGTTCGGCCTTGTCCAGCCAGTATTTCGCGACCTCGATGGATTGCGCCGACGCCTCACGGTAGCCGCCGATGCCCAGCAGGCCCAGCACCGTATAGCCGGATGCCTTCATCAGCTTGTTGTGCTGCGCCACCAGCAGGTTCTCCAGCACGGTCATGCCGGAAAACAGGCGGATGTTCTGGAACGTGCGGGCGACCTTGGCCTTGGCCGTGATCTGGAAATCGGCCATGCGCTCGAGCAGGAATTCGTTCCCCGCCTTGCCGGTAAAGCGGATCATGCCTTCCGATGGCTTGTAGAAGCCCGTGATGCAGTTGAACACGGTCGTCTTGCCGGCCCCGTTGGGGCCGATCAAGGCGGTGATCTCGCCGCGCCTGGCCGCGAACGACAGGTCTCCGATGGCAATCAGCCCGCCGAATTTCATCGACAGATGTTCAAGCTGAAGGACGTTTTCGGTCATGGTGCTGGATGCCGCCGATGTGTTCGTTGCCATCAGCCGTGCCCTTCCTTGGTGAAGGACGCGGAAACGGCCTTTCGTTCTTTCAGGAATGCCGTCGGTTCACGACTGCCGACGAAGCCGCGCGGTTTCCAGACCATGACGATGACCATGGCCATGCCGAACAGCAGCATGCGGTAAAGCTCCGGCGTAAAGTCCGGCCCGAACACCACTTTCAGGAAATCCAGTTCTCGAAGCACCTCGGTGCCGCCGATCATCACCACCGCCGCAATGGCGATGCCGATCAGCGAGCCCATGCCGCCAAGCACCACGATGGCGAGGATGATCGCCGACTCCAGGAAGACGAAGGATTCGGGGCTGACGAAACCCTGCCGTGCGGCGAAGAACGCCCCGGCAAAACCGCCGAACATCGCCCCGGTGGCAAATGCCGTCAGCTTCGTCGTGGTGGTATTGATGCCGAGCGACCGGCAGGCGATTTCGTCTTCACGCAGCGCCTCCCAGGCGCGGCCCACCGGCATGCGGCGCAGCCTTATGGTGACGAACGCGGTAAGCAGGCACAGAAGCAGGATGAGATAATAGAGGAATATCTTATAGTAGGCACTCGACTGGGCGATATCGAATACCTTGGAAATGTAGTTCGGATCGCTGACATTGAAGGAAAACAGGCCGAAGAACGACACTTTCGGGATGCCTGAGATACCGGCCGAACCGTTGGTGACTTCACGCCAGTTGATGAGGATCATCCGAATGATCTCGCCGAAGGCGAGCGTCACGATAGCCAGATAGTCACCCCGAAGCCTGAGCACCGGGAAACCGAGGATCACGCCCCAGAATGCGGCCATGATGCCGGCGCAGGGAAGCAGTATCCAGAACGACAGGCCGTAATGGGAGCCAAGCAGCGCATAGGCATAGGCGCCGACGGCATAGAAGGCAACGTAACCGAGGTCGAGCAGGCCGGCCAATCCGACGACGATGTTCAGCCCCCAGGCGAGCATCACATAGATCAGGATCTGGATGCCGAAATTGTCGACCCATTTCAACGAGCCCTGAAAGCCGCCCGCCATGGACCCCGACAGCAACGCCAGAAGCAGCACGATGAAGATCGGATAGAGCGCCAGCGCGCTGATGCCCAGCGCCGCGCTATGGCTCAAAATGAAGGTGCGGTAGTAGAAGAACGTGAAGGCCAGTGCGTAGATAATGGAGAGCGCGCGAAGGAAGCGCGCATAGCCGGCGAGTTCCGGCCCGAGCAGGCCGTTGAGCGAACCCGACGCCAGAAACAAGACGACGATCAGCGCGGCCGCCACCAGGAAATAAGGAACCTTGAAAAAGCGCGTTGCCATGCTGTCGGGCAACAGGCCGGTAGTGACGTTGGTGATCTTCTGCCGGGCAAGGAAAGGCCGGGCATAGGCGATGTAACAGAAGCGCCCGATCATGGTGAGCGCGACGACAATGGCGAGCAGCCCCCAGCGCTGAACCAGAACCAGTTCGTTGCGGATATTCTGGTCGGTCTTGAGGCCGATCAGAAGGACGAAGCAGCCGAACGCCATGACGCCAGCGAAGAGCGCTTCGCGAAAGGCCTGCGCGATCGGCGCCGGGGCCGTGGTTGCGTTGTCTGAGGAAACGGTTGCGCTCATTCTCTCAGACCTTTTCGACTTCAGGCCGGCCCAATATGCCGGAAGGCAGGAAGATCAGCACGATCGCCAGGATGGAAAAGGCCGCGACGTCCTTGTAGTCGATCGAGAAATACGCCGACCACATGCTTTCGATGAAGCCGATCAGCAAGCCGCCGATGACTGCGCCGGGGATCGAACCGATGCCGCCAAGCACCGCTGCCGTGAACGCCTTGACGCCCGGCACGAAGCCGTCGGAGAACACCACGACACCGTAATACATGAGGAACAGCGTGCCTGCGACGCCGGCCAGCGCCGCGCCGATGATGAAGGTGATCGAGATGGTGCGGTCCACGTCGATGCCCAGCAGCGCCGCCATTTTCTGGTCCTGCTCGCACGCCCTTTGCGCGCGCCCCAGCGACGTCTTGTTGACGACATACCAGAAGACCAACAGCAGCACGGCGGTAACCAGGACGATGACGATCTGCTTCAGGGAAACACTGACGCCGTAGATGTTATAGACTTGGCTGATCATCGGCGGGATCGGCTTGTTGCGCGGACCCTGCGTCACCTGCACGAAATTGGACAAAGCGATCGACATGCCGATTGCCGTGATCAGCGGCGCCAGGCGGAAGGAGCCGCGCAAGGGCCGGTAGGCCACCTTCTCGATCACCCAGTTGTAGAGGCCAACCATGATCATCGATACGATCATCATGATCAGCAGCGCGACGACCACCGGTATCGAGTAGAACAGCGCACCCAGGACGAGAAAGACGATCAGGGCGACAAAGGCGCCAACCATGAAAATGTCGCCATGGGCAAAATTGATCATGCCGACGATGCCATAGACCATCGTATAGCCGATCGCGATCAGCCCATAGATAGACCCCAGCGTCAGCCCATTGATAAGCTGCTGGATAAAATATTGCATGGTGCCGCTGCTCCCCTGGAATGTCGCTCGATCAAGCGCATCCCTTTTTATCTTCCCCTAGTCGTAAAGTCTCGAGCCCGGAATGCAACGTGATTTTCCGTTACGGAGCACGTTTTTTCGAGGCGGACTGCCCCGTTCGCTTGTTCTCCGGGCCTGTGGTCCAGCCGCACCATATCCTTGGTATAATCCAATGTCTTTGCGGATTTGAACCTTTCCCGTGGCAATTTTGGAAGAAACCACGACTAAAATCGATTTGCTGAAAGGATCGTTGCACAACCGCCATCCTTGCGTGCGCGCGCCGCTTGATGCCCGAAAGTGCTTCGCCGCCTCATTTGACGACGAAGCCGTGGGCGAACGGATCGCGGTCGTCGATGAAGATCGTGTTCAATCCGGTCATCCGCGCCCAGCCTCCGATGGACGGGATTATCGCCGGCCGGCCCGCCATTTCGACCTCCTTTTCGACCCGGCCCTTGAACAGCGAGCCGATGATGGATTCGTGCACGAAGGCGTCGCCTACCTTCAGTTTTCCCTTGGCGTGAAGTTGCGCCATGCGCGCCGACGTGCCGGTGCCGCAAGGGCTGCGATCGATCGCCTTGTCGCCATAGAAGACGGCGTTGCGGGCATGCGCGCCTTCCACGGTCGGCGCGCCGGTCCACAGCATGTGCGTCAGCCGGTTGATGCCGGGATTTTCCGGATGTTCGAAGCTGTATTTCTCGTTCAGCCGCTGGCGCACCACCGGGCTCCAGGCAATCAGCTCGCCGGCTGAATAAACGGCCATGTCGCGAAAATTCTCCTGCGGCTCGACGATGGCGTAGAAATTGCCGCCATAGGCGACATCCACCTTGATCTCGCCCAGTTGCGGGCATTCCACCGTCAACCCTTCGGCATGGAGGAAGGACGGCACGTTGGTGATGCGCACTTCCTCGACATAGTCGCCAACCTGCTTGTACTGCGCCCTCACCAGGCCTGCCGGCGTGTCGAGCCGCAACATGCCCGGCGTCCTTGGCTTGATCAGCCCATGCTCGATGGCCATCGTCACCGTGCCGATGGTGCCGTGGCCGCACATCGGCAGGCAGCCGGAGGTTTCGATGAACAAGATGCCGATGTCGCAATCCTCGCGCGTCGGCGGATAAAGGATCGAGCCCGACATCATGTCGTGACCGCGCGGCTCGAACATCAGGCCGGTGCGGATCCAGTCATACTCAGCCAGGAAATGCGCGCGCCGCTCCATCATCGTCGAGCCTTCCAGCAGCGGCCCGCCACCCGCCACCAGCCGCACCGGGTTGCCGCAGGTATGTCCGTCGATGCAGAAGAAGGATTTCTTGGCCATGGCGTACTCTTAGAAACGTTTGGAACTGAAGGGAGAAAGATCGAGAGCCGGACTTTGCTCCTGCACCAGGTCGCGGATCAAGCGGCCCGTCGCTGCCGCCTGTGTCAGGCCGAGATGGCCGTGGCCGAAGGCATAGACGACGTTTGCCGCACCAGGCGCCTTGACGATGACCGGAAGCGAATCCGGCAGCGACGGGCGAAACCCCATCCACTCGCGGCCGCCTTCGGGATTGAGGCCCGGCAGGAATGTCTTCGCCTTTTGAAGCAGCGCCCTTGAGCGGGCATAGTTAGGTGCTCGCTCGATGCCGCCAAGTTCGACGGCGCCGCCGATACGAAGCCCGGTCGAGAGCGGCGTGATGACAAACCCATGGCCGGGAAAAATAAGCTGACGCTTCACATCGAAAGCGGAGGACGGCAGCGTCGTGTTGTAGCCGCGCTCGGTTTCGAGCGGGATGCGGTCGCCCAGTTGCCTTGCCAGCAGATGCGACCACGCACCGGCGGCAAGCACCAGCGTCCTGGCCTGCCGTCTCGCGCCGGCGGCAAAGATGAGCGTCGCCCCGTTCTCGCCTGCTTCGATGCGATCGACCCGCGCCTTTTCAAAGCGTGCGCCTTTGGTCTGCGCATAGGCCCAGACCGCCTTGCCCAGCAGCTTGGGGTCGGCGACCGTCTTCCATTCGGGAACGAAAGTCCCCTTGACGAAGCGCGGCGACACGCCGGGTTGGAGTTCCGCCAGTTCCTGGCCTTCGAGGTGGCTATAGGCAATGCCGAAACGGTCGCGCACGGCCCAGCCGGGCAGCGAGGCCAAAAACTCCGCCTCGCTTTCATAGAACTCGATCGAGCCGTCCTCGCGCAGCATCGGGCGCGTGCCGGAACGGTCCATCAGGCCCATCCATTCCGCTTCCGCAAGCTTCATCAGCGCCGCCTGCGCGACCAGGCTGGCTTCGTAATTGCTGTCGGAGCCGGCGCGCCAGAAGCGCCACAGCCAGGGCGCAAGTTTGGGCAGGTATGCGGGCGGGATGGCAAGCGGCCCCAGCGGGTCCATGAGCCATCGCGGCAGATTGCGCATCATGCCCTTGTGGGCAAGCGGCAGCATGTCGGTAAAGGCGAAGGCGGCGGCATTGCCGGAACTCGTCTCCTCGCAGATGCCGGTGCGGTCGAAGACGGTGACGGAACGCCCCGCCTCCGCCAGATAGGCCGCCGCGCAAATGCCGATGATGCCGCCGCCGACAATGGCGATGTCGAGAGAAGTGCTGGTCATGGTTGAGGTACTACGCCGCCTTCGACAAGTTCGACAATGTCGGGCGCGCGGCAAGCGCGCCCTTGACGATCTTTTCCACCGCCTTGCGGCGCTCGCCCGCCAGCGATCTTTCGTGCCGTGCGAAACACTTCGAACTGCTCGTCGATCGACAGCATCGGCCCCTCGCCAAGCGAGCCGCAGGCGACGATTCCGTCACAGCCGCCATCCATTTGAAGTGCAAAGCAGCGCTCCATCTGGGCATGGTCGAGACGGTCGTCCTCGGTGAACTTGGTAGTGACGGCAGGAAAAATTCCAGACCACATAGTGGCTCTCCATCTGATATATCTACCGCATATCAAAGCTGCGTGCCGGCTGTCAATGCGATTCAAGCTATGATATGCAGGCAATATATCAGGAGATATTCGTGGCGCTTACGGAAGAAGCCTCAGCCTCCGAGCCAGCCGCCATACGGGCTTACCGGGCACTGGAACGCATGATCGTCATGCTCGAACTGGCCCCCGGTAGCTTCGTTACCGAAGGCACGCTCATCGACAGGCTCGGGCTTGGGCGAACCCCGGTGCGCGAGGCGATCCAGCGGCTTGCCTGGGAAGGCCTGCTCGACATCAGGCCCCGCGCCGGCATCGCCATTGCGCCGCTGCATGCCGGCGATTGGGTACGGGTGCTGGATGCGAGACGCGGCGTCGAGATCGTGCTGGCCCGCTCGGCCGCGCGCTACGTCACCCGCGCCGCCACCGACCGTTTCCACGCTGCGGCGCTTGCCATGCAGGGGGCCGCCGTCTCCAGCAGCGTGCAGGCCTTCCTCGAAGCCGACAAGGCGTTCGACGAAGCGCTGGCCTTCGCCGCCGACAACATTTTTGCCGCACGGCTGGCCGCACCCCTGCAGACCCACAGCCGCCGCTTCTGGTTTCGCTACCGGGCCGAGACCGGGCTGGCCGAAGCCGCCGAGCACCATGTCGGCCTGATCCGCTCCATCCTGTCCGGCGACGAGGATTTAGCGGCCGCGGACGCCGAACGCTTGATGGCGCTGCTCTGCGCCCATGCCGAGGCGGCTGCACGGCGTTAAGCTCAGGCAGCAGCCAAAAACAAAAGAGGACGCGGCCGAAGCAGCGCCCTTTTTCAATATCGGGATTGGCCCGAAAGCCGACTCAGGAGGTCGGCATGGCGAACTCTGCGCCTTCCTTGACGCCCGATGGCCAGCGCTGGGTGACCGTCTTGGTCTTGGTGTAGAAGCGCACCGAGTCCGGGCCGTACTGGTTGAGGTCGCCAAAGCCGGACTTCTTCCAGCCGCCAAACGTGTAGTAGGCAACCGGCACCGGGATCGGCACGTTGATGCCGACCATGCCGACCTGGACGCGGGCAGCGAAATCGCGCGCGGCATCGCCGTCGCGGGTGAAGATGGCGACGCCGTTACCATATTCATGCTCGGACGGCAGACGCACCGCCTCTTCAAAATCGTGTGCGCGCACCACCGACAGAACCGGGCCAAAGATTTCTTCCTTGTAGATGCGCATGTCCGGCGTCACGTTATCGAACAGGCAGCCGCCCATATAGAAGCCGTTCTCATAGCCCTGCATCTTGAAGCCGCGGCCATCGACGGCAAGCTTTGCCCCTTCCTTGATGCCGATCTCGACATAATTCTTCACGCGCTCCAGCGCCGCAGCGGTGACCAGCGGGCCGAAGTCGGCTGCCGGATCGGTCGAGGGGCCGATCTTCAGGCTCTCGACGCGCGGGATCAGCTTTTCCATCAGCCTGTCGCCGGTCGCCTTGCCGACGGGAACCGCAACCGACACCGCCATGCAGCGCTCGCCGGCGGCACCGTAGCCGGAACCGATCAGCGCATCGACCGCCTGGTCCATGTCGGCGTCGGGCATGATGATCATGTGGTTCTTGGCGCCGCCGAAGCACTGGCAGCGCTTGCCGGTCTGGGCGGCGCGCTCGTAGATATATTGCGCGATCGCCGACGAGCCGACGAAGCCGATAGCCGAAATGTCCTGATGGTCGAGGATGGCATCGACCGATTCCTTGTCGCCGTTGACGACGTTGAGGATACCGTCCGGCAGGCCGGCTTCGGTCATCAGTTCGGCCAGTTTCATGGGCACGCCGGGATCGCGCTCGGAAGGCTTGAGGATGAAGGCATTGCCGCAGGCGATGGCCGGGGCGAACTTCCACATCGGGATCATGGCCGGGAAGTTGAACGGCGTGATGCCGGCAACGACGCCGAGCGGCTGGCGGATCGAATAAAGGTCGATGCCGGGGCCGGCACCCTCGGTGAACTCGCCCTTCAGCAGATGCGGGATGCCAAGCGCGAACTCGACGACTTCGACGCCGCGCAAAATGTCGCCCTTGGCGTCGGGAATGGTCTTGCCGTGCTCGCGAGCCAAAAGCTCGGCCAGCGCGTCGTTGTCGCGCGTCACCAGTTCGAGGAACTTCATGAAAACGCGCGCGCGGCGCTGCGGGTTGGTCGCCGCCCACGCCGGCTGTGCCGCTTTCGCATTGGCGACGGCCGCATCAAGTTCCGACTTGGAAGCAAGCGCCACCTTGGCGCGCACCGTGCCGTCGAGCGGCTGGAACACGTCGGCTTCGCGTCCGGAAGTGCCCTTGACGTTCTTGCCGCCGATATAGTGCCCGTAATGGATCATTTTTTTCTCCCTGATGGCCCGAGGTGCAAATGGATGAAGGCCCATTGTCGGCCTTTGCCCGCCCAATGGCAACGTGAGCCGAAACGCAACCGTTGTGCATAATTTGATATACGCTCAGTGGTGGAATATGCTTTCATGCAGATGATGATGCTCTATTCCCGACCTTCCCAAACCGCCACCGGCGCTCCGTCCCATGAACTGGGATGACGTGCGCATCTTCCTGGCGGTCGCCCGCGCCGGGCAGTTCCTCGGTGCGGCAAGGCGGCTGGAACTGAACCACGCCACCGTCTCGCGCCGCATCGCAGCCCTGGAGGAGGCGTTGCGGGCAAAGCTGTTTCGCCGCCTCACCACCGGCAGCGAACTGACGCCGGCCGGGACACGCTTCCTCGACATTGCCGAGCGCATGGAGGCCGACATGATCGCGGCCCGCTCGACGCTTGCCGGCGAGGGCGACGACATCTCCGGCACGGTGCGCATCGGCGCGCCGGACGGCTTTGGCGTGGCATTCCTGGCGAAACATCTAGGCAGCCTGACGGCAGCGCACCGGGAACTGACCATCCAGTTGGTGCCGGTGCCGCGCTCGTTTTCGCTGTCGCGGCGCGAAGCCGACATCGCCATCACCGTCGAGCGCCCGACCGAGGGGCGGCTGGTGGCGGGCAAACTGGTCGACTACACACTCGGCCTGTTCGCCTCGCGCGCCTACGCCAAGGCGAACGGCCTGCCGAAATCGGCCGCGGAACTGAAAACCCACACGCTGATCGGCTACGTGCCGGACCTCATCGTCAGCCCGTCGCTGGACTATGACGCCGAGTTCAGCCCGGAATGGCGCAGCGCCTTCGCCATTTCATCCGCGCTTGGCCAGGCCGAAGCGGTGCGCGCCGGCGCCGGCATCGGCATCTTGCACACTTTCATCGCGCGCTCGATGCCAGACCTTATACCAGTCGACATCGTCGCGCCCATCCGCCGCGCCTACTGGCTCGTCTATCATGAATCGGTGAGGCCGATGCGCCGCGTCCAGCTTGTCGCCAGCTACATCACCAAGGCCGTCGAGAGCGAGCGCGCGCTTTTCCTGTAGATCAGGAAGCGTAGCGCTCCGGGCCGAGCTTGCTGGCGTCGATATCCGGCTTGCGGCCGGAAACGATGTCGGAAAGCACCCGAGCCGAGCCGCACGCCATGGTCCAGCCAAGCGTGCCGTGCCCCGTGTTGAGGTAGAGGTTCGGGTATTTCGACGCCCCGATGATGGGCGGCCCGTCCGGCGTCATCGGCCGCAAGCCGGTCCAGAACGTGGCCGCACCGAGGTCGCCGGCACCTGGGAACAGATCGCCGACGGAATGTTCCAGCGTCTTTCGCCGCCCCGGATGCAGCGACAGATCGTAGCCGGCGATCTCGGCGGTGCCGCCGACGCGGATGCGATCGCCGAGCCTTGTGATGGCGATCTTGTAGGTTTCGTCCATCACCGTCGATTCGGGTGCTGCCTTGGCGTTGACGATCGGCACGGTGATCGAATAGCCCTTGATCGGATAGACCGGGATAGGCTGGCCGAGCTTGCGCATCCAGATCGGCGAATAGCTGCCCATCGCCATGACATAGGCGTCCGCCTTCTTCTCGCCGGCGCTGGTCGAGCAACCGGTGATGCGGCCCTTGTCGGTATGGATCGCATTCAGCGTCACGCCGTACTCGAAGCGGACGCCCGCCGCGACGGCGATCTCCGACAGCCGCGTGGTGAACATCTGGCAGTCGCCGGTCTCGTCGCCCGGCAATTGCAGGCCGCCGACAAACTTTTCGCGCACCGAAGCCAAGCCCGGCTCGGCGGCGATGCAGCCGTCCTGGTCGAGCACGTTGAAGGGCACGCCATACTGCTTGAGCACCGCGACATCGCCGCCGATCCCGTCAAGCTGGTACTGCTTGCGGAACAGTTGCAGCGTGCCCTTGGCGCGGTCGTCATAGGCGATGTTGGTCGAGGTCCTCAGCGCCTTCAGCACATCGCGGCTGTATTCGGCGATCGGCACCATCCGCGATTTGTTCACCGCGTAGCGCTCCGCCGTGCAGTTGCGCAGCATCTTGGAGACCCAGCTCCACATATTCAGGTCGAGAGCAGGCCGGATGACCAGCGGCCCGTATTTCATCGTCAGCCATTTGATCGCCTTCACCGGCACGCCGGGCCCCGCCCAGGGCGAAGAATAGCCGGGCGACACCTCGCCCGCATTGGCAAAGCTGGTTTCAAGCGCCGGGCCAGGCTGTCGGTCGATCACCGTCACCTCATGGCCGGCCTCGGTCAGATAATAAGCCGTGGTCACGCCGATCACGCCGCCGCCCAGCACCAATACTTTCATCGTCTACTCTCCTTGCCGGGCCGTCAGGCATCTAATGGCCGGGGCCGTCAGGCTGCCGACGGACCCGGATCGTCGTCATCATGGCGTGTCTGCCGCATTTTCCACTTCTCGCCAAGGGGCTGGACATCAGACGCGGCACTGTGGACCAGCCGAAGTGCCGGCCGTCCCGTCGGCACGGACGGCTGGTCCCGCGCCGCGAGGCTTCGCTTGGCCGCCTCCGGCTGGTAAACGACCTTTTCGATCAGGATGGTTTCCCGTCCGCCGCCAGGCCGCACCACCGTCACCTTGTTTCCCTCGGACATGCCCAGCATCGACAGGCCGCGCATGGTGCTTACCGGCAGGTTCAGGCCGACCGGCCCGCGAGCGTCCTGCTGCACGAGCGTGCGTGTTTCCGCCTCCCCTGCGTCGACCCGGAATATCACCCGGCTGTTCAGCGTCGCCACGTCGGCCTCGACCGACAGGACGGAAACGACGGTTGCGTCCGCCAGTTTCTGCCGCAACAGGGCAAGGATAGGATCGCCAGAGGCAATCCGACGCTCCAGCATCGCCTCCAGGATGGAGAAATCCTTGGTCGTCAGGCAACAGGGCCGGCGCGCCTCTTCCGCATTCCCCGTCATGACGAGAGGCCGGCGGCCGGAGGCTCGACCTGTGCGATCTCAAGCACCCGCTCCTTGCCGTCGCGGGCGATCCAGACCACCGATTGACCGGCAGCCAGCCCGATCAGCGCCGTTCCGAGCGGGGTCAGGATCGAGATCTTGTTTTGCGCAATGTCCGCCTGTCCGGGATAGACGAGCGTGATGCGCTTTGCTTCCTCGCCGCCGCTGCGGAACATGACGCTGGAGCCCATGCGCACGACATTTTCGGGCACCGGATCGGTGATCGTCGCCCGATCCATTTCGGCCAAAAGGTCTTCGGCTATCTCCGGCACCCGGTCGAGTGCCGTTTGCGCCAGGCCGGTCAGCCTGTTGTGATCGGTCGCGCCCACCAGGATATCGAGTTGCGCGCGATGCTTGGTCGCTTCTTGCATTGAATTGTCCTCTTCAGGTCCGGCGGCGCATGCGATGCGCGTCGACGGCCACCCGGAACCGAAGTCCGGGATTGATGTTTCATGGAGAACGAGCGCCTCGCCTCAGGCGAAAGCGCTCGGATGGTCAACTTACTGGAAAAAAGGCCCCGCACCGCCCGGCCGCGATGTGCGGTCGAGCCGGGGCTAGGATCCCGCGATCGGGCATACCCGGAAAAAAGTCTGGCTGGGCGCAAGGTTGCTCATAGGGAAGAACGTGGGTGACATGATGGTCCTTGTCAAGCGCCCAGGTAGCGGCGATGGAAGCGATGACCGAGGCTTGTCAGCACCTCGTAGCCGATCGTGCCGGAAAAACCCGCAACCTCGTCCAGCGTTTGCGAAGGGCCGATCATCTGCACATAGTCGCCGGCTTTCAGGCGACCTTCCGGAAGGGCTGAAATGTCGAGAATGATGGAATCCATCGACACCCGGCCGACAAAGGGTAGGCTTGTGGCATCGAGATGGGCGGCAGCCATGGCGCGCCGACGCCATCCGTCGGCATAGCCCAGCGCGATCGTCGCCACCCTGAGCGGCCCGTCGGTGACGACGGTATGGCCATAGCCGATGCCTGCCCCGGCTTCGAGCGTGCGCGTCTGGATCACTTTCGCTTCCAGCCGCACGACCGGCAGCATCGGGTTTTTCGAGGCGGGCGTCGGATTGATGCCGTAAAGGGCGGCCCCCGGCCGGGCCAGGTCGAAATGATAGGCGGAACCAAGGAAAATACCCGACGAATTGGCCAACGACGCGGGCGCCGCCGGCAGCATGGCGCGCAACCGGTTGAATTCCTGCAACTGGGCGCGATTGGCCGGATGTTCCGGCTCGTCGGCGCAGGCCAGATGGCTCATCACCAGCCTTATATCGAGGCCCTCGAACGCCCCTGCATCGCCTGCCGCCGCCTCGACTTCACGAGGGGCCATGCCCAGCCGTGACATGCCGCTGTCCACCTGGATCGCCGCCGGCAGCTTCTTGGCCGCGCGTTGCGCAGCCTCCCGCCAACCGGCGAGTTGCTCCGTGCTGTTGATCACCGCCGCAAGGCCGGCAGTCACCGCTTCCATCTCCGCGCCGGGCAGGATGCCGTTCAGCACATAGATCGACGGTTTTGCCCCGAGCACGCCGCGCAGCGCCAAGCCTTCGTCCAGATGCGCGACGAAAAAGGTATCGCAGCCTTCCCCGGCAAGAGCGGTCGCCACTTCGGCGGCACCTAGCCCGTAGCCATCGGCCTTGACCACGCCGGCACAGGCGACACCGCCCAACTGCGCCTTCAGCCGCCGGTAATTCTCGCGGATCGCGCCCAGATCGATGGTCAGGACCGCTCCGGCAGCGGTGAGGCCCGGCTGGTCCGCCATGGGGCTTTTTATCAAAATCTGGTTCATGTCCAAACCCGATTCCTTCCGTCCGTCTCGGTTCAAACGACACAACCATGCTTGTAACATGGGATGGACGCACGATCCTTGCCAAAGACAGGCAATACTCGCAGATTCTCCCGAAAGATGGGCGATCGGCTCCGCACAGCGCACGGAAGCGTCGTTGCCCCTGAACGGTCAGGCTGGCACCCTGCTCCAGGCCTCCAGCCGGCAGGTCTTACGGGGCGAGATGCCGGAACGCCGCCACGACGTCGGCGTACAGTTTGCGCTTGAACGGAACGATCAGTCCAGTCAGGTCGGCCATCGGCCGCCATGCCCATTCGTCGAACTCGGCTTTTTCACCCGCCGGCGGCGGATTGATGCGGATTTCGCGCTCGTCGCCCTCGAAGCGAAAAGCGAACCATTTCTGCGTCTGCCCGCGATATTTTCCCTTGAGAGCGACGCCGACGAGGTCGGTCGGCAGGTCGTAATTTATCCAGTCCGGTGATTCCTCGACCAGGGTCAGGCTTTCCATGCCCGTCTCCTCGAAGATTTCGCGGCGTGCCGCCTCGAGCGGCTCTTCGCCCTTGTCGATGCCGCCCTGCGGCATCTGCCACAGCTTCACCGCGCCGGAAAACTCACTGTCCGGCTCGGCGATGCGACGCCCGACCCAGACCAACCCCTGTGCGTTGAGCACCATGATGCCGACGCAGGGACGGTAAGGCAGGCTTTCAGGATCGATTTTTTTGCCCGTGACCTTGTGCGTGCTCTTGCCCACGGTTCACCCCTTTTCCGGGTCGCTGGCTACCGCCGAGATCGGCACGATCTCGATGCCGCGTTTCTTCGCCTCGGCAATCCATGCCGTCACGGTTTCGACGGTCACGTCGAAGGCCGAACCGGTACCGACGGCAAAACCCTTGGCGCGCGCCGTCGCTTCCAGTTCGTCGAGTTTCTTCAGGATGGCGCCGCGATCCTGCTCCGCATCGATCGCCGTGTCGGCGACGGCCAGCGGCACCCGGTCCTTCAGGGCCAGTTCCGGGGCCACGCTGCGCGCCGAAGAGCCATCGTCGAGATAGCCGAGGCCGCGCTTGCCAAGTTCGGCCATGATCGGCTCCATGGCCGCTTTGTCGGCGGAAAACCGGGCGCCCATATAGTTCATCACGGTGGTGTAGTTGGTGGTCCGCGACAGCGCCCAGAGCAGATTTTTCAAATTCTCGTCCGCACCGGCATCGATGGTCAGCGTGTTGCGGCCGGGATTGACGTTCGGATAGTCGAACGGCTCCAGCGGCACCTGCATGACGATCTCATGGCCGAGCCGGCGCGCCTCCTGCATCCAGCGGCCGATCGAGTTGCCCTGCGGCGCGAAGGCCAGCGTGACCTCCGCCGGCAGTTTGGCGATGGCCGCCTGCGTTCCCGTCTGCGAAACGGCAAGCCCGCCGATGACGATGGCCACCCGCGCCCCGCGGCTGCCCGACCACGGCCTTGCATAGACATCAAACGGACGCCTTCCATCGGCGCTGCGGATCGGCAGCGGTCCCGTGGCGCTGTCCTCGATCAGGGCCTTGTCGGGAAGGTGCGCTACCCTCAGATTCTGGCCAAGGGTCGAGGGATCGTGAATGACGATGGCGCCACGCGGCGGCGCATCGCCTTCCTCTGTCTCGACATGAATGATCTTCGGCCCGCTGTCCGGTTGCGCCGGCGCGGCTTTGGCGGGCGGCTTGGCGTCCGTCGCTACCGGCGACTGTACCGGACTTGCCACGGCCGGAATCGAAACGGCGACGGTTTCCGGCTTGCGAAACGGCTTTTCCCGCAGCGCGATGGCGCCGGAAACGCCAATGACCGCCAAAACGCCGAACGCCGCAGCTACGGTGCCGGGGCGCAGCCGCACCGAACTTCGCTGCGGCCGGGCAGCCTGCCCGAGCGGCCGTTCGATGTCCTTGATGTCAGCCAAGCCGCCCCCCTTGGCGCAAGCGTCCATTCAAACCGCGACCCCCCCGAATCAAACTGTGGGCGAATCAAACTGCCGGAACCTTTCAGCCCCGGCAGCATCGCATTGCTTCTATCGGTCAGCCAGACACCATTGCCCGGCGGCCTATTGGTTGTTCATGACCGCCTTTTCGGGATTGGGCGGAAAGGACGGATCGGTCTTCTGGCCGCGCAGCAGTTCCTCGGCATAGATCAGTTGCAGATCGTCCTTGGGATCCGGCGGCACATAGGCGGCCGAACCCGAGCCGGTGTCGCTTTCGTCAGCGCCCTTGATATGGCCCTTGAGGTCCGACTCGCCGCGCGTCAGGTCGCGTCCCTGCAATTCCGGCGGCAGCGGCTGCTCCACCTTGATGTCGGGGGTAATGCCCTTGCCCTGGATCGATTTGCCAGCTGGCGTGTAATAAAGCGCCGTCGTCAGCCGCAACGCACCGTTTTCGCCGAGCGGGATGATGGTCTGCACCGAACCCTTGCCGAAGGACTGTGTGCCGACGACGGTGGCCCGCTTCAGATCCTGCAATGCGCCCGCCACGATTTCGGAGGCGCTCGCCGAACCGCCATTGACGAGCACGATCAGCGGCTTGCCGTCGATATCGTCGCCCGGCCGGGCGTCGAAGCGGGTGATGTCCTTCGGATCGCGGCCGCGCGTCGAAACCACTTCGCCACGATCGAGGAACGTATCGGACACGCTCACCGCCTGATCGAGCAACCCGCCGGGATTGAGCCGCAGGTCAAGCACGTAGCCCTTCAGCTTGTCCTTGGGGATCTGCTTCTTGATCGTGCTGATCGCGCTCTGCAGATCGTCATAGGTCTTTTCGGTGAACGAGGTGATCTTCATGTAGCCGATGTCGTTCTCGACCCGGTATTTCACCGCCTTGACCTTGATGACGGCGCGCACGACCGTCAGTTCGATCGGCTTGTCGGCGCCCTTGCGCAGGATGGTCAGCTTGATCGGCGTCGCCACCGCGCCGCGCATCTTGTCGACCGCGTCGTTCAGCGTCATACCGCGAACTTCGGTGCCGTCGATCTTGGCGATGAAGTCGCCGGCCAGCACGCCGGCCTTGGCGGCGGGCGTATCGTCGATCGGGGTGATGACCTTGACCAAATCGTCTTCCATCGTGACCTCGATGCCGAGGCCGCCGAACTCACCCTTGGTCTGGACGCGCATGTCCTGGGCCGCTTCCGCATTCATATAGGACGAATGCGGGTCAAGCGAGGTCAGCATGCCGTTGATGGCATTCTCCACCAGCGCCTTGTCGTCGGGCGGCGTCACATATTGCGACCGCACCCGCTCGAAGATATCGCCGAAGATGGCCAGTTGCTTGTAGGTCTCGGAAGCAGCCGCATTGGCCGTCGAGCCGGGCGCGCCGTAGACGAGGCTCATGGCCGATGCGCCCATCAAGGCACCGGCAAGCAAGAGCGACAATTTCCGCATATTCACGTCCTTCCAGAGAGACGGTCCGCCCACCAGGGGGCCGGATCGACGGGTTTTCCATCCTTGCGAAACTCTACATAGAGTTCCGGCGTACTGTTTTCATCCAACGAAGCCGTGGCGCTTGCCACCCTTGCCTCGCCCATCGCGCCTATTGGTTCTCCCGCGAGCACGGACTGGCCCGACGCGACGTTCAACGTGGTCATTCCCGCCAACACGACATGATAGCCGTCGCCGGCATCAAGGATCAAGAGTTGACCGTAAGAACGGAACGGCCCCGCATATAAAATTTTCCCATCCGCTGGCGCGGTAACGATGGCGCTCGATTGTGTCGCAACCATGTCGCCAAGCATGGCCGCGCCATTGCCGTCGCTAGCGCCGAAGCGGCGCTTTATCTTGCCTGTCACCGGCAAGGAAACCTGCCCTTTAAGGGCCGCAAACGGCGCAGAAGCGGCAAGGCGGTTGGCTTCCGGCACGGGCAACGAGGCCAGTTCGGCCTTGGCGGCGTCACGTTCCTGATCGGTCGTCGCCTCGGCCTGGGCTTTCTCGGCGGCAGCCCTTGCCGCATCGTCCGCCTTGCGCCTTCGCTCGGCCTCGCCGTCAAGCGAGGCGATCAATTCTTTGAGACTTCTGGCCTTGGCCGCGAGATCTTGCGACCTCTGCTTCTCTTCGGCCAGCGCCGATTCGGTATCGGCCTCCAGTTTCCGCTTGGCGGCGAGCAGCATGGTCAGGCGCTGCTTTTCCGCCACCTGTTCGCCGACCGTCGTGGTCAGCCTGAGGCGCTCGGCCTCGATGGAAGCCGTGACCTTGGACAATTCCTTGAGGTCCGAAACCAGGATCTCGGTCTGTGCGCGCAATTCCGGAACGACCGCACCCAAAAGGATGGCGCTGCGCACCGACGACAGCGCGTCCTCGGGCTTCACCAGGATCGCCGGCGGCGGGTTGAGGCCCATGCGCTGCAGCGCGCCCAGCACTTCGGCCAGCACGTCGCGGCGCTTGGCCAGGGAGGCGCGGATGATCGCCTCCTTGCCCTTCAACCCTTCCAGTTTGCCGGCGATTTCCTCGATGTCCTGGCCGATCTTCTGCTCGGTCTTGGCGGACTGGATCAGCGCCGCCGTGATCGACGCATGGTCCTTCTTGACCGTGGCGATGTCGGCGGCAAGCCTGGCCATCCGCTCCGCCGACAGGGTGATCTCGTGCGAGACGCTTTCGTACTCCGTCCGGCTCCGGTCGGGGTCCGGGGCGGCATCGGACGCATCCTGCGCCTGTACACGGCCTACAACTACATGGCCCACAAAAAGCAGGGACGCCGCCGCAATAACGCAGCCGCGCCAAAAGCCCACCCTGGATTTTCCGTCTTCAGACATTCGAGGCCGACTGTATTGGCTGCATCGTTAACGAACCATCAACCATGTTCGCCAAGCCCGGTCGTTCAGCGGTTATGCGCGCCATTGGGGCGAAAATCCGGGCGTCGGGACCAATCGCAAGAAAATCACGATCGATGGTAGGGATGCCCGGCAAGGATCGTCGTCACCCGGTAAAGCTGCTCGGCCAGCATCACCCGCACCAATTGGTGCGGCCAGGTCAGCGCGCCGAAGGACAGCACCAGTTCCGCCTGGTCGCGCAGCGACGCGTCATGGCCATCCGCACCGCCAATCGCCACCAGCATCGCCTTGCGGCCACTGTCGCGCAACAGCCCGATGCGCCCCGCCAGTTCTTCCGATGGCAGGCTCTTGCCGCGCTCGTCGAGCAGCACCAGCGCCGTACCGGCCTGGAGATGCGCTTGCAGACGCTGCCCCTCCTCGCGGCGGCGCTCGGTCGCGGTCTGGGCACGGCTTTCCACGATTTCCGTTATGCCGGAGAATTCGATCCCGACCGCCGGGCCGCTCTTTGCCAGGCGGTCGAAATAGCGGTCCGCCAATTCCCGCTCGGGGCCAGCCTTCAGCCGGCCCACGGCATGGACGATCAACTTCATACCGGCCCTGCCGAGACGCTGCGGCTTGTCAGTGCAGCGTCTCTTCCTCGAGATCCGGCGTCTGCCACATCTTTTCCAGATTGTAGAAGTCGCGAACCTCGGGCCTGAAGATATGGACGATGATGTCGCCCGAATCGATCAGCACCCAGTCGGCGCCGGCCAGGCCCTCGACGCGAGCGGTGCCCAAGCCGGCCTCCTTCAGCGCCTTGAGGAGATGATCGGCGACCGCCGCGACATGACGGTGCGACCGGCCCGACGCGACGACCATATAGTCGCCGAGGCTCGATCTTCCCTGAATGTCGATGGAGACGATGTTTTCGGCCTTGGAGTCATCGAGACTGGCAAGAACCACGTTGATGGCGCGGGAAGCGGCGTCGTTTACGCTGATCCCGGCCGGTGAAGGCATGATGTCGGCCTTCTTCCGAAGTGCTGTTCTCAGTGTCTTTCCTTTCGCATCAAGAACAACCAGATCACCATGAAAGGCGGTGATACGCTCTAAATAGGCAGAGTCGCGTTGCAGTTTCAAGACAGGCTCTGCCATTAACGAAACCTACGGCCGCCACCTCTAACGCCTTCATAGGAAGGGCGACGGCCGCATGGCCTTGGAAAACCTCACAGATTGACGCCCGGTCAGCCCCGCCATCGACTCAGGCGGCATTCGCCCGGCGCGGCAATTTCCAGTCGGGGCGCACGAAATGGCAGGTATAGCCGTTGGGAATGCGCTCGAGATAATCCTGGTGCTCCGGTTCGGCTTCCCAGAAATCGCTGACCGGCGTCACTTCCGTCACCACCTTGCCGGGCCAGAGCCCGGAGGCGTCGACATCGGCGATGGTGTCCAGCGCCACCCGCTTCTGTTCCTCATCGGTATAGAAGATCGCGGAACGATAGCTTGCACCCCTGTCGTTGCCCTGCCGGTTCGGCGTGGACGGATCGTGGATCTGGAAGAAGAATTCCAGCAGTATGCGAAAGCTGGTCTTGTCCGGATCGAAGACGATCTCGATGGCCTCGGCATGACTACCGTGATTGCGATAGGTCGCATTCGGCACGTCGCCGCCGCTATAGCCGACGCGCGTGGAAATCACACCCGGCATGCGGCGCACCAGATCCTGCATGCCCCAGAAACAGCCGCCGGCCAGAACCGCGCGTTCCTCACTCATGATACCACCTCCACCTGATCGACATAATCCGCGTAGCCTTCGGCTTCCATCGCCTCAAGCGGAACGAAGCGCAGCGAGGCCGAATTGATGCAATAGCGCAGCCCGCCTCTATCCTGCGGACCATCTGGAAAGACATGGCCCAGATGGCTGTCGCCATGGGCAGAACGCACTTCGGTGCGCACCATGCCCAGCGTGGCGTCGGTCAGTTCGCTAACATGGGCCGGCTCGATCGGCTTGGTGAAGCTCGGCCAGCCGCAATGGGATTCGAACTTGTCGGCCGAGGCGAACAGCGGCTCGCCGGATACGATGTCGACATAGATGCCCGGCTTTTCGTTGTTCAGATATTCGCCGGTTCCCGGCCGCTCGGTGCCGTTCTGCTGGGTGACGCGATATTGTTCGGGTGAAAGGGCGGAAACGGCTTCCGTCGTCTTGCGGTAGTCGGCCATACTTGTCTCCATCGGCGTTTGATTTCCCCTAAAATGGGTATTCCATGGCCGCGTGTCCACCCTATTTGAACGGCGTACGCCCTGCCCGGTCCGGCCTCCCGGTGCGACAGCGGCGCAGGTCAAGATTTCCGCGCCGTGCCCGTTCCGGCATTGACAAGACAGTGATCGTCCTCCACCTCATGGCCGAACGCGTACAGGCGGCCCCTGCGCCGACAGGCGCGGCGCTTCGCAACCAGTATGAGGCGACGACCGGCATGACCGGATATTTTTCCTCCCCCTTCCCGCGCCGGACCTCGGTCGGCGTCGATGTCGGCGGCGTCCTGGTCGGCGGCGGCGCGCCGGTCGTGGTGCAGTCGATGACCAACACCGACACCGCCGATATCGACCGAACCGTAGCCCAGGTCGCGGCGCTTCACCGCGCCGGCTCGGAAATCGTGCGCATTACCGTCGATCGCGACGAGAGTGCCGCTGCCGTGCCGAAAATCCACGAACGGCTTCAACGGCTCAACATCGATGTGCCGCTGGTCGGCGATTTCCATTATATCGGCCACAAGCTTCTTGCCGACCATCCGGCCTGCGCCGAGGCCCTGGCGAAGTACCGCATCAATCCCGGCAATGTCGGCTTCAAGGACAAGCGCGACCGGCAATTCACCGACATCGTCGAGATGGCGATCCGGCATGACAAGCCGGTGCGCATCGGCGTCAACTGGGGCTCGCTCGACCAGGAGCTGCTGACCCGGTTGATGGACCAGAACCAGGAACGAGGCTTTCCGCTGACCGCCCAACAGGTCATGCGCGAGGCCATCGTGCAGTCGGCCATTCTCTCGGCCGAAATGGCGGAAGAAATCGGCCTCGCGCGTGAAAAAATAATCCTGTCCGCCAAGGTCAGCGGCGTACAGGACCTGATCGCCGTTTATACCGAGCTTGCGACGCGCTCCAACCATGCGCTGCATCTCGGCCTCACCGAAGCCGGCATGGGCTCGAAGGGCATCGTCGCCTCGTCCGCCGCCATGGGCATCTTGCTGCAGCAGGGCATCGGCGACACCATCCGCATCTCGCTGACGCCGGAGCCGAACGGCGACCGCACCCGCGAAGTGCAGGTTTCGCAGGAATTGTTGCAGACCATGGGTTTCCGGCAGTTCGTGCCGATCGTCGCGGCCTGCCCCGGCTGCGGCCGCACCACTTCGACCGTGTTCCAGGAGCTGGCGCAGAACATCCAGGAAGACTTGCGCAAGAACATGCCGGTCTGGCGCGAAAAATACCCCGGCGTCGAAAATTTGAAGGTCGCGGTCATGGGCTGCATCGTCAACGGCCCCGGCGAGTCCAAGCATGCCGATATCGGCATTTCGCTGCCCGGCACCGGCGAGACGCCGACGGCTCCCGTGTTCGTCGACGGCAAGAAGGCGGCGACGCTGCGCGGCCCCAACATCGCCGAAGATTTCGAAAAAATGGTCGCCGCCTATATCGAGCAGCGCTTCGGGCAAGGCGGCCAAGCCGCCGCCGAATAGCGCATGCGGGGCCGGTTCGCCGCCTGCGTGCTTGCTTTCTGCACCATCTGGGCCAGCGTTGCAGTTGCCGGCCCCTCGCTGACCGAACGCCAGAAACTGGTCGGCCGCGCCTGCGACCTGATCGAGGCGCATGCACGGCAAAACGGCCTGCCCAGGGATTTCTTCGCCCGGCTGATCTGGAAGGAAAGCCGCTTCGATCCCAATGCCGTCAGCCCGGTCGGTGCGGAGGGCATCGCGCAATTCATGCCCGGAACGGCCAAGATGCGTGGCCTCGCCAATCCGTTCGACATCGAGCAGGCCATTCCCGCTTCCGCCCGCTATCTCGGCGAACTGAAAACCGGCTTCGGCAATCTCGGCCTGGCGGCTGCCGCCTACAATGCCGGCGAAAGCCGGGTTTCGCGCTGGCTGGCAAGCGGCGGCTTCCTGCCGCTGGAAACCGAGGAATACGTGCTCGGCGTGATGGGCGAGCCGGCCGACAATTTTACCGACCGCACGCATGCCGGCACCATCCGCCCGCTCGATGCGAAAAAGACGTTTTCGGTCGCCTGCCGCAGCCTGCCGACGATCATGTCGAAAACCGTCGCCATGGCCAATGTCAACATCAAGCCATGGGGCGTGCAGGTTGCCGGCAATTTCCGGCGCTCGGCGGCGATCAGGCAATGGCAGCGCGTGCAGGGCCGGTTCCGGGCGCTGCTGGGCACGTACGAACCGGTAGTCAGCCGCGTGCGCACGCCGATCGGCCGGCGCGGCGTCTATGCGGTGCGCATCGGGGTCGACAGCCGTGCGGGTGCCGGCGACATCTGCCAAAAATTGCGCAGCATCGGTGGTGCCTGCATCGTGATGCGCAACAGATGAGGAAGCCAATGGATCACGGTCAAACGCCAGCCGATCGTCTCTATCGCGATGCCGAACTCGTCGACTTCTACGATCTGGAAAACGAGGGCGGCGCGGATTTCGAATATTGCGTGGCCCTGGCGAAAGAGGCCGGCTCCGTGCTCGACCTTGGTTGCGGTACCGGCCTGCTCGCTGCCGCGCTGGCTAAGGGACGGCAGGTTACCGGCGTGGATCCCGCCCCCGCGATGCTGGATGTGGCGCGAAAGCGGCCCGGAACGGTCGAGTGGATCGAGGCCGATGCGCGCAGCGTGCGGCTTGGCCGCACCTTCGATCTCGTCATGCTGACCGGCCACGCCTTCCAGGTTTTCCTGACAGAGAATGATCGGCGATCGGTGCTGGAGACGATCGCCCTGCACCTTTCCCCCAATGGCCGCTTCATTTTCGACACGCGCAATCCAGCGCGGCAGGAATGGCTGGAATGGACGCCGGCACAATCGCAACGCCAGCTGTTCCACCCGCGCCATGGCGATGTGAGGGCATGGAACGATGTGCGCCGCGACAGCGCGGAAGCCATCACCTACTGGACCTTTTACGAGATCGCCGACGCCCGGCGGACGCTCTCGGCTCAGTCGCAGATTGCGTTTCCAGCCAAGGCTGGGCTGGAAGAATTGATTTCAGGCGCAGGACTGGTCGCCGAACAATGGCTGGGCGACTGGCACGGCACGCCCCATGCCGACACGTCGCCGGAGATCATCCCGATCGGGCGGCTCGCCTGAGTAGAGCAGTCAAAGCGTTAGAGCGCCCGAGAGCGTGCTTGAACGACCTGTTCAGGCCCTCTTCGCCATTCCCGCCTCGCCGAGCCAGGTGCCGATCTTGGCGCCGAGGCGGTCGGGCGACACCGGCTTGGGCAGATAGTCGTCCATGCCGGCCTCGATGCACTTGTCGCGGTCGCCCTTCAGCGCATGGGCGGTCACGCCGATGATCGGGATACGCCTGCCGCCCCCCGCCTCGTCGGCGCGAATGGCGCGGGTGGCCTCGTAGCCGTTCATTTCCGGCATCGAGACGTCCATCAGGATCAGCTTGGGCGCCAGCGCCCGATACATCTCGACCAGAGTGCGGCCGTTCCCCGCGATCCGGTAGCTCAGCCCGAGGCCGCTCAGGATCTGGCCGAAGACGAGTTGGTTGATCTCGTTGTCCTCGGCGATGAGGATATCGACCGGCCCATTTGCGCTTAGCGGCGATGCGTCGGGAACCGGCTGCGGCGCCGAGCGAATGACGGTAAAGGCCGGGATTGCCGGTTTCGGACTGGCCGCCGGCTCGCGCACGAAGTGCGCCTTGCCGATCTGGGCGCGTGCCTTCTGGATGGACGAAATGACCGTGCCGAGCAGCACGGCCGAGCGTGCCGGCTTGGTCAGATAGGCGGCGATGCCGAAATCCACGATCAGCTTGCCGAAATCGACCTGGTCGACCGAGGTCAGCAGCACCACCGGGATGGCCGACAGCCTGCTGTCGCCGCTGATCGCCTTGGCGACATCGGCGCCGTTCATTCCCGGCATCTGGTAGTCTAGGATGATGCAATCGACCGACGCCCCGAGTTCGACGGCCCGGTGCAGGAAGGCAAGCCCGACCGCGCCGCTTTCGGCGGCGGCGCAATCGAAACCCCAGCCGCGCAACTGTTCGAGCAGGATGTTGCGGTTGACGGGATTGTCGTCGATGACCAGCACCCGCGCGCCGGTCACGTCCACCGGCACGATCTCATCGCGTACCTGCTTTTCATCGACAGCCAGGGACAGGGTGAACCAGAAGACCGATCCGCGCCCGATTTCGCTCTCGACGCCGATCTTGCCGCCCATCAGATCGATCAGCCGGGCGCTGATGGCGAGGCCGAGGCCCGTGCCTTCGTGGCGGCGCGTGGAGGAACCGTCCACCTGCGCGAATTTCTCGAACACGCTGTGCAGCTTTTCGGCCGGGATGCCGATGCCCGTATCCTCGACCCTTACCTTCATCTGGATCGCGCCATCGACGACTTCGCCGCTTACGTCGATCAGCACATGGCCCTTTTCGGTGAACTTGACGGCATTGCCGAGCAGGTTGGTGATGATTTGCCGGAAGCGCCCGGCATCGCCGACCACGAAGGCGGGAAGATGCGGATCGACGCGAACGATGAGTTCGAGGTTCTTTTCCGCCACGCGGGCCGAGACAAGGGTGGCGACATCCTCGACCGCTTCCACCAGGCAGAACGGCCCCGGATCGAGCGTAAGCTGGCCGGCATTGATCTTGGAGAAGTCGAGAATGTCGTTGATGATCGTCAAAAGCGCATTGCCCGACTTGACGATGACATCGGTGAACGTCTTTTGCCTCGAATTCAGCTCGGTCTTGGCGAGCAGTTCGGCCATGCCGAGAACGCCGTTCATCGGCGTCCTGATCTCATGGCTCATATTGGCCAAAAATTCCGACTTGGCCCGGTCGGCCGCTTCGGCCTTGAACAACGATTCGGCGGATTCGGCGAAGGCGCGGCGGATCGCCATTTCCATCGGCCTGAATATCCACAGCGCAACGATTGCCAGCGCAAACGCCAGCACCAGCGTTCCCCAAGCCAGAAGCCTGTCGCTATGCGCATCGGCAAGACGCCGCTCGTTGTCGATGGCGGTCCGGGCGCGGATCAGCATCGGCTGGGCGAAAAGGCTGTTCTGGTTGCTGATATCGTGGGCATGGAAATCGACAACGCTGCCTGCCGATGCCATCAGATTGAGGTTTCGCACCATGTCGCGCGCCGACCACAGCAAATAGCCGTTGACCGAGGCGGATGTCAGTTCGCTGGTCGTGCTCTTGTCGAGCCGTGGATTGATGGCATGGAGTTGGTCCGACAGGATTTGTATATCCTCGACCAGGCGGTCGGCGTGAGCCGTCGCGGATTTGGCCAGTTCTTCACTTGTATCGGCCCGCCATGAAGTAGAGGCGGATTCGGCGAAATTGGACGCCTCGTTGAGATCCCCGGAGAATTTCACCATGTGGCCGCCCAACCGATCGACCTGATGACGGTACGAACTCGCCTGATTGAGCAGGAAGATGCCGGCGGCAACCGACAGCGCAAGGATCAGAAGACCCGATACATACCGTATCCGGATGGACCGGATTAACGAAGAATATTCCCGCATGCGCAACCCAAACCCATACGCACCATTTTTAATGGCCGGGATTACGCTCTATTAGGGTTAAAATTTGGTTCTGATGGCTGCTTTACTTGATCCGCCGCTTATTTAGAGGCTGTTTGAAGATCAACTGGCGCGGGTGGCGATGAAGACCGCAGCCGCGTTCAAAAGCGCGGCCTTTTCGCCGTAAGGCTCAAGCAGGCCGTGCGCTTGGCCGACAAGACCCTGAAGCTGCTGCCGCGCCCAGGCAACGCCGTGCAGCGCCACAAGCGTGGCTTTTCCGGCGGCTTCATCCTTGCCGGTTGCCTTGCCCATCTGCCCGGCATCGGCGGTAACGTCGAGCAGGTCATCGGCGAGTTGAAAGGCAAGACCGATCGCCGAGCCGAATTCCGCCAGCCTTTCGCGGTCTGCCGCCGGCGTGCCGGCAAGGATCGGCCCCGCCTCGCAGGCAAAGCGGATCAAGGCGCCGGTCTTCATCGCCTGCAGCATGATGATGCCGCCCTCGTCGGGCCTGTTGCGCTCGGCGTCGAGATCGAGCATCTGCCCTCCCGCCATGCCGCCGGCGCCGGCGGCGCGGGCAAGCGCCGAGACCAGTGCTATCCTTCGCTCGGGCGCAAGCAGCGTGGCATCGTCGGCCAGGATATCGAATGCCAGCGTCAGCAGCGCGTCCCCGGCCAGGATGGCGCTCGCCTCGTCAAAGGCCTTGTGCACCGTGGGTTGTCCTCGCCGCAGATCGTCATCGTCCATGGCCGGCAAATCGTCGTGGATCAGCGAATAGCAATGCACGCATTCAAGCGCGGCCGCGACCCGCAGTGCGGCTTCGCCATCGCCATCGCCATCGCTTGAAAACAGCGCAGCGCTTTCCAGCACCAGAAAGGGCCGCAGGCGCTTGCCGCCATTGAGGACGCCATGGCGCATGGCCGCCATCAGGCCGGCCGGGCGGGCGATCTCGCCCGAAAGCGGCCGATCTTCGAGCAGTTGCCGCAACACAGCATCCACCGCCTGCCCGCGCACGGCAAGCGCTGCCTCCAATGCCATCTGGTCGCCTATCGTCATGGCGGCGAGCGGTAGCCGACACTCAGGCGTTGCGCAAGAAGCCAAGCACCATTATGCCGGAAGCGGGGATACGGAAGGCGGGCGGCGTGGCGGAACCGATCATTGATCCCGAAATCGAATGGCCCGGGACCGAGAGGCTCGAGTCCGCAAGGCCAGAAATTGAACGGCCCGAATCCGAAAGGCTTGAAATGTCGGCACGGCCAAGACGGGGGAACCGCGCCCGACGAAAGGGCTGGGTCCGGCGCGGCATTCTGGGCGTCGTCGCCGTGGCGGTCCTGCCGCTGGCATTGACGCTTCTTTACCTGCCGTCCTTCGTCCATCCCGTCTCCACGCTGATGCTGAAGGATCTGGCGACATTCACGAGCTATGACCGGCGCTGGGTTTCGATCGACGACGTGGCGCCGGTTCTGGCGCATTCCGTCATCATGTCGGAAGACGGTCAGTTCTGCTTCCATCACGGCATCGACCTGCGTGAGTTGAAGGGGGTGGTCGACGACGCGCTGCAGGGCGAGGCCACACGCGGCGCTTCGACCATCACCATGCAGACGGTGAAGAACCTGTTCCTGTGGTCGCGGCCGCTGGCCAGCCTGCGCAAGCTGATCGAACTGCCGCTGGCCGTTTATTTCGACGCCGTCCTGCCGAAGCGGCGTATCATGGAAATCTACCTCAACATCGCCGAGTGGGGACCCGGCATCTACGGGATCGAGGCCGCCGCCCAGCATCACTTCGGCATTTCCGCCAAAAAGCTGTCGCGGCGCCAAGCTGCCCTGCTTGCCGTTACCCTGCCCAATCCGATCGCCCGCAACCCAGCAAAGCCCGGCAAGGGATTGCGGCGGCTGGCGAACGTGATCGAACACCGCGCCGCTCGGTCCGGCGCCTATGTCGGCTGCCTCGATTGAGCCGGAACCGATGAAAAAATTATGCGGCGGCGCTGGCCAAAACCACGGAGGGCGTGTATAGGCACCCCACTTATCTCAGATTCCGGCCCCGGCAAGAGGCCCTTTCGAGGGCATGCGGGGCTTTTTGACCATGTAATGGAGCATATCCATGGCCGTACCGAAGCGAAAAACCTCTCCCTCCAAGCGCGGCATGCGCCGTTCGGCCGACGCGTTGAAGGCCCCGACCTATGTCGAGGACAAGAATTCCGGCGAAATGCGCCGCCCGCACCACATCGACCTGAAGACCGGCATGTATCGCGGCCGCCAGGTTCTGGAGCCGAAGGAAAGCTGAACCCGGCTTCCATCGGCGATACGTATCCAAATGACCGGCCCGCTGGCCGGTCTTTTCGTGTTTGCGGCGGCGTTTCCATCACCAGCGACGCCTGATCGGGCACTTGATCGGGCGGGCTACGCATCGAAGATACTTGACGCGAAACGCTTGCCGTCTTCTACAGGAGGCACGCAATGCGGAGATTTGAAATGCTCGGTGCCGTTCCCCTGCTGATCGTGCCCTTCATCCTCTACAATCTGGGGCTTGCGGGCTTTCTCGGCGTCGGCGCGGCCGGCGACCCCTGGGCAACGGTGATCTTCACCCTGGGCATGATGTCGGGCGGCGTCTTTTCCATGACGCTCGGCGATCTCATGGTGCTGATCGGGCTGGCCTTCTTCTTCGTGGAAATCCTGAAATCGACCCGCACCAGCAACGCCTCGGTGATGGACCACCTTCTCTCGACCTTCGTCTTCGTGGCCTATCTGGTCGAGTTCCTGCTGGTGAAGGGCGCGGCCCACTCCGTATTCTTCACGCTGACGATCATCGCGCTGATCGACGTTCTGGCCGGCTTTTCGGTCTCCATCCGCGCGGCCGGCCGCGACGTCAATCTCAGTTAGATTTTTCTTTATTTTCCCGCAATTCCGGACGGAAAACCGGCTTCCATTTTTCCTGGAATTGCTTAGCCCGCGTCGGGCGTAAAGCCTGCCGCCTGAATGCCGGCGATGGCGGCGGCCTCGTCATTGTCGGACGTGTCGCCCGAAATGCCGACCGCGCCGATGATCGCGCCCGAGCCGTCCCGGACGAGCACGCCGCCTGGAACCGGCACGACGCGGCCATCGGAAACGCCCGACAGACCCTGCATGAAGTGAGGACGCTCCATCGCTACCTTCGCGACCGTTCGCGAACCCGCATCCATCGCCAGCGCGCCAAAAGCCTTGCCGCTGCCGATCTGCAGGCGCAGGAACGAGGCCCCGTCCTGCCGCTGGAACGCAACCAGATGCCCGCCGGCATCGAGAACCGAAACACCAAGCGGCTTCAATTTCAGCTCGGCGGCCTTGGTGAAAGCGGCATCGATGATCTTGTTGGCTTTATCGAGTGGCAGGGCCGTCATGAATATCTCCAGTTACAAAAAGCACAATTTTCCGGTCTGCCTGGCAGATGACAATAGCGCCCAGCGTTGAAAGTGCTTCTTAGAGACCGTTTGGAAATTCTACCCTGACGGTCATCTGGCGCGGTTTTCTGCGCTTCCGGTGCTCACGTACCGGTGTACGCTCCGCTCGTCGCCTATGGCGACCCCGAAAACCACGCCATATGCCTCGGCAGGGCGAATTATCAAACGGTCTCTTAGTCGAAATGGTCTGTCAGGAAGGCTTCTTTTTCGCGCGCGGCTTCTTGACCGGCGCGGGCGGTGCGTTGGCGAGGTCCTCGGCTTCCTTGGCGAGCCGCAAGGCCTTCAACTTGTCGGTTTTGATCTGGCGCGCCTTGCCCTCTGCGACATATTCCGCCATCGCCTTTTGCCGGACGGAGGCCTGCTCTTCCTGCTTCTTGAAGCGCAGGTCGGCACGGGCGCGCGCGGTGTCCTTGGAATTTTCCACCAAATGCTTATCCAATCGCGTGTGTATAACTTCGACCCTTAGTAGCAGACGCCGGTCTGAAATAGCGAACTAACTTGCCCGCAGCGGCCGCTTCCAGCGACAGTCAGGCTTCCCAGAACTGATCCAGCCACAGGTTGAGCTTCAGGAAGCCGCCATTGCTGACCGCATAGACGCGGCGCGTTCCCTCCGCCGTGGCGCTGACCAGGCCGGCTTCGAGCAACACCTTCAGGTGCTGGGAAACGGCCGGGCGCGATACCGGCAGGCCAGAGGCAAGCTCATTGACGGTCTTAGGCCCGCGTCGCAGTTCCTCAAGCAGGTAGCGCCTGTTGGGATCGGCTATGGCGGCAAACGCGTCGACTTGCATCATGCTTCATTTGTGGGGCAAAGCCGATCAAAGCTCAACCTTCGGTTTCATCTTTTCTACGCGGGTCGAGCCGAAGCGATTCCGGCGTGATCGACCGTTCGACCGGCAGCGTCTTGAACGCGTCGCGATCCTCGATAGGAACCGGCGCGCGGCGGCGCACGCGCAGCATGGTGTAGCCGGCAAGGCAAAGATGCGCGAAGGCGGTGGCCAGGAACAGGCTTTCCGGACGCATCCAGCCCATCAGGCCAGCCGCCAGCAACGGCCCGATCATCGTGCCGAAGCCGTAAAGCATGAGCAACCCGCCCGAAACTTTTACGAAATCCTCGGCGTCGGCATGGTCGTTGGCATGCGCCACCGCGATCGAATAGAGCGTATAGGCGAACGCGCCATAGGCCGCCGTGAAGACGATGACGAAAGTGCCCGAACGCGGCTGGAACAGAAACAGCGCGATGGCGAAAAGGGCCGCGCCGCCGGCCGCCCCCGCCAGCACGTAGCGGCGGTCGGTCCGGTCGGACAGCCGCCCCGCCGGCATCTGCATCGCAGCCCCCGCGACGACCACAAGCGACATCATCAGCGCGATCTGGGGCGTCGAGACGCCGATGCGCGCGCCATAAACCGCGCCCAGCGTTCCCCATGCGCCGTTGGCGATGCCGATCAGCACGCAGGCGACGGCCGAAACCGGCGAATTGGCGTAAAGGCCCTTCAGGTCAAGCGAAACATCCTGCAGCGGCTTGGGATGCGACGCGCTCGAAACGGCGGTCGGGATCAGCGACAGGCAAAAGAAGATGCCGGTAATCATGAACAGCGACGCCGATTGCACATCGCCCGCCGCTACGATCATCTGCCCGGCCATGATCGAGGCGTAGGTGACCATCATATACATGCCGAATACCGTGCCGCGCGTCTCGTTGGTCGCCTTTTCGTTCAGCCAGCTTTCGATGACCATGAAAGCGCCGGCCATGACGAAGCCGGTACAGGCGCGCAGCAGGATCCAGACAGTTTCATTGATGATGAGCCCGGTCAAAAGCGCAACGATCGCGGCTGACGCGGCAAACGTGCCGAAGGCCCGCACATGGCCGGCGCGCCGCACGATGCGGGGCGCAAAGAAGCAGCCGGCGACGAAGCCGCCGGCCCAGGCCGTGCCCATCAGGCCGAGCGACGCCGTGGAAAAGCCTTCCGCCTGCCCGCGCAACGGCATGAGCAGGCCATGCAGTCCCGATGCTGCCAGCAGGAATGCCGTTCCCCGCAGGAGAGACAGGATTGGTGTGTAGGCTGCAAACATCGGGCTGCTCGGGTCAAGAGTGGGCTGGGAGTGTCGCAGAGATGCGTCGTTTCAGGCTTTTCGGCGGCGCTTGCCGCGTTTAGCCACGCCTGAACAGGGCTTCCGCCTCCGATTTGGTCGCGCCCTTGGCCTTGAGTTCGGCCTCGAGCCTGGCTATTTCCTCGCGGAGCAATCCTATCCGTTCCAGCAACTCGCTCTGCGCGAGAAGCGACAGATCCTGCCCGATTTCATGCGGCTTGGGCTTTTTCCTGGGTTCGTCGTCAAAGATCGCCATTGCCGGTCCTCCGCATCGGGGTCCAATAGTTTGCGTGATTTGCCAATCAGCATACATAGGGCAGCGGCAAGGATCAAAAGCAACAGAGCGGAGCGACCCGGTGAGCGCACGGCACACGATTCCAGAAAAAATGAACGCGGTGGCGATCTCCACGCCCGGCGGGCCGATGGTGCTGAAGCCGGAACGGCGCGCCGTGCCGCAGCCAGCCCCCGGCGAAATCCTGATCCGCGTCCATGCAGCCGGCGTGAACCGGCCCGACGTCCTGCAACGCAAGGGCGCCTATCCGCCGCCCATAGGCGCGTCCGACCTGCCCGGCCTCGAAGTCGCCGGCGAAGTGGCGGCGCTTGGCGAAGGCGCGGCGCGCTGGGCCGTCGGCGACCGCGTCTGCGCGCTGACGCCGGGCGGCGGCTATGCCGAATATGTCACGGTGCATGCCAGCAACGCGCTGCCGCTGCCTGCCGGCTTTACCTACACGGAAGCGGCCGCCGTGCCCGAAACCTACTTCACCGTCTGGCACAATGTGTTCGAGCGCGGCGCCTTGAAGGCCGGCGAGGTGCTTTTGGTCCATGGCGGCTCGTCCGGCATCGGCACGACCGCGATCCAGCTTGCATCGGCCTTCGGCGCCACCGTCATCGCCACCGCCGGCTCGGCGGAAAAATGCGAAGCCTGCGTAAGGCTGGGCGCAGCCCGCGCGATAAACTACCGCGACGAGGATTTCGTGGCCGTGGTCAAGGAGGCGACCGGCGGCGCGGGCGCCAACGTCATCCTCGACATGGTCGGCGGGGCCTATGTCGGCCGCAACTACGACGCCGCCGCAGTCGAAGGCCGCATCGTCCAGATCGCCACGCAGGGCGGCGCGGTGGCCAGCGCCGATTTTTCCAGGCTCATGATCAAGCGGCTGGTCCATACCGGCTCGACGCTGCGGCCGCGCACGGTCGAATTCAAGGGATCGGTCGCGGCCGGCCTGGAAAGCCGGGTGTGGCCGTTGCTGGCAACCCGCCGCGTCGCCCCGGTGATGGACATGATCTTTCCGCTCAACGACGCATGGCGGGCGCATGAGCGCATGGAAGAGGGCGAACATATCGGCAAGATCGTGCTGGACGTCGGTTGAAAAGGACGGTTGCCATTTTAAGCATGCGTTAATGTTGCAATGCAGCATTTGCATTGCCGCCATGCAAAATCATGCATTTATTTCGGGAACCGAAAGAACTATCTACCTCCCATCAGATTGAACAACCCCCGATGGAGGAAATCATGAACCCGATCCGCTCTTTCCGTAACTGGCGCATGTACAACGAGACCGTGCGCGAACTGAACCGCCTCAACACCCGCGAGCTGAACGACCTCGGCATCAATCGCGCCGACATCCAGAAGATCGCCCGCGCTTCGATCTAATCAGAAGCCTGGCCCCGCAAAGCGCATCCGCGCCCGAGGCCAGGCAACAAAGTAGAGCCGAACAGCACAGCATTCCGTGTTCGGTTCCGAACCCGCCAGACCCTGTCCGGCGGGTTTGTTCTTTTTGGCGGCAAAACGCCGCCATGGATGCCATAGCCACCGGCAATCGGCAATCGGCCGGCAGCGGTCTGAACAGAAAAACACAATGATGTTCCGGCGAAAATCATCTCGCCGGAACGGGCAAGGCCTGCCCTGTCAGCCGGTCCGTTCAGTGAGCGGTCGGCTGCGCTTTCAGCTTTTCAATCTCGTCCTTGAGTGCCAGCTTGCGTCGCTTGAGATCCACGATCTGAAGATCGTCGACAGAGGGATGCGTCATCGCGTTGTCGATTTCACGCTCGATATCGCCGTGTTTTCTGTGCAACTCGTCAAGATGGTTAGCAAGAGACATGATTGGTGCTCCCTTTCATGATTTCCTCGACTACTGCCGTCAGGACGTCCACCGCAGGCAAGTCTGTGACGGCACGATGACAGTGTGTCACCATCGCATCGCCATGTCGAATGGACACTCTCGCATTTCCCGATAAAGTGAAACGTGCTAGAAGCACTCCACCGGCTCGTATTGCGCAGCCGGTCCCGCCCGATTGCCCATCGCTGGGCGCAGCACACACGCAGATGGAACGATGCCCGATCAGGAACAGGCCGATACCCGCCTAGAGTTTGCTCGATTGAAGCAGGAGCATGCGGATTTCGACGCCGCCATCAACGCGATGATTGCCATGGGCTGCGATCCGCTCCAGATCCAGCGAATGAAGAAGAAGAAATTGTTCCTCAAGGACAGGCTGATGGCGCTGGAAGACAGGATCATCCCCGACATCATCGCCTGACCGGGTCGCAACACCCGCTGCTTGCGGCTTTCCGTCAATTCCGCTACGTCGTCGTTTTGCCGCCGGGAGCCTGACATTGAGCGATCAACGCGTCGACGTCGCCATTATCATGGGCAGCCAGTCGGACTGGGTCACCATGCGCCATGCCGCCGAAACGCTGGAAGCGCTCGGCGTGCCGCACAAGGCGCTTATCGTCTCCGCCCACCGCACGCCGGACAGGCTGTATGAATTCGCCAAGGGCGCCAAAGCGGCCGGCTACAAGGTAGTTATCGCGGGTGCCGGGGGTGCTGCCCATCTGCCCGGCATGACCGCCGCCATGACGCCGCTGCCGGTCTTCGGCGTGCCGGTTGAATCAAAGGCACTATCGGGGCAGGATTCGCTCTATTCCATCGTGCAGATGCCAGCCGGCATCCCGGTCGGAACGGTCGCCATCGGCAAGGCAGGCGCGGTCAACGCGGCGCTGCTGGCAGTCGCCGTGCTGGCGCTCAACGACGAAGCGCTTGCCGGCCGTCTCGACGCCTGGCGCGAAGCCCAGACCGCAAAGGTAGCGCTTGAGCCGGTGGACGCACCATGAGCCTGCCGGCCGGATCGACCATCGGCATCATCGGCGGCGGCCAGTTGGGCCGCATGCTGGCGATGGCCGCCGCCCGCCTCGGCTACAGGACGGTCGTGCTCGAACCGCAACCGGATTGCCCGGCAGCGCAAGTCGCCAACCGGCAGATCGTCGCCGCCTATGACGCCGCCGCGGCACTTGCCGAACTGGCCGCGGCATCGGCCGTCGTCACCTATGAATTCGAAAACGTTCCCGTCGGCGCGGCCCAGAGCCTGGCGGCGACGGTTCCGGTCTATCCGCCGGCCCGCGCCCTCGAAGTAGCGCAAGACCGGGTAACTGAGAAAAAATTTCTCAACGGCATAGGCGTGCCCACCGCCGACTTCTGCCCGGTGTCCACCGACGAGGAACTGACGCAAGCTCTGCACAAATTCAACGGCAGCGGCGTGCTGAAGACGCGGCGCATGGGCTATGACGGCAAGGGCCAGCGCGTGTTCCGAAACATGGCGACCGGCGGCTTTGCCGGCACCTGCGAGGCGATGGGCTCGGTGCCGCTTATCCTGGAATCGCTGGTCGGCTTCGAGCGCGAGATTTCGGTGATCGCCGCGCGCGGCATCGATGGCTCGATCGCCGCCTACGATCCGGCCGAGAACGTGCATCGCGCCGGCATCCTGCACAGTTCGACCGTCCCTGCCGCGATTTCGGCGCAGACGGCCATCGCGGCACAGGCTGCGGCGAAAACAATCCTGACCGCGCTCGACTATGTCGGCGTCATCGGCGTCGAATTCTTCGTGCTGCAAGACGGCTCGCTGCTTTGCAACGAGATCGCGCCCCGTGTCCACAATTCCGGCCACTGGACGGAAGCCGCCTGCACCGTCTCGCAGTTCGAGCAGCATATCCGCGCCATTGCCGGCCTGCCGCTCGGGCAGCCTCGCCGCCATTCGGACTGCGTCATGGAAAACCTCATCGGCGACGATGTTTTGCGCACGGACGAATTGCTTGGCCAAGCCGATGTGATGCTGCATCTCTACGGCAAGGCCGAAGCCCGCCCCGGCCGCAAGATGGGCCATTTCACCCGCGTCCTGCGCAATCGCTGAGAACCCGGCCCGCTGCAGGTGAATCCGTGGTGCCGAGAGCCTGTCGCGGTTGACACGGACAAGACTCCTCGTTTATGAGCCGGGCACAGGAAATGGCGTGTCTTCGGGCGTGCCTTCAGATTTCGGCCCGCACAGGGCACAGACCGACAGGCAAGACCATGAAGATCAAGAATTCGCTCAAGTCGCTGCGCGCGCGTCACCGTGACAACCAGCTCGTCCGCCGCAAGGGCCGCGTATATATCATCAACAAGACCGCTCCGCGCTTCAAGGCGCGCCAGGGTTGAGTTGTCGTGACGGAGGCCGCGCCTCCGTCGCCTGACGCCACGGCCGGTTTGCCGGCTGTCACGCTAAATTCAGTTTGACGTTCCCTTGGCCGAGGATAGACTCCCCGCCATGCGGAATGTCTTTGCGTTTCTGGCCGTTCTTTTGCTGCTGGGCGTTGCGCCGCCGGCATTGGCGGGCGCTCCGGCGACGCCTTCTGCCGCGACCGCCCAGAAAGCCCGGCTCGACAAGCTGTTTGCCGATCTCAAGCGCGAGCGCAACGACAAGGCGGCCGAGCGCATTGCCGGCAATATCTGGCGGGAATGGACGGATTCCGGCAGCGCCAGCATCAATCTGATGATGCAGTGGTCGCAAAAGGCCATGGAAACGCAAAAATTCGGCGTCGCGCTCGATTTTCTCGATCAGGTGGTGACGCTCGACCCGACCTATGCCGAAGGCTGGAACCGTCGCGCCACCGTTCACTACATGATGAAGAGCTATGGCAAGTCGATGGCCGACATCGACCGGACCTTGCGGCTGGAGCCACGCCATTTCGGCGCACTGTCGGGCCTGGCGCAGATCATGACGGACACCGACCACAAGCAGGCGGCGCTGGATGCCTGGCAGCGCGTGCTTGCCATCTACCCGATGATGCGCAGCGCCCAGGAACAGGTTTCGACCCTGTCCGAGGAACTGGCCGGCGAACGCATCTGATCCACGCGATCGGGGTCGCGGTTCCGGCGGGTCAGCGGCCGCCGTCTTCCGAGCCGACATAGGCGATGCGCAGCATATTGGTCGAGCCGGGCGTCCTCAGCGGCACGCCGGCGGTGATGATGATACGGTCGCCACGCTGGCCGAACCCCTCCTCCAGCGCGATGCGGCAGGCGCGCGTGACCATGTCGTCCAGGTCGCTGGCGTCCGGCGAGACGACGCAGTGCGTGCCCCATACCAGCGACAGCCGCCGCGCCGTGTTGAGGATCGGCGTTAGCGCGATGATCGGCACTTGCGGGCGCTCGCGCGCGGCGCGCAGGCCGGTGGTTCCCGACGCCGTGTAGGTGACGATGGCGGACAGGTTCAGCGTCTCGGCGATTTCGCGCGCCGCAAACGAGATGGCGTCCGCGCCGGTCTTTTCCGGGGCCGCGCGCTGGCCATTGATGACGGCAGCATAGGTCGGGTCCTGTTCGACCTTCTGGGCGATGCGGTTCATGGTCGCCACCGCCTCGACCGGATAGGCGCCCGCAGCCGATTCCGCCGACAGCATCACCGCATCCGCGCCCTCGAACACCGCCGTGGCGACGTCGGACACTTCCGCGCGGGTGGGAACCGGGGCCTCGATCATCGATTCCAGCATCTGGGTGGCGACGACGACCGGCTTGCCGGCGCTGCGCGCCTTGCGGGTGATCTGCTTCTGGATGCCGGGTACGGCCTCGAGCGGCATTTCCACGCCGAGATCGCCGCGCGCGACCATGATGGCGTCGGAAAGCTCCATGATCTCGGCCAGCCTGGCGACGGCCTGCGGCTTCTCGATCTTGGACATGATGAGCGCGCGCCCGCGCGCGATCTTGCGCGCCTCGGCCAGGTCTTCGGGACGCTGGATGAAGGACAGCGCGATCCAGTCGACGCCCGCGTCCAGCGCCGCGTCGAGGTCCCTGCGGTCCTTCTCGGTCAGCGCGCCGACAGGCAGGTCGGTGTCCGGCAGGCTGACGCCCTTGCGGTCGGAGATGTTGGTGCCGGCAACGACCGTGCAGACAATCTGCTTGCCGTCGCTCTTGAGCGCCGTCAGTTCCAGCCTGCCGTCATCGATCAGCAGGCGGTGGCCGGCCTGCACGGAGCTGAGGATTTCCGGGTGCGGAAGATAGACGCGCGATGCGGTGCCGGGCTCGGGATTGTCATCCAGCGTGAAAGTCTGGCCGGCGGTCAAGGTTTCCTTGCCATTGGCGAATTTGCCGACGCGAAGCTTCGGTCCCTGCAGGTCGGCGAGGATGCCGATGGGGCGGCCGACCTTTTCCTCGACAGCGCGGATGCGGCCGATCAGCGTGCGCATCAGTTCGTGATCGGTATGGCTCATATTGATGCGGAAAACGTCCGCGCCCGCTTCGAACAGCTTTTTCAGCATTTCCTCGGACGAGGAGGCGGGACCGATGGTGGCGAGTATCTTAACCTTGCGGTTGCGTCTCATGGACTCTTGCTTTCGGGGGCGGCAGCAGCGCCGTCCGTTGCGGGCTGATCGGTCAACTGGACCATCCAGCTTGCCTGTTCGCCCGTGTCGTATTCCTGGAAGCCGGCGCGCTGGAAGCCGCGAGCGATGCAGTCGCTGACGCCGGCTATCTTGAACTCTTTTTCGGCCACGCACATGTTGATGGGGCCGTCCCAGCGCCCGCCGCGCTCTGCGTCTTCCGCATAAAGATAGTAGAACCGCGACGACAGCGGCCCTTCGATCAGCGTCTTGCAGCTCGAGCCGTCGATGTGCCACCAGCCCTCGGTGATCCAGCCCGCCTTGGCGCGATAGCCGATGCCGACGCCGATCAGGTTCTGCGTCGCGTTGCAGACGCGAAAGTCAGCCCGCGCCGGCGTCGCCGCGACCAGCGTCATCAACGAGGCGGCAACGATCGCAAACGGCAAAAAGGCAGCGCGCCGAAGCGGCCTGCCAGCGGAAATCATGCTCAAAACCCTCAACAACGACGCAGTCATATGGCTCTCACGTCCCTTTTCGGAAAACTCCGCGCGCAAGTCAACGCGCCGGATCGCCTAAATCCAATCGATTTAGATGCTGCCGGGCACGGCCGTGCGCGGCCTTACACCAGATTTCTGCAAAAACCTTGTTCAAACAACGGCATTGCGCCCGTTCCCTGTTCGTGGAATGACGCTACCACTGCTCCTTTGACGATAAATGGATCCTTTTGGCTCCCCATGACCCGATCCACAGTTTTCGCGCCCTTCGACATCATCGAGGGTGATCGCAGGCGCGGCATTGTCCTTGTTGCCGACCATGCGCGGCGCGACCTGCCGGAAGAATATGGCAATCTGGGCCTGCCGGCAGCGGAATTCGACCGCCACATCGCCTACGACATCGGCGTCGAGGCGGTGACGCGCGAGCTGGCCGCCCTTCTCGGCGCGCCGGCCGTCATCGCGACCTTTTCACGCCTGCTGATCGACCCCAACCGGGGCGAGGACGACCCGACGCTGATCCGCCAGCTTTACGACGGCACCGTCATCCCGGCGAATTATCCGATGCTCGCCGAGGAACGCGAAAGACGGCTGGAAACCTTCTATCGGCCCTATCACGATGCGGTCGGGGCCATGGTCGCCTCGGTCGCGCAGGCATCCGGCAAGGCGCCCTTTATCCTGTCGGTACATTCCTTCACGCCTTCCATGCACGGAAGGGCAAGGCCATGGCATGTGGGCCTGCTGTGGGACCTGGACGACCGCGTCGCCCGGCCCCTGATGGAGATGCTGGCGGCGGACGAGAAGCTGAGCGTCGGCGACAACGAACCCTATGACGGGGCGCTGCGCGGCGACACGATGTTCAAGCACGCCGTCGTCAACGGCTTCGCGCACGCGCTAATCGAGATCCGGCAGGACCTGATCGCCGACCCTGAGGGTGCTGTCGCCTGGGCCGAGCGGCTGGCCCCGATCGTTGAAGAAATCAACCGGAGGCCCGATATACATCAGGTGAAGCAGTTCGGCTCGCGAACCGGGCCGCTGTGAGAAACAGGTGACGGAGGTGGCCATGACCCCATTGAGCGACGAACAGAAACGCGATTTCGAAGCCGCCGCCTTCCGCCGGCTGCTTGGCCATCTGAGCGAGCGCAGCGACGTCCAGAACATCGACCTGATGAACCTGGCCGGCTTTTGCCGCAATTGCCTGTCCAACTGGTATCGCGAGGCCGCCGAGGAGCAGGGGGCCGTGTTGTCCAAGGAGGAGTCGCGGGAAATTGTTTACGGCATGCCCTATGTCGACTGGCAGAAGCAGCACCAGACCGAGGCTTCGGATGCCAAGAAGGCTGCGTTCGAGGTTAGTCGGCCGGCAGACCATTGAACCTGATAGGGGTTTTCTTGCGCTCCGGGACGGGAGTGCGTCCTTCGAGGCTCGCCCATGGCTCGCACCTCAGGATGAGGACCGTGGTGCTACAGTACCCAAATCAGAGGTGCGGTAGGCTGCCATTCTTATTCTGAAGTCAGTAGCCCTACCGTCCCCATCCTAAGATGCCGTGGTGCCCTATGATCCTCATCCCGAGATGTCGAAGCGCTACCTCCCTCATCCTGAGGTGCCGTGGTGCTCTACGGTCCTCATCCTGAGGTGCCGCGGAGCGGCCTCGAAGGACGCACCACGCACCAACCACCAAAGAAAAACGCCCCGGCAAGACCAGGGCGTAAAAAAAACTCAAGCGGCGCTGAGTTTGGCCAGGGTCTCGTCGTCGACCTCGAAATTGGCATAGACGTTCTGCACGTCGTCGTCGTCTTCGAGCGTGGCGACCAGCTTCATCAGCGATTGCGCGCGTTCCTCGTCGACCGGGATGCTGCTTTGCGGCTTCCAGATGATCTTTACCGATTCCGCCTCGCCAAGTGCGCCTTCCAGCGCCTTTGACACGTCGCCGAGGCCCTCGAAAGCGCACAGGATGGTGTGGCCGTCCTCGTCCGACTGCACGTCGTCGGCGCCAGCCTCGATCGCCGCGTCCATGACTTTTTCGGCGTTGCCGGCGGAGGCGGGATAAAAGATTTCGCCGACGCGGTCCCACATGAACGACACCGAGCCGGTTTCGCCCATGGCGCCACCGGCCTTGGTGAAGGCGGCCCGCACATTGGAAGCCGAGCGGTTGCGGTTATCGGTCAACGCCTCGACGATGAGGGCGATGCCGCCGGGGCCATAGCCCTCATAGCGCACTTCCTCGTAGTTCTCGGCGTCGCCCATCGAGGCCTTGTTGATGGCGCGCTGGATGTTGTCCTTCGGCATCGACACGGCTTTGGCGTTCTGAACCGCGAGGCGCAGGCGCGGGTTCATCGACACGTCGGGCGCGCCGGTCTTGGCGGCGACGGTGATTTCGCGCGCCAGCTTGGAAAACATTTTCGAGCGGACCGCGTCCTGGCGGCCCTTGCGGTGCATGATGTTCTTGAATTGTGAATGGCCGGCCATGGGGTTCCTGTCGTCTTCGCGGCGGTCGGGCCGTCTGACGCTCGCACGGGCCGCGCCGGGGACAGTCCAACATTTTTCGATAATGGCCGGCTTATAGATAAATCGGCTCAATTCGTCCAGCCGGCCGAGGAAAAGTCGACGGCGAAGCTGTCATGCTGGCCGCAATCCAGCGTCAGCCCTCCATATCCGCCTGCAGCCGGTCGATAATGCTGAGCGCATGCGTGGCGTATTCGCTGATCCAGCGGTCATGAATGCGCTTGATCGGCAGCGCGTCGAGATGGTTCCATCGCTCGCGCCCCTTGCGCTTGGCCACCACCAGGCCCGCCTCCTCCAGCACTTTCAGATGCAGCATCACCGTGCAGCGGTCCATGTCGGCGAAGGCCTCGCACAGCATGCCCGTGGTGCGCGGCCCGTCCTTCAGCTCGTCCAGCAGCAGGCGGCGGCGCGGATGCGCCAGCGCCTTGAATACGGCATCGTCTCTGGTTTCGCTTGACATGTTATGTTTATATAACATATTTTACGGACTTCAAGAAATGCAAGTCAGGGAGTTGTGGACATGTCCGTTGGATTCCGTGTTTCCGGCCGCATCGGCAAGCCGGTGGCCGAGGTTTTCGATGCCGTGGTCAATCCGAAGAAGCTGAGCGGCTATTTCACGACGCTGGGCGGCGCCAGCGCGCCGCTGGTTGCCGGCACCACCGTCACATGGTGGAAGACGGTGCCGGTGGAAGTCGACGAGGTGGTGGAAAACAAGCGCATCGCGCTGCGCTGGGACGGTGCCGCCGCCAAGGGCCAAGCCGCCTACAAGACGAAGATCGAGATGGGTTTCGAACAACTGGAGGACGGCGGCACCTTCGTTACCATCGCCGAATCCGGCTGGACCGAGGACGATGCCGGCCGGAAATATTCCTACGGCAACTGCGAGGGCTGGTCGCAGATGCTGTCTTGCATGAAGGCCTATGTCGAATACGGCATCAATCTGCGCGAAGGGTTCTATCCAAGCGAGATGAGGGGCGAACTACCGACGCCGGAGAGCAAATAGGTGGTCAGTGACCGCCCTGCCGCGCCTTCCTGCGCCGCCGCGCCAGCATGTTGAGGCCTTCGACCAGCGCGGAAAAGCCCATGGCGGCGTAGATGTAGCCCTTGGGCACATGGTAGCCCATGCCGTCGGCGATCAGCGTCATGCCGATCATCAAAAGGAAGCCCAGCGCCAGCATGACGATGCTCGGGTTCTTGGCGATGAAGTCGGCCAGCGGCCCGGCGGCCAGCATCATGGCCGTCACCGCGACGATGACGGCGATATACATGATGGCGATTTCGTCGGTCATGCCGACGGCGGTGATGATGGAATCGATCGAGAACACCAGGTCGAGCAGCAGGATCTGGAAGATCGCCGCACCCAGCGACAGCTTCAGCGTGCCTCCTAGCGTCGCCCCTGCCTCGCCCTCGTCCTTGTCGACGGTGTGATGGATTTCGGTGGTGGCCTTCCACACCAGGAACAGGCCGCCGGCGATCAGGATCAGGTCGCGCCACGAAAAGCCGTGGCCAAGGGCCGAAAACACCGGCTCGGTCAATTGCACAATAAAGGAAATGGTGGCGAGCAACACCAGCCGCATGATCAGCGCCGCCGAAATGCCCAGCCGGCGCGCGCGCGCGCGTTGCGCTTCGGGCAGCTTGTTGGTCAGGATCGAGATGAAGATCAGATTGTCGATGCCGAGCACGATCTCGAGCACGATCAGCGTAATCAGCGCCACCCAGGCGGTCGGATCGCTGACAAAGGTAAAGTGAGGCGCCAGGAAGTCGACGATCGGCATCATGGCGGCTTGCTCGCTGCAACAGTTGAAAATATTTCAGCCCAAATAGGGCGCGGCTTTCACAGCTTCAAGCACCAGCCCGCAAAAATCAAACGGTCTCTTACCAGAAGGAGGGCGCAGTCTCTTCCAGACGAGGGCCACGCCGGAACGGCGCGATCTTTTCGGCCAGCCCGGTGCGGTCGGAAATATCGAGGCCGACGCCGCAGAGCGTGGCGGGGCCGTTGGCGGCCTCGAAGCGCCCTTTCGGCACTTTCGAAAGAAACCGGTTGAGCGGTTCTTCCTTGTCCATGCCGAGCGAGGAATCGTAATCGCCGCACATGCCGGCGTCTGAAATATAGGCGGTGCCGCCGCTGAGAATCTGGTGGTCGGCAGTCGGCTGATGCGTATGCGTGCCGACGACCAGCGAGACCCGGCCATCGACGAAATGCCCAAAGCACATCTTTTCCGAAGTCGCCTCGGCATGGAAATCGATGACGACGGCATCGGCCTGCTCGCCGAGCGGACAGGCGGAAAGCTCGCGCTCGCCGGCCTGGAACGGATCGTCCAGTTCGGGATGCATGAAAACGCGGCCCATGATGTTGGCGACCAGCACGCGCGCGCCGTTTTTGGCCATGAAGACACCGGAGCCCTTGCCCGGCGTACCTTTCGGAAAATTGGAGGGCCGCAGGAAACGCGGTTCGCGCGGCGCAAAGGCCAGCGCGTCGCGCTGGTCCCAGACATGGTTGCCGGTGGTAACGACATCGGCCCCGGCCGCGAGCGTCGAGCGGAAAATCTCCTCGGTGATGCCGAAGCCGCCGGCGGCGTTTTCGCCGTTGACGATGACGAAATCGAGTTTGAAATCGGAAATCAGGCCGGGAAGCTGGTCCCAAACCGCCGTGCGTCCGGATTTACCAACCATGTCGCCGAGGAAAAGCAGTCTCACCAGAAATAACCTTGAAAAGCGGCACGGTTTTTTGAAAAAAACATGCGCGATGGACGAAAACTGTTCTAGCCACTAGCACCAAAGCGGCGCAAGCCGCTTTCGGTCAGTATTTCGGCCAGGACCACGTCGTGCTTCTCTTCGGGCACGCGCTCGACCCGCTGGCAGTCGAAGGCGACGCCAATCAGGTGCGGCGGTTTACCGGCCTTGTGCAGTCGCTCGATGGCCCGGTCGTAATAGCCGCCGCCATAGCCGATGCGGTGGCCGCGCGCGTCGAAGGCGGCCAGCGGCACCAGCATCATAGCGGGGTCAAGCACTTGCGCCTCCTCATGCGGGCCGACGGTGCCGAACCCCATCTCGACCATCGGCGCGCCGCGCACCAGTTCGCGAAAGACGATGGTGGTCTTGTCGAGGATGGCCGGCAGGCAAAGCCGCGCGCCTTTTTCAGCCAAGGCAAACATCAGCGGCCGCACATCGACCTCCGAGCGCATCGGCCAGAAGCCGGAAACGACCTGCCCCGGCTCGACGGTGATTTCCTTGCGCGCCGTCTCGGCCATGTCGAGCGCCGCTTCCACCCGCCAGACCGGATCGAGCGCATCGCGGCGGGCCAGCGCTTCAAGGCGCAGGTGTTTTTTCAATTCCTTGGGAGAAATCATGGCGCGGCCCGTTGCAGAGCCGCAGAACAATCGCAACTTGTGGGGCAGGTCAAGTGACGATCCACACAACCGGTGGAGAGAGCGATCCCGGGAACCTACAAAGTAGGTGGGCGCCGTGTGTCCAAACCCACGGGTCGGGACAGGGACAGCTCCCTGGGGATCATTAAGGCCCCGGGGAAAATGTTCTCCTGCCGGGAAGCACAGATCGTCACGCCCAATATAGGCTTCTTGGCCTCGCTTAGCCAGACGCCCATTGCGTTATTCGACGCCTGCCGCTCTTGCACCCGCGGAGCCGGCTCCGTAGGTTCTGGCCAACAAAAGGAACACAAAAAATGCGCTTCGAAGGCACGGCGGCCTATGTCGCCGACAAGGATCTGATGGTGGCCGTAAACGCGGCAATCGCACTGGAACGGCCGCTGCTGGTCAAGGGCGAACCCGGCACCGGCAAGACCGAACTCGCCAAGCAGGTGGCGGCAGCACTCGGGCTCGACCTGATCGAATGGAACGTCAAGTCTACGACGCGCGCGCAGCAGGGCCTCTACGAATATGACGCCGTTTCGCGGCTGCGCGACAGCCAGCTCGGCGACGCCCGCTTCAACGACATCAAGAACTACATCAGGCGCGGCAAATTATGGGACGCCTTCGCGGCGGGCAGGAAGATCGTTTTGTTGATCGACGAGATCGACAAGGCCGACATCGAGTTTCCCAACGATCTGCTGCAGGAACTCGATAAAATGGAGTTCTTCGTCTACGAGACCGGCGAGACGGTTCGCGCTGAGGTCCGCCCCATCGTCATCATCACCTCCAACAACGAGAAGGAACTGCCGGACGCGTTTTTGCGCCGCTGCTTCTTCCACTATATCCGCTTCCCCGACGTCGAGACGCTGCACCGCATCGTCGAGGTGCATTATCCGGGCATCAAGCAGAACCTGGTGCGGGCGGCCCTCACGCAGTTCTACGAAATCCGCGACGTGCCCGGCCTGAAGAAAAAACCCTCGACCTCGGAAGCACTCGACTGGATCAGGCTTTTGGTCTCCGACGACATTTCGCCGGAGGATTTGCGCGCCGACCCGAAGAACGCGCTGCCGAAACTGCATGGCGCGCTGCTCAAGAACGAGCAGGACGTGCACCTGTTCGAGCGCCTCGCCTTCATGGCAAGGCGGCAGGGGTGAGGAACGATTTTTCGCGCAGCGGACGAGCGCCCGGAGCCATGGGCCGTATCAGGAGCAAAAAAATGACCGCCATCACTATCCGTCCGTACGAACAATCCGACCACGCCGATTGGCATCGCCTGTGGACGGCCTATCTCGATTTCTACGAAACAAAGCTGCCGGAAGAAGTCTACACGAGCACCTGGGAGCGGCTGTTCAGCACCGGTGAGTACGAGCCGAAAGGGTTTATTGCGCATCTCGACGGCAAGGCGGTCGGCCTGACGCACTATCTCTACCACCGCAACGGCTGGTCGCTGGTCAACAACTGCTATCTGCAGGACCTGTTCGCCGACCCCGCAGCGCGCGGCAAGGGCGTCGGCGCGGCACTTATCGAGGCGGTGCGGCAGGAAGCGGCCAAGATCGGCGTCACCAACGTCTACTGGATGACCAATGAAACCAACGCCACCGCGCGCAAACTCTACGACCGCGTGGCACGGCGCACGGGGTTCATCGAGTACGATCTGCTGTAGGCCATGTTCATTCCCTTCTTCCTTGAATTGAAGGCCGCGAAAATTCCGGTTTCGCTGAGGGAATATCTGTCGCTGCTGGAAGGGCTGGAGGCGGGGTTGGTCGACTATGATGTCGAGGGTTTTTATTATCTCGCCCGCGCCGCTTTGGTGAAGGACGAGCGCCATATCGACCGCTTCGACCAGGTCTTTTCGCATGTCTTCAAGGGTATCGAGGCGCTTGCCGGCGAAGATGCCATCGATGTTGCGAACCTGCCGGAAGACTGGCTGCGGCGACTGGCGGAAAAGCACCTGTCCGACGAAGAGAAAAAGCTGGTCGAGGCGCTCGGCGGCTTCGACAAGCTGATGGAGACGCTGAAACAGCGGCTGGAGGAGCAGAAGGAACGGCATCAGGGCGGTTCGAAATGGATCGGCACCGCCGGCACTTCGCCCTTCGGCGCCTATGGCTACAACCCCGAAGGCGTACGTATCGGCCAGCATGAAAGCCGCCACCGCCGCGCGGTAAAGGTCTGGGACAAGCGCGAGTTCCGCAATTTCGACGATAGCGTCGAGCTTGGCACCCGCAACATCAAGATCGCGCTGAAACGGCTGCGCCGCTGGGTGCGCGAGGGCGCGGAGGAGGAATTCGACCTGCCCGGCACCATCCACGCCACCGCCGAGCACGGCTATCTCGATGTGCGCACCCGCCCCGAACGGCGCAACGCGGTGAAGCTGTTGATGTTCTTCGATGTCGGCGGCTCGATGGACGATCACATCCGCGGCGTGGAGGAATTGTTTTCGGCGGCGCGCGCCGAATTTCGCCAGCTCGACTTCTTCTACTTCCACAATTGCGTCTATGAGCGCGTCTGGAAGGACAATCGCCGCCGCTCAGAAACCATTCCCACCTTCGACCTGATCCACAAATACGGCCCCGACTACAAGGTGGTGTTCGTCGGCGACGCCGCCATGAGCCCCTACGAGATCATCCAGCCGGGCGGCTCCGTGGAGCACTGGAACAAGGAGGCCGGCAGCGTCTGGCTGACCCGCCTGCTGCAGCAATGGCCGAGTTCGGTATGGCTCAACCCGGTGGCCGAAAAGCACTGGGGCTACACCCACTCTACCGGCATGATCCACCAGATTTTCGATGGCCGCATGTTCGGCCTGACGCTCGCCGGTCTCGAGGCCGCGACAAAACAATTGTCGCGAAAGCACTGAACCGGCGGCGTACGCCTGAAAGATCAGGCCTTCTTGAGGAACTCGGTCTTCAGCACCAGCCCCTTGACCTGCTTGGTATTGCACTCGACCTCGCCGGGGTTTCCGGTCAGGCGAATACCCTTGACCAGCGTTCCGCGCTTGATGGTTTCGGAGGTGCCCTTGACCTTCAAATCCTTGATCACGGTCACGGAATCGCCGTCGCTGAGCTGACTGCCGTTGCTATCCCGTACGATCACGTCGCTCATGTCTTTTTCGCGTCCTGTATCTGGTGTTTCGCGCCGGAAGGCGGCTTTGGCCTGATCTTACGAGACCCGCAACATAACTGCCAGTCAGGACAGGCGATTGGTTCGGTCGTGCTCTACGTTGCCCCTCTCTGGCCAAAGCTGCCCTTCGCAGCATGTTGCGCTCATTCCCGGTTCGGGCGATATTCTGTGCTACCGACAACATGAGGCAGATTCACCGATGACCGACGAACCGACCAAGGGCCCAGCCTCCTACTTCCCTTCAATTGAAAAGAAGTACGGCCGTCCCATCATCGACTGGCAGGAGTTGGTACGTAAGGGCCTCCCGGCGAAGCACATGGATCTCGTCGCGATGCTGAAGAACGAGCATGGAATGGGCCACGGGCACGCCAACGCGGTTGTCGCGCACACATTGGCGCAGGACAAAAAATAACCTGATGACGGCGGTCAAATGGCGCGCCGCCGCCCGGCACTAAAACGTCCGCTACGTAGATTATGGACCCGATATTGGACTGTCCGCTAACCGCCCAGGCGGTGCCGTAGACTTCAAATTCGTCGACCTCGAAAGCAGAAAATGATCATCCACCTATTCGGGGGCCAAGAGGGGACGGGTGCTTTTTGCGTCCTTAGGCCATCAATGCGGCCGCTTCCAGGTCTGCCGAGGTTGCTTTCGACGAGTCATGTGACCACTGCGGCCTCTGTCGAATCGCCAAGAGAGAACGAACACCCTCGCACGTATCGGCGCCTGCTCCCGTGGGGGTGGACGCATTCACTTCGGCGCAATATGGATAGGGATGTAGCCCGCTGTAGCGCTCACATTTCACCGCGTCCCTAAGTCAGGTGACGAAGACGTTCGATATCAGGGGAACTGGTCATGACCGACAACAAGCCAGACGTTACCAAGGATTGGCAAGCGACGCAGGGTCAGAAGTCTTCCGCCACGCGCCTTCGCCTTTTCGCCGCGCTCGCGTGGCTTATCGCCATAGGCGGCGAGATCTACGGGATTATTCTGCTTCGCCAGCACAAATTCGACCAGGGAAACATGCCCCTGCTGATCGGCATTCTGGTCGGGATCGCGGTTTTCGCAATCGCCGGCAACTTGCTGTGGAAGGCTGCCAATCGGCACGATCCGGCCCGCGCATCCGAAACGGGAAGGTTCTTCTTCCAAAACCAGCTCGGTGCGATCATCACGCTGGTCGCCTTCCTGCCGCTGATCTTCCTGATTCTCACCGACAAGAACATGGACCCGAAGACCAAGAAAGTGGCCGGCGGCATCGGCGCGGCGCTGGCCGTGCTTGCCACGGTAATTGGGGTAAGCTTCGAACCCCCATCGGTCGAGCAGTACACCCAGGACATGAACGCGTGCGCGACGCAGATCAAGTCGGGGCAGCCCACCACCGCCTGTTCGCCCGACGTTGCCGCCCAGGCGCAGGAGATCGCCACGGACACCGCAGCGGTGACGGCGGCGACGAAGGACGCCGCTCACCCCGACGGTCTGGATGTCGTCTACTGGATCGCGCCGGAAGACGGCGCCGCGAAGTCCGCGGACCCGCATGTTTTCCATCTCTGCGCAGCCGTCAGTCCGCTGAAGGGCAAGACCGTGAATAGCGGCTCTGTGACGGAGGCGTACGCGCAGAACGCCATCCGCATCACGAAGCAGATCGATATGGAACAGAAGCAATGCGGGATCACCGGCGCAACCAGCGCCAATTGAACCCGCCCGCACTCCTCTATCGCACCCGCACTGCAGTTGCGGCCCCGCCTGGTGGAGCGAGGCCGCCTGTCTCATATCTCCGTTGCCCCGGCCAATGTCAGTGCATCGTCCACGTCCACGCCGAGATACCGGACGGTGTTTTCAATCTTTGTGTGCCCGAGCAGGATTTGGATCGCGCGAAAGTTGCCGGTTGCCTTGTAAATTATCGACGCCTTGGTGCGGCGTAGAGAGACCTGGTTAGGCCGAGTGATCGGCAGCTTGCGTAGCAGATACGGGTAGATCTTGTGGCCCGGAGCCGGCTTCGATGTATTCGGTCGCCTATAGATCGCTGCGATTCTCATCCGCTTCATCAGCGTCGCCACATGTAGCCGGCCGACATCGAAGCCCTCGCGAACCAGAAAGTCGCGCATCATCCGACTGCCCGCGAACGGGTAATCCTGATGCAACTTGTCGATCCGAAGCATCAACGCCAGATCGGCAGGGGGAACCGGTCGCGGCAGATAATAGACGCTCCCCCGACTGATGCCGAGCGCCGCCGCCTGTTTCCTGACGGGCAAAAGGTGCTGACGGTCGATCATCGTTTTGCGCTCAGCAATCCCGCCTTGGTGAGCGCGCCGGCTAAAAAATCGTTCGTGAGCGTCAACTCTCCGATCTTCGCGTGGAATTCCTTCACACGATCGGTGCCGGCGCTTCGGCTTTGGTGTCGCCGCCGAAGACCTCGGCAGCCCCTTCCAGAAGCTGCATACGCCAGGACGTGATCTGATTGGCGTGGATGTCATACTGCTCGGCCAATTCGGCCAGCGTCTTCTCGCCCTTGATCGCGGCAAGCGCAACTTTCGCCTTAACGGCCGGGCTGTGGTTCCGGCGCGGTCGTCTGGTCATGGTCTCTCCTGTTCACGGCATCATGCCGATCTCAGGCAGAATTTCCCCTTATCACCGATGTCCCGATTTCCCGAACCAGCTCTGTACTGACCGGCGCCATTAACAAATGCTCGTTGGTTATCAGCTTCGCAACGCGAGCGGTCATTGCCGGCCGACCATCTGACGTCGCGTTTGGGGTCATGTCGGTCAAACCCCATGACTCTTGGTATTACCCATGTCTCCGGTCTAAACTGTGACCTACGTGTGCGGAGCGGACCGAAAGTATTTGGTGTCCACGAGAGGATTCGAACCTCCGACCCCAGGATTCATACCACTTCGGCTTTAGCCGCCGCACGAGGCGTTCGTGGTCTGGACTGTCCCTTCACCATAGACCGAAGTCCTTAGGTGCCGCCCGTCCAGTCTCTACACCTTCCCGAGATTTCTCCCGGACTTGGCTCGGGATTGGCATGCTGAGAGATCAGCGAAGCGTTCCCCGACTTTGAGCGGATCAGTTGTACCGTTTCCGAATTACAACTCCCAATTACAGGAATCCTGTGCTCTATCCAACTGAGCTACGTGGACATTTTTACGTCTGACCCCAATAACGTAGCATCGCTTTCGGAGCAACCACCCCTCCTGTGAGGGTGGTAAATTTACCGCTTCACGAACCGCCTATTTCACGTATCGTTCCACGTAAACGGTAAGTTCCCTACCCTAAAACCTTCTCTATCCAACTGAGCTACGTGGACTTGGCCGACCTGTAACAACCTTCACGGCAAAAATCACCCGAAAAACGTCTGTCGCCGCAGGGCTTCGCCCTCACGCCGCCAGCGCCGTCTCGGCGATCTTCACCCAGTAGCTGACGCCGTGCGGGATCGCCTCGTCGTTGAAGTCGTAGGCGGGGTGGTGGAGGCCGGCGGTATCGCCATTGCCGATGAAGATGAACGCGCCCGGCCGCGCTTCCAGCATGTAGGAAAAATCCTCGCCGCCCATCACCGGCGGCATGGCGCGGATCACCTGCGCGTCGCCGGCGATGGAAGCCGCCATGTCGCCTGCAAACACGGTCTCCTCGGCGTGGTTGAAGGTGACTGGATAATTGGCGTTGTAGTCGACCGTGATCTCGGCGCCGAAGGTGGCGGCGATGCCGGCGCAGATGGCGCGTATGCGCTGCTCGGCCATTTTCGCCATTTCCTTCTTCAGCGTGCGCACCGTGCCGGCGATCTCGGCCTGCTCGGGGATGACGTTATAGGCGTCGCCGGCGTGGAATTTCGTCACCGAAACCACCAGCGCCTCGACCGGGTCGGCATTGCGCGAGGTGACCGTCTGCAGCGCCGTCACCAGATGGCTGGTGACGACGATCGGGTCGATGGTGCTGTTTGGCATCGCCGCATGGCCGCCACGGCCTTTCACCGTAATGGTCAACTCGGCGGTCGCCGCCATGATCGGGCCTGGCCGGATGGCGAAATAACCGACCGGCAGGGTCGGCATGTTGTGCATGCCAAACACCTTGGAGATGCCGAAGCGGTCCATCATGCCGTCCTTGACCATCTCGTTGCCGCCACCGCCGCCCTCTTCGGCCGGCTGGAATATGACCGCGACGGAGCCGGCAAAATTGCGGGTCTCGGCCAGGTATTTGGCGGCGCCCAGCAGCATGGCCGTATGCCCGTCATGGCCGCAGGCATGCATCTTGTTGGGGATCGTCGAGGCGTAGGGCTTGCCGGTGATCTCGTTGATCGGCAGCGCGTCCATGTCGGCGCGCAGGCCGACCGTCGTGCCTTCGCCCTGGCGGCCGCGAATGATGCCGACCACGCCGGTCTTGCCAAGGCCGGTCACCACTTCGTCGCAGCCGAACGCCTCCAGCTTCTCGGTAACGAAGGCAGCCGTCTTGAAAACGTCGAAGCCGAGTTCGGGCGTCTCGTGCAGATGGCGGCGCCAGCCGGTGACTTCTTCCTGCATTTCGGCGGCACGGTTCAAGATCGGCATGTTCTATTCTCGCTGTTGGCTTGCGCTTTAGGGGTGTGGACCTGGCGCTTTGCCATGTTAGCGTCACATAGGCTAAATAGCACCGGAGAAAATGACGGTCCGCAATGTGGCGGCACGACGCTGCCGTGGACCCTTTGTACCTTACGGAGCGTTCAACGATGACGGCAAGAGGCGATTTCGGATATCATCATGCGAACTGAACGTTTCCTGAAATTGCTGCTGGCGGCTTCCGCCGCGCTGCCCATGCTGTGCGCGCCGGCGCTCGCCAACCCCTCGATGCTGTTCGATCTCCAGACCGGCAAGGTGCTCGAGCATCAGGACGCGTTCAAGCGCTGGTATCCGGCATCGCTGTCCAAGCTGATGACCGCCTATGTCACCTTTCGCGCCATTGCCGCCGGCGAGGTCCAACTCGATTCGCCGATCAAGGTGACGAAGCATTCCGCCGCCGAACCGCCGTCGAAGATGGGTTTCAAGCCCGGCCAGATCATGCGGCTGGACAATGCGATGGAGATGATGCTGGTCAAGTCGGCCAACGACATCGCCATGGCCATCGGCGAGAATATCGGCGGCTCGCAGGCCGAATTTGCCGCGCGCATGAACGCCGAGGCGCAAAGGCTCGGCATGGCCGGCTCGCATTTCGTCAACCCGAACGGGCTGTTTTCGCCGGAGCAATATACGACGGCGCGCGATCTCGCTTTGCTGGTGACGGCGATCCGCACCGAGTTTCCGCAGTATGATCCATGGTTCTCCATCGAAGGCCTTGCCGTCGGCAAGCGGACGATCCCGAACTACAATCTTCTGGTCGGCCGTTATCCCGGCGCCGATGGCATGAAAACCGGTTTCGTCTGCGAATCCGGCTTCAATCAGATCGGCTCGGCAACCCGGAACGGGCGCACGCTGGTCGCCGTGGTGCTTGGCGAGGAAAACGCGATCAGCCGCGCCGAGGCGGCGGCGAAACTGCTCGACATGGGGTTCGCCATGCCCGGTTCCGGCTCGCAGGCCGGCGCGGCCACGGTACGGACGCTGCCGAGCTATGGCGACAGTATCTCGGAAAATAATATGCGCGCCGAAATCTGCGCCAAGAAGCCGGCCGCCGCCCAGTCCGAAGCACCGGCGGCTGCCGAAAAGGACAAGCCGAAATCGCCCTATCAGATCAAGCTGACAGCGCCCACGCTGGTCGCGGTCGGTCTTGGCGGCGCGACCGGCCCGCTGCCCAAGGCGATGATCGGCAAGGTGGAATATGCCGATGTGCCGACGCCAAGCTGGCGGCCGGACAAGCCTTCCCCCTTTGCCGGCGCCACCGCGGCCGCCGAAGGCGACCAGTAGAACAGGCTTTTGACGATGGCAGGCTTTCCCATTCCCGTTTCGGTGCTGACCGGCTTCCTTGGCGCCGGCAAGACGACGCTGCTGAACCGCCTGCTGAAAGACCCGACGCTGACCGACACCGCCGTCATCATCAACGAATTCGGCGACGTGGCCATCGACCATCTGCTGGTCGAGCAGGCATCGGACGGCGTCATCCAGCTTTCCGACGGCTGCCTGTGCTGCACCGTGCGCGGCGAACTGGTCGACACGCTGGCCGATCTCGTCGACCGCCTTCAGACAGGAAAGCTGAAGCACCTGGCCCGCGTCGTCATCGAAACAACCGGCCTTGCCGACCCGGCCCCCGTGCTTCAATCGATCATGGCGCATCCGGTGCTGGTGCAGGCTTTTCGGCTCGACGGTGTCATCACCCTGGTCGATGCCGTCAACGGCAGTGCCACGCTCGATGCGCATGTCGAGGCGGTCAAGCAGGCGGCGGTCGCCGACCGCATTGTCTTCACCAAGACCGATCTGGCGGACGACGTGCATAGCGTCGATGCGCTGCGCTTACGTTTGCGCGGCCTCAATCCGGGCGCGAAACTGCTCGATATCGGCGAAGCTGGAGTCGCCACGCTGTTCGATTGCGGCCTTTACAACCCGGCCACCAAGACCGCCGACGTGCGCCGCTGGCTGGGCGAGGAAGCCGAACACGATCACGACCATCACGACCATCACGGGCACGACCACCACGACCACCACGACCATGCCCACCGGCATGATTCGCGCGTGCGCTCCTATTCCCTCCTGCATGACGGGCCGGTGCCGCTTTCGGCCATCGAGATGTTTCTGGACCTGCTGCGCTCGACGCAGGGCGACCATCTGCTGCGCATGAAGGGCATCATCGAACTGAGCGACGACCGTTCACGGCCTCTGGTCATTCACGGCGTGCAAAAGACGCTGCATCCGCCGATCCGCCTGGCCGCGTGGCCGGACGAGCAGCGTGGCACGCGGCTGGTCCTGATCACGCTCGACATGCCGCAAGACTATGTCCAGCGGCTGTTTTCGGCCTTCACCAACAAGCCTTCCATCGACACGCCCGACCGTGCCGCGCTGGAGGCCAACCCGCTGGCCATCGCCGGCGGCTAGAGCATCGGGCCGAAAACGGGAAACCGGTCAGGCGGCGTTTGCAATGTCCGCTTCGGCATCGAACACGCCTTCCGGCAGGGAAAGCGCCCGGGCGATCCTATCGCGATAGCCTTTCTCGAAACGGTGGCCCGCCTCGATCTGTTCGACTTCCTGGACGGTCAAGCCGCTTGTGATGGCGACGTCGCCAATGGTGTAGCCAAGATGTTCCCGATAGGCGCGGGCAACGTGAACGCCGGCCGTGATCGCGTTCAAGACGGCTTCGGGTAGTGTGAAGGGCTTTGATGTAGCCATTTTGTCTCCAAATATGAGAGCGGCCGAGCGAGAACTCGAAACAACTGCCGGCCGGTATGATGGTGGATGCCGAAAAAGCCCCAGGGGGCGGCATCCAAAAATGCGCGAGACTCTCTCAAATCAGGAGAGGCGCTGTCGCAATATGGAGGCTGCCGGGCCGCCAATCAAGAGGTGTTCTGTAACCAGCGGCCCCAGCCTTCGCATCGCACCATCGTTCCGGCGAGTTCCGGGCCAGCCGGCTCGCCGTTTGACCGAACTTCACCCCGTGCTAGCTTTTTGTCGGCGGGCGGCATTTCGTGCCTACGCGCCGTCGTCGATACCCATCGGTTAGCGAGGAAGCAAAATGAGGCAGCCATACTGCCCCCGGACGGGCGGAGCGGATATTCTGGATTTCCGTCCATCCGTCCGGGAAAGAAATGGCTACTTCTTCTGGTGGTGCATCTTGTGATGACCGGCACGCTCGCCGTGCTTTGCGCCCTTATGGGCGGCGCGCAGTTCCTTGCGGTCGAGCTTGCCGTCGTTATTGCGATCCAGCGCGGCGAATTCCTTCTGCCTCTGCTGTTCGACCTCGGCAACCGTCACCTTGCCGTCGCCGTCGACGTCGAGACGCCGTTCCATGCGGTCGGCGGCTCGCTTGACCAACTGCTTGAGCGCATGGTCCTCGATCTCCTCGCGTGAAAGCACACCGTCGCCGTTGCTATCGATGGCTTTCAGTTCGTCGGCTTTCGAGAACTTGGCCCGGTCGATCGGCCCGCGCTTGAAATGCTCGCCCTTCCTGGGGGCGTCAGCCGATGTTTCCGTGGCATCCGGCTGCTTTGTTTCCTGCGCGAAGGCGTATCCAGCCGAGGCAAGAGTCGCCAGGACGATGATGGATGCAGCTACTCGTTTCATGACTTCCAACTCCATTGGTTTCAATGCAAACGTCTTGGGAGGACGCGAGCCAATGATCGGGGCTCGCGCATGAACCACGGATGAATGGCGGCATTAAACCTTTGTAATGTTAGCGGTATCCGGGAAAGACCGTCACACCGGACAGCCTGCCGGCGCGCAGAATCGGGCAAGTCCGCTCAAGATCAGCCGCGTTCCACCAGGAAGCGGTGGAAGCCGTCAAGCGCTTCCGTCTCGACCAGGCGATGGCCGTCCTCGGTGCAGAATGCGGGAATGTCGATGACCGCCAGCGGATCGGTGGTTTCCAGCCACAGCCGTCCGCCGGCCGGCATTCCGGCCAGCCGCTTTTTCGCCTTCAGCACGGGCAAGGGACAGTTCAGCCCCTTGAGGTCGTAGACATCGACCCGCGCGTTCGCTACGTGGTCAGCCACCGAACATGCCGAGCAGTTTCTTCTTCAGCTTCTGCGCGGTGCTGTCGGACTGCGCGGTCTGCGTCTCAATGGCGGCGGACGCCGTTTCAGGCAGGGGCACCGTGACGGGCGCGGGGTTCTTGGCGGCTTCCTTGGCCGCGATGGCCTGCGCCTTGGCCGCTTCCTTCTCGGCCTTGGCGGCGGCGAGCATTTCCGCCTTCTGCTCCGCGGCCCGCTTCTTGGCCGCCTTTTCGGCGTCGATCGCAGCCATCTTGCGGCCCTCGGCCGAATCGATGCGACCCATGCGCCCCGTTTCGGTGATGGAGCCATCCGTATTCAGCGAGGGCGGCTCGATCGGCACGCGTTCACCGCGCGCGCGCTTGTGCGACCATTCGGAGACGACCTTGGCCTCCTTGATGCCGGCAATGGTCGGCCTGGGCGCGGGGGTGCTCGCCTTGACGGCGCTGTTGAACGCCGCATCATAGGTGCTCTGGTAGCTGCTATACGCGGTCCTGAGCGAGTCAGGCTGCGTCGTCGCCGGGCAGGCGGCGGTCGGGTTGAAGCTCTGGCCGTCGGCCGCGATCTGGTTGAACACATAGCGCTTTTCGCAGACATCGACCTTCGGCGGCACCTTGGTGACCTCGAAATTGTCGTAGCCGACCTTCAGCATCTTCCAGAAATCGTAATTGGGGTCGTTGCGGTAGCGCGCCATGTTGGCGGCGGTCATGCGGAACGGAAACGCCTGGATCTGGAATTCGCTCTGGCCGCCCTGGAAGGCGTCGCGACCGAAGGCGTAGATTTCCTCGATCTGCGGATCGGTCATCGAATAGCAGCCGGAAGACGAACACGCGCCATGCACCATCAAATTTGCGCCGGTGCGGCCATTGGCCCGGTCATAGGCATTGGGGAAGCCGATGTTGAACGCAAGGTGGTAGCTCGACCTCGGGTTCATCTGCGAGGGGCGAACGGTGTAGAAACCTTCCGGCGCCTGCCGGTCGCCTTCCGTATATTTCGGGCCGAGCTTGCCGGACCATTTGCAGATGTCGTAGCTGGCGATCATGTCGTAGCGGCCATTGGTCTTGGCCTTCCAGATTTCCAGCTTGCCTTCTTCCTTGAAGATGCGGGCCATGACCGGCGAATTGCGCGACATGCCCTTTGCCGACATCGCGGCAAGGATTTTTGGCGGCAATTGCTTGTTGGCTTGCTGGGGAACGAAATCGCCCACGGAAGTTTCGGTGCAGCCGGCGATGCCGAGGGCCGCGATGAGTAGTCCGGTACGGGCAAGCTTTGCAAACATGGGATCGGTTATCGTCTTCATTCCGGCGGCGCCGCTGTCACGCGACGTCGCTCCTGACCATTTCGACGGACAATACATCCGTTAACCTTGAAAATTCCTTACCGCAAGCGCCACGCCTGCCCCTGACAGTCCTGTCATTGACCCGATCGGCGCGGCATTTTTGTGGCAAAGATGCGGCACCCGCCGCAATTGGCGGCCGCTGCCGGAATTACTGCCCCTGTCGCAATTACTTGCAGAGTGCGTCCGCACTCCATGCAGCACGTCGCGCAATTAAAGGGTGCGGCCCATCGCCAGGTATTTTTCGCGGCGCTGTTCGCGGAAATCGGTGTTGGAACCGGCAAATTCCGTCATCGTCCGGGCTATGAGGTCGCCGGTGGCGGCAATCACGGCCTGCGGCGCGCGATGCGCCCCGCCCAGCGGCTCGGGAATGATGGCGTCGATGATCTTCATCCCCAAAAGATCCTGCGCGGTGATCTTCATGTTGGTCGCCGCATCCTTGGAACGCGTCGTGTCGCGCCACAGGATCGACGCCGCGCCCTCCGGCGAGATCACCGAATAGATCGAATGTTCAAGCATATAGACGCGGTTGGCGGTGGCGATGGCAATGGCCCCGCCCGAGCCGCCCTCGCCGATCACCACCGAGATGGACGGCACTTTCAGGCCAAGGCTGGCCGAGGTCGAGCGCGCGATGGCTTCCGCCTGGCCGCGTTCTTCGGCGGTGACGCCGGGAAACGCGCCGGCCGTGTCCACCAGCGTCAAAAGCGGGATGTCGAAGCGGTCGGCCATTTCCATCACCCGCACCGCCTTGCGGTAGCCTTCCGGGCGCACCGAGCCGAAATTGTGCTTGAGGCGGCTCGCCGTATCCGAGCCCTTTTCCTGGCCGATCACCGCTATCGGCTCGCCACGGAAACGGGCGAAGCCGCAGATGATCGCCTGGTCTTCGCCGAAATTTCGGTCGCCGGCCAGCGGCGTGAAATCGGTCAGCAGGGCGTCGACATAATCGACGCAATGCGGCCGGTCGGGATGGCGCGCCACCTGCACCTTTTGCCACGGCGTCAGCGCCTTGTAGGCGTCGCGCAGCGCGTCGCGGGAGCGCTTTTCCAGCCGCGAAATCTCGTCGGCGACATCGACCGCCTCGCCGCTTTCGGCAAGCTTCTTCAACTCGATGATCTTGCCTTCGAGATCGGCGACCGGTTTTTCGAAATCGAGGTAATTATACATGCGTGAGCAGACCGATACGCCAGGATTGAGAGCACACAAAGCCGCAGAACCACGGCTGCGCGCTGCGGATTGTCGCTTTCACATAGCGGCAGAGAGCCTAGTCGGCAAGCGGGTGATGCTCGTTGACCAGGCGCACCAGCCGCTCCTCCAACACATGGGTATAGATCTGCGTGGTGGAAATATCGGCGTGGCCAAGCAGTTGCTGCACCGCGCGCAGGTCGGCGCCGTTCTGCAGCAGATGGCTGGCGAAGGCATGGCGCAGCACATGCGGCGATATTTTTGCCGAAGCGATGCCAGCGCGCGCGGCCAGTCCCTTCAGGTCGCGGGCAAACACCTGCCGCGAAAGCGCCCCGCTTGTCGAGGCCGCCGGGAACAGGAACGGGCTTTGCGCCAGCGCCGGCACCTTTTTTCGCGCGGCGAGCCAGGCCCGCATCGCTGTTTTCGCCTTGGCCGACAGCGGCACCATGCGCTCCTTGTCGCCCTTGCCGCGCACCATGAAGAAGCGGTCGTCGCGCAGCGCTACAGTCACCGGCAGGCCGACCAGTTCGGAGACGCGCAGGCCGGTGGCGTAGAGCACCTCGACCAGCGCATGCAGGCGCAGCGCCTCCAGCGGATCGCCCTCACCCTGTGACGGATCGGCGGCTTCCAGTGCCGCCCGGTCGAGCAGGCGACCGGTGTCGGCCTCGCTCATCGTCTTGGGCAGCGGGCGGTCCTTGCGCGGGCTATCCAGCGTGCCGGTCGGGTCGTCGCCGCGCAGCCCTTCCGAATAGAGAAACTTGAAGAACTGCCGGATCGCCGACAGTTTTCGCGCCTGCGAGGTCGCGGCAAAGCCGCGTTCGGCGATGGCGTTCAGATAGGACCGCAGGTCCGTCGTATTTGCGCCCGCCAGCCCACCCTTGATGGATTCCGAGGCGTCTTCTAGGTCGCGGCGATAGCTGGACAGCGTGTTTTCGGCAGCCCCCCGCTCGGCGCTCATCATTTCGAGGAAGGCCTCGATGCGGGCGGCGCTGTTCATTCGCCCGGCTCAGAATTTGTCAAGGGATCGGGCTTCGTCGAAGGATCGAGCACGGCCGCCGGGATGCGCACGCTGATTTCGGCCGTGTTCGGCTCCACGAACAGCACCAGCGCGAACATCGCCCCATAGGCGATGCCGGCCAGCACAAGCAGCGTCACGACAAAGCGAAACAGTGTCGGCATCGATCTCTTTTCTGTACGCCGGGCACGGTCCGAACCCAATCCCGTGCCGTTATGAGACGCCCTTGGCGCTATTTCAAGCGCCAAGCGTCCGCCGCGCCATCCCACACGCCATGCTTGACGCAAACGGCCTTTTCATGTCGATACGGCTCGGAGGGCATAGTGTCAGATGAACGCACAACCGAAAAATCCACAACCGGGAAGCCACGCCGGCCTGCTTGAGGCGCTGGGCGACCGCTCCATCGTCTTTGTCGGCCTGATGGGCGCGGGCAAGACGGCCATTGGCCGCAAGGTCGCTTCCGCCCTGTCGCTGCCCTTCATCGACAGCGACCACGAGATCGAAACCGTTTCGCGCATGACCGTTCCGGAACTGTTCGAGCAGTACGGCGAGCCTGAGTTCCGCACGCTGGAGCAGCGCGTCATCCTGCGCCTTCTGGAAAGCGGGCCGCAAATATTGTCGACCGGCGGCGGCGCCTTCATGAACGAACATACCCGTGAAGCGATTGCCGGCCACGGCGTTTCCGTCTGGCTCAAGGCCGATCTCGACCTGCTCATGGAGCGCGTCGCCAAGAAGCAGAACCGGCCGCTGCTCAAGGACCCCGACCCGCGCGGCGTGCTGGAACGGCTGATGGGCGAGCGCTATCCCGTCTATGCCATGGCCAGCCTCACCGTGGAGACGCGCGACGACCGCAAGGAAACCATCGCCGCTGAAGTCATCGAGGCGCTGGAGCGGCATTTTTCCACCGAAAGCGCCGTTGTGCACGAGGCAGGCCTATGAACGAACCCGTCACCGTTACCGTCGGGCTTGGCGAGCGCGCGTATGACATCCTGATCGGGCCCGGCCTGCTGGCGCGCGCCGGCGAGGAAATCGCACCGCGGCTTTGCGGCACGCGGGCGGTCGTCGTCACCGATGAAAACGTCGCCGCCGCCCATCTCGACACGCTGAAGGCCGGCCTTGCAACCGGCGGCGTCGAAGCGGCCGTCCTCACGCTGCCGGCCGGCGAAAAGACCAAGAGCTTTGCGCACCTTCAGGACGTGGTGGACGGTATTCTCGCCGCGAAACTCGAGCGCCGCGACACCGTCATCGCCTTCGGCGGCGGCGTCGTCGGCGACCTGTCGGGCTTTGCCGCCGGCATCACGCGGCGCGGCATGAATTTCGTGCAGATACCGACCTCGCTTTTGGCGCAGGTCGATTCCTCCGTCGGCGGCAAGACCGGCATCAACTCGCCACGCGGCAAGAACCTGGTCGGCGTCTTCCACCAGCCGAAGCTGGTTCTGGCCGACACCGAAGTGCTCGACACGCTGCCGATCCGGGAATTTCGCGCCGGCTACGCCGAACTTGCCAAATACGGCCTGATCGACCGGCCGGACCTGTTCGACTGGCTGGAAAAGAACTGGCAGGCGGTGTTTTCAGGTGGTCCGGCGCGGATCGTGGCGATTGCCGAGGCCTGCCGCGCCAAGGCCGATGTCGTCGCCCGCGACGAGTTCGAGACGGGCGACCGCGCGCTGCTCAATCTCGGCCACACCTTCGGCCACGCGCTGGAGGCGGCCACCCAGTATGACGGCGCGCGGCTCGTGCATGGCGAGGGCGTGGCCATCGGCATGGCGCTGGCGCACCGCTTTTCGGCCCGCATGAACCTCGCCAGCCCCGACGACGCGGCGCGAGTCGAGGCGCATCTCCAGGCTGTCGGCCTGCCGTGGCGGATGAGCGACATTCCAGGCGAACTGCCCGGCGCCGACGCGCTGCTGGGCTTCATCACCCAGGACAAGAAGGTGTCGCGCGGCGCGCTAACCTTCATCCTCACGCACGGCGTCGGCCAGTCCTTCATCGCCAGGGACGTGCCGGCATCCGAAGTTCTTTCCTTCCTCAAGGAAAACCACTCCTGATGGACGAAGCGGGCTGGATCGTCGCCGGTATCCTCGCTGTGGCTGGCATCGCGACTTTCGCGGTGCGCACCCGCCTGCTTACCGCGCTTGGCCTCGAATTGAAGCCGGTCGCCCGCACCGACGAACCGCGCAACGGCTCGGTCACGGAGCGCGGCGGCGACCCGACCCGGCCCGCGCGCAGCCGGCTGGAAGGCCTGTTCGACCTCGACGAACTCGAAGTTTCCGACGTCATGGTTCACCGCACCAATATGCGCTCGGTCAATGCCGACAATCCGCCGGAGGCGGTGGTGCGCGAAATCCTGCAAAGCCCGCACACGCGCATGCCGCTGTGGCAAGGCTCGCTCGACAACATCGTCGGCGTGCTGCACGCCAAGGATCTTTTACGCGCGCTCAACGAGGTGGAGAACGACTTTTCGCGCATCGAGGTGATGAAGGTGGCGTCGAAACCGTGGTTCGTGCCCGACACCACGACGCTTCAGGAACAGCTCAACGAATTCCTGCGCCGCAAGGCGCACTTCGCCATCGTCGTCGACGAATATGGCGAGGTCGAAGGGCTGGTGACGCTGGAAGACATCATTGAGGAGATCGTCGGCGAGATCGCCGACGAACACGACATCGACATGCAGGGCGTCAAGCGCGAGGCCGACGGCTCGGTCGTGGTCGACGGCACCGTGCCGATCCGCGACCTGAACCGGGCACTCGACTGGAACCTGCCCGACGACGAAGCGACGACGATCGCCGGCCTGGTCATCCACGAAGCGCAGTCGATCCCCGAAGAGAAGCAGGCGTTCACCTTCCACGACAAGCGCTTCATCGTCATGAAGCGCGACAAGAACCGCATCGCCCGCATCCGGATCAAGCCGGTGGAAACACGCGCCTGATCGTCGGGGTATGAGCGCAGGTGACCATGGTCATTGCCTATGGTCATTTTAAGCCTTATCTTGTCACGACAGGAGGAAGGCGATGACCGCGCACATATCGAAATCGAAGTTCAAGGCAAAGGCGCTCGAATATTTTCGCCAGGTGGAGACGACCGGCGAGCCCCTGATCATCACCGATCACGGCACGCCTGCGCTTGAGATCCGCAAGATCGCCAAAGACGCGCGTGATCCGTTGGAGATATTGCGGGGTTCCGTCCTGCGCTACGACGATCCGTTCGAACCGGTAGGCGTCGAGGATTGGGAAGCGCTTAAGTGATCGTGCTGGACACGCATGTCCTTGTCTGGTGGCTCGGGGCGGAACGAACGAGGCTGTCTTCCGCCGCATCGCGTGCGATCGAGCATGAACTGGCGGGTGGCCGGATCATGGTCTCCTCCATATCGGCATGGGAGATCGCGATGCTGGTGCAGGCAAACAGGCTCGACCTATCGTTGGATATCTTTACCTGGCTTGAAACGGCGAGCCGGATCGAGAGGCTGGAATTCGTTCCGGTCGACAATTTGATCGGTGTGGGAAGCCGGTTTCTTCCCGGCGAATTCCACGCCGATCCTGCCGATCGCATCATCGTGGCCTTGGCACGCGGACTGGAGGCGCCCTTGGTGACGGTCGACACCAAAATCCGCAATTACCCGCACGTCGTCACGATCTGGTAGGCACGCCTACCACCGCACGCTTTCGCCGGGTGCGGCCGGTTCGATGGCGAGCGCGTGCAGGCCGGCTTCGATTTCGCCGGCCAGCACGGCATTGACGGCGCGGTGCCGCTCAATGCGGCTCATGCCGGAAAAAGTCGCCGCGACGATCCGCACCCGAAAATGCGTCTCGCCGGTCCCGTCGAATTCCGCTACCTCGCCGTGCTCGACATGATGGTGGCCGGCATGCAGGTGGCTTTCGTTCAGCACGACAAGCCGCTCCGGGGAAAACGCGTCGTTCAGTTTCTTTTCCATCGTCGCCTGTATGGACATCGCCGCTTCCCTTCGCCACATATGCCGTGCCGCGACAAATTCGGCCTCTTGCCCGCAATATGCCGCGATTCAGCGGTTAGGGCTATCGATCCTGAAAAGTCAATTCTTGTTTCGCATCGCGAACAGACCATAAATGCAGCCAATGAAGCCGTACCCAAAATATTTCGAGAAGATTCGCGTCCGCCCCGACAAGGACGCCGAAGTGAAGTCGCATGCGCCGATCTGCCAGTGGGACGGGTGCAAGGAAGCAGGCACCCACCGCGCGCCGGTGGGCCGCATGAAGGAAGGCGAGTATTTCCGCTTCTGCATCGACCATGTGCGCGAGTACAACAAGGGCTTCAATTATTTCTCCGGTGTGCCCGACAGCGAGGTCGCGCGCTTCCAGAAGGAAGCGATGACCGGCAACCGCCCGACCTGGAAGATGGGCGTCAACGGCGCCACCACGACTTCCTCGCCCGATTTTGCCAAGGCGCGTTCCGGGCGGGCTGGCTACTACAACCGCATGCGCGATCCGTTCGACCTGTTCAAGGGACCGAAAGATCCGCGCCAGCCCCGCGACCGCAAGGCCAAGCCGCTTGAGGCCAAGGCGCTGGAAACGCTTGGCCTTGATACAAAGGCGACTGGCAACGACATCAAGGCGCGCTATAAGGAACTGGTAAAGCGTCACCATCCGGATGCGAATGGCGGCGACAGAGGTTCGGAAGACCGGTTCCGGGATGTTCTCCAGGCCTATCGCGTGCTCAAGCAGGCGGGCCTGTGCTGAGCGGAGCGACAGTCCGTGCCTTTTTCCAACTTTCATCCGGTTGGAAAAGGTTCTAAGACGCCCCCCGAACAAATTCGATTGCCGGGCAAGCGCAACAGCTTGGCCCCTGGAGACGTTGAGGCGTTATGAACAAGGTCGATCGCGACATCGCTAACCTGCCGGACACCACGGTTTCGGTGAAGGAACAATTCGGTTTCGATTCCAACATGGTGGTGCCGGCCTATTCGGCGACCAGCGAGCATGTGCCGGATTTCGACCCCGACTATCTGTTCGATCCGCAGACGACCTCCGCCATCCTTGCCGGCTTTGCCTATAATCGCCGCGTCATGGTGTCGGGCTACCATGGCACCGGCAAGTCCACCCATATCGAGCAGGTTGCCGCCCGCCTCAACTGGCCCTGCGTGCGCGTCAATCTCGACAGCCATGTCAGCCGCATCGACCTCGTCGGCAAGGACGCCATCGTCGTCAAGGACGGCATGCAGATCACCGAATTCAAGGACGGCATCCTGCCCTGGGCCTACCAGCACAATGTCGCGCTGTGCTTCGACGAATACGATGCCGGCCGCCCCGACGTCATGTTCGTCATCCAGCGTGTGCTGGAAGCATCGGGCCGGCTGACGCTGCTCGACCAGAGCCGGGTCATCCGCCCGCATCCGGCTTTCCGGCTGTTCGCCACAGCCAACACGGTCGGCCTCGGCGACACCACCGGCCTCTATCACGGCACCCAGCAGATCAACCAGGCGCAGATGGACCGCTGGTCCATCGTCACCACGCTGAATTATCTGCCGCACGAAAACGAAGTGAACATCGTGCTGGCCAAGGCCAAGCACTACCGCAACGCCAAGGGCCGAGAGATCGTCAGCAAGATGGTCCGCGTCGCCGACATGACCCGCTCGGCTTTCGTCAATGGCGATCTGTCGACGGTGATGAGCCCGCGCACGGTCATCACCTGGGCGGAAAACGCGGAGATCTTCGGCGATTTGGGCATGGCGTTCCGCCTGACCTTCCTGAACAAATGCGACGAACTGGAGCGCTCGGTGGTGGCCGAATTCTACCAGCGCGCATTCGGCGAGGATCTGCCTGAATCAGCCGCCAACGTGGTTCTTGGCTAACGGGAGTGTGACATGGCCTATCAGGGCGGATGCCATTGCGGAACGGTGCATTTCAAAGTCGAGGTGGACCTGTCCAACCCGATCACCTGCAACTGTTCCTACTGCTCCCAGCGCGGCAGCATTCTGGCCTTCACGCCCGAATCCAGCTTCACGCTTGAAAAGGGCGCGGAGGCCTTGAGCGAATACCGCTTCAACTCGAAAGCGATCGCGCATCTGTTCTGTGCGGCCTGCGGCATGGAATCCTTCGCGCGCGCAACAGCGCCCGACGGCACGCCAACCGTGGCGGTCAACGTCCGTTGCCTCGAGGGCGTGGACCTCGATGCGCTCACGCCGCACCGTTATGACGGGCGCTCGCGCTGACAGGCAGGCATATGGCGGGTCCAGGCGACAACACACGCAACAAATCGAAAACGGGCTCCGAGGCGGACAGCTTCAAGCGCGCGATCACCGTCTGCATGCGCGCCATTTCCGGCGACAAGGAAATGGAGATCGCCTTCGCCAAGGACAAGCCGGCGCTGGCCGGCAACCGCGCGCGCCTGCCTGAATTGGCCAAGAAGCCCACCCGCACCGACATCGCCGTCACCCGCGGCCTTGGCGATTCCATGGCGCTGAAGCGGGCCTGCCACGACCAGCGCATCCACACCAAGCTGGCGCCCGAGGGCAAGCAGGCCCGCGCCGTGTTCGACGCCATCGAGCAGGCCCGCGTCGAGGCCATCGGCTCGCGCATAATGGCCGGTGTCGCCGACAATATCGGCACCATGCTGGAGGACAAATACGCCAAGGCCAATCTGGCCGAGGTTTCCGACAGGGCCGAAGCGCCGATCGAGGAAGCGCTGGCGCTGATGGTGCGCGAGAAACTGACCGGCCGCGCCCCGCCAAAGAGTGCCGGGAAGCTGGTCGACCTGTGGCGTCCCTGGGTCGAGCAGAAAGCCGGCGCCGGGCTGGAGGGCCTGTCCGACAAGCTTGGCGACCAGCAGGCTTTCGCCCGCGTCGTGCGCGACATGCTCGCTTCCATGGAAATGGCCGAGGAACTGGGCGACGACGACGAGACGGAAGACAATGAGGACCAGGACGACGACAACCAGCCGCAGGGCGAGGAGCAGAGCGAGGACGGCGGCGAGGACGATTCCGGCTCCGACCAGTCCCAGCAGGATGATTCGGAAGCCTCCTCCGACGAGGAACAGTCGGCCGAAACAGAAGCCTCCGACGAAACCGCGGACGACGATTCCGATTCCGACGACGCGGATGCCGAGACGCCCGGCGAGGCCAAGCGCAACGACAATCCCTTCGCCAATCTGCCCAAGGAAATCGACTACAAGATCTTCACCACCGCCTTCGACGAGACGGTCGGGGCCGAGGAGCTTTGCGACGAGGAGGAACTCGACCGGCTGCGCGCCTTCCTCGACAAGCAGCTTTCCAACCTGTCCGGCGTGGTCGGGCGGCTCGCCAACCGCCTGCAGCGCCGCCTGATGGCGCAGCAGAACCGCTCCTGGGACTTCGACCTAGAAGAAGGCTATCTCGATCCGGCCCGCCTCGTGCGCGTCGTCATCGACCCGATGCAGCCGCTATCGTTCAAGCAGGAGCGCGACACCAAGTTCCGCGACACGGTGGTGACGCTGGTGCTCGACAATTCCGGTTCCATGCGCGGCCGTCCGATCACGGTTGCCGCCACCTGCGCCGACATATTGGCGCGCACGCTGGAACGCTGCGGCGTTTCGGTCGAAATCCTCGGCTTCACCACGCGTGCGTGGAAAGGCGGACAGGCGCGGGAAAAATGGCTGAAGGACGGCAAACCGCCGGCGCCCGGCCGCCTCAACGATCTGCGCCACATCATCTACAAATCAGCCGACCATCCATGGCGGCGCGCGCGGCGCAATCTCGGCCTGATGATGCGCGAGGGCCTGCTCAAGGAAAATATCGACGGCGAAGCCTTGCTGTGGGCGCACCAGCGCCTCATGGCGCGGCCCGAACAGCGCAAGATCCTGATGATGATCTCGGATGGCGCGCCGGTCGACGATTCGACGCTGTCGGTCAATCCGGGCAATTATCTGGAGCGCCATCTGCGCGCCGTCATCGACCTGATCGAGACGCGCTCGCCGGTGGAACTGTTGGCCATCGGCATCGGCCACGACGTCACCCGCTACTACCGCCGCGCCGTCACCATCGTCGACGCCGAGGAACTAGCCGGCGCGATGACCGAGCAACTCGCCTCGCTCTTCGAGGAGGAGAGCACCCGCGACCGCCATGGCAGCGGCGGCCGGCGGCGCGCCGGATGATAGGGCGGCCGTTCTCGCGATCGAGGCAGCTTATAAAATTCCTTAATGTCGCGCTCTGTCGCGCCGTACTTTTCCTAGCCCTCGCTCACCCGAATCTCACCCTCGCCTCTGAACGCCTGCCAACCGAACCGATCGAGATTTCCGTCCGGCCGATCACGCAATTCCGGATAGGAAGCGCCGAAAAGAATTTCGGGCCGCTCGAATTCGTCGGCGGGCTGGAAATGACCTCTTACGACCGCGATTTCGGCGGCCTGTCGGCCTTCCGGTTCCTGAAAGCCGGCGGCGATTTCATCGGCGTGGCCGACACCGGCTTCTGGTTCTTCGGAACGATTGCCCGCGACGCCGACAGACGCCCAATGGCTGTCCAGAATTTTCGCATGCTGCAAATGGTCGACGAGGCCGGCCAGCCGATCGACCGGAAATGGGAGGTCGACGCCGAGGGCCTTGCCGTGCGGGACGATGTCGCCACGGTCGGCTTCGAGCGCAACCACCGTATCGCCCAGTTCAGGATCGATCCGGAAGCGATGAAAGCGCCATTTCGGCAAATGGACTTTCTGGTGCCGAAGAAAGAACTGCGCCAGAATCGCGGTTTCGAAACCGTCACCAATTCCAACCCCGGCGGGACGCTTGAGGGCAGCCTGGTCATCGTCTCCGAAAAGAGCCTGGACAAAGATGGCAACGTCTTCGCCGCCATCCTGGAAGGGCCGCGCAAAGGCATCTTCACGGTCAGGCGCGACGGCGTGTTCGACATCACCGACGGCGCTTTCCTGCCGGACGGCGACCTGCTTTTGCTGGAGCGCAGCTTCTCCATGGCAACGGGCATCCGAATGCGGCTACGGCGCATCCATGGCGACAGCATTGCCAAGGGGGCCGTGGCCGACGGGCCGGTGCTGATGCAAGCCGACATGAGCTACCAGATCGACAACATGGAAGGGCTGGATGTGTGGAAACGAGACGACGGCGTCCTGATGGTGTCGCTGATCTCCGACGACAACCACTCCATCCTCGAGCGCAATCTGTATCTGGAATTCATTTTGCACGAGGATTGAGACGGCAAGCCCGGCTTTTGTCGCGCTCCGTCCAGCACCCCTCATCCGTCTCGCCGCTACGCGGCGATCCACCTTCTCCCACAAGGGGAGAAGGCAAATGCAGCGCCGGCTTTCCCTTCTCCCCTTGTGGGAGAAGGTGGCCCGAAGGGTCGGATGAGGGGTGCTGGACGAAGCGCGCCTTCGAAAATAAACTTGTCCACACCCTCCCCGCCTTCCCGCATAATCCCTCGCAGTTTCTCCCATGGGAACACCGGTCGCGACGGTGAACGTGTGGGGAGAAACCGGCGCCTCCGGCGGCAGGGAAACGTGCCTGTTGCCCGGGGAGGTTTCGTCCAGAGGGTCACCCGCGGGTACTATGGCCCGTGCGTGCTGGAGCGAGCACACAAACCGAAAGGCGCAAATGCCGGACGGTGTAGCGGATCGGACGGAAACGGAAAACGCCGGCGTGACGCGAGGTTCGCGCCATGTATCAAATTATCGAAGGCACGGCCTCGCGTCGCGCTTCCCACCTGCCCAAAAGGCAGCGTTCTTTGAAATGGCCAGACTGCGAATGCAGGGCGTGGCAACGGGAAAACACGTTCAGCAGCGTATGAGCGGAAAAATGTCGGGACCGCCGCTGCCCGCACGTCCTTGCAACGAAGCAGCCATCGGTACGTTGCCATCATCCATGGAAGAAATGCCGTTTCACCGGGCAGGGGTTTTCCGGAAAGGAAGCATCATGTTGAAGGACAAATCGTCATCCGCTATCGTTGCCGTCAGCGCCATCGACAGGGCGCGGGCTTTCTATCAGGACATACTCGGTCTCGAAATCGTCGACGACAGCATGGGCGAAGTGCTGGTGTTCCGCACCGGCGACACCTCGTTGATCGTCTATCGATCCGATTTTGCCGGCACCAACAAGGCCAATGCGGTGGTTTGGGACGTCGGCGACGAGATCGAGGCGATCACCGCCGGGCTGCAGGCCAAGGGCGTCACCTTCGAGCATTATGAGGGGATGGGGCTGAAGGGCGACATCCACGTCGACGGCGCGATGAAAATGGTGTGGTTCAAGGACCCGGATGGCAACATCCTGCACCTGAACAATATGTGAGGTTTTTTCGCCCGCCCTTGAGTGAAAAAAATCAGGCTTTCCGGGTGGCGAGCCAGATGGTGTGGCGGGCGCCGCGCTTGCCGTTGGCCCTGATGCCGACCTCCTCGACGGTAAACCCGGTTCGGGTCAGACGCCGGGTAAAGCCGGCATTCGGGGCCGACGACCACACCGCCAGCACGCCGCCCGCTTTCAGCGCGGTATGGGCCTGCGACAGGCCTCGGGGGTCGTAGAGCGCATCGTTGGCCTCGCGCGTCAGGCCTTCGGGGCCATTGTCGACGTCGAGCAGGATGACATCCCAGGCGGCCGGTTCGGCGCGGATGAGCAGGCCGACATCGGTTTCGCGGATCGAGACACGGGGATCGTCAAGGCAGGTGCCGAACACCGCCGTCATCGGGCCGCGCGCCCAGGCGACGACTGCCGGCACCAGTTCGGCAACGGTGATACCGGCATCCGAGCCAAGCGCGGCAAGGGCGGCGCGCAGGGTAAAACCCATGCCCAGCCCGCCGATGAGTATTTTTGACGCGGTACGGCCGCGTATCCGTTCGCAGGTCAGCGACGCCAGCGCTTCTTCCGACCCGGAAAGCCGGCTGTTCATCAACTCGTTGGTGCCTAGCATGATCGAGAATTCGCTGCCGCGCTGCTTCAGGCGAAGCTCGCCGCCTTCCGGCAACGGCGCGGCATCGAGTTGCACCCAGGGGATCACGCGGCAACCGCGTGCCGGGTCCAGCGCAGGACAATCAGCCGGTAGGGGATCAGCGCGAACACGGCGATGATCAGCTTGACCGAGAGGTCGCCCACCGCCCAGGACAGCCAACGCATGGCCTCGACCGGGAACACGCCCATCAGCGGCGCCGTCTCCAGCGCAAAGGCGTCGTTGGGGCCGGCAAAGGCGAACGCGCCGGAGAAAGCGATGGTGAAAAAGACCATCGTATCGAAGACCGAGCCGGTCAGCGTGCCGACAACGGGCGCGCGCCACCAGCTTTGCCGGCGCAGGCGGTTGAACACGGTGACGTCGAGAAGCTGGGCGATGAGGAAGGCGCAGCCCGAAGCGGCAGCGATACGTACCAGCCGGTCGGCCGCCGTCTCGAACTCGATCAGGCCATGGCGAAACAGAAGCGGCGGCACCACGATCGAACAGACGATTGCCGTCATGAAGCCGACGAACACGATTTTTCGCGCCACGGCCGGGCCGTAGCGGCGATTGGCAAGGTCCGTGACCAGGAAGGAAAAGGGATAGGTGAACGCGCCCCAGGTCAGGATGTCGGCCAGCGACAGGCCGCCGATCGTGCCCTGCATCGGAAACTGTACGAGAATGTTCGACGCCACGACGACAAGCGCCATGGCCAGAACGAACGGCAAATATCGGGAGAGAAAAGGCATTTTTTTATCCTGGGTAATGGAACCAGCGAAGCGCAATGCCGAAAGGATCACGCTTCTAGACGGTTGTCCCCCGCCTTGAAACTTTAAGCAGCCGGCTGAGCAGCCGGCTGATCGGCCATCTTCTTGGCGATCTGCTTCTTCAACAGGCGCGCGCGCTGCGACAACACCTTCGCGTCGGCCTTGGCCAGAAACGCGTCGAGGCCGCCGCGATGCTCGACCGAGCGCAGCGCCGCCGCCGAAACGCGCAGGCGCACGTTCTGGTTCAGCGCTTCCGAGATCAGCGTCACATTGACGAGGTTCGGCAGGAACCGGCGCCGGGTTTTGTTGTTGGCGTGGCTCACATTGTTGCCGGACATGACCGACTTGGCCGTGAGTTCGCAGGTGCGGGACATGGGTGCTACCTTCAGTTCTTGTCGCCCAAACCGTAGAAACCGCGCTGGCTTGCACGCGGTCTCGATGGGACGACCATATGGAAAAGTTGGCGTTCCATAAGTGGATTTCAGCCGAACGTCAAGCGCAAGCTTCCAACCGTCATTCCATATAAACGCCGGAATTGCACGACAAGCAACAAGCCTAACAGGAAAGAGGGACGCTTTCCGTATCTACTTGGATCATCCCTGCCCATGCGCAATCCCCTCCCCTCCTTTGCCGCCGCGCTTGTGATCACGCTCGCCGCCATCGGCGCGCCCGGCGTCCCCTCGTCAGGCAATGCCGCGCAAGGACAGGCGTTTCGCGGCGACTACACCGTGTCCTATCTCGGCCTGTCGGTGGCAAGGGCAAGTTTCGACAGCCGCTACGAAAACGAGACCTATGCGATCCACGGCAGCGTTTCCAGCGCCGGCCTCGCCCGCATCTTCGACGACACGCACGGCACGATCTCGACGTCGGGCAGCCTGCGCGGCGACGGGCTAGAACCGGACACGTTCCGGGCCGACTATACGTCGGGCAAGAAAGTATCGCTGATCGATATCCGCTTTGCCGGGGGCAAGGTCGCCTCCACCAAGGTGCTGCCGCCGCCGAAAAAGCGAGGAACGGACTGGCTGCCGCTCGACGCGGGCGACCTCGCCGGCGTCGCCGACCCGATCGCCGCCACCGTCATCCGCGCCGACAGCCCCGACAAGGTATGCGGCCGCACGGTGAAATTGTATGACGGCGAAATGCGCGCCAACCTCAACCTCGCTTTTGTCGAGAAAGGCTCGATAGCCGTGGAGGGCTATGAGGGACCGACGGTCACCTGCCGGCTTAATTTCGAGCCGATGTCCGGTTATCGCAAGGGCCGCAAGGCGCTGGAATTCCTCCGCAAGAAAAGCCGCATCAAGGTGACGTTTGCGCCGATCGGCCAAACCGGCATATATGCGCCGATCTACGCCACGGTCGGCACGGAAATCGGTCCAATCACCGTCCGCGCGCGGCGTTTCGAGGCAATAAATTAGGCTGCGGCGCGATGCGCCAGGGATGAGGCATGGCGCGAGCGACATTGATCGGCTTTTCGGCGGTAGCCATGTGGGCGCTGCTGGCGCTGTTGACCGACGCGTCCGGCACCATGCCGCCGTTCCAGCTTTCCGCGCTGACCTTCACCCTCGGCACCGGCGTCGGCCTTGTCGCGCGCCTGTTCATGCCGGCGGCCCGGCACGGCGATAAAATACCGCCGGTGGTGTGGGTCATCGGCATTGCCGGGCTGTTCGGCTATCATTTCTTCTATTTTACCGCGCTGCGCAACGCGCCGGCGGTCGAGGCAAGCCTGATCGCCTATCTCTGGCCGCTGCTGATCGTGCTCGGTTCGGCGCTGATGCCGGGCGAAAAACTTGCCTGGAACCATGTCGCCGGCGCGCTGCTGGGTCTGGCCGGCACTATGCTGATCGTCACCAAGGGCGGCGGCCTCGCCTTCGATTCGCGTTATGTTTTCGGCTATGCGATGGCCGCCGTCTGCGCGGTGCTGTGGGCGTCCTATTCGCTTTTATCGCGCCGCTTTGCCGAGGTGCCGACCAGTATCGTCACCTGGTTCTGCGCGGCCACCGCCGTCCTGTCGCTGCTTTGCCACCTGGCGCTGGAGCAGACCGTGTGGCCCGAAAATGCCGGCCAGTGGCTTGCGGTTGCGGGGCTTGGCCTGATGCCGGTAGGAGCGGCGTTCTATGCCTGGGACATCGGCGTCAAGCGCGGCAACATCCAGGTGCTGGGCGCGGCCAGTTACGCCGCGCCGCTGTTATCGACGCTGGTGCTGATCGTTGCAGGCTTTGCCGAACCCAGCTATCGCATTCTCGCCGCCTGCGTGCTCATTACCGGGGGTGCCGTGCTGGCGGCGAAATCGCTGCTGTTTCGCAAATCAAGCGCTGCCAGCAAAGCCGGGGCATGAAGCCCCTGCCCGCTTAGAAATTATCCTTGCGCTTGCGGATTTCGGCGAACACGTCGGCATCCGAGGCGTTTTCCATGCCTAGATTCTTGCGGATCGCCGGATCGGCCCAGCGCAGGAACGGGTTGGTTGCCAGTTCCTCGCCGATGGTCGTGGGCAGCGTCGGCTTGCCTTCGGCGCGCAGCGCCTCGATCGTTTTCGCCCGCGCCTGAAGCGCCTCGTTGGTCGGATCGATGGTCAGCGCGAACTTCGCGTTGGAAAGCGTGTATTCATGGCCGCAATAGACCGCCGTTTCGGGCGGCAGGACAGCCAGCTTCTTCAGTGATTCGAACATCACCGGCGGCGGGCATTCGAGCAACCGCCCGCAGCCCAGAGCAAACAGCGTGTCGGCCGCGAACAACACCTTCGACTGCGGAAAATGGTAGGAGACGTGGCCCGCCGTATGGCCGGGCGTAAAGATCACCTCGACCTTCTCGTCGCCGAACGGCACCACCGATCCCTGCTCGACGGTCTCGTCAATGCCGGGAATCTTGGCCTTTTCCGCCTCGGGGCCAACAATGCGCAGCTTGAAGCGATCTTTCAGCGCCAGATTGGCCTCGACATGGTCGACATGGTGATGCGTGGTCAGGATCATCGCCGGCATCCAGCCAGTGCGCTCGATCGCGGCAAGGACCGGCGCTTCCTGCGGCGCATCGATCAGCGCCGTCTGGCCACTTTTCGCGTCATGGATCAACACGCCGAAATTGTCCTCGTGGCACATGAACTGGTCGATCTGGATGGTCATCTATAAAATCTCCTGTGAACGGTGCAGACATAGGGTGCCGGGGCACATAAGTCATCCCGTACAACAGGCTTTGTTGAACTCGCCCCGCATCGCGGCTACCGTCCGCCGTTCTCAACAGGCGGTATCATGCATTCCGACATCGTCGATCTTCGCTCCTTTTACGCCAGCCAGCTCGGACGCCTGACCGAGCACTCGATCGGCATGGCGCTTTCTTCCCTGTGGACAGCCGTCCCCAACGAAAGGCTGGTCGGCCTCGGCTACGCGCTGCCCTGGCTGGAACGGTTCGGCGCCGATGCCGAACGTGTCTTCGCCTTCATGCCGGCAACGCAAGGGGCCGTGGTCTGGCCGGCAAGCGGACCGATCGCGACCGCGCTGGTGTTCGACGAGGAATTACCGCTGGTCGATTCCTCGATCGACCGGATGCTCCTGGTCCACGCGCTGGAGCATGCCGAAAACCCGCGCGAAACGTTGAACGAGATCTGGCGCGTGCTGTCGCCCGGCGGCCGCGTCGTCATCGTCGTGCCCAACCGGCGCGGCGTGTGGGCGCGCTTCGAGCATACGCCGTTCGGTGTCGGACGACCCTTTTCGCGTGGGCAGTTGACCGAACTGCTGCGCGAAGCCAATTTCACCCCGGCGGCCTGGACCGACGCGCTGCTGTTTCCGCCGTCGCAGCGCCGCTTCCTGATGCGCTTCCATGCGCTGCTGGAGCGCATGGGCCGGCGGCTGTGGCCGATATTCTCGGGCGTGATCATCGTCGAGGCGCAGAAGCGGCTCTATCAGGGCGTACCCGTCGCACAGCGGGCGTCGCGCCGCGTCTTCGTGCCGGTGCTGTCGCCGCATGGCGTTACGGGCAGGGGCGTAGCCGGCATGGGCAGGCGCACAAGCCCGCGACAGTAAGTATGATCCGCCGCTCCTACGCATTCGTGATCGCCCGCCGCCTTCGCCGTAGCGCGCTAGTTTGATAGCTGTTTGCGCCGTGGCCGACTTCGGCTACCGCTTGTGGTGCAAGGACATCTTCGATGGCGGATCACGAGGACGCAGACAATCCCGCCGGCCCGGCGGCACCGGACAGCGTGCAGGCCAGCAGCCTGCGCGACCAGATCGCGACGGTTCGCCAGGCGCTGGCCGGTTCGCCGGTGCGGCGCAAGCTTCTGCTGTACTGTGCCGGGATCGTCGCCGTCATCATGGCCATTGCCGGTGGCCAAGTATTGCTCAACCGCTGGAACCAGCCCTTCTATGACGCGCTGCAGCGGCGCGATCTGGCCGGCTTCCTGCATCAGCTTGTCGTCTTTGCCGAAATAGCCGGCGGGCTGCTTTTCCTCAATGTCGCCCAGACCTGGCTGAACCAGATGATCCGGCTGCGGCTGCGCGAGGCGCTGACGCTCGACCTGATCGACCAGTGGATGCGGCCCAACCGCGCCTTCCTGGTTGCCAAGGCGGGAGCCATCGGCGTCAATCCGGACCAGCGCATGCAGGAGGATGCCGGCCACCTCGCCGACCTGACGACCGGCCTCGGCGTCGGCCTGTTCCAGTCGCTCATCCTGCTTGCCGCCTTTGTCGGCGTGCTGTGGACGCTCTCTTCAGGCTTCGTGTTCCATTTCGACGGCCGCTCGCTGGCCATCCCCGGCTACATGGTGTGGGCGGCGATGCTCTATGCCGGCTCGGCCTCATGGCTGAGCTGGCTGGTCGGGCGACCGCTGATCCAGCAAAACAGCGAGCATTATGCCCGCGAGGCGGATTTGCGCTTCTCGATGATGCGGGCCAACGAGCATATCGACGCCATCGCGCTGGCCCGCGGCGAACCCGGCGAAAAGCGACGGCTGCAACTCGACCTCGCCACGCTGCTCGGCGCCATCCGGCGCATCTACACCACGCAGATCAACCTTGCCTGGGTTACCGACACCTATGGCTGGATCACGGTCGTTGCGCCGATCCTCGTTGCCTCCCCGGTCTATTTCGCCGGCGATATTTCGTTCGGCGGGCTGATGATGGCGGTCGGCGCTTTCAATCAGGTGCATTCCTCGCTGCGCTGGTTCATCAACAATATCGGCGGCATTGCCGACTGGCGCGCGACACTGATGCGCGTTGCCGATTTCCGGCTGGCGCTGGTCGAGACGGACGTGCTGCACGGCACCGAAAAGCGCATCGAAATCGCTGAAAACGAAAACGATGCGATGACGTTCGACGCCCTGGAGGTCAAATCCGCGGACGGCTGCACGCGGCTGACCAAACCGCATGTCGAGATCGCGGCCGGCGAGCATGTCCTGTTTACCGGCGATCCGGGGGCCGGCAAGACGCTGTTCTTCCGCGCCATCGCCGGCCTGTGGCCATGGGGGCGGCGGCCGCATCGGCCTGCCCAAAGGCGAAGTGCCGGTGCTTGTCCCGCGCACGCCCTATTTCGCGCCGGGCAATTTGCGCGAGGTGCTGGGCCAGCCGGCGGGCGGCGACAAGCCGACCGATGCCGAGCTGGAAACCGTGCTGACCGAGATAGGCCTCAAGCGCCTGTCCGGTTTGCTCGACCGCGCGGGCTGGGAACACGAACTGAACGAGGACGAGCAGCGCCTGTTGGCGCTGGCCGCCGTGGCGGTGCGGCGGCCCCGCTTTGTCGTCATCGACGAAGTTCTCGACACCCTCGATACCGACACGCTGAAGCGTGTGCTGGCGCTGTTTTCAAAGCGGCTCGAAGGCACCGCGATCCTGGCAATCGGCCGGGCGCTGCCCGACAGAAAATTCTTCCACAAGACGCTGACCATCGTGAAGGACGCCACAGCCCCCGCCCTGAAGCCTCCCAAGCTGCGCGCCGGGGCGATGGAACCGCCGCCCGCTCAGGTCCGCGGACGTACGCCGACATCCTCCAAGTTGAACGACGTCGTCTGATAGACCTGGTTGATCCAGTTGCCGAACAACAGATGGGCGTGCGAGCGCCAGCGGTTGAGCGGCGGCCGGGACGGATCGTTGTCGGGGTAGTATCCATGCGGAACCTCGACCTCTACGCCGGTGGCTACGTCGCGGTCGTACTCGTCCTTGAGCGAGGTGGAATCGTATTCGATATGGTTGAACATGTAGAGCCGGTTACCGGTTTCCCCGGCCAGCAGGCAGGGGCCGGTCACGTCCGATTCCATCAAAAGGTCGAGCCCGGTCTCGGGCCGGATATCGGCGCGGCGCACCTCCGTCCAGCGTGAAACCGGAATGGCGAAATCGTCTGAAAAGCCTGAAAGATAGGGCGAGGCGGGCGCATTGTTGCGGTGCCGGAAGACGCCGAAGGCCTTCTTGTCCAGCGTGTATTTCGGAATGCGGTGGAAATGCCAGGCCGCCGCCATCGCCCCCCAGCAGATGAAGAACGGGGAATGGACGTTGGTGGTCGTCCAATCGAAGATGCGCTCGAGTTCGCGCCAGTAGGTGACTTCCTCGAAGGGCAAAAGCTCGATGGGCGCGCCGGTGACGATGAAGCCGTCGAATTTGCGGTGCTTTACCTCCTCCCAAGTCTGGTAGAAGGAGATCAGGTGCTCTTCGGGCGTGTGCTTGGCCTTGTGATTGCCGATGCGCACCAGCGTCAGCTCGACCTGAAGCGGTGTCGCCCCGATCAAGCGCGCGATCTGCGTCTCCGTGCGGATCTTGTTGGGCATGAGGTTTAGCAGCGCGATCTGCAGCGGGCGGATGTCCTGACGCCGCGCCGTCTTCTCGTCCATCACGGACACGCCCTCGCGCACAAGCACTTCGTGGGCGGGAAGTTGATCGGGGATCTTGATCGGCATCTGGCAGACTCCAAACAAAAACCGGCGGCGAAATCACGACCGGTCTGAACGAGTTTGCCAGCAACGGTCATTTAGCGAGTTATTTAACGTGGCTGCAAGCCGACCGGCCAAATCACCACGGAACGGCTATTCTTCTAGAACTGCAGGCGCTGTGCGTCAACGGTTCTCTCGACAAGCGCGGGTGCGGCCTGTATGCCGCAACCGCATCATCTGAACGGAACCACCCGATGTCCGCACCTTCCCAGAACGACCGCCCGACGCCGCGTGCCGGTATCATGGACATCGAGGCCTATGTGCCGGGCAAGAGCGCCGCACCTGCCGGCGTAAAGCTCTACAAGCTCTCCTCCAACGAGAACCCGCTGGGCGCTTCGCACAAGGCGATCAAGGCCGCACGCGACGTGGCCGGCCACCTCGAATTCTATCCCGATGGGTCCACCACGCGACTGCGTGAGGCGATTGCCGAAGTTCACGGCCTCAACCCGGCGAACATCATCTGCTCGAACGGTTCGGACGAGGTGCTGGGGCTGTTGTCGCAAGCCTATCTGTCGCCCGGCGACGAGGCGATTTTCACCGAGCACGGCTTTCTGGTCTACAGGATATCGACGCAAAGTGCGGGGGCAACGCCCGTATCCGTCAAGGAAGCCGACGAGCGCGCCGATGTCGACGCCATTCTGGCGGCGGTAACGCCCAGGACAAAAATCGTTTTCCTGGCCAATCCCAACAACCCGACCGGCACCTATTTGCCGTTCGAGGAGGTGCGCCGCCTGCATGCCGGCCTGCCGAAGACCGTGCTTTTGGTGCTCGATGCGGCCTATGCCGAATATGTCCGCCGCAACGACTACGAGGCCGGCGTCGAGCTAGTGGCCGGCTCGCAAAACGTCGTCATGACCCGCACCTTCTCGAAAATCCATGGCCTTGGCGGCGCGCGCATCGGCTGGATGTATGCGCCGGCCCACATCATTGATACGCTCAACCGCATTCGCGGGCCTTTCAACGTCAACGCGACCGCCATCGAGGCCGGCATCGCGGCCATGCGCGACCGTGCCCATGTCGAGCGCACGGTTTCGCACAACGAGACATGGCTGAACTGGCTGACGGAAGAACTGACGAAACTCGGCCTGCGCATAACGCCCAGCGTCGGCAATTTCATCCTGATCCATTTCCCCGATGAGGCGCGGCATTCGGCGGCGGACGCCGACGGCTATCTGACGGCTCGAGGCTATATTCTGCGGCGCGTTGCCGGCTACGGTTTTCCCAACGCGCTGCGGATGACGGTCGGAACCGAAGACGCCAATCGCGGCGTAGTCGCCGCACTCACGGAATTCCTGAAAAGTTGAAGCAATGCCCGAACCCCTGTTTGAAAAGATCGCCCTGGTCGGCATCGGCCTGATCGGCTCGTCGCTGGCGCGTGTCATCGCCCGCGAAGGGCTGGCCGGCCATGTCGCCATTTCCACCCGCAGCGCAAACACCCTGAAGCGAGCCGAGGAACTCGGTCTTGGCGACAGCTACTCGACGGACGCGGCGGAAGCCGTTCGCGACGCCGATCTGGTCATCGTCTCGGTGCCGGTCGGCTCGTCGGAAGCCGTCGCCAGGGAGATTGCCCCGGCGCTGAAAGCGGGCGCGATCCTCACCGACGTCGGCTCGACCAAGGCTTCCGTCATCGCGCAGATGCAACCTTATGTCCCCGAAGGGGTGCATTTCATTCCCGGCCACCCGCTGGCCGGCACGGAAAAGTCAGGCCCCGACGCCGGCTTTGCCGAATTGTTCGAAAACCGCTGGTGCATCTTCACGCCGCTGCCCGATACCGACCCGGCGGCGCTGGAAAAACTGTCGGAATTCTGGCGGCGCTGCGGCGCCAATATCGACACGATGGACCCCGCACATCATGACATGACGCTGGCCATCGTCTCGCACCTGCCGCACATCATCGCCTACAACATCGTCGGCACCGCCGACGACCTGCAATCGGTGACCAAGTCGGAAGTCATCAAATACTCGGCTTCCGGCTTTCGCGACTTCACCCGCCTGGCGGCGTCCGACCCGACCATGTGGCGCGACGTATGCCTGCACAACAAGGACGCGATCCTTGAAATGCTGGCGCGCTTTTCGGAAGACCTCGCCTCGCTTCAGCGCGCGATCCGCTGGGGCGACGGCGACAAGCTGTTCGACCTGTTCACCCGCACCCGCGCCGTGCGCCGCTCCATCATCGAGGCCGGCCAGGATACCGCCGCGCCGGACTTCGGGCGGCAGAAATAAGGGAGTAGGGAGTAGGGAGTAGGGAGTAGGGAGTAGGGAGTAGCATTGACGGGAGTTCCGACTTCCGCAACCCTACTGCCCTAACCCCCTACTCCACCGGCTTGATCTGTCCCAGCGGGATGAACCCCAACGACGCCTTGCCTTTGACGATCTTCAAGGGCATGGCCGGTTCGTTGCCCAGCAGCGACAGCGCAGCAAAACCCTGCTGGATTTTGCGTTGCTGTTCGGGAATGGCGGTTGCCAGGATGGTCGCCGTCGCATTCGGGTCCTGAAGCTTGATCATGAGGCTGGCGTCGATCAGCCCGTCCGCATCGACCGAGATAGGCCCGGAAACCGAGATGCCCGCCGTGCCCGACGACAGGTCGAGTTGCACGATGTCGATCGCTTGGCCGCGCAGGCTTCGAGATTGCGAGGCCAGCAGCGCCACCCCGTTCTTCACCGTTGCGAAACCGGTCCCGTCGAGCGGTGGCAATACGCGCCCGTCGATGGCCTCGGCATCCACTTGCAAATCGTTGAAGCTGAACCCCGCATTGACGTCCTGACCGCTGGGCCGCAACTTCGCGTCGGCCTTGGCCGCGCTGAACAACTGAACCGGATCGGTATCGTCCTGCGGATCGGTCTGGCCGGATACGCCTTCGCCCTGCAACGAGACGCCCGCCGTCGCCGAAAGGGAAAGGTTTGCAACGACGCGCATCTTGTCCCAGTCGAGCCACAGCGGCGTCATGCCGGGCGCTGACGTACGCAGCGGGCCGACAATGTCGGCAGCCGGCGACAGCGGCCTGAAGAGTTGCGCCATCGCGTCGATCCTGCCGGTCGAGGCGGCGATCTTGCGGGTGTCGTCCTCATACGCCATGTTGTCGCAGGAAACGACAAAGCGAAGCGGATAGCCGCTGACGGTCAGATTAGCGCAATCCGCGTTTGCGCCAGCGGCGTTGACGGCGGCGATGACGGAGCCGACTTCGCCGCGCACGCGATCCGCATAGTAGAACCAGCCCGCGCTATAGGCGCCGAACAAGACGATAACGATCAGCGCGAGCCACAGGAAACGGCGTTTTTTCGGCTTTTTCTGGTCGTTCAAGGGCATGCTGGGGCTTCTCGCTGGGCTCGAGGGGTTGGAACAACGTTTCTCGACTTAGGGTCTGTTTAGATCGAACCGGCTGGACAACGGCTTGTTTTGGCGCGACACCGCCGCTTTATGCAATAGGCTTGGCGATATGGGCGATTTTTGGGTTTTTGGCTATGGCTCGCTGATGTGGCGGCCGGGTTTTGCCCATAGCGAGGCCAGGCGGGCGCGGCTTTTCGGCTACCGCCGGGCGCTTTGCATCTATTCCTTCGTGCATCGCGGCACGCCCGCGCGGCCAGGCTTGGTGCTGGGGCTCAACCGTGGCGGCTCCTGCGTCGGCATGGCTTTTCGGGTTGCGGGTGATTCGCGCGAGGAAGTCATCACCTATCTGCGCGAGCGCGAACAGGTCACCGGTGTCTATCTCGAACGCACCCTGCCGCTTCGCCTGGAAAGCGGAGAAAGCGTGGAAGCGACCGCCTACGTCGCCGATCGCGGGCATGAGCAATATGCCGGTTCGCTCGACGCCGCCGACGCGGCAGCGATGGTAACCGGCGCCGTCGGCCAGTCTGGCCATAACGAAGCCTATGTGCTCAGCACCATCGAGCATTTGCAGGCGCTGGGCATCCGCGACCGTTGGCTGGAGGACGTCGCCGGCCGCATCACGCCACCGTGAACGGCCGGGCCGCGCGCACCTGCTAAACCCCCTGCGGGCACCTTGAGTCCGGGCCTGCCGAACCTAGATGTGAACCATTTCGCTGCCTTGCATGCCACCAAAACGGAGAGATTTCTTGCAGAAACGCCGCCTCGGTCGGACCGACCTCACCATCGCCCCGCTGGTTTTCGGCGGCAACGTCCTTGGCTGGACAGCCGACGAGAAAACCTCGTTCGACCTGCTCGACCGCTTCGTCGGTGCGGGCCTGAACGCCATCGACACCGCCGACGCCTATTCGCGCTGGGTGCCGGGCCATTCGGGCGGTGAGTCCGAAACGATCATCGGCAAGTGGATGAAGGAGCGGAAGAACCGCGACCAGATCGTGCTCATCACCAAGGTCGGCTCGGACATGGGCCAGGGCAAGAAGGATCTCTCCGCGCCGCATATCGAAAAGGCCATCGACGCTTCGCTGAAGCGGTTGCAGACGGATACCGTCGATCTCTATTTCTCGCACTGGCCGGACCCGACCGTGCCGCACGAGGAAACGCTCGGCGCCTACCAGAAGCTGATCGCCAAGGGTAAAGTCCGCTTCATCGGAGCGTCCAACCTCGATGCCGGGCAGATGCGGGCCGCCCTCGACGTGGCGAGGCTGCGCGACCTGCCGCGCTACGAGGTGCTCCAGCCCGGCTATAACCTCTACGACCGCGACGATTATGACGGGCCGCTGCGCAACCTCTGCATGACGGAAAATCTCGGCGTCATCACCTATTACGGCTTGGCCAAGGGCTTTTTATCCGGCAAGTACCGCAGCAAGGCCGACCTCGACAAAAGCCCGCGCGGCGGCGGCGTGCAGGAATACCTCAATCCGCGCGGCATGCGCATCCTGGCGGCGCTCGACGCGGTGTCGGCCCGGCATTCCGCCACGCAGGCTGAAGTGGCGCTTGCCTGGACGATCGCAAGGCCGGGCGTCACCGCCCCGATTGCCAGCGCGACCCGCCTCGATCAGGTGGACAGCCTGGTCAAGGCGGCTTCCCTGAAGCTCAGCGCCGAGGATATCGCCGAACTCGACAAGGCCAGCGCTTAGAGACCGTTTGATAATTCGTCCTGCCGAGGCATATGGCGTGGTTTTCGGGGTCGCCACCGGCGACGAGCGGAGCGTACTACAGTACGTGAGCACCGGAAGCGCAGAAAACCACGCCAGATGACCGGCAGGGTAGAATTTCCAAACGGTCTCTTAGGCCTTTCCGGCGTCCCGCAGTTCTTCCAGCCGCTTGACAGCCGTCGGCGGCAGCGGCGGCGCATCCTGCGCGGCGGCCGCCTCGACCAGCAACTGGTCGCAGGCTTCCTCCGTTTCGCCGATCAGCCGCGCCATGAATACGTCCTTGGGCAGGCCGGGTGGGATGGCGGGCAAAAAGCGCGCATGGATGGTGCCGGGATAGCGCAGGAATTTGCGGCGCGGCCAGTAAAGCCCGGCGACATGGGCGACGGGCACGACCGGTACGCCAAGCTGGTTATAGAGTTCGACAATGCCGTATTTGTAGGCAGGTTCCGCGCCCGGCGGACGGCGGGTGCCTTCCGGGTAGATGATAAGCTGGCGCGGATTTCGCGCCATCTCCTTGTTGGTGGCGGCAACTACGATCTTGAGGGCCTTCGAACGGCTGCCCCGGTCGACCGGGATCATGCGCATCTTCATGACATACCAGCCGAAGAAGGGGATCCATGTCAGTTCACGCTTGAGGATATAGATCGGGTCGTGGAGATAGGGAAAGAACGCCATCACATCCCAGAACGACTGGTGCTTGGGGGCGAGGATGAACGACCCTTCTGGCAAATGTTCCTGACCGGTGATTTCACTGCGCGTGCGGGCGATCTTGGCATAGAGCCACAGGCTGCTGCGCGCCCAGAATTTCGGCACGAACCATGCGCGATGCCGTGGCGACAGGAAATAGAACGGCGCCCACAAGAGCATCTGCAAGATAAGGCTGGCATAGAAGACGAAGTTGAACGCCAGCGAACGGATTTGGAGCATGCGGAACGGTCCGGTGAGGATAGTTCATGCTGGTTACACCAAGGCCACGCAAAAAGGAAACGGCGTGCGTCCCCTTATGCAGCGCTAGCGTGTATTCATCCCGGCCAGCGAGACGCTTCGCGACGTGGAAGGCACCGGCAGAACGCCGCGCACCAGTGACACGAGATATTTGTTGTATTCGGTAAACAGCACCCGCAGCGCTTCAGGCTTGGTCAGCCAGCCGCCATTGTCGAGATTGGAATTGACGACCGGGTAGGGCTCGAGCCTGGCGTTATGCAATAACCGGCCCATCTCCAGCAGGCTGCGCGGCATGTGGTAATTGTTGGTGACGAGGATCACCGTGCCATAGGCATGGCTATCGACCCATTTGGCGCTTTCCTCGGCATTGCCGATGGTGTCGAGCGCGGCATGGTCGATATCGACGCAGCAGGAAAACAGCCTCTTGTTGCCGCCGGTCGCTATCTGCAATTGCCGTCGCGTGGCGGATGGATGAACGCCGCTGATCAAAAGCCGCTGCCCCTTGCCGGTTTCCAGCAGGTCCATCGCTGCATCGAGCCGCGATGTGCCCCCGGTCAGGACGATGATGGCGTCGGCTTTTTCCGGATTGGCAGGCGTCGCCAGATGACTGACATGGTTGGCGAACCAGCCGAAACCGCCCGCAAACAGCACCGCCGCACCGGCGAACAGCAGCGCGGCGGCCCGCAAGGCCGGCCGCAAGCGCTTCGCCTTGCCGTTGCCGCTGGATACCGTCGGCGTCTCAGCAGCCGATTCGATCGAATCCTGACCGTTCATGATGCGATGGTTAACCTCGAAAGGCTGCCGTGGGTAGCGAAATTCCACACTTTCTGGAACGCTGATATTTCTGGTCGTGATCATGTCGGGTCGTGCTGGCGAACGTCGATGTCGCTGAGATAGGCAACGACCGTTGCATGCGAGGTCGCGGCGGTCAGCGCGCCGATCACCAGCACCATCAGCACAACGCCGAGATACCCCGCCGAGCCGATGGCGAAGTTGCCGAACAGCGCGGTCGCCTGGTCCGCCTGCGGCGTCGCCATGTTGCGCGACGACCACCACGAAAAGATCACGAAGACGAAGATGGCCGCAACACCGCCGACGGCGGCCCCCTTCATGCCGGTGAGCAGGAAGTGCCGCCTGAACTCGCGCGCAATAAAGCTTGCTTCAGCGCCGACGAAATGCAGCACCTCGATGATATGGCCATTGCCGGCCATGGCGCCGCGCGTCGCGAACACCACGGTCAGCACCGTTGCCGACAGCATCAGCACCAGCACGGCAACGCCGATGGTCACCGTGGTATGGGCCATGGCGACAAGCCGGTCGACCCAGGTGCGGTGATCGTCCAGCGAAGCGCTCGAGAGCTTATCGGAGAGGGCGGCGCGGATGGCCGCGAAATCGGGCGGATTGCTCTCGTCGATGGTGACGATGACCAGGCGCGGCACCGGCAGTTCGTCGATGTTCAATCCGGTTCCCAGCCATGGCTCCAAAAGCCGTGCCGTCGCTTCGCGATCGATGATCCTGGCGCCGGTCACGCCGGGAAAGCCGGTGACGAGCCCTTGCGCGGTCGTGAGCGCCGCCTCCATGTCGAGGCCGTCGACCGGCTTGATCTGGATCGTTGCCTCGCGCGAGATCTGGTTCTCCCACACCGAAGCTGTGTCGCGCACCAGCGTTACCGCGCCGAAAGTCAGGCACGACAGGAACGTCATGATGGCGATGACCAGCACCAGTGCCCGGCCGGCGATGTTCTGCGCCGGCACGATGGAGGCCATCTTGCGCTGCTGCCGGTGCCGGGAGCCGGACTGGTCCATGCCGCTTTCGCGGATTTCCTCCTGATGCGGCTCGTCGGCGAAGGTGTCAGTCATAGATGTCCAGCCTTCCTCCGGCCAGAATCATGCGGCGGGCATCGACCTGCTCCATCAGGCCAAGGTCGTGGGTGGCGATGACCACCGCCGTGCCCAGCCGGTTAAGCTCGATGAACAACCGCAAAAGCCGGCGCGCCAGGGGCGGATCGACATTGCCGGTCGGCTCGTCGGCCAGCAGGATTTCCGGCTGTTCGATCAGGGCGCGCGCAATGGCCGCACGCTGCTTTTCGCCGCCTGAAAGAACCGGCGGCAACACATGCATGCGCTCGCCAAGCCCTACCCATTTCAGCAGTTCGATAACGTCGGTGCGGTAGCTCGCCTCCTCGCGCCCGCGCACGCGCAACGGCAGCGCCACGTTTTCGTAGGTGGTCATGTGGTCGAGCAGGCGGAAATCCTGGAACACGACGCCAATACGGCGGCGCAACAGCGGCAATTCGGTCCGGGAGATGCGGGCGCGGTCCTTGCCGAACATGGTGATAAGCCCGCGGGTCGGCTTCAGCGACATGAACAACAGGCGCAAAAGCGTCGTCTTGCCGGCGCCCGAAGGGCCGGTCAGGAACTGGAACGAACGCTCCGGGATGTGCAGGGAGATGTCGCGGAGAATCTCCGGACCCATGCCATAGCGGAGGCCGACATTTTCGAAGCGGATCACGTTCGGCGACCTAAAATCTCTAGAGCGGCGAACCACCCCTGTCTTTCCGGCCGACCATGGGTCGACATGGTTAACTGCCGGTTAATTTTCGCATGTTTTGAACTGTTCACGAAGGCTCCGGTCGGGAAATGTTAACCATTTCTCTTTACGAAAATGAAATACATGGAAAACTGGGGCGAATAAGGGCCAGCATGGCTGACACGCGTACCGCACGCCCGGTTTCCGGCGAAATCATGGCCGGCACGGCGACCGAGCGCACGGTGCCGCCCGCCACCGGCGATATTATCGATGCCGACTACGAAATCCTGCCACAGCTTGGCGAGCGCGCGCCCGCTTCTCAGCCACCATCGCCGCGCAGCACGCCGACGCCTTCCGTGGAGGGCATGGACATGCTGCGCAGGCAGGACGGCGCGCCCGCCCCGCGCCGGACGGTGCGCGGCGGCCCGATCTTCTGGATCGCCGGGGTCGGTGCCGCGATCGCCGCCTTCTGGGTATCGGGCGGCCACGCGCTGGTGCGCCAAGCCCAAGCCCCACTGTTTGCACCCGCCAGACAGGTGCAGGCGACGTTCAGCCTTACCGGCGTCAAGTCGCGCGTCGACGGCTCTGGCGCAAAAACCCTGCTTTTCGTCGATGGCGAGGCGGCCAATGACGGCCCCGACGCCGCGCCCTTGCCGCCGCTCGTCATCAAGGTCACCGGCACGGACGAGCGGATCACGCGCTATACGTTGGGGACAGCCGGCTATCCGCTGGCCCCAGGCGAAAGATTTGCCTTTTCGAGCCGCCTGGACGTGCCTAAGAACGGAGTGAAGACCGTTTCGGTCGTTTTTGCCGAATAGGCTACAATTCCGGAGAAGCGAACATGCCAGTTGTGCGCGGCAAGGACATCGAAGTCCTGTTTTCAGCGTCGACGATTGCCCGGCGCAACCTGGAACTGGCCAAGGAAATAGCCGGGCACGCCTATCACGACCTGCTGGTGATCTCGATCCTGAAAGGCTCCTTCATCTTCGCGGCCGATCTCATTCGCGCCATGCACGATGTCGGCCTGTCGCCCGAGATGGAGTTTATCTTCATTTCCAGCTACGGCGCGGGCACCACCAGCGGCGAGGTTAGGGTGTTGCGCGACATCGACAACGAGGTCGCCGGCCGCGACATATTGCTGATCGACGACATTCTCGAATCCGGCAAGACACTGACCTTCACCCGCGAACTGATGCTGTCGCGCGGCGCCAAAAGCTGCTCCATCGCCGTGCTGCTCGACAAGCGCATGCGCCGCCAGACCGATCTCAACGCCGATTATGTCGGCTTCGACTGCCCCGATCATTTCGTCGTCGGCTACGGCATGGATGCCGGCCACGCGTTTCGCGAACTGCCATTTGTAGGCATCGTGCGCGGCGACGCTTAAACTCTCGGCGGCTTCAGGAAAATTCAACTTTTACCCGCCAAACATCTGCGCATGGCAAAGCTTCTGATCGTCGAGGACGACGCGTCCGTCCGCACCCTTTGCGCCCGCGCCTTCGAGCGCGCCGGCCACAGCGTCGATATGGCCGAGGACGGGGCGCAAGGCCTTGCCCTCATCACCGAGGCACGGGGCAGCTACGATATCGTCGTTTCCGATATTCGCATGCCCGAGATGGACGGCATCGAGATGGCCAAGGCGGCGGCGAATAAATTTCCCGGCCTGAAGATCGTCTTGATGACCGGCTATGCCGACCAGCGCGAACGCGCCGAGGAACTCAACGGCATCATCCTCGACGTCGTCCAGAAGCCGTTTACGCTGGCCGAAATCCGCTCGCGGGTCGAGCAGGCGCTGGCCTGTTTCGCCTAGAGCGCCGTGCGTCCTATTGGACGCACAAAGGACGCTCTAGCACTTTGGTTGCCCGGTTACGCCGGATCGCCCAAGGCGACACCGGCATCCCTGCGCCGTCCCACGCTGAGTGCGAACAGCCCCGCGCCGACGATCAGCGTCGCGCCGATAACGGTGGTATGCCTCGGCACTTCGGCGAAGAATAAAAAACCCCAGAGCGGCGACCACAGGATGCCGGTATATTCGAAGGTCGCGACCCGGTTGGCGGGTGCGAGGCGGTAGGCCTGCGATAGCAGGATCATGCCGGCGGACGCGATGAGGCCGCACGCCGCCATCATCGCGAAATCGGGCAGTGTCGGCCAAATCCACGGCCGCACCAGGAATTCCAGGCTCGGATGCACGGCGCTTTCAATCCCGGCGAGATGAAACAGGATGGCGGCGAAGGCCGCGCCGGCCAGATAGACGCCGTTCTGGTAAAACGTCATGATGCTGGCGGCTTCCGTGTCGCTGATCTTGCGCGCCATGAGCTGCGAGAAGCCGTAGAGCAGGGCGGAGCCGAGCGACAAGAGCGCCGCCCAGTCGAACAGGCCGGCGCCCGGCCGCAGCATGATCATCACGCCGACCATGCCGACCAGAACCGTGACAAGCGTCTGCCACGCGACGCGCTCGCCGAGATAGGGACCTGCCAGCACCATGATGAACAGCGGGGCCATGAAATAGAGCGCGATGGCGTCGGCCAGCGACAGCGCGGCAATGGCCAGGTAGTACAAGGTGTAGGAGGAAAACAGGATGGTGGCGCGTAGCGTCAGCAGGCCGAGCCGCTTCGAAAGGAGGGCGCGCAGGCCGACCTCGTAATGCACGATGGCCAGCAGGATCGGCAACGCCACGATGGAGCGGATCGCCATGACCTGCGTCAGCGGATAGCGGCCCGAAACAGCCTTGATGATCGGGTCCTGAAGCGAAAACACCAGCACGCCCAGGCATAGGCAGGCGATGCCGCGCAGCAAGCTGTCCCGCATGGTCACGATCTCCGAAGCGGCATCGCGCGGTGGTCCTGTGAAGAAAGAACCCGCCACCTTGAAGGTGACGGGCAAAGTGAGGAATGCCAACTATCCGTCGGTATTTGACATGATGCAAACGAATTGAAATGATACCAGCAATCAAATTTGCTTATGGCAAGGACAATGCGGCCTCCTCTCGACAGCGATCTTTTACGAACCTTCGTGGCGGTGGCCGAAACCGGCAATTTCACGCGGGCGGCGGAGCAGGCGGGCCGTACCCAGTCGGCCGTGTCGATGCAGATGAAAAAGCTGGAAACCATGGTCGGCGAGGCGCTGTTCGAGCGCGGCTCGCGCGGGGTGGCGCTGACACGGCGCGGCGGTGAACTGATCGACAATGCCCGCCGCGTCATCTTGCTGCTGGACGAGACGGCGGCGGCGATGACCGCGCCGCCGCTCGATGGCCCGGTACGCATCGGCATACCGGAAGAATACGGCCATTCGATCCTGTCGCGGGCACTCAGCGCCTTTTCCAGGCGGCACGCGCAGGTCGAGGTCACGGTGCGCTATGCCCATTCGGCCTCGCAGATGCAGGCGCTTGCCGCCGGCGATCTCGATCTGGCGGTGGTGTTCGAGTGGCAGGATTTTGCGGGCGGCGAGGTGCTGATGCACGATCCGACCGTGTGGGTAACCTCGACGCTGCATCCGATGCATGAGGAACGGCCGGTGCCGATCGCGCTCTACAGCCGCGCCGGCTGGTGCCGCGATTTTGCGATGGAGTCACTCGAACAGCGCGGGCTTGCGCACCGTGTCGCCTATACGAGCGACACCACCGGCGGCCTGAAACTGGCGGTCACCGCCGGTCTTGCCATCGCGCCGATCTCGCGCAGCAACATTCCGGAAGGCTGTCGGGAACTGACGGTCGCCGACGGTTTCGGCGACATCGATTCGTCCAATGTCGTGCTGCGCCGCAACCCGTCGGCCTCGGGCGAGGCCATCGACGGCATGGCCGATGCCATCCGCGAGGCTTTTACGAACCGATAGCGTCGGCCTGCTGGGGGCCTACTTGCCCTTGGCGCGTTCGATGGCCTCGACGATCATCTTCTTGGCGTAGCTGGCATCCTGCCAGCCGCCGAGCTTGACCCATTTGCCGGGCTCGAGATCCTTGTAGTGCTCGAAGAAATGCGCGACCTGGTCGAGGCTGATCTGCGGCAGGTCGGTATAGTTCGTCACATTCTCGTAACGCTTGGTCAGATGCGGCGACGGCACGGCGATAATCTTTTCGTCCATGCCGGCATTGTCTTCCATCAAAAGCACGCCGATGGGCCGGACATTGATGACACAGCCCGGTATCAGCGCGCGCGTGTTGCAGACCAGCACGTCGATCGGGTCTCCGTCGCCCGACAGCGTGTGCGGCACGAACCCGTAATTGCCGGGATAGCGCATCGGCGTGTACAGGAAACGGTCGACGACCAGCGTGCCGGCATCCTTGTCCATCTCGTATTTGATCGGCTCGCCGCCGACCGGAACTTCGATGATGACGTTGACGTCTTCCGGCGCGTTATGTCCGGTGGCGATGGCTTCAATGCGCATGGCGGGGATTCCTCTGTCGATCCGGGACCGATAGCGGCTACGGCGACGGCAGGCAATGCGGCGAATCGTTCAAAAAGCCAAAGACGGCCAATTTAAATGGAATGACCGACTGCCGGTTATTCCCAGACGAAAGCCACCTTCTTCAGGGCTTTCTGCTCGAAAACCTCGACGCCTTCGGCGACATCGCGGCCGCCAGCCCCGGCATAGAAGGCCAGCGCGTTCTGGTTGTCTTCCAGCGCCCACACCACCATGCCCTTGAGGCCATTGTCGGCAAGCCGTGCCCGCGCAGCGGCAAACAGCCGGCTGCCAAGCCCGATACCCTGGTATTCGGGGCGCAGGTAAAGCTCGTAAATCTCGCCCTGCTGCCGCAGTTCGCGGGCGCGGTTCCTGCCCAGCGTCGTATAGCCGGCGATCTTGCCGCCGATCTCGACGACCAGGACGGTCGCGGCGCGGCGGATGGCGTTTGCCCACCAGTCGCTGCCACGGCGTTCGATCATCGAGGTCAGCGCTCGATGCGGGATGAGGCCGGCATAGGCGCCGCGCCATGCCTGACGATGCACATCGGCAATCTCGGCGGCGTCGCGCGGCTCGGCTTTTCTGATGTCGATCGTCAGCGTATTCATGATTTGTTAACCATAGACCCGCATCGGCCGATTGCAAGATAGTCAACGGTCCGGACGGCATTTTTCACACAGGACGGGCCTACCCACTTTGTTGGTGCGGACCGGCGCGAAAGGTCGGCTTAAGCTGCGGAAAAATCGGTGAAATTTCATCGATAGAGGCTTGAAAGCCAGGGCCGAGAAAATGCTCGAATTTCACAAGCCATTGCATTTCAATGTAAAATGTGCTTTTATTGAATGAACATTCAACAAAAAGCCGAGACGAGGCATGAACCTGCACCTGCACGACGTGGTGATCCCCAACGATTGGGACCGTCGGGGCCTGCCGGGTTGGAGCTATCACTCGCAGGCGCTGCTGGAGCTGGAAAAGGAACACATCTTCCGCAATCACTGGCAGATTGCCGGCCATGTTTCCGACGTGCCCGATGCCGGCGATTATCTTGCCATGGACGTGGTCGGCGAGCGAGCGCTGATCGTTCGCGGCAAGGACGGCGTGGTGCGCGGCTTCCATAATATGTGCCGGCACCGCGGCAGCCGCGTCGTCGCCGAGGACAAAGGCACCTGCAAGAACGCGCTGGTGTGCCCGTTTCACGGCTGGGTCTACAATCTCGACGGCACGCTGCGGGGTGCTGCCCAGCCGGCAACCTTTCCCGAAATGGACAAGACCGAGTTCGGTTTGCTGCCGCTCGATCTCGAAATCTGGATGGGCTTCATCTTCATCCGCTTCCGCAAGGGTCCACAGCCCTCGGTGGCCGATCTGCTGAAGCCGATCGCAGCGGAAATGGCGCACTACAAACCCGAGGACATGGTGCCTGCCGCCGGCATCTGGACGCAGAAGTCGCCGGTGAACTGGAAGTCGGTGCGCGACGTCGACAATGAAGGCTACCACGTCGCCATGGCGCACCCCGCTTTGCAGGATCTGTATGGCGCGACCTATTTCGACGAACCCTTCGTCGACGGGCTGTCGCGCTCCTTCGCTACCTACAACCCGCATGCGGGCCGCCGCTGGAGCGTCAAGAACTATGTCAAGATCGCGCCGGAACCCGCCCACCTGCCCGACCATCTGAAGCAGGCCTGGGTCTATTACGGCATCTTCCCCAATGCGGTGTTTTCGGTGATGCCGGAATCCGTGCAGTTCTATCAGGAATTTCCGCTATCGACCGGCGAGACGCTGCTGCGCGGCGGCATCTACCGCTACCGCGACGAAAGCCGCGAGCAGGCCGCCGCCCGTTACCTGTCATACCGCATCGACCGCGACACCCAGAACGAGGACGTGCAACTCACCGTCTGGTCCAACGAATCCATGCTGTCGGAATCCTTCAAGGGATTTTACCTGTCCGACCTCGAATATGGCGTGCGCACCCACCACGACCATCTGCGCCGGCAGTTGCCGGTCCTGACGATGGAAACGGCGCCCGACGAGCGGGAGATGGCCGGCGTCAACGAGGCGCTGCGGGAGCGCGGATAAGGCTGCCGCTCCGGGGGCGTGAGCCCCCGAAACGGGTTTACCTCACTTTGCCACCCCGACAGGCAGTCCCCTCACCCCTGCCAGACGCCTTCCTTGCGCAGATCGTCCATGGTGCGGGAAATGCCCTCGCGTAAAATGCCGACCAGATCGTCGATCTGGCTGCGCGTGATGATGAGCGGCGGCGACATCACGCACATATTGATCAGCGGCCGCACCAGAAGGCCGAGATCCTGGCAATGCGCGTCGATGCGCGCACCGACATTCTTGTCGAGTTCCAGCGGATCGAGGCTGTCGCGGTCGGCCACGCATTCGACGCAGACCATCAGCCCCATGCCGCGCACTTCACCGACCAGCGGCAATTCCTCCAGCGCCTTCAGTTGCGCCTGGAAATACGGAGCCACATCCTGGACATGGGCAAGCACGCCCTGCTCCAGCAGGTCCAGGTTCTTCAGCGCCACCGCGCAGCCGATCGGGTGGCTGGTATAGGTCAGACCATGGCCGAACAGCGCGTCAGGATGGTTGGAGCGGCGCAGTTCCTCCAGCAGGCGCTCGGAGATGACGACCCCGCCGAGCGGGAAATAGCCGGAAGTGACGCCCTTGGCGAAGGTGATCATGTCCGGATCGATGCCGAAGCAATCGCCCGAAGCAAAGACCGACCCCAGCCGCCCGAAAGCCGTCACCACCTCGTCCGACACGAAAAGGATGTCGTTGTCGCGGCAAATCTCGCGGATGCGCTTCAAATAGTTCTGCGGCGGCACGATGACGCCGCCCGACGCCTGCACCGGCTCGCCGACGAAAGCGCCGATCTTGTCGGCCCCGATACGGGAGACCGTGTCGCGGAACTCATCGACAAGGAAGTCCGCGAAAGCCTCGATGGTCATGCCCCTAGGGCGGCGGAACGGATCGGGCGAGGACAGCTTGACGACCAGACCGTCGACGCCGTCCATCCAGTCGCGGTCACGGGCGCGGCCGTTGAGCGACGCCGACAGAAAGGTGGAGCCGTGATAGGCGCCGCCGCGCGACAGGACCAGCTTCTTTTCCGGCCGGCCTTTGACATTGTTGAAGAACTGCATGAAACGCAGCGCCGTTTCCACGGCGGTCGAGCCGCCGGTGGTGAAGAAGACATGGCTGAGATCGCCGGGCGCATGGTCGGCAATACGCCGGGCGAGTTCCGCCGACGGCGCGTTCATCGTGTACCATGGCGTGTTGTAGGACAGCGCCATGGCCTGCTCGTACATGGCGCGCGCCATTTCCTCGCGGCGGTGGCCAACATTGGTGCACCACATGCCGGCCGGTCCGTCGATCAGCCGCTTGCCCGCGGCGTCGGTGATGTAGATGCCGTCCCCCTCGCCGATCAGCGTGCGCGCTTCCGCGCCGACCGACCCCGCATAAGGCCATGGCTGGACGAGATGGCGCGTGGCCAGTTCGACGGCATCGTCGCCCGGTTCGCCCGCATCGCCTGATCTCATATCTCTTGCCGCAGCCATTGCTTGCCTCTCATCGTGCCAGTGGACTCATGGGAACAAGAGCAATTTCCAATCGACCGTACCGGTCGAAACGGCCTGGAAATCATCCCTTTCTTCACGCCATTTTGAATGTCCGTTCAATCAATATTGCAGAAATAATGCTTGATTTCAATGCAGGAATGCGCGCATGATGAAAGAAAGCCGGAACGGGAACATCCGGCGCGCAAAGGGGGCGGCACGCAATGCCAGGAACCGAGAACCGCACTATGCGAGGCGCCCCGCAATGACGGCGCTGGCGGAACGGTCGCCCCGGCGGGGCATGACGAAAGCCCGCCGCAACGTCCTTCTGCAATCCGAAGCCGTGCAGGGCCTGACGCTGATCAGCCCGACCTTCCTCTACGCGTTTGTCCTGTTGGCGATGCCCATTCTCGTCGTCATTGCCCATTCGTTCTGGACGCAGCACTACCTCACCATCGACCGCACCTTCACGCTGGAAAACTACCGCATCGCGCTGACCGAGCCGATGTACCGCGACCTTCTGTGGCGCTCGCTTTACATCTCGGTGATGGTCAGCTTCTTCACCGTCGTGCTGGCCTATCCGATCGCCTATTACATCTCCTTCCACGGCGGCCAGCGCAAAGGCCTGTGGCTGTTCCTCATCACCATCCCGTTCTGGACCAGCTACCTGCTGCGCGTCATGGCCTGGAAGGTCATCCTCGGCTACAATGGCGTGCTCAATTCCGGTCTGATGGGTCTGGGCATCACCGATGAGCCGACGACGGCGCTGCTCTATAATTCGAGCGCCGTCATCATCACGCTGACCCATGCCTGGGCGGCTTTCGCCGTGCTGCCGATCTTCGTCTCGCTGGAAAAGGTCGACCGCACGCTGGTCGAGGCGGCAAAGGATCTGGGCGACGGGCCGCTGCGCAGTTTCCTGCGGGTGACGCTGCCGCTATCCATGCCCGGCGTCATTTCCGCCATGCTGATCGTCATGATCCCGACCGTCGGCGACTATGTCACGCCCAAGCTCGTCGGCGGCAAGGACGGCGTCATGATCGCCAACGCCATCCAGGTCCAGTTCGGCAAGGCCGCCAACTGGCCGCTGGGGGCTGCCCTTTCGGTGACCACCATGGTCGTCGTCACGGCCATGGCCGGGGCCGCGGTATTCATCCTGCGCTCCGCCGCAAAGTTAGCGCGATGAAGAGGCTGCGCCGTTTCATACCCGGCGGCAGCTGGCTCGGCACCTACGCGCTGCTCTATGTCATTTTCCTGTACCTGCCGGTGATCTTCCTGCCGATCTTCTCGGTCAACACGGCGGCGACGCCGAAATTTCCGCTCTCGGGCTTCACCTGGAAATGGTACGAGCAACTGCCGCATACGCCGGCCCTGCTCGATGCCGCCTGGAACAGCCTGATCGTCGGCGTTTCGGCTTCGGTGCTGGCCACGACCTTCGGCATTCTCGCCGCCCGCGCCATCACCCGCTACCGCTTTCCCGGCCGCCGCCCCATCAACGGCCTGATCATGGCGCCGCTGGTGCTGCCGGAAATCATCATCGCCATCTCCATGCTTCTGGTGATGCTGCAGCTTGGCCTCAGCCTCTCGCTGTTCACGGTCGTCCTTGGCCATATCCTGATCTGCATCCCCTATTCGATGACGGTGCTCATCTCCGGTTTCGAAGGCTTCGATCGCAGCCTGGAAGAAGCTTCCGCCGACCTCGGCGAATCGGCCTTCGGCACGTTTCGGCGCGTGACGCTGCCGATGGTGGCGCCGGCCATCATCTCCAGCCTGCTGGTCTCCTTCACCATCTCGCTGGACGAATTCATCATCGCCTTCTTCCTGACCGGCACGGACGCGACCTTGCCGATCTACATCTGGGGCCAGTTGCGGTTTGCCGCGAAACTGCCGGGCGTGCTGGCGCTGGGCACGCTGCTGCTGGTTGCCTCCTTCGTCCTGATGACGCTTGCCGAGATCCTGCGCCGCCGCGCGGCCAACCGCACCCACAATGAGGGAGGCCTCTATGCTTGAACGCGCGAGCCCCGAGCGAACCATGCCCGAACGAACGATGATAGAGATCAGCCATGTCACCCGCAGCTACGGCTCCTTCAAGGCGCTGGACGACGCCAATGTGACGATTCGCGAGGGCGAGTTCTTTTCTCTGCTCGGGCCTTCCGGCTGCGGCAAGACCACGCTTTTGCGCATGATTGCCGGCTTCGATAACCCGACCAGCGGCTCGATTGCCATTGACGGCCAGCCGATGGAGGGCATTCCCGCCAACCGTCGCCCGACCAACATGGTGTTCCAGAGCTATGCGATCTTTCCCCACCTCAATGTCGAGCAAAACGTCGCCTATGGCCTGAAGCGCCTCAAACTCGAGAAGGCGGAGGAAAAGCGCCGCGTCGAAGAGGCGCTGGCACAGGTGTCGCTGACCGGCTTGGGAAAACGCGGCGCAACGGAATTGTCGGGAGGCCAGCGGCAGCGCGTGGCGCTGGCGCGCGCTTTGGTCATGCGGCCCAAGGTGCTGTTGCTGGACGAGCCGCTTTCGGCGCTGGACAAGAAATTGCGCGAGCAGATGCAGGTGGAATTGCGGCGCCTGCAAAAGGCCGTCGGCATCACCTTCATTCTGGTGACGCACGACCAGTATGAAGCGCTCGCTATGTCGGACCGCATCGCGGTGATGTTCGGCGGCAAGATCGCTCAGGTCGCCTCCCCCAAGGAAATCTACCAGCATCCCGCCAACCGCCAGGTCGCCGATTTCCTCGGCGGCATGAATTTCGTCAAGGCCGACCTCGTCGAGGAAAGCGACACGTCGCTGACCGTCGACACGCAAGGGTTCGGCCGCGTCAGGACGGCAAGGCCGAAAGAGTTCGTCCGCAACGGGAACGCCGCCACGCTCGGCATCCGCCCGGAACGCCTGCGCGTTCTGTGGGACGACGACAAGGCCGATTTCGAGGTGGCGGGCAAGGTGGTCGAGCGGCACTATTTCGGCGAAATCACCCATTTGATCGTCGAGATACCGGGGCTGGAAAGCCCGCTTTCGGTGACCGAGACTAATGATTTCGGCGCCGACGACATTCCTGTCGGCGCCACGATCCGCCTCGCCTACGACCCCGAGGCGCTGGTGGCGATGGCGGACTGAAGCTTGATGATTTTTCGCGCGGCGATGCGGCCGGCGACGAGTGCGCCCTCGATATAGCCGGGGAAGGATGGCGACAGTTCCGATGCTGAAAAATGCACCGGCGGCGCGCCGGCCAGCAGCAACGCTTCTGCGTCGGTCGCATCCGGATCGAGAATGAGATCGCTATAGGCGCCGCCGCTCCAGCGGTCGTCCGTCCAGTCGCGAAAGCTGAAATCGAGCATGTCGCCGGCCTCGCTGCCAAGTGCAGCCACCAAGCGCCTGGCGATTTCGGTGCGCAGCACGGCGGCGTCGAAGCCTCCCCATCTTACGGCAAGCAGGCCGCCGACGAAGACGACAAGTGCTGCATGCTCGTCGTCCGCGCTTACGTCGCAGGCATATAGGCCGGGCAGTTCGTTCCAGACGACCATGCCGCTCAGGCCGCGCTCGCGCCAGAACGGCTTCGAATAGCGCACCAGGATTTTGATCACCGTGCCGCTGCGCCAGACAGACAGCGCATGGGCAAGGGGTTGCGGTAGTTTCGGCGAGAACGCAATGCTTGACGTGGCCATGGGCGGCACGGCGACCAGCACGGCTCGGGCCTCGATCTCTTCGTTCTGCGCCATGACGCGCACGCCGCCGGGACCATGGACGATACGCGTTACCGGCCGGCCGAGGCGGACACGTCCCTCGAGGTCGCCGGCCATGGCTTCGGCCAGGGAATGCATGGTTTCACGGACAAAATATTGCAATTCCGGCGCTTCGTTGATGATGCGGCGGTCGTTGCTGATTAGGTGCCACAGCGGTATTTTCTCCAGTGCCTGGCACCACAGCCCCTCGATCATCGAACGGAAGGCGGCTTTGGCCTTGGCCGTATCGGGTTGTTTGTCGAGCCACGCCGCGACGCTCAGCCCCGCGAACGCTGGATCGGCAGGCTCGATCCGGTTCATGCGGTCGCGGATCGCCATCGAGGTCGCATAGATTTTTTCAGCTTCGCCGTCCGGCATTTCAGGTTGCGAGACAAACTCACCTTCAACATAGGCCTCGACCAGCGTCCTTCCCCGGACCCGCGCCAACGCCAGCAATTCCGGCATGTCGTCGCACAGGAACTGGCCGCCGCTGTCGATCTTTTCGCCAAGCCCGTTCAGCGTCGCCTCGACGCGTCCGCCGACCCTGTCGCGGGCTTCAACCAGCAAAAAGTCGACGCCGGCCTTTTTCAGTTCATGTGCGGCAGCGAGGCCGGTGAACCCGGCCCCGACGATGACGACATTCGTGCGTTCGATAGTGGCGCTCAATAGCCCGCCTTGATCTTCTCGAACTCGGCGATCATCTTGAGCTTCAGGTCGGATGGAACAGGCGACTGGAACAGCGTCTTGTCGACGAATTTGTCGACGTCGTCGTAGCCCTTCGCCTTGAGCACCGCGGGATCTACGCCTTCCATGCCCTTGACGTTGGCCTGGCCGTAACCCCAGTCGCCGACCAGCGTCTTGGCGACTTCCGGGTCGTTGACCGCATTCAGGAAGTCATAGGCCTTGTCGGTGCTGCCGGGCGCATCCTTGAACATGACGTAGCCGCATACCCAGGTCGAGATGCCTTCATCGGTGTCCTTCTTGCCCTTGATCGGCGCGCCGGCCAGCACGGACTGGGTGGTCGCATCGTTCCAGGCCCATGCCAGGTCGACTTCGCCGCCGGAAAGCGCCTGGACGATGTTGGTGGTGTCGGTCCAGTAGAAGCGGACGTTCTTGTGCACCTGCCGCAGGAAGTCGGACGCCTGCTTGAACTGGTCGTCGGTCATCTTGGTCCAATCCTTCAGGCCGATAGCGAGGCTGGCCAAGGCATAGGCATCGTCGACATTGTCGCCGATCGAGACGCGGTCCTTGAATTTTGGATCGGCGAAGGCTTTCAGCGAGTGAACGTCCTTCTCGTCGACCTTTTCGGAATTGTAGGTGAGCTGGGTGTCGCCCCAGTCCCACGGCATGAACCATGCCTTGCCGTCTGCTGTGGTGGCGAGATCCTTCATCGCCATGATGCCGGGGTTGAGGTCCTTCCAGCCGGTGATGCGTGACGTATCCAGCGGCTGTAAGAGCCCGGCCTCACGCCATTTGGTCACGCTTTGCGAACAGGGATGGCCGAGATCGGCCTTGAAGCCCGAGCGCAGCTTTTCAAAGGCCTCGTCCTCGTCGCCGAAAAAGGCAAAGGTCGGCGCGTCCTTGTTTTTCTCGGCATATTTCGGATGGAAGCTCGGGTCCTCATAGCCGGCCCAGTCGAACACGATCAGGCTCTGATCCTCGGCCACGGCAAATGCCGCAGCCGATGCGGCAAGCGTACCTGCCAGCGCCAATGTCAGTGTCAAGCGTCGGGTCAGTGTCAGGCGTCGGGTTAATCTGTTCATTCTTCCATCCTCCCTTTTTTTGATTTCAGAAGCCCGTCATCGGGCCGTACTCCGCACCGTTCCCTCGCGCGGATAGTGTTTTGGAAAGACCGATGCCAGAAAGGCATTGGCGCCGTTGAGCGCGATCTCGCGGGACACGTCTTCCGTGCCCATCATCAGCCTGAGCCACAAGCCTTCCAGCATGGCGCTAAGCGCCAGCGCGATCGATTCCGGATCGTAGCCGTAGCCGGCATCGTGCTTGAGCAGGCCGCACAATTCCACGATCGTTCCCTGATAGGCCTTGTCGCGCGCGCCGCTGAGCGCCTGATAGGTCGGGCGGGACTTGGCCTCGCCCCAGAAGGCGCACCAGGCGGCGAGCTTGCGCTTGTTGCAAATCGAGCGGTCGAAATCGGCCGCGACCAGCGCCTGCAGCCGCGAAGCCGGGTCGTCACCCGCTTTGTCCAGCGCGGTTCGCCAGTGCGCGGCATATTCGTCGTACATATGCTGCAAGGTCGCGACGAGCAGCTTGTCCTTGCTCTCGAAATGGAAATTGACGATGCCGCGCGACAGGCCTGCACCGTCCGCCACATCGGCCATGGTGGTGTCTGAATAGCCGCGCTTGGCCAGAGAATCGATCGTAGCCTCGATCAGTTGCAACTGCCTGATTTCTTTTGAAGCCTTGCGCCCGCGCCTTTCGGTCGGATGCTTTTCAGTAGCGGTTTTCTGTTGCGGATCGCCCGCCCGCTTTTGCGCTGCCACTATGCTCATACGGATATGTGCCTCCTTCGCCGCCGGCTGTCCGGCGCTGCCGGATGTCGATCCGCGCAGATCAGCTTGGCGGCATGCCCTCCTGTCAAGCCCCGCCAAGCCAGAGCGTTTTCGTTCATAGGCCTATCCCACAGCGCGGCCGCACCAGCCGAACACAGGCCAAAGTCTATCGCATCGGCGGGAAACCGCAACATATTTGTTGAACATTCATTCAATACGGCTGGACAATATGCGGCTGCCCGTGCGAAATTCCCACCATAGGGGCAGCAGTCCGCGCTGAAACAGATCAAAAACGGCGCAGGCAGTCAGGATTCGGATTGAAAGACTGGGACGTGATCGTGATCGGCGGCGGCCATAACGGGCTGGTCAATGCCTGCTATCTGCAGCGGGCTGGGCTGGACGTGCTGGTGGTGGAGAAGAACGACTGGGTCGGCGGTGCGGCCACCAGCCGCTCGCATACGCCGGGCTTTCTCTATTCCAACTGCTCTTATGTCTGCTCGCTGTTTCGGCCGGAAATCATGCGCGACCTGGAATTGCCGCGCTTCGGCCTGCAGGTCATCGCCTATGAGGGCGGCGCGGTGCTGACGCAGGACGGCGATTATCTCGGCAACTACCGCGACCACCATGCGCACCGGCGCGAGTTCGCCCGCTTCTCCAAGCGTGACGCCGAGGCCTATGACCGCTATGCCCGCGACGTGACGCGGCAATGCCGCTTCATCCAGCCGCTGTTGATGCGCACCGCGCCCGACCCGACCCGCTTTCGCCCGCGCGATATCGGCGAACTGCTCTATCTGGGCAAAAAATTCGGCGGCTTGAGTTCGGAAGAGATGGCGCTGACGTTGCGCTTCTGGACCATGTCGATTTCGGAGTTTCTCGACGAATATTTCGAGACCGATGTCATCAAGGCGAATTTCGCCATCTCCGGCATCATCGGCACAGCGCTCGGGCCGATGTCGCCCGGCACCGCCTATGTGCTGCTGCACCATTATATGGGCGAGGTCGACGGCTCGGTCGGCGCCTGGGGTTATGCGCGCGGCGGCATGGGCGCGGTGACCAAGGCGCTCGCCGCCTCGTTCCAGGCTTCCGGCGGCACCATCCGCACCGGGGCCGAGGTCGATCATGTGCTGGTCGGTCGCGGCAAGGCGAAGGGCGTGGTTCTGGCCGGCGGCGAGGAAATCTACGGCAAGCTCGTGGTTTCCAATGCCGACGTAAAACGCACCTTCCTCAAGCTGGTCGAGGAAAAAGAATTGCCCGATATTTTCCTGCGCCGCGTGAAGAACTTCAAGATTCGCGGCTCGTCCGGCAAGGTCAACATCGCGCTGGATTCCATGCCGGAATTTCCCGCCCTGCCGAAGGATTCGCCCTGCCTTCGCGGCGATCTGCATTTCACCGATTCGGTCGAGCGCATGGAGCGCGCCTATGACGACTGGAAGGCCGGCACATGGTCGGCCGACCCAATGCTCGACATGATGATCCCGACCACGCTCGACCCGACCATGGCGCCGCCCGGCAAGCACTTCATGAGTTGCTTCGTGCAATACGCCCCGCCCAAGATCGCCGGTCGCGAATGGACCGACGCCGACCGCGACGGCTTCGCCGAGAGCGTGATTTCGCAGATCGCCGACTATTCGCCGGGCTTTCGCGATCGCATCATCCATATGGAAGTCCGCACGCCGCGCGAGATCGAGGCCGAAGTCGGGCTCACTGAAGGCAACATCTTCCAGGGCGAACTGACCTTCGACCAGCTTCTGTTCAACCGCCCGGTGCCGGGCTACGCGCAATACCGCTCGCCGGTGGGCGGGCTTTATATGTGCGGTTCCTCCACCCATCCCGGCGGCGGCGTCATGGGCGCGCCCGGCCGCAACGCCGCCGCCGAGATTTTGCGCGATCTTGCCAAGCCTACCCAGCATATGAGCCCGGCCCATGACATCATTTGATGCCATCATCATCGGCGGCGGCCATAACGGCCTCGTCTGCGCCGCCACGCTGGCCAAGGGTGGCCGCAACGTGCTGGTGCTGGAAGCGGATGCCGAAGTCGGCGGTGCGGCGCGCACGGAGGAATTCTTTCCCGGCTTTCGCAGCTCTGCCATCGCCCATGTGCTGAACCGCCTGCATCCCGATGTGGTGAAGACGCTTGAGCTGGAAAAGCATGGGCTGAAATTTTCACATGCAGCTTTTGCGCCCTCCGTGGCCTTGTCTCGAGACGGCAACCCGCTGGTGCTGCACGGCGCCTATGGCGAAACACTGTCCGGCGTGAGCGCTTCGGAACAGGCGGCATGGAAGGAACTGCGCGCGCAATTGCTGCGCTATGCCGGCGTATTGAAGCCGTTGCTTGGCCATCGTCCGCCCGACCTCGATGGCCTGTCGCTCGGCGAGAAGATGCGGCTGGGCAAGACCGGGCTGTCGCTCAAAAGGCTCGGCAAGGAAGACATGCGCGACTTTCTGCGCGTGCTGTTGATGAATGTCGCCGACCTGCTCGACGAGCAATTGTCCGACGACCGGCTGAAGGGCCTGCTTGCCTTCGACGCGGTGCTGGGATCGCATCTCGGGCCACGCTCGCCAACCTCGCTGCTCGGCCTTTACTACCGGCTGACGGGCGAGACGGGCGGTGCATCCGGCGCTCAACTGCTGCCGCAGGGCGGCATGGGCGCTGTCGTCGCCGCCATCCGAGCCTCGGCGGAAAAGTCGGGCGTGACGATCCGCACGTCGGCCCCGGTGGCGAAGATCCTCGTCGAAAATGACCGCGCCATTGGCGTGACGCTCGACAGCGGCGAAGAAATCCGCGCGAAGTCGATCGTATCCGCCATCAATCCGGCGACGACGTTTTTCGATCTCGTCGGCGCGACAAAGCTCGATACCGGCTTCGTGCGCAAGGTGAAACACATCCGCTTGAAGGGCGATGCCGCCAAGCTGAATCTGGCACTGGACCGGATGCCGGAATTTTTGGGCGTCGACGCGGCGGGCCACAGGGGAAGGCTGGTCATCGCGCCCTCGACCGACCATGTCGAACGCGCCTTCAACCCGTCGAAATACGGAGAATTCTCGCCCGAGCCGGTGATGGAAATCACGCTGCCGTTGCTCACCGTTCCTTCGCTCGCGTCCGATGGAGCCTGCGTTCTTTCAGCCGTGGTGCAATACGCGCCCTATGCGCTGAAGGAAGGCTGGGAGGCTGGAAAACCGAAATTCCTGGCCGCCATCATGGCGCAGCTTGAAATTTTCGCCCCCGGCATCGGCAAGACGGTGCTGCATGCCGAATTGCTGACGCCGGCCGATATCGAGGCGCGCTATCGCATGCCGGGCGGCCACTGGCACCACGGCGAGTTGCAGGCCGACCAGATGCTGGTCTCGCGTCCGGTTTCAGGCTGGTCGGGCTACGACACACCGCTCGACGGGCTGTTTTTGGCCGGGGCTGGCTCGCACCCCGGCGGCGGCGTTTCCGGCGCACCCGGGCTGAATGCGGCGCAGCGGGTGATGGCGGTGAGAGGGTAGCGTCATGAACCAGCAAATCACAAACCCGCGCACCACCGCCCAGTCCCATTTCCGCACGTTGCGCATCGACACGCCGTTCCAGCCGCGCATCGATGCGCTGGCGAAAACCAACGACTGGTATGACTGGGCCGGCTATCGCGCGCCCAATTCGCTGTGGGACGAGGAACTGGAATATTTCGCCATCCGCAGCCAGGCAGCACTGTTCGACATTTCGCCGATGGTCAAATACCGGATCGAGGGGCCGGATGCGGAAGCCTACTGCAACAAGGTGACGCTGCGCGACGTGACCAGACTGAAGCCGGGCCGCGTACAGTACACCGCTTGGTGCGACGATAGCGGCCATGTACTCGACGACGGCACGCTGTTTCGGCTTTCTCCAACGCGCTTCAGGCTGTGTTCGCAGGAACGGCATCTGCCATGGCTGCTGGATTCAAGCCTCGGTTTCGATGTTGTGATCGAGGAAGAAACCGAGGCGGTCGCCGGTCTCGCCTTGCAAGGGCCGACCTCCTTCGCCGTCTTGCGCGAAGCGGGCTTTGCCGGTGTCGAGGGGCTAAAAATCTTCGACCTCGCCGAATTTGCGCATGAGGGTGGGCCGGTCATCATTTCGCGCACCGGTTTCACCGGCGATCTCGGCTATGAACTGTTCGTGCGGGCGGAACTGGCGCTGTCGCTGTGGGATCGGCTGATGCAGGCCGGACAGTCGCGTGGCATCCGCGCCATCGGCTATACGGCGCTGAACCGCGCCCGGCTCGAAGCGGGGCTGATCGTCGCCAATTCGGATTTTATCACGGCGGACCACGCCATCCGCTCGGACCGGCTGCGCATGCCCGACGAGATCGGCCTCGGCTTCATGGTCGATGCGGAAAAAGGCCATTTCAACGGCCGCCGCGCCATTCTGGAGGCTCGGGCGAAGAAACGGCTGCGCCACGTGCTCGTCGGGCTGGAGATCGAGGGCAATGTCCCGGCCGAACACGCCATCGTCTACCACAAGAAAAATCGGGAAGTCGGCCTGATCAGCGCCGCCATGTGGTCGCCCATGGCCAAACGCAACATCGCCATCGCCTCGCTGGAACTGCCTTATGGCGATGTGATCGTCGATGATTTGTGGGTCGAAATCTACGCCATGCGCGAACTGCAATACGTGAAGATGATGAAGCGCGCCAAAATTGTGCCGCGCCCGTTCATCAAGCTCGAACGCCGCACCGCCAACCCGCCCGCGGATTTTTAAGCTATGTCCGACGAGGCCGATCTCGCCGAGCAATGGGCGCTCGTCAACACGCCGCTGGGTGAAGCATGGTCGGGGCGCACGCGTTATGCGGCGGCAATGTATTTCTACAAGCGCAGCGAGATGGATGCCGAGACGCTGGAGGTCTATCGCCTCAGCGCCCGGCTGGACGGGCAAGACCCGCTGCCGATCATCCGTGACCGGGGTGTCGGAAAACAATGGCTGGAACGTATGGAGGCTGGATAGTCGAAACTCGGCAGGTTTAACCGATCGACCGCTCTAGCACGTTCACCCAGTTTTTCCACGCAATCTTCTCGATCAGTTCCTTGCCGTAGCCATGCTTTTCGAAGGCCTCGATCAGTCTTGGCAGGCCCGACACGTCGCCGATTTCCGAAGGTATCGGCGCACCGTCGAAATCGGAGCCCAGCCCGACGCCGTCCTCGCCTACCGTTTCCAGCATGGCATCGACGTGGCGGATCATCATGTCGAGATCGGCGCCCCGGCCGGCGGAGCCTTGCGGATTGAGGAAGCCGGTGGCGAAATTCAGGCCGACCATGCCCTTGCTGTCGCGGATCGCGCCAAGCTGCCACGCGGTCAGGTTGCGGGCACTGGCGCAGATCGCATGGACGTTCGAATGCGTGGCGACCAGCGGCGCATCCGAAAGGGCCGCCACATCGCGAAAACCCTTCTCGTTGAGATGCGAAAGATCGATCTGGATTCTTAGCCGGTTGCAGGCCTTGACCAGATTTTTGCCGGCGTCGGTCAGGCCATCGCCGATATCGGGCGAGGCCGGAAACCGGAATGGCACGCCGTTGCCGAACGCGTTTGGCCGGCTCCAGACGATGCCCAGCGAGCGCAGGCCGGCGGCATAAAGCACATCGAGCATGGCCAGGTCGGGATCGATCGCCTCGACGCCCTCGATGTGGAAGACGGCGGCAAGCGAGCCGCGCCCTATCGCGGCGCGAATGTCGGCCGCACTTCGGCAGACGGTCAGCGCGCCGGCGCGCTCGAGCTTGAACAGGATCGACGCCATGGCGAGCGTCGAGACGCGCGCATCGTTCATCGGCAGTTCCGGCGGCAGCGGTTCATCGTTGCCGGGCATGGGACCGGGACCGTCGACCTTCTTGCGCTTTTCCAGCGGCGGCGGAAAGATCGCGAACATGCCGCCGGCAAAGCCGCCTTTTTTCGCGCGCGGCAGGTCTATGTGCCAGTCGGCCGGAGCACCTTCGACGAACAGCTTTTCCTTGTCCGCCTCGGGCGACAGATAGAGCTTGAGCAGCGTGTCGTTGTGGCCGTCGAAAACGGGAACGAGAGGAGTTTCTGTCATGCTTGGAACCATTCGATTTCGTGGAAAGATGCCCGCAGCGCTTCTGGCCCGCCCGGAAACGACACCCCTGTTTAGGCACATTGGCCGATGCGTGCAAAGGCCAGATGCAGTTTGGGTCTTGTGGCTGCGCCGCCGGGGTGCTGGAAAGGACATCTGAGGTTTGGGGAGAATGCGGCATGTCCAATACGATTTACGATGCTCTTTTCTGGCCCCACGGGCAAAGCGAACGGACGTTCCTCACGCTGAAGGATGGCCGCGCTATCTCGTATGGCGAGTTCCTTCGTCTCACCGCGCGCCTTGCCCATGCACTGGCTGCCAGCGGCATCGGCCCCGCGACCGGGTTGCGCTGCAGGCGAAAAAATCGACCGAGGCGCTGGCGGTTTATGCGGCCTGCATTACCGCAGGCGCAGTCTTCCTGCCGCTGAACACCGCCTATACGGCAAGCGAGGTCGCCGCACGTTGCTGGCCGGCATCGGCCCGAAGCTCGCCCGCTTCAAGCAACCGCGCCGTGTTTTTCTCATCGACGAATTGCCGCGCAATACAATGGGCAAGGTGCAGAAGAACATGCTGCGCCAGCGTTTCGGCCAGACTTTCGACGCCGGCAAATAGGGCGAAGCGCCCGTACCGGCGTAAACTCAGGACATGGTGTCCAGCTTGCGCTGCATGGCGGCGATCTGTTCCTTCAACTGCTGAAGGTCGTCGGATTTTTCCGGCGCTTGCCCGCCGGCCTGTTCCTCGGTCGCCTCCGGCTCGGGGCCGACGCCGGTTCCGCCTTGCGGAAATGGCGTGAACATCCGCATGGCGTTCTGGAACATCTCCATGTTGCGGCGCGTCTGCTCTTCGATCGCCTTGATCGGCGACTTCATGACATCAATGGGCGACTTTGCCAGCGACGCTTTCATCTGCTCGCGAAACCGCGACTGCTCCTTGGAAAAGGCGCTCATCGACTGTTCGAGGAAGCTGGGCACGATCGACTGCATCTGGTCGCCATAAAAGGCGATCAACTGGCGCAGGAACGGCACGGGCAGCATGTTCTGCCCATCCTTGTTTTCCAGCTCGAAGATGATCTGGGTCAGCACCGGATGGGTGATGTCGTCGCCGGTCTTGGCGTCCTGGACCGTGAACTCCTCGCCCTTCTTGACCATCTCGGCAAGATCCTCGAGCGTCACATAGGTGCTGGTGCCCGTATTGTAGAGGCGGCGGTTGGCGTATTTCTTGATCACCACCGGTTCGTTTTTTGCTGCCATCAGCATCCTCCCGGGGGCCGGCAAACCCGATATGGGTAGCCGGCGACATTGCACGTTTTTTCGAGGATTGCGCAAAAGCGATACGATTCCAAGTAGTTTGTGCAGTGCGGGAGCTTTTGGCGCTGCAAAGCGCCCCTATGGCAAGCTTTCTCCTCGAAAGCACATGATAGGAGCACCATTTCCGGTTTGACTCGGAGGTTGGAAAGGGCAAGAAAAGTATCCACAACCCTTGGCCATCCTGTCCGTACTGGAGAAAAAAATGCCTGCTGCCAATGCCATCGTCGTCGCCAGCGCGGCGCGCACACCTGTTGGATCCTTCAACGGAGCGTTTGCCAATACGCCGGCGCATGATCTGGGCGCGACGGTCATCCGCGAGCTTCTGGTCCGTGCCGGCATCGAACCGGCCGAGGTCAACGAAGTCATTCTCGGGCAGGTCCTGACGGCTGCACAGGGACAGAACCCGGCGCGCCAGGCCTCGATCAATGCCGGCCTGCCGAAAGAAACGACCGCCTGGGGCCTCAACCAGGTCTGCGGCTCGGGCCTGCGCGCGATTGCGCTCGGCATGCAGCAGATCGCGGCCGGCGACGCCAAAATCATCATCGCCGGCGGCCAGGAATCCATGTCGTTGTCGACGCATGCCCAGCATCTGCGTTCCGGCACCAAGATGGGCGATCTGAAACTGATCGATACGATGATCAAGGACGGGTTGTGGGATGCTTTCAACGGCTATCACATGGGCACGACCGCCGAGAACGTCGCCAAGCAATTCCAGATCACCCGCGACGAGCAGGATCGGTTTGCGCTTGCCTCGCAAAACAAGGCCGAGGCGGCGCAGAACGCCGGCAAATTCAAGGACGAGATCGTCGCCTTCACGGTCAAGGGCCGCAAGGGCGATACCGTCGTCGACCAGGACGAATATATCCGCCATGGCGCGACCATGGACGCCATGACCAAGCTGAAGCCGGCCTTCGACAAAGAAGGCACGGTAACCGCCGCCAACGCATCCGGCATCAACGATGGCGCGGCCGGCGCGCTTTTGATGAGCGAGGCGGAAGCGGTGCGCCGCGGCCTCACCCCACTGGTGCGCATCGCATCGTGGGCGACCGCCGGCGTCGATCCGGCGATCATGGGCACCGGCCCGATCCCGGCCTCGCGCCGCGCTTTGGAAAAAGCAGGCTGGTCGGTCGGCGATCTCGATCTGGTCGAGGCCAACGAGGCCTTCGCCGCGCAGGCCTGCGCCGTCAACAAGGACATGGGCTGGGACCCGGCGATCGTCAACGTCAATGGCGGCGCGATCGCCATCGGCCATCCGATCGGCGCTTCGGGCGCGCGCGTCTTCAACACGCTGGTGTTCGAGATGAAGCGCCGCGGCGCGAAGAAGGGTCTTGCCACGCTGTGCATCGGCGGCGGCATGGGCGTCGCCATGTGCGTGGAAGCGATGAACTGAGCGAATGAATTTAGCGAATGGCGAATAGGGGTAGCGAATAGGGAAGAAGAGCGAAAACCAGTCGGGACGACTTCCCTACTCGCAATTCGCTACTCTCTACTCGCTTCTCCGACCAACGGGAGGAGAACATTCATGAGCAAAGTAGCAATCGTCACAGGCGGCACACGCGGCATCGGCGCTGCCATTGCGATAGCCCTCAAGAAGGCCGGCTATACGGTGGCTGCGAACTACTGCGGCAATGACGAGGCGGCACAGAAATTCACCGCCGAGACGGGCATCAAGACCTACAAATGGTCGGTCGCCGACTACGATGCCTGCGCCGCCGGCATAAAACAGGTCGAAGCCGACCTCGGTCCGGTCTCTGTGCTGGTCAACAATGCCGGCATCACCCGCGACGCGCCGTTCCACAAGATGACCCGCGAGCAGTGGAAAGAGGTGATCGACACCAACCTCAACGGCGCCTTCAACATGACGCATCCGCTCTGGAATGGCATGCGTGAGCGCAAGTTCGGCCGCGTCATTACCATCTCTTCCATCAACGGCCAGAAGGGCCAGTTCGCCCAGGCCAACTATTCCGCCTCCAAGGCCGGCGACATCGGCTTCACGAAAGCCCTTGCACAAGAGGGCGCGCGCGCGGGCATCACGGTCAATGCAATCTGTCCCGGCTACATCGCCACCGACATGGTCATGGCCGTGCCGGAAAAGGTGCGCGAATCCATCATCGCCCAGATCCCGATCGGGCGGCTCGGCGAACCGGAAGAGATCGCGCGCTGCGTGGTTTTCCTCGCCTCCGACGATGCCAGCTTCATCACAGGCTCGACCATCACGGCCAATGGCGGGCAGTATTTCACCTGACCGCACGGGCATCACATGGTTAAGGCGGGCCGCTTGCGGGCCGCCTTTTTTCTGGCCACCTGTCCCGATCCGGCACGCAAGCCTTAACGGGGCCCACCCTTGTCGGTCCGCCCCTGCGGCCGGGCCTGTGGATTATCGGTGGACAAGCTGTGCACAACACAAGATGTTGCCGTGAACGAAACGGGAAACTTTGCCCATCGCTGATTCGTCGCCGTTTCGTTCCGGCTTTGGCCGATAGGTTAATGGAGAGCGCGCGAAGCGGCAGAAAAGGGTTAACGTCCGTTAGCAAAAGATAAAAGATTTCAAGGCTTTGCCGGAGCGAAACCCTGACTCGACGGTCACCCGCCGGCAGAAGTTAACGGCGGCGGCTCCACTGGCATCACGGCGAGCCTCCGTGATTCAGCATGTGGTAAATCTCCGAGAGAAAGAACTACATGTAGCCGTGAACAAACCCTGAATCAGACTGAGTCAGCGATTCGTCGCCGATTCGTTCCAGTCCCGTTCCACTTGTTAATTCCGCGCCGCAGACCCGCTCTCGAGAGAGAGGCACGACGCGGAGCAGGAACATTCGGCTTTCGCTTGGGCTGTCAAATGCCTATGTGTCGTTCGTCCCTGCGACCTATAAGGTTTTTCTTCCGCGTCGATGAACATCCAGCCCAAACAGACCGAACCCCTGATCCTGTCCGGCCGTGACGTGACCGCCGTTCTGGGGCCGACCAATACCGGCAAGACGCATCTCGCCATCGAGCGGATGGTGGCGCATGAAAGCGGCATCATCGGCCTGCCGCTGCGGCTGCTTGCACGCGAAGTCTATGCCCGCGTCTGCGAGAAGGTCGGCGCCCACAAGGTTGCGCTGATAACCGGCGAAGAAAAGATCCAGCCCAAGGGCGCGAAATATTCGGTCTGCACGGTGGAGGCGACGCCGCGCGAGACCGACGTGGCGTTCGTTGCGCTGGATGAAGTGCAGCTTGCCGGCGACCTGGAGCGCGGCCACATCTTTACCGACCGTATCCTGCATCTGCGCGGGCGTCAGGAAACGCTGCTTTTGGGCGCTGCCACCATGCACGGCATCCTGCAAAAACTGTTGCGCGGCGTTTCCGTGGTGACGCGGCCGCGCCTTTCGCACCTTGCCTATGCCGGCTCCAAGAAACTGACGCGGCTGCCGCGCCGCACGGCCATCGTCGCCTTTTCGGCGGACGAGGTCTACGCCATCGCCGAACTGATCCGCCGCCAGCAAGGGGGTGCCGCCGTCGTGCTCGGCGCACTCAGCCCCCGCACCCGCAATGCGCAGGTGGCGCTCTACCAGTCCGGCGACGTCGATTACCTGATCGCCACCGATGCCATCGGCATGGGGCTCAATCTCGACGTCGATCATGTCGCCTTCGCCCAGAACCGCAAGTTCGACGGCTTCCAGTATCGCCAACTCACCGCCGCCGAGCTTGGCCAGATCGCCGGCCGCGCCGGGCGGCATCTGCGCGACGGCACCTTTGGCGTCACCGGTCGGGTCGATCCGTTCGACGACGATCTGATCCAGAAGATCGAAGGCCACGATTTCGAGCCGGTGAAAGTGCTGCAATGGCGCACCCCCGCTTTCGACTTTGCCAGCCTCGATGCGCTGAAGCGCTCGATCGAGACCAATGCGCCGGTCGAGGGACTGACCCGCGCCTTGCCGGCCGTCGACGCGCAGGCGCTGGAACAGCTTTCGCGCGACGCCGAAATCCGCGCGCTGGCAACGGGGCGCGAACGCGTGGCGCTGTTGTGGGAAGCCTGCGCCCTGCCCGACTATCGACGGATCGCGCCGGCCCAGCATGCGGATCTGATCGCCTCCATCTACATGGACCTTGCCCGGCACGGCCATGTCGATGAAAATTACATGGCCGAACAGGTACGCCGTGCCGACACAACCGAAGGCGATATCGACACGCTGTCGCACCGCATCGCGCAGATCCGAACCTGGACTTTCGTGTCCAACCGCCCCGGATGGCTTGCCGATCAGGCACACTGGCAGCAAAAGACGCGAGAAATCGAAGACAGATTGTCGGATGCGCTGCATGAGCGGTTGACGAAACGTTTTGTAGACCGCAGGACTTCCGTCCTCATGCGCCGCCTTAGAGAAAACACGATGCCTGAAGCTGAAATTAGTCCTGCTGGAACCGTTCTTGTCGAAGGCCACCATGTTGGCGAGTTGCAAGGGTTCCGATTTACCGCCGACCAGAGCGCTGGCGGCGAAGACGCCAAGGCGGTCAAGGCCGCCGCGCAAAAAGCGCTCGGCACGGAGTTCGAAGCCCGCGCCGAGCGGTTTGCGGCTTGCGCCAATGGCGATATCGCGCTGGGTTCTGACGGCACGCTGCGCTGGATCGGCGCGCCGATCGCCACGCTTGTGGCCGGCGAGGATGCGCTCAAGCCGCGCCTTGTCCTTTTGGCCGACGAACAACTGACCGGCCCCGCGCGCGACAAGGTCGCGGCCAGGGCGGAACGTTTCGTCAATTTCCAGATCGAGCTTCTTTTGAAGCCGCTGGTCGATCTGAAGAACGCCGAGCAGGTTTCCGGCATCGCGCGCGGCATCGCCTTCCAGTTGGTCGAGAATTTCGGCCTCATCAACCGCCGCGACATTGCGGGCGAAATGAAGACGCTGGAACAGGAAGGCCGCGCGGCCCTGCGCCGCCTCGGCGTGCGCTTCGGCGCCTACCATGTGTTCGTGCCCGCGCTGGTCAAGCCGGCGCCGGCAGGGCTGATAACGCTTTTGTGGGCGCTGAAGAACGACGGCAAGGACAAGCCCGGCTTCGGCGACGTGGTCCACGCGCTGGCTTCGGGCCGCACCTCGGTCGTCATCGACCCTGCCTTCGACCCTGCTTTCTACAAGCTTGCCGGCTATCGCAATCTCGGCCGTAGAGCCGTACGTATCGACATTCTGGAGCGGCTGGCCGATCTCATCCGCCCGGCGACCAACTGGAAGCCGGGCCTCGGCGCGCGACCGGAAGGCGCCTATGACGGCCAGGCCTTCATGGTGACGCCACCGATGATGTCGATTCTCGGCGCCAACGCCGACGACATGGAAGAAATCCTCAAGGGTCTCGGCTATCGCGCCGATCCGAAGCCGGCCGCCGAAGTAAAGGCCAGGCTGGAGGCGCAGGACAACGCCGCCCGCGAGGCGGAAGAAGCTAGGCAGGCGGCGGAAGAAGCAGCGCGCGCGGAGCAGGCCAAGGCGGCCGAGGCAGCGACTGCCGAAGCCGCTGGCGAAGTTTCGGCCGAGGCAGCGGAACCTGCAGCGGAGGAAATGCCTTTAGCAGAGCCGGCGGCGCAAGCTGCTTCGGAAACGGCGCAGGCTGTGGAAGAGCAGGCGGACACGCCCGCTGACGTGGCGGAAGAAGAGCAGCCGGTTGCTGAACCCGTTGCGGAGACGCCAGAAGAGGCTGTGCCCGCAGAGGAAGCTGAAGCGGCTCCCGTGGAGGCGACGGCCTCCGTCGAAACTCCGGTTGAGAGCGTCGAGACGGCAGCGGAAACTCCCACGCCGGAAACCGTCCAAGAAGCCGTTGAAGAAGCCGCCGCGCCGGAAATCGCGGCCGACGTTTCCACACCGGACGCCAAGGCCGAAGAGACTGCCCCCGAAGAGCAGCCCAAGCCCATTCTGTTGTGGCGGCAGGCGCGCTTTGAGCGGCCTCGCGGCAATCATCGCCACGACAATCGTCCGCGCGGCGGGCAGGCACGCAACGCCCCGGCCGTGGCCGCTGGAGAACGGGCACCTGGCGAACCGGCCGGCGAAGCCGACAAGGGCAAAGGCCGCCCGCGCTTCGACCGCAGCCGCTACAAGGGCAAGCCTGTCGAGGGCCAGCCGACCGAAGGCCGTGGCAAGCCGCAGGGTGAGCGTCAGGATCGACACCGGCCGAATAGGCAGGGCAGGCCGGACGGTTCTGCTGGTGCGCCGGGCAAACCTGCGTTCCAGCCGCGCGAGGAACGCCCCGTGCGCTTCGACCCGGATTCGCCCTTCGCCAAGCTCGCGGCACTTCGCGACCAGTTGAAGAAATGATGCCGGCGCTGGCCTTGCAACCGGCCTTCGCTTCCGCCGGCTGAAGCCGATGGCCGCAGACGGTCGCCAGCGCATCGACAAATGGCTGTTCTTTTCGCGGGCGGTCAAATCCCGCTCGCTGGCGGCAAAGCTGGTGGTCGGCGGGCGCGTTCGCATCAACAGCGACAAAGCAGCGCAGGCATCCGATCTGGTCAAGCCGGGGGATGTTTTGACCATCACGCTCGAGCGCACCGTCCGCATCTGGAAGGTGGTTGCGGCGGGCGCAAGACGCGGCCCGGCGGAAGAGGCCCGTACGCTCTACCTGGATATGACGCCTGCGCCCGTTTCGAACAAGGAAGCCGTCACTGCTCCGCAGCGGGATCCCGGCAGCGGCCGGCCGACTAAAAAGGAACGTCGCCAGACGGACCGGTTCTTCGGCCATGAGTGAGGCGGCCCTGTTCGCTCCTATGCGGCCGATTGGAAATTCGTTCCGCCTGCGCCGATTTGCATGGGCGTCTGTCCCTTGCAAGGGACTGGCAAAGGCGTTACCTCCCCGGCATAGAATGACACGTACGGGACTTCCCGGAGCCGACCGATGACCTATGTCGTTACTGATAATTGCATCAAATGCAAATACATGGATTGCGTCGAGGTCTGTCCGGTCGACTGTTTCTACGAAGGCGAGAACATGCTCGTCATCCACCCCGACGAGTGCATCGACTGCGGCGTGTGCGAGCCCGAATGCCCCGCCGATGCGATCAAGGCCGACACCGACTCCGGCCTGGACAAGTGGCTGCAGGTCAACGCCGAATATGCGGATAAATGGCCCAATATCGCCGTCAAGCGCGACCCGCCGGCGGATGCCAAGGCCTTTGACGGCGAAACCGACAAGTTCGAGAAGTATTTCTCTGCCGAGCCGGGCCAGGGCGACTGAGTTCAGCCGATTGCCGGGTGCGGCCGGCTATTTAGCCGGTTGACACTTGCACTGCGCCTTCGCGCATGCAGCAAATTCTTGATTCTTCCGACTTTTTGTGTTATCAAGCCCCAACATGCCAGACACAATGTCGATCTATGGCGATAGACGCCTAAATCACTGAAGGGTGAACTTCCTTAATCTGGACCAGAGCAATCTGGGCCAGGCGACCGCTTATGCGGGTCGCTGGCTCTGGGGTCTGTTTTCGGGTGGTTCATCTGTGGCTGGCGACCAAGCCGGAAGTTTCCGGCCATTCGGGCTCGGCTGGCAACTGCCGGCACCACAACGAAGGAGTTCATGCGTAATGGCAACGACGACCCCGCAGAAGAAGGCCGCAACACCGGCGCGCCACGGTTTCAAGACAGGCGAGTTCATTGTCTATCCGGCCCATGGCGTCGGCCAGATCGTCTCGATCGACGAGCAGGAAGTTGCGGGACACAAGCTCGAGCTTTTCGTCATCGATTTCCAGAAGGACAAGATGCGGCTGAAGGTGCCGGTCGCCAAGGCGACCTCCATCGGCATGCGCAAGCTGTCGGAAGAAGACTATGTTGAGCGCGCGCTCAAGGTCGTGCAGGGCCGTGCCCGCGTCAAGCGCACCATGTGGTCGCGCCGCGCGCAGGAATACGACGCCAAGATCAATTCGGGCGATCTTATCTCGATCGCGGAAGTGGTTCGCGACCTCTACCGCGCCGACAACCAGCCCGAGCAGTCCTATTCCGAGCGGCAGCTCTATGAGGCGGCCTTGGACCGGATGGCCCGCGAGATCGCGGCCGTCAACCATATGTCGGAAACCGAGGCCGTTCGTCTCATCGAGGTGAACCTCAACAAGGGCCCCAAGCGCGGCGCCAAGGCCGACAACGAGGAAGCCGAGCAGGAAGAAGCCGCCTGAGTCCTGCACCACCCCAATCCGAACAAAGCCCGGCCTCGCGCCGGGCTTTGTTTTTGGCGCCTCACCTCGGCGCGTTCTGTAGCCTGAGGCCGCTATATTCCGCAATCAGCACGCCCAGCACCACCAGCGCCAGCGCAACCGCGTGATAGGCCTGGAAGGTTTCACCGAGAATGACGCCGGAAAGCAGGACACCCCACAAGGGCAGGAGGTTGATGAAAACGCCGGCCCTGTTGGGGCCGATCTCCTCCACCGCCCGCACGTAGAAGGCCTGCGCCATCAGCGAGGGGAACACGATCGCATAGGCGATGACCATCCAGCCCTGCATGTCGGGCAGCAGCAGGGAGCCGGAAACGGCTTCCGCGACAACGAAGGGAACGGCGCCGATGACCGCGCCGATGCACAGGGCGGTCATCAGGCTTATCCAGTGAATATCGGGCATTCGCCGCACCGCCGCCGTATAGAAGCCGAAGGCGATGATCGCCAGAAGCATCAGCGCATCGCCGAAATTCATGTCGAGATGAAGCAGGTTGTAGACATTACCATGGATCGCCGTGACCACGACGCCGATAAAGGAAAGCACGAAGCCGGCCGCCTGCCCCGAAGTGGTCCGCGTCCCAAACAACAGGAACGACGCCAGGAAGACGAACAGCGGCATGCCACCCTGCTCGATGCTGACATTGGTGGCGGACGTGTAGCGCAGCGCGCTGTACATGGCCACGCTGAAGCCAGTGAAGCCGAGCGCGCCCATAAAAAGCAGGAACCGCCAATGGCCCCGGATGGCCGCCCGGTCCGCGGCCAGATGCCGTTGGCCGACCGCCAGCAGCAGGGCGAGCATGAAACACCAGCGGGCGGCGTTCAACAGCATCGGCGACACATGCCCGACCGCCAGTTTGCCGGCTACGGCATTGCCGGCCCAGAACAGCGTGGTCGCCAGAAGCAGCAGATAGGCTTTTTTATGCATGGCAGAAATCCGTATGCTCGGGCGTCAGTCGGCTTATGGCGTGGATTTACGCAAGTAAAGGATGCGAAAAGCGAAAATTGTTGTGCCTCGGCGCGATTCGCCCGGCAAAGAATGGTCGCGCTCGCCATGTCTTGACGCTATAGAGGCCTGTCGTTTGGCAGCAGTCGCTGCGGCTTCTTTGCACGGATTGAAGGGAAGACACTATGGCCAATGTGGTGGTCGTCGGTTCGCAGTGGGGCGACGAAGGCAAGGGCAAGATAGTCGATTGGCTGTCGGAGCGCGCCGATGTCGTCGTGCGGTTTCAGGGCGGCCACAATGCCGGCCATACGCTGGTCGTGGACGGCACGGTATATAAATTGTCGCTGCTGCCGTCGGGCGTGGTGCGCAAGGGCAAGCTGTCGATCATCGGCAACGGTGTCGTCTTCGACCCGCACGCTTTCGTAGCCGAAATGGCGAAACTGAAGGCGCAGGGCGTCGATATAACGCCCGATTGCCTGAAAATAGCCGAAAACACGGCGCTCATCCTTTCCGTGCACCGGGAACTGGACGGCTTTCGCGAGGACGCCGCTTCCGATTCCGGCACGAAGATCGGCACGACCCGCCGTGGCATCGGCCCCGCCTATGAGGACAAGGTGGGCCGCCGCGCGATCCGGGTGATGGATTTGGCGAATTTGGAAACACTTCCCTTGAAGATCGACAGGCTGCTCACGCACCATAACGCCTTGCGGCGCGGTCTTGGCCAGTCAGAGGTTGCGCATGAGACGCTCATGCAAGAACTCACCTCGGTTGCCGACCGGATCCTCCCCTATGTCGATCGTGTCTGGAAAGTCCTGGACGACCGCCGCCGCGCAGGCCAGCGAATCCTGTTTGAAGGCGCGCAGGGAACCCTGCTCGACATCGACCATGGCACCTATCCGTTCGTCACCTCCTCGAACACCGTCGCCGGCCAGGCCGCGGCCGGTTCGGGCGTCGGCCCGAACGCCATCGGCTACGTGCTGGGCATCACCAAGGCCTATACGACGCGGGTCGGCGAGGGACCGTTCCCGACCGAGCAGCAGAACGAGATCGGCGAATTCCTCGGCACCAAGGGCCATGAATTCGGCGTCGTTACCGGCCGTAAGCGCCGCTGCGGCTGGTTCGACGCCGTTCTGGTACGCCAGGCCGTCGCGGTCAACGGCATCAAGGGCATTGCGCTGACCAAGCTCGACGTGCTCGACGGGCTGGACGAGATCAAGGTCTGCACCGCTTATCGTCTCGACGGCGAACTGATAGACTATCTGCCGGCAAGCCAGGGAGCGCAGGCGCGCGTCGAACCGGTCTATGAGACGCTGGAAGGGTGGACAGGCACGACCGCCGGCGCCAGAAGCTGGAACGATCTTCCCGCGCAGGCCGTCAAATATGTCCGCCATATCGAGGAACTGATCGGCGCGCCGGTTGCGCTGCTCTCCACCAGCCCGGAACGGGATGACACGATTCTCGTGACCGATCCCTTTCAGGATTAATTGAGGTCTTTCCGGCATTGCCATGACTTAGGCGCTCGCGGGAAATGAAGACAGGTCGACTGAAGCATGGCAGATTTCGTTGCTGTTTTAAAAAAAACAATCGACGGCATGGGCGCAACGACGCCGGCAACGCGTTCGCGGGTCTATGACAAGGCAAGGTCGACCATCGCGGCCAAGCTTGCAGCCATCGACCCGCCGCCGGCCGCCAGTGTTGCCGAGCGTCAGAAGCGGGCGCTGGAAGATGCCATCGCAACCGTCGAGCAGACTTACGCTGTACCTGCGCCAGCCCCGGCATCGGATCCGCTGGCCGAACTGGAAAACATCTTTTCCTCCATCGACCGCAACAGGAACCAGCCAAGCCACTCCAGCCCGACAGCCAGGACCGAGCCTGCGCCGGCCCCGCAGGTGCAGGCCGCGCCCGTCGGCGGCGCGCAGTACGGCCAGGCGGTCCGCAAGGATGCGCCCGCTGCCGAGACCGCGCGCGGCAGCGCGGACCGACGCTCGGGGCCAAATGCTCCCGTTGCCGCCGACAATCCCCCTTCTTATTCAAGCGCAGAACCCGAAACCGACATTCCCGAGGATTCGCGGTCGTTCGGGCCCAAGCGAGGCCGGGGCGGCCTGATCGCCGCAGGCGTGGCGCTGCTGGTCATCGCCGCCGGCGGCTATGGCATCTGGTTGAATGCCGATGCCTTCAAGGGCATGTTTGGCGCCGGCAAGACGGAAACCGTAAAACTGGAACCGCTTGCACCGGCCGCGTCGGCGTCCAGTACGCCCGCTCCCGCTCCCGCACCCGCCGAAACCAGCGAGCCGCCGAAATTCACCCAGCGGCTGAACGCCGATGGAAAGGAAACCGATCCAGGCCCGGCCGGCGGCGAAAGCAGCATCGGCGAAGGCACCTCCGTGGTGGCGCTGACAACGCCGCCCCCGGAGGTCGCGCCAACTACACCAACGGCACCAGCCGGATCGGCCGGAACGCCCGCGGCCGCACCGGCAAGCGACACCGCCCCGCCCGCGATAGAGGCCCCGCTGGCGGTCGGGCAAAAAGCGATCTTCTATGAAGAGCGCACCAATGTCGCGCAGGGCTCGGCCGAGCCCGGCAGCATAGTCTGGTCTCTGGTGCAGGAATCGCCCGGCGGCGATGCCCCGCCGGAGCCCGCGATCCGCGCCGAAGCGACCATCCCCGGCAAGGACGTCCAGTTGCGCATGACCATCCGCCGTAACACCGACGCGTCGCTGCCGGCCAGCCATATCATCGAGCTGATCTTCCTTACCCCGGACAGCTTCGAGGGCGGCGGCATCGACAACATCCTGCGCGTGGCAATGAAAACCTCCGAGCAGGACGCCGGCAGCCCGCTGATCGGCATTCCCGCCAAGATCGCCGACGGGTTCTTCCTTGTCGCGCTCAACGACACCAAGGCGGACGAGGCCACCAATCTGGCCCTGCTCAGAAACCAGGACTGGATCGACGTGCCGGTCATCTATAAATCCGGCCGCCGCGCGCTGCTGACCATGGAAAAAGGCATACCGGGCGACAAGGTCTTCGACGAGGCTCTGAAAGCCTGGGCTGCCAAGACGGCGGGGTAGGACGCAGCGATTGCTGATGCAGCGGTTGCTCTAAAAGCCCTGGAACAGCATGTCCAGCGCGGCGACGATGTCGTCATGGTGGTGGAGAAGATTGGTTCGCGGTTCGGCGAGTTCCCTGGTGGGAATTGTGCCGATAAGGTGGGTGGCCATCACCAGCCTGTGCCCGTCAATATCGAATACCGGATGGAGTTTTCGTGTTGGCGGCGGTACCGTGTTGACCGGCAGGAGAGGCACCACCGCTCGTGTTTTGAACTGACCGAGCAGGTCGGCTTGAATGTCGAGCAGGTAACCGCCGCCGGCTCGAGCAAAAACGTCGTAACGTGCCATCAGAACTGCCGGTATTCTTCCAGTGGAATACCGTGTTCTTCTACATATTCGTTCCACGATTCGATGGCGGCGCGGTTTTCAAGCTTCCATCGTCGTGCCTTTTCGGCGGCGACTGCTTCCGCTATTCCTGCTTCCGCCGCCCGAGACGCGTTGACGTCGAGATCCTTGGCGTCCTTCATGAGATGAGTGTCGATCGACAGGTTGGTCGGTCGCCGAGCCACATTCGCCGCTGATCTGGGCATCCGCTATCTCCTTAATGGCGCGCATATATTATGCGCATACGCGCAGGTCTGCAAGCGCGCGCTACCCCTCCAACTCCTCGCGCAGCATTTCCAGTTCCAGCCATTCCTCTTCCAGCGCGGCCAGCGTGACGCGTTCCTTGTCGAGCGCGGCGATGGTTTTCTGGAACGATGAAGGGTCGCGTTCGTAATAGGCCGGATCGGCGATGTTGTTTTCCAGCCGTGCGATGGATTGCGTCACCGCCTCGATCTTCTTGGGCAGCGTATCCAGCGCGAATTTCTGCTTGAACGACAGCTTTTTCGCAGGGCCTTTTGGCGCGGCGGGTTCGGGCTTTCCAGCCGCTGCGCCCGCTTGCAGCTTCGCGCGCGCCTTGCGGTCGTCCAGCCTGGTGCCGCCGCGCTGCGCCAGCATGTCGGAATAGCCGCCGGCATATTCGATCCAGCTTCCATTGCCGTCCGGCGCGATGATGCTGGTGACGGTGCGGTCGAGGAAATCGCGGTCGTGGCTGACCAGGATAACCGTGCCGGCGAAGCCCGCGACCAGTTCCTGCAGCAATTCCAGCGTTTCCATGTCGAGATCGTTGGTCGGTTCGTCCAGCACCAGAAGGTTTGCCGGCCGTGCCAGCACGCGCGCCAGGATGAGCCGCGCCCGCTCGCCGCCGGACAGTTCGCGGACCGGCGTGCGCGCCTGCTCGGCCTTGAACAGAAAGTCCTTCATGTAGGAAACGACGTGGCGCTGCTCGCCATTGATGACGAGGTTTTCGCCGCGCCCGTCGGTGAGGTACTGCGCCAGCGTCTCGGCCGGATCGACCGCCTCGCGCTTCTGGTCGAGGGTGGCGATTTCCAGATTGGTGCCGAGCCTAATCGAACCCGTGTCCGGCTGCAGTTCACCGGTCAGCATCTTCAAAAGCGTCGTCTTGCCGGCCCCGTTCGGCCCGACCAGGCCGACGCGGTCGCCGCGCTGGATGCGCGTCGAAAAGCCGTCGACCACGGTCAGATCTCCAAAGCTCTTGCCGATATTCCTGGCTTCGATCACCAACTTGCCGGATTCGGTGGCGTCGCTGGCCGTCATGGTGGCTGAACCCTCGGCCCCGCGATGACCGCGAAACTGCTGGCGCATGGTCTGCAATTCGCCGAGCCGGCGCATGTTGCGCTTGCGCCGCGCGGTCACGCCATAGCGCAGCCAGTGTTCCTCGCGCACGATCTGGCGGCCGAGCTTGTGCTGGTCGCGCTCTTCCTCTTCCAGCACCTGGTCGCGCCAGGCCTCGAAATGACCGAACCCCTTGTCCAGCCGCCGCGTCTGGCCGCGATCGAGCCACACCGTTGCGCGCGACACGCGCTCCAGAAAGCGGCGGTCGTGCGAAATGACGATCAGCGCCGACGAGGTGCGAACCAGTTCCTCCTCCAGCCATTCGATAACCTGAAGGTCGAGATGGTTGGTCGGCTCGTCGAGCAGCATGATATCCGGCTCTGGCGCCATGACGCGAGCAAGGGCCGCGCGCCGCGCTTCACCGCCCGAAAGATCGGCCGGGCGCTCTTCACCCGTAAGCCCCAGATGCTCCATCAGATAGGTGGCGCGATGCGGATCGTCGGCCGGCCCGAGACCCGCCTCGACATAGGCGCGCACGCTGTCGAACCCATCCATGTCCGGCACTTGCGGCAGATAGCGGATGGTTGCCGAAGGCTGGCGGAAGACTTCGCCGTCCTGCGGTTCGATCAGGCCGGCGGCGATCTTAAGCAGCGTCGATTTGCCGGAGCCGTTGCGGCCGACCAGCGCGATCTTGTCGCCGGCGGAGGCCATCAGTTCGGTGCCGTCGAGCAGCGGCGTGCCGCCGAAAGTCAGTTTTATTCCGTCGAGATTGAGCAGCGGAGGGGCCATTTTCAGCTTCCTGCCAGCGGATAGGGATGAACCAGCAGCATGGCGCGGCCGCTGCCGAGCGTGATGCGCAGCCGGCCCCTGACTTCGTTGGATATCGTCAGCGACGAACCGAAGGCGACCTCGACATTGTTCAGCGGCCATTTCGCGCCCTCGACGGTGAGCCCGGAAAGGTCGGAAAAGCCGAGAACCGAAAACAGCGTGCCGGTGGCGTAGTCGAATTCGTGCGTACCGTGCGGCAGCGGAATGCCTTCCTGCGCGCCGCTGGTCAGCAGGATCCCGGTTCCGCTTTCGGCAAGTTGCACCGCCAGCGCCAGATGCAGGAAGGCGTGATCGGCGCGCGCGCCGCCGAAAGCGCCGGCAAGGACCAGCGAGGTTGCGCCGCGTTCAAGGGCTGCCGCGATCGCCAGTTCGCCATCGGTCTTGTCTTTTTCCGGCGGAAAGGTCTGCCGCAGCGTCGAGGCGAGATGATCTGGCAAATTGGGCGGCACGGAATCGAAATCGCCGACCCACAGTTCCGGCGTCAGGCCGAGCGTGACGGCATGGCCTATGCCGGCATCGGCGGCGATGATGCGGGTGTCCGCGATCTGACGTTCAAGCAAAGGCGTGCGCACGAGATCGCCGCCAAGCAGGATGGTGAATTGGCTCATGGCCGACGCCTCTATCAGCCCGGCATCGGAAACGGAAGCCGCGCTTGCATCACCGCGACAAACTTCGCTTGCCTCCCACCCGATCCCACCCTATGTCTCAGGGTGCTCTAACGGGGTGCCGGACGCGTTTTTCGTGGACCGGCTGAGAGGCAATCCTGCCAACCCGCTGAACCTGATCCGGTTTGTACCGGCGGAGGGATTAGTGCTTCGGTAGCCCGACGCCTCAATTCCTTTCAACACTTGGCAAAGGAGGCGCCGATGCGCATTTTTTCTCTACTCATTATTCCAGCCCTGGCGCTGCTCGTTTCTCCCGCTTCGGCGGCGGAAAAACTCACCGTTTATACCTATGAAAGTTTTACCGCCGAATGGGGCCCCGGCCCGCAGGTGAAGAAGGCGTTCGAGGCGGAATGCGGCTGCGAGGTCGACTTCGTCTCGGTCGCCGACGGCGTGGCGCTGCTCAACCGTGTCAAGCTGGAAGGCGCTTCGACCAAGGCCGATGTGGTGCTCGGCCTCGACACCAACCTGACCGCCGAGGCCAAGGCGACGGGGCTGTTCGCCCCACATGGCGCGGTATCCGACGTGACCGTTCCGGGCGGCTGGAGCGACGCTATTTTCGTGCCCTATGATTACGGTTATTTCGCCGTCGTCTACGATACCGAAAAGCTGAAGAACCCGCCGAAGAGCATGAAGGAACTGGTCGAGGGCGACCCGTCGCAAAAAATCGCCATTCAGGATCCGCGCACCTCGACACCGGGCCTCGGCCTGCTTTTGTGGGTGCGCTCGGTCTATGGCGACAAGGCACCGGAAGCCTGGGCCAAGCTCAAGGATCGCGTTCTGACGGTGACGCCGGGCTGGAGCGAGGCCTACGGCCTGTTTACCAAGGGCGAAGCGCCCATGGTGCTGTCCTACACGACGTCGCCCGCCTATCACATGATCGCGGAGAAGACCGACCGCTACCAGGCGGCATCCTTTGCCGAAGGCCACTATCTCCAGATCGAGGTCGCGGGCGTCACCACCACCGGCGCGAAAAATCCGCTGTCGCAGAAGTTCATGGCGTTCATGACCGGCCCGAAATTCCAGGACGCCATCCCCGAAACCAACTGGATGTTCCCGGCCGGCAAGATGGACAAGCCGCTCGATCCGGCTTTCGACAAATTGGTGAAGCCGGCCAAGACGCTGCTGTTTTCGCCGGAGGAAGTCGCCGCTAACCGCAAGGCATGGGTGAGCGAGTGGCTTGATGTGATGAGTAAGTAAAATTGACGACGCTGTCTGATCAGAGGGATTGCTAGGCCATGCGCGTTGGCCATCCCGCCGATCCTCGCATCGCCACCGGCCTTGCCGCACTTGGCTTCGTCACCATCCTGATCGGCGGCGCCTTCGCGGGCCTCGCCGTCGAGGGCGCGCAAAACACTTCCGGGGCGGTCGCCGCCTTCGATCCCTATCTGTTCCGCATCGTTCGCTTCACGCTTTGGCAGGCTACGCTATCGACGCTTTTGTCGGTGCTGCCGGCGCTGTTCGTGGCGCGCGCCTTGTCGCGGCATCCGCGCTTTTTCGGCCGCAGCGTCATCCTGCATTTGTTCGCCGTGCCATTGGCGCTGCCTTCCATCGTTGTCGTGCTGGGTGTTCTGGCGCTCTATGGCCGCGCCGGCTATCTCGCCGGCATTCTCTCGACCGTCGGCGGTGAAAGCTGGCCCGGCATCTACGGCATTTCCGGCATTCTCGTCGCCCATGTCTTCTTCAACCTGCCGCTTTGCGTGCGGCTGTTCCTGGAAGTGTTGCAGACAGTGCCGGCCGACCAGTGGCGGCTGGCCAGCCAACTTGGCATGGGGCCGCGTTCCGCCTTCCGGCTGATCGAATGGCCGGCACTACGGCAGGCCGTGCCGGGCGTTGCCGGTCTCGTCTTCATGCTGTGCGTCACCTCCTTCACCATCGTTTTGATGATGGGCGGCGGGCCTCGCGCGACCACGCTGGAAGTCGCCATCTACCAGGCGCTGCGCTTCGATTTCGACCCCGCCCGCGCCGTGGCGCTGACCGCCTTGCAGGTTGCGCTTACCTTTGCCGTGGTGCTGGCGCTGGCGCGCCTTGGCGCCAACACCACCGGCGACGCCAATCTGCCGGTCGCGCCGCGCCGGTTCTCAACGCCGGGCAGGACCGAGACGGCGCTCAATTCCACGCTCATTCTTGTGGCGCTGCTGTTCGTCGCCGGGCCGATGCTTGCAACGGTTGTAGCCGGCCTTCAGGCCGACCTTGGCCGGCTCGCCGGCGAAGACGCTGTGCGGCAGGCGACGCTGACCAGCATCGTGCTGGCCGTCCTGTCGGCACTGCTTTGCGTGCTGCTTTCGCTTTCGCTGGTGACGGCACGCCGGGCGCTGGCGCTGCGCCGCAAGGGCAACGCGAAGAAATCGCTGCTGGAACATTTGACCGACACAGGCGCAAGCTTCGTGCTGGTGGTGCCGCCCATCGTCATCGGCGCGGGCTGGTTCCTGCTGCTTCGCCATTTCGCCGATGTCTTCGCCATCGCGCCCATCATGGTCGTGACCGTCAATGCGGTGATGGCGATGCCCTTCGCCGTTCGCGCCGTGCGCCCGGCCTATGATGCGGCCAGCGAGCGCCACGAGAAACTGTGCGCGCTGCTCGGCATTTCGGGCTGGAACCGGCTGAGGCTGATCGACTGGCCTTCGCTTCGCCGCCCGTTTGCCACGGCCTTCGCCTTCGCCATGGCGCTGTCGCTCGGCGATCTCGGCGTCATCGCCCTGTTCGGCAGCGATGCCGTGCAGACGCTGCCCTATCTTCTGCTGGGCCGCATGGGCAGCTACCGCACGCAGGATGCCGCCGGACTGGCGCTGTTGCTGGGGCTTGTCTGCCTTGCGCTGATGTTTGCCGCCACCCGCATGGGAAAGGAAAAGCCGTCATGAACGCCGGTGCGGAAAAAGGGGGAGCTGCTGTGCGTCTCGATCGGGTCTCTTTCAGCTATGGCGAGGCCCCGCTTTTCTTCGATGTCGCGTTCGCGCCGGCAACCGTCACCGCCATCATGGGGCCGAGCGGTTCGGGAAAATCGACGCTGCTCAATCTGGTTGCTGGCTTCGAGACGCCGCAAACCGGCCGCGTGCTGATCGCAGGCCGGGATATCACGGCGGACCCGCCGGCGGCGCGACCCGTTTCGATGGTGTTTCAGGAGAACAACCTTTTTGCGCATCTGAGCGTCGAGCAGAATGTCGGGCTGGGCCGTTCTCCGGCCTTGAGACTGGGCGATGCCGACCGCGCGGCTGTGACCGATGCGCTTGCGCAAACCGGACTTGCCGGCAAGGAAAAGCGCCTGCCGCATGAATTGTCCGGCGGCGAGCGCCAGCGGGCGGCGCTTGCCCGCGTGCTGGTGCGCGAGCGGCCGGTGCTGCTGCTCGACGAGCCTTTCGCCTCGCTTGGGCCGGCGCTCCGCGAAGACATGCTCGATCTTGTTTCCAATCTGCAGGAGGCGCGCGCCATGACGATCCTGTTCGTCACGCACCAGCCGCAGGATGCACGCCGCATGGCCAAGGCCATCGTATTCGTGGAGGATGGCAAGGTCGCGGCAACCGGGTCCGTGGGCGATTTTTTCAACGGCGCTGGACCTGAAGCGTTCAGGCGCTATATCGGAACTGAAACCGGTGACGGCGTATCACGCGATGTTGCCCGAAAGCAGACATAATTTACGGCCAAGACCGCTGCATGGGCGACGGGGAATCCTTGCCATGCAGGGTTGAGTATGGCTAGGTCCGGCTACTCGGCCGATTCTTTTGGTGCCGGATTTTTGTGGCTTGGCCGTTCGTATTCCGGGATGCGAAGGACCGGTTTCGGAAGATTGTTATGCTCGAACCGTTCCCTGGAACCCGAAAGGAAGCCACCCTGCCTGTCGGCGTTCACCGCACTTGCCTGCGTTCCCTGACGCGAACCATCGCGCTGGGCAGCCTCGCTATTGCGCTCGCAGCGTGCCAGATGGTCACGCCGGATATCCAGGAATCGGGATTCCAGCCATCAAACAAGCCGGTCACGGTCGACAACGTCACCGCCAACAACAAGCTCGCGGCACTCGCCAAGGCGCAACACCCGCGCATTCTTGCAACCTATGGCGGTGAATATTCCGACCCGAAGCTGGAGCGGATGGTGGCCAAGGTGGTCGGCAGCCTCACCACGGTATCGGCCAACCCGACCCAGACCTACCGCATCACCATCCTGAACTCGCCCAACGTCAACGCCTTCGCGCTGCCGGGCGGCTATCTCTACATCACGCGCGGGCTTCTGGCATTGGCCAACGATTCGGCGGAACTCGCCGCCGTGATCGCGCATGAAATGGGGCACGTCACCGCCAACCACGGTCTGCAACGGCAGCAAAAGGAAGCCGAGGAAGTGCTGGCGACCAAGGTCGTGTCCGACGTGCTCGGCGACAGCCCGACCGCCAAGGCGGCGCTGATCCGCGGCAAGCTCAGAATGGCACAGTTTTCGCGCAACCAGGAGTTGGAGGCGGACGCCATCGGCATCAAGTCGGTGGGCGAAGCCGGCTATGACCCCTATGCCGCCGGCCGTTTCCTGCAGTCGATGTCGGCCTATACCGATTTCCGTTCGATCAGCGGCGCAACCGATGCCAGCCTCGACTTCCTGGCGACCCACCCCAACACGCCGCAGCGCATCGAATTGGCGCAGCGCCACGCGCGCGAATTCGGCCCGCCCGGCGTCGGCACCGTGGACCGGAATTCCTTTCTGGCCGGCATAGACGGCCTGCTCTACGGCGATACGCCCGAGGAAGGCTATGTGCGCGGCAACACCTTCATGCATCCGCGCCTCGGCGTTTCGTTCTCGGTGCCGGACGGCTTTTCCATCGACAATTCGGCAGCGGCGGTGACGGCCACCGGACCGGGCGACATGGCGGTGCGCTTCGACGGCGTAGCCATCGACAAGAGCCGCTCTCTGCTCGATTACGTCCGCAGCGGCTGGGTTGCCGGCCTCGACAATGCCAGCGTTCGCGAGGAAACCATCGACGGCAACGAGGCGGCAGTCGCCAAGGCCAGCGCCGATGGCTGGCAGTTCGATATCGCCGTCATCCGCGCCAACGGGCAGGTCTATCGGTTGCTGACCGCCGCACCCAAGGCCAGCACCTCGCTCGATGCCGTGGCGCGTACGGTCAGCGGCAGTTTCCGCGTACTGAACGCCGCCGAAAAGGCCGCGCTGAAGCCGCTGCACATCCGTGTCGTCACCGTAAAGCCGGGCCAGACGATCGGTACGCTGTCGGCCATGATGGTCGGTGTCGACCGCAAGCTGGACCTGTTCCTGGTGCTGAACGCCATGTCTCCCGGCGCCAGCGTCTCGGCCGGCGACAAGGTGAAAATCGTTACCGATAGATAGGGGCCGGATGCCGTTCAGGCGGCCAGGAATTCGGGGTTCTGCTTTACCAGCGCGGTTTTAAGCTTTTCCATCGCGCGCACCTCGATCTGGCGCACGCGTTCCTTGGAGATGCCCAGTTGCGCGCCCAGCGCCTCCAGGGTCGCGCCCTCGTCGCTCAGCCGGCGCTCCTCGATGATCCGAAGTTCACGCCCGTTAAGCCCCTGAAGGGCCTCCCGCAACCACAGCGCGCGCCGCTCGACATCGATCGCATCGCCTGCGATCTCATCGGGCAGCGGGTAATCGGAAACCAGGAAATCCATCCGTTCCGCCGCACCGGCCTCGTCGGCAAGCGGCGCGTTAAGCGAACTGTCCGGCGCCGAAAGCCGGGAATCCATCATCGCCACATCCGCTTCGGAAACGCCGAGCGCGTCGGACACCTGCCGGTAGAGCGCATCGTTCGTCAGCGGGCCGTCGCCGGTGGCGAGACGGGCGCGCAAGCGTCGAAGGTTGAAGAACAACGCTTTTTGCGCCGAACTGGTGCCGCCGCGAACGATGGACCAGTTGCGCAATATGTAGTCCTGCATCGAGGCCCGTATCCACCACGTCGCATAGGTGGAAAAGCGGACCTCCCGATCCGGGTCGAAACGGGCGGCGGCTTCCAGCAGGCCGACATGGCCCTCCTGGATCAGGTCGCCGGCAGGCAGGCCGAAATGCCGGAATTTCGACGCCATCGAAATGACGAGGCGCATATGGGCCACAGTCATGCAATGCAGCGCATTCTGATCGTTGTCCTGCTTCCAGCGCAGCGCCAGCAGATGTTCCTCCTCGCGCTCGAGATAGGGAGCTTTCATGGCCCTGCGAATGAAGGTGCGACCGGCAGTATCTTCCATAATTGCGCGCTCCCATATCAGACCCGGCTGCACTCAAATGCCGGCGCTCGGACGGGGTAAATGCTTGAAATGTTCGTGCATCGCCCTAGGCTGAAAATAACGTGCCGGGCCGGAAAATGGTTCCGTCGGTCAGGCGGCAATAGCGATCGCGCTTCCACCGCTGGAAGCACACCATCGTCTTTCCGGGATACTCGGTATGAAATACCCCATATGGTCCATCATTAGAAAATCATTCCTTATTTTGCCAAGGCCACTCTGTCAGATTGCGCCTCATTCAAACACCGGCGAACGGTCGGCAAACATCGGCGAAACGGCCGGAAAGCAGGGTACCCCACCATGAAATGGCTCAATTCACTCATCATCGCCGGCGCCGTGCAGGCGCTGGCGCTGACCGCCTCCTTCGCCGGCGCCAACCTCGACCAGATCAAGGCCGACGGCGTCATCAAGATCGGCACGGAAGGCACCTACGCGCCTTTCACCTACCATGACACCGACAACAAGCTGGTCGGCTTCGACGTCGAGATCGGCGAGGCGATCGCCGCCAAGCTGGGCGTCAAGCCCGAATTCCTCGAAGGCAAGTGGGACGGCCTGATCGCCGGCCTTGACGGCAGCCGCTATGACGCGGTTATCAACCAGGTCGGCATCACGCCGGAGCGCGAGGCGAAATATGCGTTCTCCGACCCCTATATCGCCTCCAAGGCGGTGCTGATCGTCAAGGGCGACAACACCGACATCAAGTCCTTCGCCGATCTCAAGGGCAAGAAGTCGGCGCAGTCGCTGACCTCGAACTTCGGCAAGCTGGCGCAGGAGAACGGCGCGGAACTGGTCGGCACGGAAGGCTTCGATCAGTCGATCCAGCTCCTTCTGACCGGCCGCGCCGACGCCACCATCAACGACAGCCTGTCCTTCCTCGACTTCAAGAAGCACAAGCCGGACGCCAATGTGAAGATCGCCGCGCAGGAAGAAAACGCCGACCATTCCGGCGTCATCGTTCGCAAGGGCGACCCGGAACTGGTCGAGGCGATCAACAAGGCGCTGGCCGACATCAAGGCCGACGGCACCTACCAGAAAATCGCCGACAAATATTTCGGCCAGGACGTTTCGAAGTAAGAACCGGACGGCTCCCAATCCGGTTTTTATGCGGCGAGTTGTCTTTGACGGCTCGCCGCTTTTCGTACGATATGAAGCACTGGGCTGTGCCAGTGGCGGTATCCGCCCCTAGCCGTGACCCCGCAAGGAGATGTTTCCCGTGCCCCATTGGCTGCAATTGATGCTGGATTCGCTCGGCCCCCTGTTGTGGGCCGCAGCCGTCTTCACCGCGCCGCTGACGCTTTTGTCCTTCGCCTTCGGGCTGACTGTCGGGCTGGTGGTGGCGCTGATCCGGCTGTTCGGGCCAAAGCCGCTGGTCGCGCTGGTGCGTTTCTATGTCTGGATCTTTCGCGGCACGCCGCTTCTGGTGCAGTTGTTCCTGATCTTCTACGGTCTGCCTTCGGCCGGCATCCTGCTCGACAACTTTACGGCCGCGCTGATCGGCTTCACCCTCAATGTCGGCGCCTACACATCCGAGATCATCCGCGCCGCCATCGGCTCCGTGGCGAAAGGCCAATGGGAGGCGGCCTATTCGATCGGCATGAGCTGGAGCCAGGCGATGCGCCGCACCATTCTGCCGCAAGCGATGCGCGTGGCGGTGCCGCCGCTCTCCAACACCTTCATTTCACTGGTCAAGGACACGTCGCTTGCCGCAGCCATCACGGTGCCCGAGATGTTCCAGGCAGCCCAGCGCATCGTCGCAACCACCTACGAGCCGCTGATCCTCTATGTCGAGGCGGCGATCCTCTATCTGGCCATGAGTTCGGTGCTGTCGGCCCTGCAGACGCGGCTCGAGGTGCGCCTCAACCGCTATGGCGGCTTCCTGGAGGCACGGGCATGATCGGCCTTACCGACATCGAAAAGCATTTTGGCGAAAACCATGTGCTGAAGGGCGTCAGCGTCACCATCACGGAGGGCAGCGTCACGGCCCTTGTCGGCCCCTCGGGCGGCGGCAAGAGCACGCTGCTGCGCTGCATCAACCTGCTGGAGATCCCGACCTCCGGCAGCGTGCGCATCGGCGACGACAAGCTGGTGTTCAAGCCGGGAGAACGGCTCGCCACGAAGGACATCCAGCGGCTTCGCCGCCAGACCGGCATGGTGTTCCAGAACTTTCAGTTGTTTCCGCACCGCACCGCCATCGAGAACGTCATGGAAAGCCTGACGACTGTGTTGAAATGGCCGGCCGAGCGCGCCAAAATGCGAGCAATGGAACTGCTCGAGAAAGTCGGCATGGCGCACAAGGCCGACGCATGGCCGGCGACCCTGTCGGGGGGCCAGCAGCAGCGCGTGGCGATTGCACGGGCGCTGGCGCCTTCCCCAAAAGTGCTTTTGTGCGACGAGCCGACCTCGGCGCTCGATCCCGAACTGGCGCAGGAAGTTGTCGATGTGCTGGGTACATTGGCCAACGAAGGCACGACGATGGTGATGGCGACGCACGATCTTCGCCTCGCCTCGAAAATCGCGCGCGAAGTGGTTTTCCTCGACGCCGGTGTCGTCGTCGAAACCGGGCCGTCGGCCGAGTTGTTCGGCAATCCGCAACGTGAGCGCACCAAGCGCTTTATCGCGACCCTGCGGCAGGAAGCGGAAGCGAAATAGCGGGAAAGCCGTATCGCGCGTGAAAACGCTCGATCTCGCGCGGTTTCGGCGCCTGCCCGGTGAAGATTTCGACATATTCGGGGATGCGCCGCATGCGCGTTGCAAGGTCTTCATCGACCTTCATCGAGATATAGCCGATCTGGACAAGATAGATGGTGCGCGCCCGCACGTCGGCCTGCGAAGGGTCGCAGCCGAAGCGCACGAACATCGACGTCAGCGCCACGATCCGCGCGGTATCCGCCTCGGCGACATGAGCCGCGACATCGGCGGACTGCAGCGCCCAACTGCGGATGGCGAATTCGAACTGTGAATCGAAAAGAGCGCCGTCGAGCCAGCAATCGAAGACGTTGAGCATGGCTTCGGCAATGCTCTCGGCATAGGCCTGCGACTGCCGCACGATGCCGCCCGTATTCGTGGTGCGCCAGCGTTCGACCAGCGCCGCCAGCAGCGCATCCCTGTCCTTGAAGAACCAGTAGAAGCTGGTGCGCGAAAGCTTGAGTTTCTGCGCAAGCGGAAGGATGCGCACCGCATCGACGCCAGCATCGATCAGCGCGTCATAGGCCGTTTCCAGCCAGGTCTCTGCGGAGCCTCTCCAGCCCGTATCGGTCGCCCTTTGATCCATCGGGCGAACCTAGCAGGCACGCCTTGCAGTCGCAACGAAAATGTACAGCGTGGTCTATTCAACGTACACTTAAGTGCGTATAATATACACCGTTGTACATTTCACTTCGCCGCGTCGATCAGGAGCCATGCATGTTGAACGATCCCCTTCTGCAACCCTACCAGTTGAAGCACCTGACGCTGCGCAACCGGCTCATGCTGACCTCGCATGAACCGGCCTATCCGGAAGACGGCATGCCGAAGGAGCGTTACCGGGCCTATCATGTTGAACGGGCCAAGGGCGGTGTCGCGCTGACCATGACGGCCGGTTCGGCTGCGGTGTCGCGCGACAGCCCGCCCGTGTTCAACAACGTTCTCGTCTACAAGGACGAGGTGGTGCCGTGGCTGAAGGCGCTGACCGACGAATGTCACGACCATGGCGCGGCGGTGATGATCCAGCTGACCCATCTCGGCCGGCGCACGCGCTGGGACAAGGGTTATTGGCTGCCGGTCGTCTCGTCCTCGCACGAAAGGGAAGCGGCCCACCGTGCCTTTCCGAAGAAGCTCGAGGACTGGGACATCGAGCGCATCATCACCGACTATGCGGACGCTGCCGAACGCATGAAGGCAGCCGGTCTCGACGGCATCGAGCTACAGGCCTACGGCCATCTGATGGATCAGTTCTGGTCGCCGCTGACCAACGATCTCGACGAGCCTTATGGCGGTTCGCTCGACAACCGCCTGCGCTTCACCTTCGACGTGCTGCGCGCCATCCGCAAGCGGGTCGGGCCGGACTACATCGTCGGCATCCGCTACACCGCCGACGAGGTGCTGGAGGGCGGCGTCACCCGCAAGGACGGGTTTGAGATTTCAAAAAAGCTCAAGGAATGCGGCATGGTCGACTTCCTCAACGTCATCCGCGGCCATATCGATACCGACCCCGGCCTCACCGACGTCATTCCGGTGCAAGGCATGGCGAGTTCGCCGCATCTGGATTTCGCCGGCGAGATCCGCGCTGCGACGAACTTCCCGACCTTTCACGCCGCCAAGATCCAGGATGTGGCGACCGCGCGCCATGCCATCGCCTCGGGCAAGCTCGACATGGTCGGCATGACGCGCGCCCACATGACCGACCCGCATATCGTGCGCAAGATCGTCGAGGGGCGCGAGCACGATATCCGTCCCTGCGTCGGCGCAACCTATTGCCTCGACCGCATCTATCAGGGCGGAGCCGCCTATTGCATCCACAACCCGGCGACGGGCCGCGAGACGGAAATTCCGCACGACATCCCCAAGGCAGCGAAGAAGCGCAAAATCGTCATCGTCGGGGCCGGGCCGGCCGGTCTGGAGGCCGCACGCGTTGCCGCCGAGCGCGGCCATGAGGTGGTGGTGTTCGAGGCCGCGAGCCATGCCGGCGGCCAGGTCCGGCTGACCGCGCAAAGCAAGCGCCGGCGCGAAATGATCGGCATCGTCGATTGGCGTGTGGCGCAATGCACGGCCAAAGGCGTCACCATCCATTACAGCACATGGGCCGACGCCGATGCGGTGCTCGGCGAAAAGCCCGATGTCGTCATCATTGCCACCGGCGGCGTGCCGCATACGGAAATATTGAGCGCCGGCAACGATCTGGTGGTGTCGTCCTGGGACATCATTTCCGGCGACGTCAAGCCGGGCGGCAACGTGCTGGTGTTCGACGACGCCGGCGACCATAGCGGCCTGCAGGCGGCCGAGGTCATTGCGGCGAGCGGCGGCAAGGTCGAAATGATGACGCCGGACCGCTCCTTCGCGCCGGAAGTCATGGCGATGAACCTCGTTCCCTATATGCGTTCGCTGCAGAAGCTCGACACGACCTTCACCGTGACCTACCGGCTGGAAGCCGTGAAGCGGCAAGGCAACGGCCTCGTCGCCGTCATCGGCAGCGATTATGGCGGCGTTGCCAGGGAGCGGCATGTCGACCAGGTCGTCATCAACCACGGCACCATCCCGCTGGACGAGCTCTATTTCGAGCTGAAGCCGCAATCGAGCAATCTTGGCGTGCTGGACCACGGCGATTTCATCGAAGGCAAGCCACAGGCCAGTGCCGGCAACCCGCAAGGCGCGTTCCAGCTGTTCCGGATCGGCGATGCGGTCGCCTCGCGCAATACGCATGCGTCGATCTACGACGCCCTGCGGCTGGTGAAGGATTTGTAGGGAGGCCGAAGCAAGGCGGCCCAAGCCGCCTTAGCGGCCCGATACCCTATTTGAGTTCGAGCAGGCGTTCGAGATAGCTGCGCTCGATATCAGGCGACAGCGCATTGCCCAGCCGCTTGCGAATGGCGTCCAGAATCCGGCGAGCGCGCTGCACGTCGATCTCGTCCGGCACCTTGACCGAATCGCCGAAGTCCGGCCCCTGTGTGGCGCGCGGCCGGCCAAGCGGATCGCGATCGCCATCACGCTGGGCGCCGCCCTGGCTGTTGCCCTTGTCGCCCTGCATGGCCTGCATCTGCTTCATCATGCTCCTGGCGCCGTCGCGCAAGGCTTCCAGCGCCTTGCCCTGATGGCCAACCGCATTGTCGCCCTCGCCCTCCCCAAGCGCCTGTTCGGCGCTGTCCATCGACTTGCCGGCCTGGCCGAACCCTTCATTCGGCTCAAGCCCCATGCCCTCAAGGCCCTTCTTGAGTTTTTCGAGGTCGCCTTCCAGTTTGCCCTGGCCCTCCTGCAACTGCTTCAGGGCCTCGGCGAACTCTTCCGGCGTCATGGACTTGCCTTCTTGGGGCTTGCCATCCTGCGGTTTACCCTGTGCGCCGGGCTGGCCCTGATCGTCCAGTTCGCCGAACGGATTTTGTTCGCCCTGTTCGCGCTGCTGCTGGCCGCGCCGCGCCTGATCCATGCGGAACGTCTCGTTCATCATCTCCTGCTGGCGGCGCATGATCTCGCCGAGCTTGTCCATCTGCCGGCGCATCTCGCTGTCCTGCTGGCCCGGCTGCTGCTGACGCCCGGCCTGCAGATTGTTCATCATGTTTTCGAGCTGCGACAGCAATTCCTGCGCCTTGTCGCGATTGCCGGACTTCGCCAGGTTTTCGATCTGGTCCATCATCTTTTGCAGATCGCTCTGGCGAAGCTCCTTGGCCCCCTGCTGCGTCTGGGCCGATTTCTGGTTCTGCTGGCGCTGCGCGAATTCCTTGAGGAAATCGTTCATCGCCTCGCGCAATTCCTTCATCGCCTTGTCGATCTCTTCGTCGCTGGCTCCGTTCTTCAGCGCGTCCTGCAAGGCCTGCTGTGCCTGCCGAAGCCGCTTTTCCGCCGCCGACAAATCGCCTTCCTCGATGCCGAGCGCGATCTGCCACAGATAGCCGACCTCGTCGCGCAGCTGATCGTCGCTGACGGCCAGCTTCAGGCGCGTTCTGGCGCTGATGATCGCCAAATAATGCGTCATGTTGTCGAACGTGTCTTCCGGCCTGAGCGTGATCGCGTCCATCAGGTCGAGCACGCGCTGCTTGGCGTTGGCGTCGAGAGCCAGCAGGCGGCGCTGCTCGATCACCGCCAGCGCCAGCGGGTTGGTGAACGGCCTGGCCGGCATGACGAGCGTCTTGCTTTCGCTCATTGCCGTCTGCCCGGCATCGTCGGTCGCGACAAGCTTCAACGTGACCGGCGCGCCGGCCCAGACATGCTCCGTCAGATCCTTGATGGTTTTGGCGGCGTTCGCCTTGCCGCCGCGGCGCGGCAGCGCCAACGGCATTTCAGGCGGGCCGTAAAGCGGCCGGGCGTTGGGCGCAGGCGCGTCAGCGAGCGCGAAGACGGCCTTGGCCGAAGCCGCGCCATAATCGTCGTCGATCTGGTAGGCCAATTCGGTCGTGCCATTGGCGGCGTGCCTGGGTTCGCCAACGAAGCGGATTGCCGGTCGCGCATCGGGCGTGACCGAAAACGTCCAATGCGCGAGTTCATCCTCGGCCGCCTTCAGCGCCAGCCTGCCGTCGACAGTGAGCTTGCCGGCGAACTGCCTGGCCTTGGCTGGAGCCGCGCCCCCGGCCGCCATTTGTGCGGCAGGTGCCGGCGCTGCGGTCGGTTCGATGGCGCGGCTGTTGCCGCTGGCATCGACGAAGGCAAGCGTTTCTTCGCCGGACCCGCCGGTAACGCGCAGCGCAACCTCGCTGCCCGCCGGTACGGTGACGGCGGCGCCATCCTGCCCTGCGACCGCGGTAAGGAAGATCGGCGGCTTGCCGGTATAGGCCGGTGGGGTGACCCAGGCGTCGACACGAGGCGGGATCGCATCGTGCACTGCGCCTGCGCGAAACGCGTCTGCGGCCCGGCCGCCAAGCGGGCCGAAGGAAAATGCGAAGGCGACGACCACGGCCAACACCGCAATTGCACGCAGACCCCAGGGGTCGCGATCGGGAACCTGCGGTCGCGGAGCATCGGCGGTAACGCGCTCCAGCGTCGCGGCCATGCGCTTCTGGTGCTCGCGCCACAAGGCTTGCGCAAAGCCCCTTTCCGGGCCGCTCGGCCTGTCGGCCTGCGCCTGAAGCGGGCTGTGCAGCAGGGCGTTGGCGGCCTCGATGCGCCGGTCGATCTCATCGGCCTTCGGCAGCCGGAAAAAGCGGAGCGGGTAGAGCGCGGCAAGAGCGGTGATGCAGAACACGGCAAGAACGCCGAACCGCAAAATGTCCGGCATCCGCGCGAAAAGCCCGAACCAGGCGGTGCTGAGGAACAAGGCCATGACCACGAGAAGCGGCAACAGCAACGGCCAGCCGCGCTCGAAAACCATCGAGCATCGCGTAGCCAGCCTGCTAACGGCCAATCTGGCCGAAAGACCTCTGCTTTCAGTGGCGGGTCGGTCCGTCATCGGCCCCTTGTCGCTTTATTTGCGGCCGGCCCGAACAGCTCAGCCTCACAAGCTCTAAAGCACGTCGCAATCTTTCAGATTCGCTTGCCGAGCTTTAGGTCTTTGTTTTCTCGCATGTCATTACCCGAAACCGGTTCCCACTTTCGGGAGACAAGCTCTAGAATAGCAGCAAACACGGCAAAGGCGAGGCGCTGACGGTAACGCGGGTCCCGAATATGAAAAGGCCGACGCCAGCTTGCTGCTGACACCGGCCTGTATTCTGGAATCGTCGCACCTCGCCTTTTTAACAAAGGCTGAGGTTGGTTCGATCCGACTCAGGCCCGTGGGCGGGGGGCTTGGGGTTTACGAGCAAGTGCCGGACCGAACCGTCTCAGGCAACGCAGCCAAGATTGACGGACAATGGGGCGGCAGGGCGGGTAAAAAATGGCTAAAAAAAGGCGGGAAATCACCAATTCCGACAGGGCGTTCGTCAAACGTGACTGGACTACGGCGCAGTACCTGTCGTCCGCCGGTTTTGGCGCGGGCTTGCAATTGGCGGGCGAAAGCGCAACCTTAGGCTAGACAACAGATATGCAAGGCTGGGGCCGTTTAGCCGTGAAAGGGTTGGCATGACCGATGGTGGCTCGGAGGATGGGGACGCATCGGGAATATTGATACCGCTTCATGAGGCCCGCCGCCAACGGCTCGATCTTCCGGTCGCGTTCGAACGGCGGGAACTGGAACAGATATTGAGGCTGTACGGCCGCATGGTTGCCGCCAATGAGTGGCGCGACTATGCCATCGATCATCTGAGCGACCGCGCCATATTCTCCGTGTTTCGCCGCACCAGCGAGGTGCCGCTTTTCCAGATCGTGAAAGACCCCCGGCTGGCGCGAAAGCAGGGCGCTTTCAGTGTTGTCGCCGCCGGCGGGCGCATCCTCAAGCGCGGCCACGAATTGACCCGGGTGCTTGGCGTGTTCGATCGGACTTTGAAGCTGGTCGACGCCTAGCGCGGTTCCAGCGTTCCGAACACCGTCTGCAGGAACTCGCCGAGCCAGCGCCTGAGATGCATGTCCCAGATCAGCCGGCCGCCAAGATGGTCGCGGCCGGGTTGCGCGCCCGGAAGCTCGAAGCGGTGCGCACCGTGCACCACCCAGCGGTGCATCATCATTTGGGTCAGTTCGGCGTGGAACTGAACGCCCCAGGCATTTTCGCCATAGCGGAAAGCCTGGTTGGGATAGGTTCCGCAGGTGGCCAGAAGGGTCGCGCCGCGCGGCAGCGAAAAGCCCTCGCGGTGGAACTGATAGACTTGGCTCGGCCACCGCATCAGCTTTTCGCCCTCCTCGGTTGCCTGGAGCGGATACCAGCCGATCTCGACCAGCCCGTCGCCATGGCTTTCGACCTTGCCGCCGAGATGGTTGACCAGCATCTGAGCGCCCAGGCAAATGCCGAGAAAGGGGCGGTTCTCCTTCAGCGGGACGGCGAGCCAATCGGTTTCGCGGCGGACGAATTCGTCGCTGTCATTGGCGCTCATCGGACCGCCGAACATGACCGTTCCGGCATGATCGTCCAGCGTTTCAGGCAGGGCGTCGCCCAGCGGCGGACGCCGAATATCGAGATCGAAGCCCGCTTCCAGAAGCATGTGGCCGACGCGGCCCGGACTGGAGTTTTCCTGATGCAGAACGATGAGGATTTTTGGCCGGCATGGCTGTGATGGCATTCCTGGAAAATCCTGACTGTCCACACCGCCTAAAGCACGTCGCGATCTTTCAGATTCGCTTGCCGAGCTTTAGGTCTTGTTTTCTCGCATGTCTTTATCCCGAAACCGGTGCCCACTCTCGGGAGACATGCTTTAATCGTCGCTGGAGACGCCGCCGGCCTGGGGCCATTCCGCGGCTGCCTTTTGCCGGGCGGCGATGCGGTCCTGCCGCTCCACGCCCAGCAATTCGGCAACCCGCCACACGACATTGTCTTCCAGTTCGTGCAGTTCGCCGTCCGCATAGACGATACTCCACATCAACCCGACAAAAGCCTTGCGGCCGTCGGCGTCGAGATGGCGCTTCAGCACGCTGGTGAAGGCATAGAGATCGACCGCCTCGCCGTCCGCCTTTTCACCGGCCTTGGCCAGTGCGTCGAGTTCCGCGCCCGTCACGCCGTAGCTTTGCGACAGCACCGCCTTGAATTTGGCCCACTCGACGTCCTGTCGGGCGCCATCGGCGTCCATGACATGATAAAGCAGGGCCGAAGCCGCGACACGCGGATCGTCCGCCTGCGCGGCGCCCCGGCCGGCGCCGCCCGGTAATTCCTTGAGAAAGGACAGTACGCGCTCGAACATCAAACTCCTCCGATTCACCACACACTGACTTAGCGCGGAAGCGGATCACGATCAAAACAAACGAAAGCGACCGGACGATTTCGCATCCGGCTCCTCGTCCTCCGGCTCGATGCCTGGGTCGTCGGGAAGGCGCATCGGTTCGGCCGGCTCAATCGCCTCTTCATCGATCGGCACGGCGGCCAGTTCGGCAGCCGTAACCGGTGCGATGGAATCGCCTGCAGTTGCCGGTTCCTTCTCCACCGGAGCAGCCTTCGGCAGGAGTACCGGGCGATCGGCCTCAACCACAACCGGCGACGCTGTCGGCGCGGCAAGCACGGGAGCATCGATCTCCGGCCGGTCTTCGTCGCTTTCGATCAGTTGGCCAAGCCGTTCCATCGGCGCGCGCCATTCGAACGCGTCGAGCCTGCCCGTGACCGGCGATACCGGTGCCCAGCACTCGGAAGCGACGCCGTCGGCAACCCATTCCGGATCGCGCGGCGCCCGCACCGCCTTGGACAGAAGTTGCCTGACCTTACCCTGGTCGCCCGTATCGGCCTCCTCGATGTCGGCCAACAACAGGTAAGCCCCCTCGCGAGGGTCGATGCGGATCGCCGTCTCGGCCTCGCGGCGCGCTGTCGCAAAGTCCTGCGCGTCGAGCGCAGCGCGCGCTACCGCCATCGAGGATTCGGCATTGTTCCGCTTCAGTTCCTGCAGTTTGCGCGCCCGGTTCAAGCGGTCGAGAACCGCATCGCCGGGCCGGGCATGCGTATAGAGTTCAGCGATCTCGGGATGCGGCTCGGCCTTCCATGCCGCCTCGAGGATTTTTGCGCCTTTGCGCACATCGTTGTGCCGAAACAGCGCGCGGGCGGCAGCGACTGCGGCCGGTGCGAAGCCGGGGCGCAGGCGGTTGGCTTCAAGCGCCGCCGCCCTCGCCGCATCGGGGTCGCTGTCGAACAAGGCTTGCGCCTTGGCGGTAAGCAGCACGGCGCGGCGGTTATTGGCCGATTCCGGCTCGATCTGCCGTGTCGATTTCTGCGCGTTGACCAGTTTGAGCGCGCCGTCCCAGTCGGCGCGCTGGGTCAGTTCTTCCAGCGTCGATTCGGCCGCCCAGGCCAGTTGCGGCGCCACCTGCGCCGCGCGCCCGGCATAGTGGCGGGCGGCATTGCGGTCGCCCAGCCTTTCGGCCTCGAGATAAAGTCCCCGCAGGCCAAGCAGGCGCATTTCCGGATCGTCGAGCATGGCCTCGAATTTCCCGCGCGCCGTCTCGTGGTCGCCTTCAAGCAGCGAAGCCTGCGCGTCGAGCAGGTGGATCAGCGGCTCCTGGTCGGAGCGGATCAGCTTGGCCGCCTCCTTCGCTTTCTTGCGCGCCAGCGCTGCGTCGCCCGCACCGGCAGCGATCATGCCCGTCGACAGCGCCTGATAGCCCCGGTCGCGGCGGCGCACGCGAAAATGCCGCGCAATAGTGTAGGGGCTGTTCCAGATCGACTTGAACAGCCACCAGAGGATCATCACCGCTGCCACGACAGCCACCACGGCCACCGCCGCCACCATCAGGCTGACCTGATACTGGTAGCCGTTGAACGTGACGACCATGTCGCCCGGCCGGTCCGCCAGCCAGGCAAAGCCGAGGCCCAGCGCGAAGACGATGGCGAGGAAAACGAGAATGCGGATCATCTGGGCCCTCACGCCTTCATGGCATTGGCGATCAGCGCGTCGATCTGCGCTTCGACATCAAGCCGCGCCTTGATCTTCGCGGCGAAATCCGCGCCGGCGGCCTTCACCGCATCGGGCAGCGTATCATATTCGGCAAGCGCCTTGGCGTAGTCCCCCTGGTTGACCGCCGCCTCCATTCGGGCGACCGTTTCGGGCACCCCGGCACCCGCTACCGCGCCGATCGGGCGCACCTTGACCAGCGATTCCGCGCTGGACATCAGGCTTTGGAAAAAGCCGCCATTCGGGTCGGGCGGGGTGGCAGCCGAAACCATCGTGGTCGCAGCCGCATCGACGCCGGCCGCGATTTCGGCGCGGGTCGCGACCCCCTTTTCGGCATAAGCGCGCAGCGCGGCAAGCTGCGGCGCATCCGGCGCGATGGCCGCGAAGGTTTCCAGTTCGGCCGCAAAAGGCGCGCCGCGATCCAGCGCCGCCTTCAGTGCCGAAGCCGCAATCGCCAGCGCGATCTTCGGCTGCGAGGCCTGCGCCTCGACCTTGGCCGACAGTTGCGTGACCGATTGCTCGAGCGCGCCGATTCTACCCTGCTGTTCGGAAGCAGCATTGCCCGCCGATTTGACCAGCGCATCCAGTTCCGTGATTTTGTCACTGAGCGGCTTGAGGTCGGACGACGCCATGGTTCCGGCCTGGCCGAGTGCGGCAACCGTCGTTTCCAGGGCCGCAATCTTGTCGCGCAATTCGGTGACGCCTGCCGTATCGCCGGTTTGCGATCCGGCGGAAGCCTTCAGCGCGGCGACATCCGTCTTGACCTGATCTAGCGCATCGGAAAGTCCCTTGACCCGCGCCATGGCGTCGCCGCCATTCTCCGAGTTCGATATGGCCGCGATCTGGGTTTTCAGCGCGGCGATGTCGCTGTTGACGCCTTCCAGGGAAGCCCCGGCGCCCGGCGCGCCGAGAAGGCCGGCATATTGCAAACCGCCGGCGCCGACGAGCGCGATGATCCCGCCGACGACGCCGGCAACGATGGCGTTCATGCTGCCCCGCCTGGGCTGGACCGGCTCGCCCGCCACGAAATCGGCCTTCGCAGCGGTATCGGTGTCGGCCGCCAGCTTGGCCGGCTGCGGCGTATCGTCGAAACCGTAATCGGCGCTGGCGCTCGCCCGGTCCGCCTGTTCGGCGGCCGCGATGCGTGCCGCCTCATCCTTTTCCCACGGCTCGAAATCGGCCGCTTCCGCCCGCATTCCCTCCTGGCCCGACGCCTCGTTCTCCGTTGCCTCAGGCGCTGCAGCCTGCTCTTCTCCGACCCGTGAGACGTCGCCCGGCTGAAGCTCGATGGTCACCGGCTCGCGGTGGGTTTTGGAATGTCGCGTCTTCGGCGTCTTGACCATGCTTGGCTCCGCTATTTCGCTTCGTCTTGACCGGCACCGGCTTCAGGAAAGGTCTACCACACCTCAACCGTGTGAAAAGGGCAGCGTGATGACGCGGGAGGACGCATCAGCCCCGCAACAGGTCGAACAGCGCCTCTTCGTTCGGCTCCCGGCTCACATGAATTCTTTCTCTCCCCAGCGGATCGAGAACCGCTGCAACGCGTCCCGACAGGCACAGGAAACTAGCGTCATCGAACAGTGGGGCAAGTTCTGGCGTCCGGGCGATCGCACGGATGGCCTGCGCTGCCTTGACCGAATAGAGCAGCACCGTGTCGACGGGGTGGCCATCAAGGGACGCTGCGATTTCCGCACTGTCGTAACCGATCGCCACCGTATCGTAGGTCTCGACCGGATGGACGCGAACGGATGCCGCACCCAGCCTTTGTTCGAAGGTGGAAAGCCTCACCCTGCCGCACAGATAGACGACGGCCATGCCGGACAGCGAAGCCGCCATATGGGCGGCCAGCGCCTCCGCGTCGCCCGGCCCTTCATGCACCGACAGAAAACCTGCCGCGCGCGCCGCTTCCGCGGTGCGTTTGCCGACGGCATGGCATGGCAAATGCGCCAGCGCCGCAATCAATTCCGCAGGCGCATGGCGCAAGGCGTTGGCGCTGGTTGCCGCAATGGCTACCGCGTCTTCCGGCAGACCGTCAATCGTGACAGGAAGCGGATGCGTCCGGGTCAGCGGCAGCAGGACCGGCTCAAAGCCCAGCGCCGCAAGCCTGGCTGCGGTGCGCGCGGCACCCGGTTCCGGCCTTGTCACCAGAACGCGGCGGCGCATTCAATACCATCCGTCAAAAAACTCTTCGCCGGCTTTCGCCCGCACGGCCGCACCGGCCTGCGCGCCGATCAGCGCGGCTTCCCGCGCCAGTCCCTCGGCCTCGATGGTGTGCGACTGCGTACCGTCGGGCGAAATGATCAAGCCGCTGAACGACAGCCTGTCCCCGTCGATCACCGCATAGCCGGCAATCGGCGTGCGGCAGGAGCCGTCGAGCGTGCCAAGGAAGGCGCGCTCGCAAGCCAGCGCCTGCCCTGTCGGGACATGATGGATCGCTGCCAGCATCTCGCCCACCGCGTCGTCGCCGATCCGGGTTTCGATGCCGATGGCGCCCTGCCCTGGCGCCGGCGGAAAATCGGCCAGCGGCATCAGGTCGGTGACGAGATGCTCCAGCCCCAGCCGCTTCAGCCCGGCCAATGCCAGGATGGTGCCTTCGGCCACGCCTTCGTCGAGTTTGCGTAACCGCGTCTGGACGTTGCCGCGAAACAGCACCACGTCGAGGTCGGGTCGCATGCGGCGGATCAGGGCCTGCCGGCGCAGCGAAGACGAGCCGACCTTGACGCCGCGCGGCAATTCCGCGATCGATTTCGCAGCCTTGCCGATAAAGGCGTCGCGGGCATCTTCGCGCGGCAGGAAGGCCGAAAGCTCCAGCCCGGCCGGCAATTGCGTCGGCATGTCCTTGGAAGAATGCACGGCAATATCGATGCGGCGGTCGAACAGCGCCTCTTCCAGTTCCTTGGTGAAAAGCCCCTTGCCGCCGGCCTCCGACAGCGCCCGGTTCTGGATGCGGTCGCCGCTGGTCGAGATCGGCACGATTTCGAACGCCGATTCCGGCAGCTGGTGCGCCGCCATCAGCCGCGCCTGCGTTTCCTGGGCCTGCGCCAGCGCCAGCAGGCTGCCCCTCGTTCCGATCCGTAATGGTGTTTGCATGACGCGCCGTCCGTGATAACCCCCGGCAGGCGGGGCTTGCGCACTCCTAGCGGGGATCGCGCGCATGCACAATCTTCGAGGGCAGCGACCAATTGATCCGCGTTCTGGGCATAGAGACGAGTTGCGACGAGACGGCGGCCAGCGTTGTCGCCCTGTCTGATGATTCCGAGCCCCGGATTTTGTCTAGCGTCGTGTTCAGCCAGATCGAGGAACATGCGGCCTTTGGCGGCGTGGTTCCCGAGATTGCCGCGCGCGCTCATGTCGAGGCGCTGGACGGCATCATTGAGGCAGCCCTTGCCGAGTCGGATACGGCGCTTGCCGAAATCGACGCCATCGCCGCGACCGCCGGTCCCGGCCTCGTCGGCGGGCTGATCGTCGGGCTGATGACGGCAAAGGCGATTGCGGCGGCGGCGGGGAAAAAACTGATCGCCATCAACCATCTGGAGGGCCATGCGCTGACCGCCCGCCTGACCGACGGCGTCGCCTTTCCCTATCTTTTGCTGCTGGTTTCCGGCGGCCATACGCAGATCGTCGCGGTGCGCGGGGTCGCAGACTACCAGCGCTGGGCCACCACCATCGACGACGCGCTGGGCGAAGCCTTCGACAAGACGGCCAAGATGCTCGGCCTGCCCTATCCGGGCGGTCCCAATGTGGAAAAGGCGGCAAGGCAGGGCGATGCCGGCCGTTTCGCCTTTCCGCGGCCGATGAAAGGCTCCGCACAGCCCGATTTTTCCTTTTCCGGCCTGAAAACCGCTGTGCGCCAGGCTGCAAGCGCCATCGCGCCGCTCAGCGAGCAGGACGTCGCCGACATCTGCGCCTCGTTCCAGGCGGCGGCCGCCGATGCGCTCAGTGACCGCGTCATCCGCGCCCTGAACCGGTTTCGCGAGACGTTTCCCGAGGAGAAGACCCCCACTCTGGTCGTGGCCGGCGGGGTTGCCGCCAACGGCACGATCAAATCGGCACTGGAAGCCCTGTGTGCGGATCATGGCTTTGCTTTTGTCGCGCCGCCGCTGAACCTGTGCTCCGACAATGCTGCGATGATCGCCTGGGCCGGCATCGAACGGCTGCGGGCCGGCAAGGTGGACGCCGATGCTTTCGATTTCGTGCCGCGGTCACGCTGGCCACTGGATAGCGTCTCGGAGCCGATAATCGGTTCGGGCCGGCGCGGGGCGAAAGCATGAAGGGCGGCGGCAACTGGCGCGTCTGCGTGCTTGGCGGCGGCGCATGGGGTACCGCGCTGGCGCTGGCGATGCTGCGCGCCGGCCACTCCGTCCGGCTGTGGGCGCGCGACGCAGAAAGCGTTGCCGCCATCAATCGCTGCGAGAACACGCGCTATCTGCCGGGCATCGCGCTCGATCCCGGTATCGAGGCCACCACCGACCTGGCGACAGCACTGGCCGGTGCCGATTGCGTGCTGGCCGTTACCCCGGCGCAGTCGTTGCGCGGCGTTCTGGCTACAGCGCAAGGTTTCATGCCGAAAAACATTCCGCTGGTGCTGTGCGCCAAGGGCATCGAGCGCGACACCGGCGCGCTGCTGTCGGCGATCGTCGGCGAGTTCCTGCCGAAAAACCCGATCGCGGCCCTTTCCGGCCCGAGCTTTGCAGCGGACGTGGCGAAAGGCCTGCCGACGGCGGTGGTGGTCGCGGCGCGTGACAATGCGCTCGCCGGTGACCTTGCCGCGCGCTTTTCGGCACGAAACCTTCGCTGCTATTCCAGCGACGATCTTGTCGGCGTCGAGATCGGCGGGGCGCTGAAGAACGTCTTCGCCATCGCCGCCGGCGCGGTGACGGGTGCGGGCCTCGGCGCCAGCGCGCAGGCCGCCATGGTGACGCGCGGTTTCGTCGAGTTACGCCGCATCGGCGCCGCCTTCGGCGCGAAGCCTGAAACGCTGATGGGCCTGTCGGGGCTGGGTGACCTCCTGCTCAGTTGCGCCTCGGTGCAATCGCGCAATTTCGCCTATGGGCTGGCGCTGGGGCGCGGCGAACAACTGGCCGGCCGGCCGCTGGCCGAAGGCGTGCCGACCGCCGCAATCGCCGTGCGCATTGCCGACGAGCGCGGCATCGACGCGCCGATCATCGCAGCGGTGGCCGCGATATTGGACGGAACGATTACCATCGGCGAAGCAGTATCCGCGTTGATGACGCGACCGCTGAAGACAGAAGCCGACGCTTAAACGAAAGGATACCACATGCTGTTTGCCCTGATCTGCACCGACAAGCCCGGAAAATTGCAGGTGCGCGCGGATACGCGGCCCGATCACCTGGCTTTCCTGCAAGGGTTGAACGATGAGAAAAAGCTGGCCTTCGCCGGCCCGTTCCTCGATGCCGACGGCAAGGCGAATGGCAGCATGGTCGTGCTCGAAGCACCCGACATGGAAGCGGCCGGCGCGCTTGCCGCCGCCGATCCCTACGCCAAGGCTGATTTGTTCGCGAGCGTCGAAATCCGCCAGTGGAACTGGGGCGTCAACAACCCGGCGAACGGCTGAGACGGAAGGCGGGGACAATAAAATGAATTACTGGCTGTTCAAATCCGAGCCATCCACCTTTTCCTTCGACGCTCTGAAGGCGACCGGCAAGACCGGCACGCAGTGGGACGGCGTGCGCAATTATCTGGCGCGCAACAACATGCGCGCCATGCAGATCGGCGATCTTGGTTTCTTCTACCATTCCAACGAGGGGCTTGAGGTGGTCGGCATCGCCGAGGTTTGCGCACTCGCCCATCACGACACGACGACCGAAGACCCGCGCTGGGAGTGCGTCGATATCCGCGCCGTGCGCGACGTTCCCCGGCCGGTGAAGCTGGCCGAGGTCAAGGCCAACCCGAAGCTGGAGAAGATGGCGCTGGTCACGTCGATGCGGCTTTCCGTGCAGCCGGTGCTACTGGGCGAATGGCAGGAAGTCTGCCGCATGGCCGGCCTCGATCCAGCAACCTTGATGCCTTGACGCGAATCTCGCCACTGGACGCCGAACGTTTCATTCTGGACAACACCACGCTTGCGTCGCCGCCGCATGTGCCGGAAATCCGCCTGCACCTGGCCGACGAAGCGCATGATCTATGGCAGCGCACGGAGGATGAACTGGCCGAGATCGGCCTGCCGCCGCCTTTCTGGGCTTTCGCCTGGGCAGGCGGGCAAGGGCTTGCGCGTTACATCCTCGACCACCCGGAAGCGATTCGGGACCGAAAAATTCTCGACTTCGCTTCGGGCTCCGGCCTTGTCGCGATAGCGGCGGCAAGGGCAGGCGCAACAAGCGTGATTGCCGCCGACATCGATCCGTTTTGCGCAACCGCGATTCGGCTGAACGCCGAAGCCAACGGCGTGGCGGTCGAATTCACGGACAGGGACCTGATCGGGATGGATGAAGGCTGGGGCGTGGTGCTGGCCGGCGACGTTTTTTACGACGCCGCCTTTGCCGGGCTGCTGCTGCCCTGGTTCAAAAACCTGTCGGCGCGCGGCGCGGAAATTCTCGTCGGTGACCCGGGCCGGGCCTATCTGCCGAAGACAGGGCTGGAAAATCTGGCGGTCTATGAAGTGCCGGTGACCCGCGCGCTGGAAGATGCCGACGTCAAGCGCACCACAGTATGGCGCTTTTCCTAACGAACCACCCGCACCACCGTCCGGTCCGACAAAAACGGCAGCAGCCGCGCCATAACCTGCGCCGTCACCGCCACACAGCCCTGCGTCGGCGTAAAGCCGGCCCGCGCCAAGTGAAAGAAGATCGCGCTGCCGCGTCCGCGCCGGCGGGGCGAAATGTTCCAGTCCAGCACCAGGCAGGCATCGTAGAGGCGGTCGTCGCGCTTCATGCGCTCATGGCTGGCGCCATAGGGGATTTTTACCGGGCGATTGTAGTTGCGGTCTTCCGGCACCTCGCACCAGCCGAGATCGGCGTCTATCGCCGTCATGGCCAGCCGGGTCCGCCGCCCGCCGGCAAACTGATCGTTGCGAAAATAGCCATGCAGTATCCGCATGGACGCCAGCGGCGTCGCCCCGTCTCCCTCGCGCTTGTTGGCCGAGATGCCGCCGCGCCCCAGCGCACAGGGAAATACCAGCCTGCCGGCCTGCAAAAACCCCTGGCTGGGATGGCCGGGCCGGGCGCGAACGGTGATGACGCGTAGGCCCGCCGGCAAAATTGCGCCGGCAGCATTGTTTATGCGTTTTTTCAGGTATGATCGTGCCACGGAACAAATCACTGTGATGGGCTGTTTTGTTCATCAAGTTCCGCATAAACGGGCAGCGGTCAATTGAAATTCATTGCAAAACAACGGATTGATTCATGACATCACGCACCATCCTGATCGTTGACGACGATGAAGACCTGCGCGCCACGCTTGTCGAGCAATTATCGCTCTACGAGGAATTCAGCGTGCTGCAGGAAGCGACCGCCGCCAAGGGCGTTGCCGCCGCACGCGCCGGGCTGATCGACCTGCTCATCATGGATGTCGGCCTGCCCGACATGGACGGTCGCGAAGCGGTGAAGATCCTGCGCAAGGGCGGCTACAAGGCGCCCATCATCATGCTGACCGGCCACGACACCGATTCCGACACCATCCTCGGGCTGGAGGCGGGCGCCAACGATTACGTGACCAAGCCGTTCCGCTTCGCCGTGCTTCTGGCCCGCATCCGCGCGCAACTGCGCCAGCATGAACAGAGTGAGGACGCCACCTTCGCGGTCGGGCCATACACGTTCAAGCCCAGCCAGAAACTCCTGATCGACCAGCGCGGCGCCAAGGTGCGGCTGACCGAAAAAGAAGCCTCCATCATCAAATACCTCTATCGCGCGGAACAGAAGGTGGTAACGCGCGACGTGCTTCTGGAGGAGGTGTGGGGCTATAATTCGGGCGTCACCACGCACACGCTGGAAACCCATGTCTATCGGCTGCGGCAAAAGATCGAGCGTGATCCTTCCAATGCCGAGATTCTTGTCACGGAAAGCGGCGGCTACAAGCTGGTTCCCTAAGCGGATAACCCGTATGTAACCATCATTGATTCATAATTCGTCCGATTTGCGGTTCGGGGCGGGGCCGCACGGAAAACGAGCATGATCCGGCTTCGGGACCATGGCACGGAAAGGGGAACGGCCTGACGGTTCGGGGACATAATGGCGCTGGATGACGACATCCGCATCCTCTCCGCCGTGGGGCTTTTCGAGGGCTTCACGCAGGAGCAACTGCGCCTGCTCGCCTTCGGGGCCGAAACCACGCATCTCGGCGCCGACAAGAAGCTTTACCGCGAGGACGACGTTGCCGATTCGGCCTATGTCATGGTCAGCGGTCGCATCGTCCTCTATCGCGAGGGCGGCGACCGCGAGCGGCTTGTGCTCGGCCATGTCGGGCCGGGCTCGATTTTGGGAGAACTGGCCCTGATCGCCGATACCAGGCGGCTGACCAGCGCCTCGGCGGAAATCGATTCGGAGGTGCTGCGCCTCAACCGCAGTATGTTCCGGCGCATCCTCGAAGAATACCCGGAGGTTGCGGTGCAGCTTCACCACCGGATAACCGCCGAATTGCAGGCGTTCCTGCAGAAGATCGAAAACCTGGCGCCACGCTTCGCGGGCTGAGGCGCAGTCCGCGCAGCGGACGAAAAGTCGGGAGCCGTAGCGGAAGACTTGTGCGGTTCATTCCAGGTCGAAACGGGCGATCACCGGCACATGATCGGAAGGGCGCTCCCAGCCGCGCGCAGCACTTAATATCTCGTAGCCATGGAACAGCGGGGTTAGGTTGGGCGACGACCAGACATGGTCGAGGCGACGGCCGCGATTGGAGGTCTCCCAATCCTGCGCCCGATAACTCCACCAGGTATAGAGCTTCTGGTCGAGCGGAATGTTGTGGCGCATCAGGTCGACCCAGCCGCCGCTTTCGCGCATGGCCTGGAAATTCGTCGTTTCGATCGGCGTATGGCTGACCACCTTGAGAAGCTGCTTGTGCGACCAGACATCGTGCTCCAGCGGCGCGATGTTGAGGTCGCCGACGAGGATCGAGCCGGACGCATCGTCGTGGTCGGCGCGGATAGCATTCATTTCGGCGACGAAATCAAGCTTGTGCCGAAATTTTCGGTTGATCTCGGGGTCCGGTTCGTCGCCGCCGGCCGGAACATAGAAATTGTGCACGGTAAGCGCCTTGCCGCCGGCCGCGACCCGGACCGAAATATGCCGGCTGTCCTCGATGCCGCAAAACCGGCGCTTCTCGACGATCTCGATCGGTCGCCGCGCCACCGTCGCCACGCCGTGATAGCCCTTCTGGCCATGGATGGCGATGTGCTCGTAGCCGAGCTTGCGAAAGGCGGCAGCCGGAAAAAGATCGTCCTGGCACTTGGTTTCCTGAAGGCACAAGACGTCCGGCGCATGCTCCATAAGCAGGCGCTCGACCAGCGGCATGCGCAGGCGAACGGAATTGATGTTCCAGGTGGCGATCGAAAAAGACATGCTGCAGGTCCGGCGGGAAAATCGCCCGGAACCTGCCAGCGTGGCTCGTCAAAGGCAAGCGGGGTGTAGCTGCGCGGCGCGGTGTGGCCGGCTTTCCACAACTACCGCAGTTCAAGCCTGGATTGACGGCTCTATCCGCCGCCTTCGGAGGAAATCAGCGCGGCGACTTCGACTTGGTGTTGAGTTCGCGATTCGCCGTGTAGTCGATCTTGAACGTATCGGGGGCGAAGCTGACCCCTTGCTTGGTGTTGAAGATCATCACGGTCGTGTCCTTGCCCTGCGCGTCGGTAATGGTCCACTGGCGCAGTTCGTAGGATTTCGGGTCGAACATCATGGTGATCTTCGAATTGCCGAACACGGATTTGTCAGCAAGCTGGATCGTCGTGAGATCGTCTTCTTCCTTGACGCTTGTCACCTTGTCGCCGGAGAGGTCGATCTTGTCGTCGAGCAGCAGCTTGAGCGGGGTCTTCGACAGCGGATAGAGATCGGACGTCTTCATCTTCTTGTTGAGAATGACGACGGACTGACCGTCCGATATGACCTGGAATTTCGACGAACCGTCATAGTTGAAACGGATCCGGCCCGGCCTTTCCAGATAGAACTTGCCGCCGGTCTGCTCGCCCTTCGGTCCGAACTGAACGAATTCGCCGGTCATCGTCTTCACCGAAGAAAAGTGATCGGCCACCTTCTGCGCGGCGACGGGAACCGCCGCCTGCGCCTGCGCCAGAAGACGAAAGCCGGGCACTGCGTTCATGGCGGCGGCACCTGCGAGGGCAAGGCCAAAGCCAACGAACTGGCGGCGCGTCGGGACAAAGGGAAAGTCGTTCATGCCTGTCGCTTTCGTCTGATTTCCACTCAAGGCGCGGGTGTGGCCCCCCAGTTGGGCTTTAGTTTGGCAAAATTGCCGGACCTGCCTAAACCCCGCCGTTCCGGCAAGGTTCCGTCCGTCAGAACTTGTCGTCTTCCGTCGGCACCAGGATTTCGCGCTTGCCGGCATGGTTGGCGGGGCCAACAATGCCTTCCTGCTCCATTTTCTCGATGATCGAGGCGGCGCGGTTATAGCCGATGCCCAGCCGGCGCTGGATGTAGCTGGTAGACGCCTTGCCGTCGCGCAGCACCACGGAGACCGCCTGGTCGTAAGGATCGTCGGAATCCTCGAAATTGCTGTTGCCGCCGCTTGAGCCGCCCTTGCCGGAGGACTCCTCTTCGTCGTCCTCGTCGCTCTCGGTGATGGCGTCGAGATATTCCGGCACGCCCTGCAATTTCAGGTGCGCCACGATCTTTTCCACCTCGTCGTCGGAAACGAAAGGCCCGTGCACGCGCTGGATGCGCCCGCCGCCGGCCATGTAGAGCATGTCGCCCATGCCGAGCAGTTGCTCGGCGCCCTGCTCGCCCAGAATGGTGCGGCTGTCGATCTTCGACGTTACCTGGAAGGAGATGCGGGTCGGGAAGTTCGCCTTGATCGTGCCGGTGATGACGTCGACCGACGGCCGCTGCGTCGCCATGATGACATGGATGCCGGCCGCGCGCGCCATCTGCGCCAGGCGCTGCACCGCGCCTTCGATGTCCTTGCCCGCGACCATCATCAGGTCGGCCATCTCGTCGATGATGACGACGATATAGGGGATCGGTTCGAGATCGAGCGCTTCCGTCTCATAGATCGCTTCGCCGGTCTGCCGGTCGAAGCCGGTCTGCACGGTGCGCGTGATCTTTTCGCCCTTCTTGTCGGCCTGGGCGACACGCGCGTTGAAGCCGTCGATGTTGCGCACGCCGACCTTGGACATCTTGCGATAACGGTCTTCCATCTCGCGCACGGTCCATTTGAGCGCGACGACGGCCTTCTTCGGATCGGTCACGACAGGGGTCAGAAGATGCGGAATGCCGTCATAGACGGAAAGCTCGAGCATCTTCGGGTCGATCATGATGAGGCGGCACTGCTGCGGCGTCATCTTGTAGAGCAGCGACAGGATCATCGTATTGATGGCCACCGACTTGCCTGAACCGGTGGTGCCAGCGACCAGAACGTGCGGCATCTTGGCGATATCGACGATGACCGCCTCACCATTGATGGTCTTGCCCAGCGCCAGAGCGAGCTTGGCCTTGGTCTGCTCGAAGTCGCGGCTGGCCATGATCTCGCGCAGGTACACCGTCTCGCGCTTGGCGTTGGGCAGTTCGATACCGATGGCGTTGCGGCCCGGCACGACTGCGACGCGGCAGGCAATGGCGCTCATCGAACGGGCGATATCGTCGGACAGGCCGATGACGCGCGACGACTTGATGCCGGGCGCGGGCTCCAACTCGTACATCGTGACCACCGGGCCGGGGCGGACGTGGATGATCTCGCCCTTGACGCCGAAATCCTCCAGCACGCCTTCGAGCAGGCGGGCGTTCTGTTCCAGCGCTTCATTCGACAGGCTGGCATCGCGCACCACGCTCGGCGGCTGCAGCAGGAAATGCAGCGACGGCATCTCGAAATGATCGGCGCCGATCAGCGAGGTCTGGGCCTCGCGCTGGGCGCGGCTTCCCTCGACCGGCCGCGCCACCGGCGCATCGATCTTCGCACCGGCAGGCGAGCGGAAGGCCTGCACATTGGCATTAGGAGCACCGGGGGCATTAGGGGCACCGGAGGCAGCGCGGCTCCGCACAGGCGGCTCCGGCGCAAAGTCCATGGCGTCGCCATGCGCGAAATTGTCCTCATCGAAGATGTCGGCGTCGTCGGGGTGGACCGACGCTCCGCGCTCGCTGACCATGGCGGCGAAAAACTCCGGCTCGACGCGTGCCCTGCCGCGCGAACTCATCCGTGCTTCAGCGATCTCCGCCACCTCGACCCGTTCGGCGGCACGCCGCCATGCGCTTTCGCGCGGGGCATCGTCGAAGCCGAGATCGTCGTGCTCGCGTTTGCGGGCCGCGCGGCGGCGGAAATAGGCACGCGCCGACAGCCACCAATGGGTGATCGCGCCCAGCGCCAGCATGCCCTCGCCGCCGTCGTCCTCTTCGTTCTCGAACATGGCCTGTTCGGCGTCGACCTGCTCGGGCACGACCGGCTCCTTGACGGCAAAGCCGTTCTTGCGGGCAATCAAGGCCGACCCGTATGCAAAAAGCCACAGCGCCGGCGCGACGAACAGCACGGCAAGCACACTGGCGATCATGCCCGTCGGGTAGCCGCCGACGAAGATGCCTGGAATTTTCAGCACCATGTCGCCGAACACGCCGCCAAGGCCGGTCGGCAGCGGCCAGGTTTTTGGCGGCACCACGCAGCCAGCGATCGCCGCCGCCAAAAGGGCAAAGCCGAGCCATGCCAGGCCCCGCTTCGGCAGTCTGTCGACGCCGCGCGCGGAAAACAAAAGGAAGCCCCACACCACCGCCGGCACCAGCGCCGCCACCGCCGACAGGCCGAAGAACTGCATGGCCAGATCGGAAAAGACTGCGCCCGGATAGCCCATCGCATTGGTGACGCTATTGTCGGTCGCATGCGAAAAACTCGGATCGGCGACATTCCATGTGGCAAGGCTGGCGACGCCGAAAACCACGACGCCAAACAGCGCTGCGCCGGCAAGACGCCCGACCTGACGCCGCGCGAACGCGTGGATGCCGTGTCCGATCGTATCGGTGAACACAAGCTGTGCTGAAGCCCCTGAGCGCATGCGGCCTTCCCCGTCTGTCATAGCCTGCACGAGACGCGGCGCGCCCGGCAGATTCAAGGGTCAGACTATCGGCTTGAAGGTTAAGGCTGCTTTAACCATGAGCGTTTTTGTCCGCCCTGAACACGCAGACTTCCATCCGAAGCGCTACGGGATCAATCCATCAGGCCAGGAAACGCGCTAGTCGGGCTAGGAGAGCACAGTCCGGCTGCTTTTTCGTGCGGCCAAAAGTGCATAATCGGGCTTGGACTCTGCCGTCAGCACGCTCTTCAGGCTGCGCTCAGGCTGCGCCGCCGTTGACGAAGACCGTCTGGCCGTTGATCCAGCCGCCATTGCTGCTTGCGAGCATCGAGACGACGTTGGCGATGTCTTCCGGCTCGCCCAGCCGCTCCAGTGGAGAGAGTTTGGCAATGTTCTGGATCAATTCCGGCGATTTGCCGCTGAGGAACAGTTCGGTGGCCGTAGGTCCCGGGGCAATTGCGTTGACGGTGATGCCGCGCCCGCGAAGCTCCTTGGCGAGGATCAGGGTCAGCATCTCGACGGCCGCCTTGGTGGCGGCATAGGCTCCGTAGGCTGGCAAGGCGAGCCGGGTCACGCTGGTCGAGGTGTTGATGATCTTCGCGCCTTTTTCCAGGCGCCGCGCGGCTTCCCGCAGCGTGTTGAAGGTGCCCTTGAGGTTGATCGCCACCATCGCGTCGAAGCTCGCATCGTCCATCTCGGCAATCGGCGCGAGGTTCATGATCCCGGCATTGTTGACCAGCAAGGTAACCTTGCCGAGCCGCGCTTCGGTTTCGTCGAACAGGGCGGCAACCTCTTCCGGCTTCGAGACGTCGGCCTTGATGGCGACCGCCCTGCCTCCGGCGGATGCTATTTGTGAAACGACTTCTTCGGCCGCTTTGGCCTTTGCCGCATAGTTCACGGTCACGGCAAAACCGTCACCGGCAAGCCTCCTGGCAATGGCGCCGCCGATCCCGCGCGAGGCTCCGGTCACGATGGCAACGGGTGATGTGGACAACATGAATGGCTTTCCCTTTTATATTACGGATCGTTTCGTAAATTAATATTGGTCGACTGTCAATTGTCATTACGTATCGTTTCGCTATTGTCATCTCATGAACAGCAAATCGCGCCCCGTCGGGCGGCCCCCCAGCAAGGCCGCGACCGCCCATGACGACATCCTGTCCGCCGTCCATGCTCTCCTGCAGACGATGTCGGTGCGGGATCTTACGATCGAGCGCATCGCCAAACAGGCCGGCGTCGGCAAGCCGACACTCTACAAATGGTGGCCGTCCAAGGCCGACATCGTGCTGTGCATGTTGCAGGAGCGCGTTGTTCCGGCGCTTGACCCGCCCGAAGGGCTGTCGCTGGAGGAGTCGATCCGGATCAAGGCGCGAAGGCTGGTCGATGCGTTCAACGGCTTCTTCGGGGCGGTGATCGCCGGGCTGATCGCCGAGGGCCAGCACGATCCGGAATTGCTGCAAAAGCTGAACGAGGAATACATCCTGCCCCGCCGCGCCGGCACCGTAGCGGACATCCGCCGCGCGCAGGGCGAAGGAACATTTCCGCCGGAGATTGACCCCGAAATCGTGGTTGATGCCGTCTTCGGCAGCATCTACTTTCACAGGATCACGAAAGTGCACCCGTTGACGCACGAATACGCAGACGCGCTCGTCGACAATTTGCTCGCGCTGACACGGCGCTAGGAGCTGCGATGCCCCGGCCGTCATCCGACCGGGGCAAGTGCCGCGCACCTGGCGTCAGTGCGAGGTCGAATAATTCACCGGCACCCAGCCATAGGCGTCGCCTTGCTTGCGAACGTGGCCGAGGCCCGGAAACGGCAGATGCGCGCCGGCGACGAGATATTTACGGTCGGCGGCGTCGGCGAATAGCTTGGCGCGTTCGCCCGCAGCTTCGCCGCTATCGCTATCGAACTGGATGGTGACCTGCGGGTGGGCGAATTGTATCGCGGCCACATGCACCACATCGCCCCAGATCATCAGGCTCTGGCCCTCGCTTTCCACCAGATAGCCGGTGTGTCCCGCCGTGTGACCGGGCAGTGCAATGGAACGCAGGCCGGGCAGGAATTCGGTCGGGCCGTCGAAGGTTTCAAGGCGCTTGGTCTCGACATAGGGTTGAAACGAAGCGATGGCGCCCTGGAAAAACCCTTTCGCGGCCTCTGGTGCCGCGTCGAGGTTCGCCTGGCTCAGCCAGTAATCGGCGTCGGCCTTGGCCGCATGGACAACCGCGTTGGGAAACACAGCCTTGCCGCCTGCCGCCAGGCCGCCGACATGATCGGGGTGCATATGGGTGACGAGGATTTCATCGACCTGATCGGGCCGGTAGCCGGATGCCTCGATATTGCTGAGCAGCTTGCCCAGGGTCGGGCCGAATAGCGTTCCGGCACCCGTGTCCACCAGCACCAGCTTGCTGCCGGTGTTGATCAGATAGGCGTTGTCGGACGTCTCTAACGGCGAGGCCTCGAAGTCGGCCGCCAGTTCGGCATCGACCGCTTGCGGCGTCGTATTGGTCAGCAGTTGGTCGACTGGCAGATCGACCGTCCCATCGGAAATCGCCGTGACTTCGAAAGCGCCGACCATTGTGCGGTAATAGCCCGGCGCCGAAGCCTTCTGCATCGGGGCTGCCGCATGGGCGGCGGTCGTCGCCATGGCGGCCAGGCCGAAGCTGGCCATCACCAGCGCCGACAGGGTTAGTCTCGTGGATGTGCTGTTCATCTGTATCTCCTTCAACCGCCGGATCGCGGTTTGTACGAGCCTATATCTACATTTGCGGTAATTTGAACAATCAGCTAGGCTGCAACTACATTTTGCGATATTCGCAAAAGGAAAGAACATGCTTGAAACCGTTTCTACCTTTGTGGCGGTGGCGACTGCCGGCAGCTTTTCCAGTGTAGCCAAAGCGCAGGGCGTCGCGGTTTCCTCGATCACGCGGCGGGTGGAGCTTCTGGAGGCCGACCTGCAGGCCAAACTGTTCATCCGCAGTTCTCGCAGGCTGACGCTGACCGATGCGGGGCAGAATTTTCTGCCGCGCGCCCGCAACCTTCTCGCCGAACTGGCCGAAGCACGCGACGGCCTGTCGGCCCTTGACGCCGCGCCGCGCGGCTTGCTCACCATCACCGCCCCGACGATGTTCGGGCGTCAGCACGTGGCGCCGGCGATCGTGAGTTTCCTGGCCGACTATCCGCATCTGGAAATAGAGCTGCATTCAGACGACGCGATCGTCGACCTGTCGGAGCGCCGCGTCGACGTGGCCATCAGAATGGGATTGTTGCCCGATAGCGACCTTGTCGCGACCCACCTCGCCCCGGTGCGCCGACTGGTCTGCGCCAGCCCGGACTATCTGAAGAAAGCCGGCACGCCAAAGGTTCCGATGGACCTCTTGGAGCGCAACTGCCTGACGGTGGCGTCGAACCGCACCCCATCCGGCTGGTGGAGCTTCGCCGGGGTCAACCGCGACCAGGCGCTGCCGGTTCACGGCAATATGCGTTCGGACGATACCGGAGCGCTCATCCACGCGGCGCTGGCAGGCGTCGGGATCGTGCACCTGGCAAGCTGGCTGGTCAGCGACTTGATCGTAGCCGGCAGCCTGGTGGAAGTGCTCCCCGATACAAGGCAGCCATCGGCGCGGTCGACATCGATTCACGCCATTCGCATGCCAGGTCGGTCCCATACCGCAAAGGTCAGGCTGTTCGTTGCCCATTTACGCAAGACCTTCGGCACACCGCCCTACTGGGACAGTGCTATCGGGCTGAATTGAGCGCGCCGGATGCTGAAGCGTCAGCGCTTACACTGCCACACCCGGTGCTGGCGAAATCCGCAACGACGTGGCGCCCTATGATCTGCTGCACGCGATCGGCAATGGTTTCCGGAGACGACGGGGCCGCCCACACCCGGCGCATGGTCATGCTGCTGCTCCACGGGCTGCGCTACGGGGCCAGTTCGCAAAAATCATGAACCGCGCGAAGGATTTTCGGCGCTAGCGATTTGATCGAGATTGCCGATCAGCCGTTTAAGCAGAGCAACAAGCAGTGCCGCTTCCGCAGGCGTGAATCCGGCCATCGCCTCGCGGTTCCCCTGAAACAAGGTCGTTATCGCCTCGGGCATGCGCTCCTGCGCGGCCCTCGTCAGCACGATGCGGCTGCTGCGGCCGTCCGCCGGGTCGCGTGTCCGCTCGATCAAACCATCCCGCTCCATGCGAGCCAGCATCTGTGCCATCGGCGGTTGCTCGACCTTGGCGAACCGGGCGAGGTCGCGCTGCGTGCTGGCCTTGCCGTTCTGGAGCGCGATCAGGACCGGCAACTGGCCAACGCCGAACCCGAGCGGCTTAAGCCGCTGCTCGCTAAGGCGTGCGAAACCCCGCGCCGCCAGGCTAATGAGATGCCCCGGCGTGGAAAGCACGTTTTCAGCCATTTTACCCCCGGTTCACCAAGCTTGACTCAAATAGATACGTACATATATATCTCCGATGAACGCTTGGCAATGACGGATCGAGGCCGTCGGCGGTCCCTTCAACCAGTCTTGAGGAAATGACCATGTCAAAAGACGACGTACGCGTTATCAGGGGCCTCTATGACCGTTTCAACGCCAGGGACATCGACGGCGTGCTTGCCGCACTTGCCGACGATGTCGTGTGGGCCAACGCAATGGAGGGCGGTCACGTTCATGGCCACGAGGCTGTGCGCGCCTATTGGACACGCCAATGGGCTGTCGTCAGCCCCCATGTCGAGCCGATAGCGTTTCAACAAACACCGGATGGCACCGTGTCTGTCGAGGTGATCCAGTCGGTATTCGACCTCGATGGTCAGCCGTTGGTCGGTCAGACGCACGGGCTGAAAGACAAGACAGTGACCCACATTTTCCGGATGGCCGGCGATAAGGTCACGCGCTTCGATGTTCCAGAAGATCATTGAGCATCGCGTCCGAACAAGGCGGGAATGACCCTTGACGCTCCGGCCGTCCATGCTTGCCGCCGTCGGACCGGCCTTCTTGCGCTTCCATTTAGCCGTTGCAACAAAAGCTGGCATGGTGCTACCGGTGGCGCTCGACGAGAGCATCCCACATGTACTGCGGTAGGTCTCACATCTCTCTTGCGTCAAATTTTGATGAGGCTCTGGTACATCCGTCTTGTGCGCCGATCGGCAGGTCGTCTTCGCCAGCGACGCTGATAGGAATCTCCTCGATCCCCAGCATGGTCCGGCGAGAAATTTTCGAAGACCTGGATGAAATATCCGTTGTTGCTGCTCATCGTCGCTTGACCGGGCAACACGCTCGTTACCGGACACCCCGCCTCGGCCAAAATTTTGCCTATGTAGCCAGCGAGAGAAACGCCCCGCGTAAAAGAAGCGCTGAGTAAGGATCGAGCGTGAAATGCGAATAGCTATCACCGGCGCCAGTGGCTTCCTGGGGAAACAGCTGGTGCTTTTGTTGAAAGGTCATGCAGCATCGCTGTTGCTGGTAGGTAGAGACATCGTCTCCCTGGGAGCCGCGTTTCCGAACGATGAAGTCAGCCGGTACGAGGCCCTATCGGCATCCGCGGTTGGGTGCGATGCCCTGGTTCATCTCGCTGTTCTCAACAACGACAGCAATTCCCCCTGGGAACAGTTCCGGCAGGTCAACGTGACGCTGGCCGTCGAAACGTGCCTTAAGGCACGCGATGCCGGTGTACGAAAGTTCATCTTCCTGTCATCGACCCACGCGCTTGATCCATCGGATAACAGCCCATACGCTCGATCGAAGCGGCAAGCGGTGGACGAACTGGAGAAGATCGTCGGCATCGATCTTGTCGTTTTGTACATCCCAGCAATTGTGGGAGAGCAATTGGCCGGCAAGCTGACCCGGTTGAACCGCCTCCCGCCTCTGTTCAAGCGATGGGCACTTACGCTTCTCAGTGCGTTCAAGCCGACGGCGAATGCCGAAGTCGTGGCGCAGTCGATCATTGAGCACGTCGAGAACCCAAACCGAAGTGGCCGGACGATCCTCAGCAATGACCAGGATGGAAACCCCGTTTATCGCGTCACCAAACGAGCGCTCGACCTGGCGGTAGCGACCGGCATTCTGGTGCTGCTCGGGTGGCTCATGGCCATTATCTGGGCCGTTGTGCGTTTGCAAACGTCGGGGCCCGGCATCTTCAAACAGGTCCGAATGGGCAAGAATGAGGAGGCCTTCACTTGCTACAAGTTCCGGACAATGGTGGTTTCAGCTCCATCCGCGGGAACGCACCAGGTCTCCCACAGTTTTGTCACGCCCGTCGGCAAATTTCTTCGGCGTACAAAACTGGATGAATTGCCCCAGATATTCAACATTTTCAAAAACGAGATGAGCTTGGTCGGGCCGCGACCGTGCCTGCCCTCTCAGACGGAAGTAATTGTCGCTCGGCGAGCGGTGGGCGTGTTCGGGATAAAGCCCGGCATCACCGGCCTGGCACAGGTCAACGGAATAGATATGAGCAGGCCGGGAATTCTGGCCCAATGGGATGAGCGATACCTCCGCTTGCGCACGCTGATCCTGGATATCCGCGTTATCGTATTGACCGTTTTTCGCCTAGGGACGGCTGATAGTACAGATTCCGGCTAAGGAATCTCCATTCTTCCCATGGCTCGACCCTGAAATGTGGCCCCCCCTTATGGATGGCTTTGAGCCGATGGAGGCGGACGAGATCGTCACGAAGTCGCGACAGATTGATGTTCTGGCTTCGCAGGCTGCCGGGGCCGCTCCAACCATCTGTTGAAGTTGGCTCACGCCCGGGGCATGATCGCATCTTCTGGGGGGAGATCGACATGACCACATATGCCGATGATGATGCCTATCCGTTTCTCACGATGGCGTATATCGAGACTCGCTTTGGAAATGAGTGGTTTTCCGGCTCGGGGGTCCTTGTTGGAAGAAATGACGTGCTTACCGCATCCCACCTTGTGTACGATCAATATTACGGCGCCGCCGACGAGATCATAGTCTATTTTTCCTATGACCCAGATTTGATTAACACCCCTTACAACGCCGTATATGCCAACTATTACACAAATTTTGACCCGGACGGCGACGGCTATATCAGCTTCGGAGACGGGCGCCCCGGCAGCAGCCTGGGAGGGGCGGAGCTGGACGTCGCTCTCTTGTCGCTTCCCACCGCCGTGGGGGATGCCCTGGGCTGGATGGGCATGGACTTCTCATTCACGTCTGGAACCGTGAATGTCACCGGCCACCCCGGCGCTTATTCCAACTATATGGTCAACGATGTCGATTATGCGTGGAAAGACACCACCGATCAAACCATCAACATCTCTAACATGGAGATAAATCCCGGCAATTCGGGAGGTCCGATTTGGTACGATACGGGCAATGGCCCCTATGTCATAGGCGTCGTTTCCACGGCTGACGCCGCGCCCAGCCTCTCACCACATGCCCAGTGGCTGAAAGATATCATCAACGACAATGATAAATTCCTCCCCGGTGGCAACAACAATAGCACGGTCATCTATGGAACGGACGGTGACAATCTATTCATAGCGGACGCATCCGTGACGTCGTATGTCGGAATGGCGGGAACCGATACCATCAAGTTCAACGAGGTACGCAACCACTACTACGTAGCGGTTAACGCCACCGGGGATGGTACGGTTGAAAACGCTTCCGGCCATTCATGGTCGCTTTCTGGAATCGAAAGAGTGTCATTCGTGGACGGCACGCTCGCCTTCGATTTCGACGGCAACGCCGGCAAGATGTACCGGCTGTATCAGGCGGCCTTCGACCGAAAGCCCGATGTCGAGGGCTTGAGTTACTGGATCGAGCACCAGGATGATGGGCTGTCGAGCTTGAACGCCGTTGCCGACAGCTTCATTCACTCACCGGAATTCGTCCGCACCTACGGAACGCCCCAGACAGTGACCAACGCGCAATATGTCGAGTTGCTCTACAATCACACGCTCGGACGCATCTCGGATGGACAGGGCTACAATTACTGGGTGAACAAACTCGACCATAACGCCACCAACCGAGGGGACCTCCTGGCCTTCTTTTCGGAAAGCGACGAAAATGTCGCGCGCGTCGAGCCCGATATTCATGACGGAATTTGGCTCATCGCCTGAGGCCGCTCGGCTCATCGCAAAACTGAAGCAGCGGCGGCGATCGGCAGCCTAATGCATGTCGCCCGAAAGTGGGAACCGGTTTCGGGGCACCGACATGCATCAAAACAAGGGCTTGAAGCGCACCCGCATGAATCCATTCAGGTGCGACGCGCTGTAGCGGAGGGCCGAACCCTCAACAAGATGCTTGTCCTATGATTTTGTGGACCGAATAGAGCGTCCTCTTTGCGTCCAATCGGACACACGGCGCGCTAAACAAAAAAACCCGGCGGTTGCCCGCCGGGTTTTTCTTTAGACAGAAAGCGTCGTCTTAGAACGAGCGCTGGAAGCGGATGATGCCACCGATCGAATCGTCGGTTGCGCCAGTCCAGCTGCCGGCACCAGCGACATTGTCGCCTTCGTTGACGTAGTCGACTTCGGCCGTGACGTTGAAGCCCGGAACGATGTCGTAGGAGACGTTCGCTGCAACGGCGAGGGTCTCGTCTTCGTCATACGAAACCTGTGCGTTCAAAGAAGTCTTCTCGTTGAGCTTGTAGGAAGCGCCGCCCCACAGAGCCCAGTTGCCGCCCCAAGGCTTGTAGAAGTTACGAGCGACGTTGTCGTCCGAACCGTAACCGCCCATGATGAACAGCGACAGCTGCTCGGTGGCGTTCACGTCCAAACGGACCTTGCCGGACCATTCTTCCCAGTTGCTGTTGTAGGCTGCGACACCGGAGATGCCACCCCAGCCAGCGGTGTACTTGACGCCGCCAACCACGTGCGGGACGTAGCTGTCGATGACGTCGAAGCCGTTACCGTCGGCGTTGTTGCCCTGCTCGACCGAGACGATCGCCGAGAAGCCGTTGCCGCCGTCGAACGTGTAGCTGATCAGGTTGGTTTCGAAGCCGCCGTAAGGAACCAGCGTATCCTGGATGACGTTACCGGCATAACCCTGGAACGTGTCGAAGACCGACTCGTCAGCGCCGATGCGCAGGCCGCCAAGCTGGATCCAGGCGTAGTTCAGCGAGGTCGAGCTGCTGCCATTGGCGTAGTTGAAACGCGTCTCGGTGTAGGTTTTCAAGGTGCCGAGTTCGGTTTCCTGGCCGGTCCAGGTGCGGAGCGCGAAGCGGCTCTGAACATGGTAGGAGCGGCGAGCGGTGCCGTCCATCACGTCGGTCGTAGCACGGCCGTCGAACGAGCCGGCATCGCCGCCCGAGATGTCGACGCGGACATAGCCGCCGACGCGCAGGCAGGTTTCGGTGCCGGGAATGTAGAAGTAGCCAGCGCCGTAAACGTCGCAGATGCGGACGTATTCAGCGGGTTCCGGCTCGGCGACGACGACAGCGTCGGCGGCGCGCGCACCGGATACTGCGACGAGAGCCGCAGCGGAGCCGAAAAGAAGGCTCTTAATGTTCATTTTCTGACCTCCAGTCAAAAGTTAAAAAACGGGTCTGGGTATTTTTTGCTGAAGGACAGCGTTCCCTGCCCCATCCCCACTACCGAAAAAGATGCGCACCGCGCCGCTTCCTCTTTCCCGACATTACCCATCGGTTAGCAGCGTTCAACCATGATCGCGCCGCCGAAAGCGCCGACGGGTTGCTATCAGCCCCCGCTGTTGCACAAAGAACACATTTTTGCCCGGACTTTAAGCTTTTGTTAGGAGAAACCCGACTTTCAGGCCGAGCCAGAGAGGCGCGGCATGGGCATGGAGTTGGTCGAGTCTTTGATTCTACGTGCCAGTAAGGACGCTCGCACGCCCGTCATATGACCGGCCATGCCGTGTCGCAAAGCGGTAGGGATCGGGGCCGAAGCCCGCTTCCCAAGCAAGCTTCGGCTGCCCGGCCAACGAGCGGCATCTCATCAGTTACGGCCGTACAGATCCTCAAAACGCACGATGTCGTCTTCGCCCAGATAGGAGCCGGTTTGCACTTCTATCAACTCCAGCGGTATCCTGCCGGGGTTCTCCAGGGCGTGAATCTCGCCGAGCGGAATATAGGTCGACTGGTTTTCCGTGAGAATGATCGTGTCGTTGCCTTTTTGAACCTTTGCGGTACCTTTCACCACGACCCAATGCTCGGCGCGGTGGTGGTGCATCTGCACTGATAGTTTGGCGCCGGGTTTCACGGTGATCCGCTTGACCTGGTCGCGCTCGCCGACGTCGATGGAATCGTAATGTCCCCAGGGCCGATGCACTTCGCGGTGAGAGAGATGCTCGGTACGGCCTGACCGCTTGATCTGGTCGACGATCTGCTTGACGTCCTGAACCCTGTCCTTGTGTGCGACCAGGACCGCGTCCTTGGTTTCAACCACGACCAGGTCCTCGACACCGACCAAAGCCACCAGTCTTGAGTCCGAACGGGCGAAGCTGTTCTTGCTCGATATGGCAATGACATCGCCACGAAACGCGTTGCCCGCCTCGTCGTGCGGCTGCGTCATCCAAAGTGCTGCCCAGGACCCGACATCGCTCCAGCGCGCGTCGAGCGGCACGACAACAGCATCAGCCGTTTTCTCCATGACCGCATAGTCCACTGAAATATCAGGGCATTTGCTGAACGTCGCCGCGTCAATCCGGATAAATTGCATGTCGGGTGAAACCGTCGCGGTTGCCGCTGCGCAAGTCTCAGCAACCACCGGATTTTGGGATTTCAGTTCGGCGAGGTAACGGCTGGCCCGAAACATGAACATGCCGCTGTTCCAGAGATATTCACCCGAAGCCACATAGGCATCGGCGGTCGCCAGATCCGGCTTTTCTTCAAAGCGGTCCACGGCATAGCCTGCCCCGATCTCACGGCCGCGCTTTATGTATCCGTATCCGGTTTCCGGCCGGTCGGGCACGATGCCGAAGGTCACGAGCTTGCCCTGTTCGGCGAGCGGAACGGCCGCTTTTACAGCCGCCTGGAAGCGATCGACATCCTGAATGCTATGGTCTGCGGCAAGCACGAGAAGGATCGGATCGTGGCCCGAAGAAACGGCTATGTTCGCGGCCAACGCGATGGCGGGCGCCGTATTTCTGCCCACCGGCTCCAGAATGATCTTGGCGTCCTCGATGCCGATAAGGCGCAACTGCTCGGCGGCCAGGAAGCGCTGCTCCTCGTTGCAAATCACCAGCGGAGCTTCCGGCGTCAGCCCATCGAGACGTTTCAGCGTTTCTTGCAGAAGCGTATGCTCGCCGCTGAAGGCATGGAACTGCTTTGGGAAAAGTTGCCGCGAAAGCGGCCACAGCCGGGTACCGGAACCGCCAGCCATCACAACCGGGACAAACATATGTCTTTCTTCCCCTGCTTTTCGTTGGGCGTTCATATCTAGAACCTCGGTAGAACGCTACACGGAGTTAGAAGCTTTATACGGCGCATTCGTGGCCGCTCGGACGCCGCCACTTTAACGGTACATGGGGCGGAAGCGAGCGGTTTCGGCCCAAGTCGAATGCCGCCACCAGAACGCCGTGCGTCCAATCGGACGCGCCAGGAACGCTCTAACACTTTGATGTAGCATCGGAATAATCCGGGCGCCACGACAACGCCGCGCTTTTTGCCGATTGCTTTTGCTTGCGCTCCCGAATAACTGGGCGCAACTCTAACGTTGGCCTCGGACCCGGTTGTCCGATACGCGGAAAGTGAAATGTCGTCGCCTTTCAAAGCCTATGATGTCCGGGGAAAGATTCCAGGCGAGATAAACGTACCGTTCGCCTATCGTTTCGGTCAAGCGGTCGCCCATCTGCGCGGCCCGGCGACTGTCGTGGTCGGGCACGACATGCGCCAGGACAGCCCCGCACTTGCCGATGCCATGGCCCAGGGCTTGCTTGACACCGGCGCCAGCGTTCTGCCGCTCGGGCAATGCGGGACCGAAGAAGTCTATTTTCACACCGGCGCACTTGGCGCCGATGCAGGACTGATGGTGACGGCAAGTCACAATCCCGAGGATTACAACGGCATCAAGATGGTACTCGCGGGGGCAGCCGCGGCCACCCGCGACAATGCGCTGGATGCGATCGAGGCGCTGGTGCTTTCGGATTCGCCGATCGAACGTGTCAGCGATTATAGCGCGCGCGGCCGGCTCGCCCGGCCCGTGTCGCGCGCTCCCTATATCGAGCGTCTTCTCAACCAGGTTTCCACGCGCGCGCTGAAGCCGATGAAGATCGTCTGTCATGCAGGAAACGGCTGTGCCGGGCCGATCATCGATCTTCTGGAGCCGCATCTGCCGTTCGAGTTCATCAAGGTCGATCACGAGCCCGATCCGTTTCTGCCGAACGGCATTCCGAACCCTCTCCTGCCGGAAAAACGCGTGCGGGCGAGCCGGGCAGTCGTCGAACACCAAGCCGATCTCGGCATAGCGTGGGACGGTGATTTCGATCGCTGCTTCTTCTACGATCACACCGGAGCGTTCGTGGAAGGCTATTATCTCGTCGGTATGATCGCCCAAAGCCTGCTGCGCGATCATCCGGGAGAAACCATCCTCTACGACCCGAGGCTGACCTGGAACACGATCGACCTGGTCGAGGCAGCGGGCGGCACGGCCAGGATTTGTCCCACCGGCCATGCCTTTTTCAAGGACAAGATGCGTCGCGAAAACGCCCTTTATGGCGGCGAAATGAGCGCGCATCACTATTTCCGGGATTTCAGCTTCTGCGATTCCGGGATGCTCACCTGGCTGCAAGTCGTGACTGAGCTGTGCGAGCGCGGGCTTTCGCTCCAAGAGGTTGTGGCCGAACGCATCCGGGCCTTTCCATGCTCGGGCGAAATCAATTTCACCGTCGCCGACGTAAGGCAAACCCAGGACCGCATCGCCCGGCACTATATGCCGGCTAACCCGACCATCGAAACTCTGGACGGAATCGGCATGGAATTCAGCGACTGGCGCTTCAATTTGCGCGCATCCAATACAGAGCCGCTGCTTCGCCTGAATGTCGAGGCGCGTGGCGACCGACGTCTTCTGGAAGAGAAAGTAGATGAGTTAAGCCGGCTCATCCAGGGGTAGCGCGCGCTACCTTGACGTGCATTCGCCCATTCAGGGCATTCCCGGCCCGCAAATCTTACGGATGCACATTCATCGCGCAGCAAGAAGTAAGCGCGGCCGTATTCCTGTCTGCTTCGTCTGGGCGAGAGCGCCGATCGCAGACAAGAAACTGTTCGCCAAAGGGCTCTTGATGCTCTATGTTCCGGTTTCACACGAGATTCTCTTCGTCGATCAGGCCAATGCCTCCTAAGTCCGGACCTTGCGATGGCCGATATCTTAACGTTTTACGGCTTCAGAAAACGGGTTGCCGCGGCGGACGACTCAGAGAATTTGCAGTATGCGGCCGAACCGCGGGATACAACCCCGGGGCATACGCCGAACGGCCTTGAGGCTCATCTTGCCGTTTCGCAAGCCGCGTGTGACTGGACCAACCAGGAGCTTGCCGACCTTTACCGGGTCGAGGCGCTGCTCGCACAAGCCAACGTCCGCATCGAAACCACACGGGGCACCAGCGACGAGGGCGATCCCTGGTTCGTTTTCTGCCGGGCTGACGGCGAGGTGTTCGTGCATCTCGCGCGCATCGACGGCATGTATATACTGGACAGTCCAAAGCTCGATATCGTGCTTACCGGCCCCAGTTTCGCGGCCCTTATCGATCGCTTCTCCAATGCGGTCGTGCTGTGTGCGCCGACGGGTAATATCGTACAGCTTCGCCCATTCTCGAGAAATTCGGTCGTGCGCATCCATCCTGCGGCGATGCTGGCAGCTTTGGTGTGGTCCCTCTATCTTGCCTGCGACAACATGGTTGGCAACGCACATGCCGGGGAACTGGAGCCTGCCACGGATGGCGGACACCTGACACCTATCCCAGGACTGGACGTGGACGCAGGTGCCGACAAGGCGCAGACCCGGCTTGAATCCGACCGCAAGCTTGCGGCGGTGGATAACCATGCGCCCGTGGCCAACCAAACCGACCATTTCCGCGTCTTGGCAGCCTCCGACGGGTTTTCCTGCAATGTGGCGAACGCCGCTGCCGGGATCGCCATCGGCCTGACGACGATTGCGATCTCTTTCGGGCTCTTTGACCGGGATATCGAGGCCACCCAAAACGCCGCCAAGATGGAGATGAGCGAAGGGCTGCAGAGCACGTCAGACCTCGCCCACGTGACCTCGCTCCCGTTGAGCTTCACGCCGATCGAGAAGTCCTTGTCGGAAATCAAGGAAGAGACCCCGGCGGAATCGGTGGCGACTGCGACGAACCCGACCGGGCTTACGCTGAATACCGGCGAGCATATGCGAGAAGTCGCAATGCAAATCGATACCGAGATAGCCGTCGACAAGATGGCGCAATCAGCCGCCGAAAAAGCCTCCTGGCCGCTGGCGGTCGACAAGGCCGTGGTGACGACGTTTACGCATACTTTTTCCTCACAGACTTCCGATCTTGCCGAGACGGCATCCTCGGTCGACGCGAAGGATCTGCAAGCGTTGATCACGCTTGCCACGGAACATCTCGGTCAGCTCTCCACCTACAACATCGTCGGTCTCAGTGTGGATGCGACCTTCGATGTATCTACCCTTAGCAAGCAGGTCGCGCAGTACGTCTTGGCTGATCTGACGGGCGGGCCGGACAGCACCGAAACGCCGCTTAATAACGCCGACGCCCAGCTACCCGACAACGGTTCGCATACGGATTTAATCGCGCAATATCTTCCTTATGACGACGCTGCCAAGAGCTTTGTCTATCAGTTCCTCCTTAACTCGCACACGATCGAGATGATCCAGTCCGGCAATTCGATCGTCTTTTTCGACACGACGCTGACAGGCGATCCCAACGATCAAGCTTATACCGTGAGCTGGATAACGGACGATCACACGATCGTCTCCACCATTGGCCACGCGCAGGATTTCGCCGACCTCGTGCTGGCTTGATAGCACCACATCGTTGGCAAAGGTTTCATCAGGAGTGGGAATGCTGTCCACGGCGACTCTTCGGGGCCTCGGACTCAAATCCTCAGGCCCGGTCGGCCTTATCCTTTCGATTCTTTTCGGCGCGCTTTTCGCATTCGTGGTGACGCCAAAGGGCTTTATCGCAGGGACGTCCAGCTACTGGCACACCCAGGTCGAAGACATCGCGCAGTATCTCTCGGGCTATCTGGCTTATCTAAACGCGCCCTGGTCGCTACCGCTGCTGGCCATCCCTTCCTTGAACTGGCCGGCGGGAACCGTCGTCACGTTCGTGGACGCGATCCCCTTATATTCTCTGTCGCTGAAACTCCTTTCGCTGATGGTCCACCTGCCGGAGAATCCGTTCGGCATATGGGTGCTGTTGTGCTTTGCCTTGCAAGGCGCCGCAGCCTGGTTTGCGGCATCGCAGTTGCGCGAGGACGATTGGTGGGCGCTGGGGCTTGTCGTATTTCTGTGCGTGCTGATGCCGACGCTGACGGCGCGTATGGGTCATCTCAGCCTGCAGGCGCATTTCATCCTGCTCTTTTCGCTCGGCCTGTATATCCGTACCCAGCGGCTGCAACGAAGCGTCATCGGTTGGTGGACACTGCTTCTCGTCGCGGCGTTTTACATCAATTTCTACCTGACCGCGATGGCGCTGGTCGTGTTCGGCGCATGCCAGATCGATCTCTACCGCAAGACAGCCAACCGGAGAGATCTGGCGGTCATCGCCGTGCCCGTCATCGCGATCGCCGCCACCATTTTGCCCATGCTTGGTGCCGCCTTCGGCAAGGCCGTGCCAGACACAGGTTTCGGCTACTATTCCATGAACCTGCTGGCCCCCATTGCGCAAGGCAGCCTGATTTCGATGCCCTTCTTCGTGGATGCCACGGGGGGCCAATATGAAGGCTACAACTACCTCGGGCTGGGCCTGATTGCGTTGATTGCGCTGTCTTTCTCGCGTTGGGCGCGCGTGGACGCCGAATGGAAGCGGCCGGGGTATTTTCTCGTGCTGGCCCTTGTTGCCTTTACAGTCTACTCGCTTTCGAACGAAATCTATCTCGGCCCGGTGCATCTGTTGCATGTTCGTGTCCCCGGCGCTTTTGATTCATTGTTCGAGACGTTCCGCTCCTCCGGGCGGTTTTTCTGGCCCGTCGCCTATGCGCTGGTGCTCTTTGCGGTCATACGCTTCGTCCATCTGCCGACGGCTACTCGAATTTGCCTGGCCGTGGCTGTCATTCTCGTCCAGTGCGTGGATTTGCAGCCTAGTTTCGCCCAATTCAAACAGGCGCTGAAGCGGGAGGCCAACGAGCCGGCCAATATAGCCCAGTGGAATGCGGCTCTTGCAGGCGTGACTACGATACATGCGTTTCCGAAGTTCAAGTGCAACGGCGCCCTGATGCGCGAGATCCTGCCCCTGCAGATGGTAGCGGCCAGGGGCGGCTATAACCTCACCACCGGCTTCATCTCGCGTTACGGCGCGGACTGCGACGCCATTGCCCCCGAGATCGCCGCTTCCGATCCCAGGACTTCCGCCTATGTTTTTACCCGCGCCCAGTTCACCGACGAGCAGATCGCATCATACGTGCCGGCGGGTACGCAGTGCCGTCAGCTTGACATATGGATGGTGTGCAGGAAAGAACGGGAATGAGCGGTGTAGAACTTTCGATCGTCGTCCCCTGCTACAATGAGGCCGCCGGAATAGAGGCCTTCTGGGAGAGGTTGACGAAGGCTGTCGTCCCCCTGGGCATCAGTTGGGAAGCGATCTTCGTCAATGACGGCAGCAGCGATGGCACGCTGGAGGCGATCTCGCGGCTTGGATCGGAAACCGGGGCCTTGCAGATTATCGACTTCAGCCGCAATTTCGGGAAAGAGGCCGCCATAACCGCCGGTCTGGACCACTCCCGGGGCGCGGCCGTGGTGATCATCGACGCCGATCTCCAGCACCCGCCCGAGACTATCCCGCAAATGGTGGAACTGTGGTCGAGAGGCACGGAAGTGGTTTTGTGCAAGCGCACGAACCGCGACATGGAATCCCCGTTGCGGGCGTTCATGAGCGGCTTGTTCTACAAGCTTGCCTCGCGTCTGTTCGAGGTGGAAATACCACGCGATGTCGGCGATTTCCGCCTCATGGACCGGGCCGTCGTCGACGCGCTTGGCCGGCTTCGGGAAAACCAGCGGTTCATGAAAGGCCTGTTTGCCTGGATTGGGTTCCGTACCGAAACCATCACGTTCAACGTCGAGCAACGGGCGCATGGCGCCACAAAATTCCGCTTCTGGAAACTGCTGAGTTTCGCCGTCGATGGCATCACCAGTTTCAGCACCGCGCCGCTGCGACTGTGGTTCTATCTCGGTCTCATCCTGTCGCTGCTTGCCGTCGGCTATGGCTTGACCATCACGCTCAGCGCCCTGCTGTTCGGCAACCAGGTTGCCGGCTATCCATCGATCGTGGCACTTGTCACATTGTTGGGCGGCTTGCAGCTCGTCGGCATTGGCATGCTCGGCGAATATGTAGGCAGGACGTACAAGGAAGTGAAGTTCCGGCCCCTCTACGTTATCCGCAAAGCGTCTGTGCAAGAGCCGAAGAATGTTCAAGTTTCCGGCACCCGACAGCCGTCGTGAATTCCTGACCTTTTGCGTCATTGGCGGCGCGAACACGCTCGTTCATGGCGCGATCGTGTTGCTGCTCGCCGGACACCTGTCCATCGATCAAGTCACCTCGAACGTCTGCGGCTTTCTGGCCGCAAATTTCGTTTCCTTCATATTGAACTCGATTCTCACTTTCCGGGTTCCTGTTGTTTTCATGAATTATTTCAAATTCCTGTCGTCGTCGCTCGTCACGCTCGGTATTATCGTCGTGCTTTCCTCTATTACACAGTATTTTTCAATCAATTATCTTTACGCACTGGTTGGCCTGATCGTCCTGTCGCCGATCCTCAATTTTCTGATCTTGAAACGCTTCGCGTTTCGGTAGCTCAGAGCCCGTCTCTGGACGTCGGCTTGCGATGCGCGAACAGGCCCAGCAATTCCTGCGCGGCCTTGTCCCAATCGAACCGCGCCACATTGCCTGCGGCAGCCTCCGATAGCTGCGCCCTCAGCTCGGACGACGAGATCAAGCGAGCCAACCCATCCGCGATCGCGTCGACATTGAGCGGGTCGACCAGCACCGACGCGCCGTGCGCCACCTCGGGCATGGAAGATAAATTGGCGGTAAGCGACGGCAGCCCATACCGCATCGCTTCCACCAGCGGCAGACCAAAACCCTCGTAGAGAGAGGGCATGGTCAGGAACAGCGCGTTTTCGTAAAGCGTGGAAAGTTCGCGCTCATCGACATACCCCGTCAGATGGACTTTCCCCTGCAATCCGAGCGACGCAACGGTCTTTTCAAGATCGACGTCTCCCCACCCGCGGCCGCCGGCCACGACGAGGTCCGCTTGTTGCATCACCTCGGAGGGTAGAGTGGCATAGGCTTGCAGCAGCCGGCCAAGGTTCTTTCTCGGCTCAAGCGTGCCGACAAACAGCATGTAGGGCCGCGTAATGCCCCATTTCGTCAGATATTCAGGCGGGTGTCCGCTCGGCCGGGGGGAAACGCCGGGATAGACCCGTGTGATGGGTGCCTTAAGCTTCGGAAAAGTCCGTGTGATGTCCATCTTCGTATGCCCGGACACGGCAACGATAGCGTCGGCCCGCCGCAGCGCCGGCGGCATCAGCACCCTCTCGACCAGCCGGCTCGCCGGCGCCATCGTATTGCCGGCAAAGCGCCAGACCAGATCATGGATCGTCAGGCAGCCGAAAATCTCTCGCGGAAGCCCAAGCGGCAGCCGATGCGCCGGACCCCAGAACACGTCGGGGCGATCGCGGCGCACCTGGAGCGGCAGCACCAGCTGCCCCCATAGAAAACGGCGGGCCCCGCCCTGCATGACCGTTATGCGCTCCTTATAGCGCCCGGTGCCCAGATGCAGCGGATGGATCAATGGCCCCGGCGCGTAAAGAACAAGGTCCGCATTCGCGCGCAGCAGCGCATTGACCATTTCATGCGTGTAGCGACCGATGCCGGTCAGGGGCCGAGCCAACAGACGCGCATCGACGCCGATCCGCATCGGCTTTAGCGTTCCAGATCGGAAGGCGGCGCTGGCCTGTCGCGAAATAACCCCTTCAGCATGCCGTTCAAGCGGCGGCCCAACACGGGATAGGCGTGGCTGTCGCGCCACTTCCGCGCTCGCCCCACCCGCTCCAGGAAGTCAGGCTCTCCGGCAGCAGCGGCCGCTGCGATGCGTTCCAGCCCCTGCGCGATATGTTCGGGCGTCGTACCCGGCAGCTTGAAGACGCTTTCCTCCAGGTCCTGAAAGATCGGCAGCGGGGTCACGACGACAGGCTTTTCCGCCGCCAGGCCATAGCGTACCGCGCCGCTCGCCGATTCGGTTGTCTCTTGATAGGTGTAGGCGATCAGATCGGCGCTGGAGAGCAACGCCAGGCTATCCTCGTCGCTGAGGAAATCGGTGCGCAAGTCGACATAGGGCCACAGCCTATATTTGCCGATAAGCGTCTTCGCCTCCTGGATCAGCCGATAGGAAGTGTCGGCCGGAAACTCGGCGTTGACCAGCCGCAGGCGGAAGTCGAGCCCCTTGCCCCGCAGCAGATGGATCGCCTCGATCAACTCCAGCAGCCCCTTGTTGGGCAGGAAGAAACCATAGCTCGCCACCGTGACCCGGCGGCTGCCGCGGCCTCCAGATGGTGCTGCAGCAGTCGAGGACCGTCTTGGCGCCAATACGCCGTGTGGGAATAGCGAGACGTTCTCGACCAGCCCCAGGCGCTTGAGCCTGTTCATGTCGTCGACCGAATGCACCAGCAGGCGGTCGCAGCGGGCAAGTGCGGAAACAAGCATTTCCAGCTTGCGATGCGGTTCGTGAGCCGGATCGATCGTGGCGTGGAGGGTGACGATTACGGTCTTGCCGGCATCCGCGAGGCGGTGGAGGAAGGCGGCGAAGCGTTCAAACTCGTAGAACCCGTAATTGAACTGGACCACGAGCAAATCGAGCTTCCACGTCTCGATGGCCGCCAGCACATCGGCGAAATCGTCGGATTTGCCTTCATGCCAGCAGCGGACGACGTTGTCGCCGTCCTTTCCCAGTATCTGGTCCGTATGGCCGGCCAGGATCACGGTGGGCAGCCCGAGCACGTCGATGAGGTGCTGGGAGTAAGTCGCAATGCCGCAACGCTTGTTGTAAGTCGACATCCAGCCGACTTTCGGGTCTGCGAGGAATGATGCCTCGGCGGCTTGCGCTGCCGCTTGCACATTGCGTCGCGCCACTGCGGCCCAGCCATAGTCCTCCAGAAGCCCCTTTGGAACGGGAAGACGCGGCTGGCCGGCCTTGCGGCGGAAGGCGTCAGTCATCAGCAAAGCCAGGTGATCACCGTCCGGCTCGGCCCACACGCTTTCAGGCTTGTCGGGCTGATGCGTTTCCGCGCGCGCAAGGCTGAAGTCGATAAGATCGGCATTGTCTCCGGTGCAAAAATCCATCTGCCCGCTCCAGCCGGTAGCGATCACGTGCAATCCGCACAGCATCGCCTCGGCGATCGGCAGGCCGAAGCCTTCCGCGCGGCTGGGCGCGACCAGCGTATCGCACTGCTGGTAGAGCGCTTTCAGTTCACCATCGCCGATGTCGTCCATGATCAGCAGCACGGCGGGATAGGCCGGATTGGCCGCGCGGCGCTCGGCCAGCATTTCCTCGATATGGTTGTGCGGGTTGCGAAACGTCTTGATGACGAGAAGAACGTCATCCTTTTCGCTGAAACTCTTGCCGTAGCTGTCCAGCAGCACGTCCGTTCCCTTGCGCGGGAAACAGGAGGAGACGTGCAGAAAGGTGTAGCCGGCAGTCGCGACCTTGTAATCCTTGTCTGCCTCGACACGCTCCCAATGGTCGATGCCATTGCCGACCACCGAGATCGGTATCGAAACCCCGCTATCGACAAGCAAGCGCTTGACGTGTTGCGACGTGACGGTGGCGAACTGCAGGCTCTCGTTAAAACCCTGGGCATAGTCGAAGGGAAACCCGGTCTCTTCCCAGGCGTAATTGTGCATCCCGTTGATGCGGGCATCCATGTCGGCCACGCGTGGCGGGTACATGTTGCGGCTGACGACGTCCACGGCACCGGCAGGCGTCGCCGACGCGCGTTCATGCAGCTTGTTAAGGTCGGGATTGGCGGAGAGGAAAGCAGCGTCAGGTTCGAATTCACCTGGCCCTTCCGCCGAAAGCAGCGACACGGTCGCGCCACCGGCTTCAAGCGCACGCGCCAGTTCGCGATTGACCACGGCCAGGCTGTAGGTTGAATCGAACGGGCCTTCGAGCCGCCACTGCATGGGGCTGGAAAGCCCCCCCGCGCGCAGCCGGGCCTCGGCGGCCGTCCGGTTGCGCACTACGGCCTCGGCGAATTGGATGAGATCCTGCTCGCTCGCTTTGGGACGCAGGGGCTGCAGGGCGCTCAGCAGTCTTTCCTGACAGCGCTCGATGCGCGACAAAGCCGCGGCCCAGTCTTCCGGCGGTTCCGAGACGGCAGCGGCCTTCTTGATGGCCGCAAGGGCCAGTTCACCGCTATGCTGCCAGGAGAACGTGGCCGCCTGTTGCAAGCCGCGCTCGGCAAGGCGGGCACGCAAATCGGCATCGGTCAGGGCCGCTTGCATTTTCGCGGCCATGTCGTCGACCGACAGCGGGTCGAACATGGCCTCGTCATTGCCGATCACCTCGGGGAGGCTGGATGTATTGGCGGCAAGGACGACGGTGCCGCACTGCAAGGCCTCAAGGCAGGGAAGCCCAAACCCTTCATGCAGCGACGGAAAGACGAAAAGGCTGGCCAGATTGTAAAGCCGGATCAGATCGTCGTCGGCGACATAGCCTAAAAATTTCACCGCATCCTTTGGCAACCCCTGCCGGCGCGCCACGTCCTGGAGTGCGAAACGATCGAGTTCCGATATCGAGCCGGCGAGCACGAGTTGATGGCTTTCGCGAAGCTCGTCCGGAAGACGGGCGAACGCCTCGACCAGGCGAGCCAGGTTCTTCCGTGGATCGCTGCCGCCGGTATAAAAGATGAACGGCTTTTCGAGCCCGAACGTGGCTCTTATGTTTTTCTTGTCGGCTGCCGAAAGCTCCAGCACGCGGAATTGCGAATCCGCAGCCTCGGAGGCGTTGACGATCATGTCCGGGGCCACGCCGAGAAACTCGACGGCCTCGGCAAAGGAAGATTGGGAGATGGTGACGATGCCGGCGCTTTTCTTCAGCTCCTCCAGCTTGGCCAGATAGTGCCTTTTGAAATCCGGTGCCTTGTCCAGATAGTCCTGCCGGTACACCATCGGGATAAAGTCATGCACCGCGGTGACGACCGGCACCGACGAAAGGCGACCGATGCTAAGGACGGCGCTATCGATATAGCCCTCGAAGAATGAGGGGCAGAAGACCACATCGGGTCTTATCATCTCGATATAGGCTTCCCGTAACAACGCCGAGGCGCCGTGGCGCCAGCGCAGCCGTGGCGAACGATCTTCGCAATGGTCCAGCAATTCAACGACATGGATATTGCCCGGCCTGACAAGACCGTCGAATACCCGCCGTATCGCTGGCAGCGTCTCGGGAAAAGTCGAGTTGACGAGCAAATGGATAACATTCTCGCCAGCTTGCTCGGCAATCGCCTGAACCAGCGAATAGGCATAGCGGCCGAGGCCGCGAAACCGGCTCTCCGTCTGGCAGGCCTGCATATCAATCAGGATGTCAGTCATTCTTCCCCACGCCCAGACGCTCGCTCAAGGCCCTGTAAAGTTGCCGCCCCTTCGGAGACAGGCTGGAGACCGTTACGTCGTGCTGAAAATGCTGGCTCTGCGCCCAGTTGCCGAGCGGCCGCAGGAAGGGACGCATCCGCACCTGAATGCCTGGAAAGCGGTCCAGCACCCACTTGCCGGCGACACGGACCCGGGGGTTGGAGGCGGCCAGCATCAAAAGCCGCCTTGTCGTTTTCGTGCCTAATGCCGCGAGCGCTGCAGGCGCGCGGGCTGCCTTGGCCTTGGCGTCGCCCAAGAGCCGGCTTGCGACGCGCAGTGGCCTGGTGATCCGCCAAGACGTACTCTCATAGACGGCGGCAAGCCGCTGCTGATAATCGACGAACTCGCGCAATTGATCGCGAAGATCCGCCACATGGTTCTCCACGGACCTGATCTCCTGGCGGATGCCATGTTCGAAACGCCCCGAGAGCGTGTCCAGGGTAAGTCCGTAGTCCGCGGCAAATAACGGGTCGAACTGCGCCAGGAATTCCGGCTCGCCGGCTTTCTGCGCGATCACGGCATAATCGGGGCTCACGCCACGGAAAACGTCGATCAGCCGCACCGTATCGGCATCCAGCAGCGATTTCCGCTCCTGCAGGCGCAGAACCTTGCATCGGGCAAAGCCGTGATAGCGTGGAAGGAAGGAAAGCAGGCCCGGCGGCAACGGCTTGTTGTGCGTCGGGTCCATATGAAAGCTCAGCGTGCCGACATCGAGGTTTTCGGCATTCGGCGTCTCCAGGATGAGCAGGCCGCCAGGGCGAAGCACCCGGTGCGCCTCCGCAATGAGGGTCTGAAGCACCTCGAATGGAAGATGCTCGGCAATGTGGAAGCCGGAGACTACCGCCTGGCTGCCATCGGCCAGCGCGCGCAGGAACGCGATGGCATCCATGTTGCGCGCCGACAGGCCGCGAGAAAAACACTCCTGCAGCATGCCCTCATCGAGGTCGACCCCCTGGGCCTGCATGCCGTGTTCGCCGGTAAGTTCCAGCCATTCGCCCCGGCCACAGCCGAGATCGGCCAGTTCCGCGCCTTCGGTCGACTGGGTGAAGGGGCGAAGGAAAGGCAGGTAGACGGCCAGGCGCTCCAGAATCTCCTCGCGCCTGCCGCGAAAATTCGCCTCGAACTCATGGTAAAATGCGTGGTCCGTCATTGCGTCCGCTCCAGCTTGGGTGGCGCCCAGGACATGCCGACGAAGCGGGGCTTGTCCGTGTTGATGACGGAAAACGTCAACGCAAGATCCTGCCAATGGTAACTGCGGCCCAGATGCGTGTCGCCCTCATGCAGGGCGACCGCGACGGAATAGTTTCCTTCGCCGAAATTGGCGTCAAAGGTAAAGCCCAGGGACAATTCCTCCCCGGCCTGCCGCACCGCAAGGGGCTCGCCAAGATGGTACGTATTGGTGCCGAAAACGGGTTGGCCGAGCCTGTCCTTTATCATGTAGCCAACAACGAGATTGGGAATGTCGGCAATAAGACGGATATCGAGACGCAGGGTAACGCGCTGGCCCACCTTCAAGATGTCGATCTCGGCGCCGTCTGCATCCAATAAAGCTACCTTGTCGATCACCGCCTCGCCGTTACCGGACGTCGTGCGTATGCGGCCATCCTCGCCGATTGTCTGGCTGACCGTGTAGCCCTCTTTTTCGGCAATGATGGCATTGTACACGTCCAGCACGCTTTCGGGATCGCCATCGGAGCGAATGGTGCCCTTGTCGATCAGGATGGCACGGTCGCAGAGTGAAATGATGGCGGCACGGTCATGCGAAACGAGCAGCAGCGTCGTGCCTTCGGCGCGGAACTGTCGGATGCGGTCGAAGCTCTTGTGCTGAAAGTAAGCATCGCCCACCGACAAAGCCTCGTCCACGATCAGGATCTCGGGACGTACGGCGGTGGCGACCGCGAAGGCGAGCCTTACCTGCATGCCGCTCGAATAAATACGGATCGGCTGGTCGAAATACTCGCCGATCTCGGCGAATTTCTCGATGTCGGGCAATGCCGCCTCCGCCTGCATGCGCGAAAGGCCCATCAGCGCGGCCGTATTCAAGGTATTGGCCCGGCCCGTCATATCCGGGTTGAAGCCCATGCCCAGTTCCAGCAGCGCCGCCACGCGCCCATCGATAAAGACATTGCCGCTGGACGGCTGTATCGTTCCCGCCAATATCTTCAACAATGTGCTTTTGCCGGCGCCATTCTGGCCGACGATGCCGATCGCTTCGCCTGCACTGACGTCAAACGTGATGTCGCGCAGTATCTGCTTTTCCTGCGTGACCCGTCCCGTTGGGAGGAACCAGGAGGCAATTCGCCGCCATTCGGACTTGTAGGCCTTGAAACTCTTGGCAACCGCCTCGACTCGCAGGACGATCATAGGACGTCCACCATATCGGCGTTGGCGCGCCGGAAAAGAAAGATCGAAAAGGCGCAGATTGCCAACGCCAGCACGAGCAGCACGAGCATCCCCCAAAGCGATGGGAAACGATGGTAGACAATCGCCTCGTGGTACGCCGTGACGATCTGGAAGACCGGGCTCAATCGAAGATAGGCGAGATATTTTTCGGGGATTCCGGTCGCCGGATACACGATCGGCGTGAACCAGAACAGCAGTTGCAGGATGATCGGCATGACCTGTTCGACATCGCGAATGAAGACGTTGAGTACGCCGAGCGTGATACCGATGCCCGCCGCCAGCAGCGCCACGATTGGCGCCAACAAAAACACGGTCAAGATGCTCCAGCCGACTTCGTGGCCGAGCAAGTAAAAGATGACCACCATGACGACCAGCAGCATGACATTATTCAGAAGCGCCGAGCCGATCTCGATCAGCGGCAGCGTAATGCGCGGAAAGTTCATCTTCTTGATGATATTGGCGTTCTTGACGAATACCTTCATGCACCGGTCAAGCACTTCGGAGAACAAATTCCAGCCGAGCAACCCCGCCATGAGATAAATAGCGTAGCCGTAGGATCCCTCGATTCCAGGTATCCGGGCGGCCAAAAGATTGGACAGGATAAAGGCGTAGATCATGACCTGCGACAGTGGATGCAAGATCAGCCACACGCCGCCCAACTTGCTGCGGACAAAGCGCATATAGAAATCGTTCCAGATCGAGGTCAGAACGAAAAAACGATATTTCCACAGATGTCGAAGCATGCGTTCCTAATGATAAATCCGACGCCTTTGCCGCAGCGTGCCCGATCAGGATCGGAGCCTTCTAAGCCGGATAGTTGGAATTGTCACCCTCATTCCCGTAGCCGGTTTCCATGCAAAGCTGCACGCTTTGCACACGTTCCGGGGTCTGCCTGTTAGCGCATCAGAGCGCCGTGCGTCCCTTCGGATGCGCGGCGCTCTGATGGATGAGGGGTCGCAAAAGCGCCCTCTTGTCGCAGAACCGATGGCGGCCGGCCGGGCTATTTTTCCTTCATGCTCTTGTGGAACGTGTCGGTCAACGGCTTGATAAGATACTCCACCAGCGTGCGTTCGCCCGTGGCGATGATGACGTCGGCCGGCATGCCGGGCAACAATCGGCCGCGCAAATCCATCGGAATGGTCTTCGTGTCCACCTGGATGCGCGCCTGGTAATAAGGCTCCTGATTGGCTTGCGTCGGCTCGATCACGTCCTGGGACAGCACGGTCACCTTGCCGAAAATGGCTGGCGTCGTTCGTGCCGAGAAGGAAGAAAAGCGGACCTCCGCATCGAGACCCACATGAACGCTATCGATGTCGATCGGCTGTATCTTGGCGGATACGACCAAATCGTCGTCAAGCGGGATGATGTCCAGGACCGGCTCGGCGGGGCGGATCACGCCGCCAATCGTGTGGACGCGGATGTTTTGCAGCATTCCATAGACGGGCGCGCGGATCACGGTGCGATTAAGCACATCGCGAGCGACGTCGGCACGTTCACTGGTTTCGTTGAGCTGATCGCGTATGTCACGCATCTCGTTGCCGGCGCGTTCCACGAATTCCTGGTTCACCTGGACGATCTGGAGCTTCGTCTCCGAGACGGTCTGCTGCAGCTTCGCGATCTCCGATATTATCTGACCGTAGTTGCCCTGCATATCCAGTTTGGCCCGCTGGACCGAGGCCAATTGGTTCGTCGCGACAACGCCGCGGTCGTTGCCCTTGGTAAGCCGCACGATTTCTTCACCGAGAGAAGTGACCTGTTCGTCGATCGCGGTTTTCTGCTGCTGGAGGCCGACCACGGCTTCCCCGAGCTGGCTGATACGATCGTTGAGTATGCCGATCTGGCCGTCACGCGTCCGCTTGCGATCGGCGAATATGGTCTGTTGCAGCTTGATTGACTGGTTCACCGTCTCGTCGACGGATCCCTTCAGGTCTTCAGGCAAATCGATGGCGTCGGCGGCAGCACTTTCCGCGTCGAGCCGAGCCTCCGTCACCCGCAGCACGGAACGGCGGTTCTGCAGCATCGAATAAGAACCCTGCGCCTGGGTCGGATCGAGCTTGATCACGATATCACCAGGCTTGACGACCTCGCCTTCCTTGGCCAGGATTTCGGAAACGATACCGCCTTCCAGGTGCTGGATGGTCTTTCGGTTCGATTCAACCGACACGACGCCGGCAGCGACCACGGCGCTGGCCAGGGGCGCCGTGGCAGCCCAGGTACCAAACACACCGAATGTCAGGAATAGCGTGACATATCCGGCGGCGATGTACCGTGCGGGTGAAAATTTACTCTGATCGGCGGCGGTAATTTTCTTCATGATCTATCCGACTGGGGATAAGTGATTATGCGTTGGATCGCTTCGCCTGCTTTGGTCAGATAGCCTGACGCGCGGCGGCGGGCATACCGTTCTGGACAGCGGTGGACGTACCCGCCGTCCTTATATCGGACACCGCCCCGGCGGCAGATACTTGCTGCGGCGCCTTCGGCTGCAACAGGTCCTTGGTCGGGCCGAACGACCGCACGCGTCCGTCCGTCAGCAGCAATGCCTTCTCCGACAATGCCACCAGGCTCATCTTGTGGCTGACGAAGACGATCGACTTGCGCTCAGCTTTCAGCTCGTGAATGGCGCGGAACAGAGCTTCCTCGCCCTCGCTATCGAGGTTGGCATTGGGCTCGTCGAGAATGATGAGCGAAGGTTCGCCAAAGAGCGCCCGCGCCAGCCCGATACGCTGGCGCTGCCCGCCAGAGAGCCCGCGTCCGCCGGAACCGATTTCCGTGTCATAGCCCTCGGGCAGGTTCTGGATCATCTGGTGAACATGCGCACGGGTCGCAGCCTTGATGATCTGCTCGGAAGAAGCGTCGTCACGGAACCGGGAAATATTTTCGGCGATGGTGCCGGAAAACAGCTCGATGGTTTGCGGTAGATAGCCGATATGAACGCCCAGATCGTCCTTGTTCCAGTGCTGCAAATCCGCTCCATCCAGGCGAACGGCGCCGGAAAATGGCTGCCAGACCCCTACCAGGGCCCGAACCAGGCTCGACTTGCCGGCTCCGCTCGGGCCGACCACGGCCACCGCCTCACCGGGCTGGATGTCGAAGGACACGTTTTGCAACAGAGGCGTTTTTGATCCGGGCGCCAGGATGGTTACCTGCTCCACGGTCAATACGCCTGTCGGGGCAGGCAATTCCGTGCGCGCGATCTCTCCCGGCGTTTCCCTGAACAGCTTGCTCAGGCGCTTGTACGCCTGGCGTGCCGACACGAACTGCTTCCACTGCGAGACGACCTGGTCGACGGGCTGCAGAGCGCGGCCGGAGATGATGGAGCACGCAATCATCGCGCCGGGCGATATGATGCCGCGCAGCGCCAGATAAGCGCCAGTTCCCAGAACCAGGGTCTGCAGCGACATGCGCACGAATTTCGAGATCGACTGCAGCGCCCCGGCCTTGTCGCTGGCGATCGCCTGCTGCTCCAGCATCTTGACGTGCATGCCATGCCAGCGCTGACGCAGGCTGGTTTCCATGCCCAGCGCACGAATGACCTCGACGTTCTGTAGCGTCGACGTCGCGAAATGCTGTGCGGACTGAGAATGGTTGTTGGCCGCCATCAACGCTTTCTTGGTCATCAGCTCATTGGCGATGGCGAGCATAAAAATGATGACCGCGCCGATAAGCGCCACCCAGCCGATCAGCGGATGAAACAGGAAACACACCGCCAGCATGATCGGCATCCACGGCACGTCGCACAGCGCGATCAGCCCGGAACCGGTAAAGAACTCGCGCAGCCTGTCGATATCCGACAGCGCGAATTCGGAGCGCGCCTGCGGTTGCATCAAGGTATTGGTGACGACGCGGTTGAAAAGGCCCTTGGCGACCATGTCGTCGAAGCGCATGCCCGAGCGCACCAGGATGCGGGAACGCAGCCATTCCAGAACACCGTAAATCGCCAGCATGGCCAGCGCGATCACGGTGACCATTGCCAGCGTCATCTCCGAGCGGCTATGCAGCACCCGATCGTAAACTTGCAGCATATAGAGCGGAGAGACGAAAACGAGAAGGTTGATCGCACTGCTGAAGATTACTGTCGACGCGATGATCGATCGGTACGTCTTCAGCGCTGAAACGAACGGGTTTCCGACTTGCATTTGGCTTCTTTCGATGGTCAGATTAACCTGAGGAAGATTGCACCGCCAGATAGCGCATCTCATTCAGCAGAACGTTTCTTGCCAGGCTATAACTGCGCCGTGAATACCATCGCGCCCTCCACAATGAAACCCCGTTCTCGCGCTCCGATTGGCATATTATGACACAGTGACAAAACTGTTACCACGCTGTTTGGAGTGTTTGACACACAGCCCGCAGACGGACGGCCTTGCCTCAAGCATATCTCCAGAAGTTGGACGCGTTTTCAGGGTAAAGACATGCACGAAAACAAGGCGTTGAAGCTCGCCGGGCGTATATGAAACTCACCACGCGCTCTAGAACAATAAACTGGGTAAGAAGAGGCCGCTTTCTGCATGTATCGAGCAAAAATGACCGGAACAGAAAAGCGGGCCGTGATGGCTTCCTGCTTGGCTTTTCTGGATGGTCTGCCGCCGCTCTGCCGGTGCGGGCAACTATGGCCATGAGGGCAACAGTGAAGAAGGCAGAGACTTTTCTTTCACGGCGAAAAGCGCCTGAAATAGGGCACAGCCGCTAATTCCATGCGTGTTCTTCATGTCTATCGGACCTATTTTCCCGACCCCGAGGGCGGCTTGCAGGAGGCGATCCGCCAGATTTGCCGCAGCGTGAGGCCGCTCGGCATCGACAGTAGCATATTTTGCCTGTCGCCGCAGCCCAGGCCGCAGCGTCTGGAGGTCGATGACAGCGTCACATGGCGCAGCCGTTCCTTCGCGGCGCCCGCCTCATGCGATCTCGGCGGCCCCGATGCGTGGCGTCTGTTCGCCAGGCTTTCTACCGAGCACGACGTCATTCATTACCATTTTCCATGGCCGTTTGCCGACCTGCTGCACCTGACGGTCAGGCCGGCCGCGCGCGCGGTCATGACCTACCATTCCGACATCGTGCGCCAGGCGATGCTGGCGCGGCTCTATGCGCCGCTGATGCGCCGCATGACGGACGCGATGGAGGCGATCGTCGCCACCTCGCCGACCTATGCCGCAACCAGCCCGTTTCTGTCGGATGCCCGGGTGAGGAACCGGGTCCGCGTCATTCCGCTCGGCATCGAGGATCTGAGCCTGCAATACCCTCACCCCGCCCCGCAGCCGGACGCTGAACCCTACTTCCTGTTCGTGGGCGTGCTGCGCTACTACAAGGGCCTGACGACGCTGATCGAGGCGGCTAAACGGGTAAAAGCCAGGATCGTCATCGCGGGCGAAGGGCCGGAGGGGCCGGCGTTGAAGCGGCTTGCGCGCGAAACCGGCTGCGACAACGTCGAATTCGCGGGGCGCGTGAGCGAGACGGAAAAATACCGTCTCCTGGCCGGCTGCCGCGCATTCGTGCTGCCGTCGCACCAGCGCTCGGAGGCATTCGGAATGGTGCTGGTGGAAGCCGCGACCTACGGCCGCCCCTTGATCTCATGCGAGATCGGCACGGGCACGTCCTATGTCAATGCCGATGGCGAAACCGGCTTCGTGGTGCCCCCCGGCGATCCCGACGCGCTGGCCGGCGCCATGAACAGATTGCTGGCCGACGACGCTCTCGCCCGCCGCTTTGGAGCGGCCGCGCGGCAACGGTATGAAACCCTGTTTACGGCCGAAGCGCTCGGAAACGCCTACGCCGCCCTCTATCGCGGGGAAGTCGGCTGAGTGATCGTTTTCCAGCCTTAACTCTTGCAATCCTCACGTTCCAGCCCTCTAATTCCCCTGGAATGGCCTGCTATATTACAGGACGAGATAGGGAGTAAATGGACCAAATCGAAACGATCATGGACCTTTATGATCGGTATGCTCGTGAGAACGTTAAAGGTATCAGCGCCGACACGCTTACCCAGGCCCGACGCGACGTGAAGCTGTTCGCCGACACCATCGGCAACATTGCGCCTGCGACGATCACGGGGAGGCATGTCGGTGACTGGAAAGACCTCTTGATGAAATGGCCGGTAAAGGCTGCGGAGATCGCCCTTTTTCGTGGCATGACCATGCGTCAAGTGATCAAGAAAAATGTGTCCGTCAAGAAACCTACAATCAGTGACAGAACCGTAAATCGACACTTGTCCGCCGTAGGCGCTTTCTGCGATTGGCTTGTGCTTCGTCGTGTCCTAGACCGCAACCCCGTCGTCGGCCATCAACAATCCCTTGATCGGCACAAGCGCTTGATGCTTCCGTTCACCGTCGATCAAATGAACATCCTTTTCGCCTCACCTTTGTTCACCGGTTGCCAGAGCGATGAAGCGTCTCGATGTTGGGCGAAGCCAGGTAACATCATGATACGGGATTACCGTTATTGGGTTCCATTGATCATGCTCTATTCCGGCGCTCGACCCGGCGAGATTGCACAGCTTGCCGTGTCAGACATTCGGCAGGAGCATGGTATTTGGATTTTTCATATTACCGAAGAAGGCGAGAGGAAGAATAGCGTAGAAACACGAGGATCAATGCGCGTCGTGCCTATTCACCCTGAACTAATTGCCCTTGGATTTATCAAATACCTCGACCGTATGAAAGCGGCGGGCGAGGCCCGTCTGTTCCCTACTGCCGTGCGAAATCAACGCGGGCAGATGATTGCCAGCTTCGAAAAGAATTTCGGCATTTACCTTACGCGCTTGAAAATCAAGAAAGGGCGAGGCGTATCGCTCTATAGCCTCCGCCATGGCGCAATCGATGCGCTCAGGGCGGGGTATCTAGACGAGCAGTTCGGTTTCCTCTTCGGACATACCAGCGCAAACGGCGTCCTGCCGGAAGGCACATTGAAGCGGCGAGCAGATATAGTGAACTCGATTGAATATCCAGGCTTGGATCTGTCGAGCCTAAAAACAGATCGACCATCCCCCGGTATTTCCATTGCCCCACTTCAGAGACGCGAGGTCGATGTAGGAAGCTAGTAAGCTCACCAGATCAAAACAGCGGCTTTTCCCTGTCGCGCTCGTTCTTCAGCGCGCTCGTCAGCTCTCGCGCATAGGCTGCACGGGCCGTCTGCATGATGGCTATATCCTGTTGAAGCTCGGTGATCTTTCGGTCCACCGTCTGCACATTGACGAGTTGCGCCTTGGTGGCCTCGGAGAGACTGTTGAGGTCGTATGTCTTGCCGTCGATGGTGATGGCCGGGCTGGCTTGGTCGCTCATTATAGGCTCCTGCTTGAATAGAAAAACCCCGCCAGCCTAAGCCAGCGGGGGTCAGTAGTTGGATCACTCTCAGGTGAGAGGGTGATTAGGCGATGAAGCTATCCTCAGTCAGCGCGATATTACCGACAAGAGTCACTGCCATATCAGCCGAACCATCGAGATCGGCATCTACGAACACGTAGGTGTTAACGCCATCGTTGCCGAAGAAGTACTGAACCGTGCCATCAAACACAGTAGTATCGGCGGTTGTCAGCACATCAAGGAAGCTGGAGAAGACGCCGCCGTCGACGAGATTGGTGGCAGAGCCGTCTGCAAGGTTGAAGTCCAGATGATCGGACGCGGCGGCGAAGCCAGTGACAGTATCCACTGTCGCAAGTGTCACACCGCTGTCGCCAAGATTAATGACCACATCCGAAGGTGCAGTCGCGTCAAGCGTGATGATATCGGCACCAGCGCCACCCTGAACGAGAGTACCCGCTGCGCCTTCTGCGATAGTGTCAACACCAGAACCACCCAAGATGGTTTCGACGGTAGCTGACGCAGCAAGCCCTAGGTCACCAGTCGAAGCCGAAGCGTCGATGGTCGTGAGTACAGTACCAGCGGCGGTGACGACTGTATCGGACGACAGCCCAAGATCCAACGTTTCCGTCGTGGCCGCTGCGTTCACGGTCAGAGCAGTCGCACCCGCCCCAGCAACCGAACCCTCTACGTCCAGTGTCGTGTTTGCAGCACCAACCAGCGTGACAGCGGTTGCAGTGGCTGCGCCATCCAAGTGGATCGTCGTAGCGACTTCCTCTGCATCAACCGTAAGCGTGGTAGTAGCCGCTGTCGTGTTGGACAATGTCAGAGACTGACCTTCCCCAAGCGTGATGGCAGTTGCACCAAAACCACCGACGTCAAGGCTCGTAACGTCCAGAAGGGCGGAGGAGTCAAGAGCCGTGAGCACAATAGTAGTAGCATCAACGTGGATGTTTTCCACGCTGCTCATCTGGGCAGTGGTTGGAAGACCACCGCCAGCCGTTGTCAACAAGAGATTGAGCGTGTCATTACCGCCCGCGCCGTTGATCACATCGAAGGTGTTCAGCGTTATATCAGCACCGTCGCCAATCACGTTGAACGTGTCCCCAAGTTCCGTACCAACAACATTCTCACCAATAGCAGTTGTGAGCGTGAAGGTCGAGCCAACGCCAAAGAAGTCGCTGGTTTCCGTGTTGGCTTCCGTCACGGAAGCTTCGGTTTCATCAACGCCATCGATCACACCATGCG
>NZ_JBTMXA010000030.1:0-13779 GCF_054489545.1 Mesorhizobium sp. A556
ATCTGAGGCGGGAAGCGATGGCGCTTGTAGCTGATGGGCAAGTTGTTCATGCATGTGCGTCTATCGCCATGGCTCCTCACAAGCCGTTACCGTGACATCGCCCCGGAAAAGGCTATTGCCACGTTATCTGAAAGTGATTGCGCCGGTCCGGCGGCTATCAATCCGGGAACGATCATGGCCTCGCCGTGAACCACCCGGAAGGAAAAATCTTCGAACAGGCGACGCAATTCAATCCGGCCGATGTCCCGGATAGCTTAATACGTCGTCGGGAATTCAATCCAGACGCTTGATCAGCACCTCGTAAGCGGCGTCGATATCGGCTCGAACAGCTTGCATGATCGACTCCACATTGCGGTCGCGCATTGCCGAGAACATTTCCCGATGGCGCTGGTTGGCGGTGGAGTAGTTTCCAGAACCGTGCAGCATATTGAAATAGGGACTGATCTGCAGCCACAGGTTTTCGATGATGTTGAGCAGGTTCTCGGACCGTGTCGCGCGATAGATCGAGAAATGGAACGCATAGTTGGCCCGCAGATAGGCCTTTACGTTGCCGGCGGCATTGGCGCTCTCGAGTTCTTCCAGATGGCGGGCCAGCGTGGCCAGTTCGGCGTCGTCACGCCGCTGCGCTGCCCACCCGGCAGCTATTGCCTCGATTTCGAAACGAACGTTTCTCAGGTCGGTTAGTCTCGCGCGGCTGAGAGCCGGGATGCCGATGGAGCGACCCGACACGACAGTCAGTGCGTTGGCCGCTGTCAGTCGCCGCAGCGCCTCGCGCACAGGCATGGGACTTACCCCGAAGGCATCGGCAAGGCTCTGGACGGTGACCATTTCGCCTGGAACGATACTGCCGTCCAGGATCAGTTCGCTGACGTGCCGAAACACCTGGTCCTGCAGAGTCTCCTTCGACAATTGAGGAACCCCGAGGTCCCGGCTCCTGAAGTCAGCGGCAATCATCGACTATCCTGATCCTCAATAGACCCTAAGGCGCTTCGAGATGGCAATGCAGTCTCTGTCTCTTCAGGTCAAGCAGTCTCAGCTGATTTACTCATTGATCTTTGATCAAATGATGTTAGGCTCGATCGTGCTGGATGACAAGCACCCTGGGTGGTTTGGAGGACATCCGGTGTTAGGTGGGAGGAGAAGTCATGAAACACGGAGCGAGAATCCGGCGGGCCGCCCTTTTGGCCGGAATTGTAGCGAGCGCATTTGCGATCGGCACGACGGCGCAAGCGGCTGACAAGTACAAGATCTACTTGAGCATGAGCTACATCGGCAACGACTGGCAGGCCGAAGCCGCGAACATGGTCAAGGCGATCGCGGCGCACAAAAGCTTGACCGACAAGGTCGACCTTCAGGTTCAGGTCGCCGGCCCGAACGCGCAGCGCCAGATCCAGCAAATCAATGCAATGGTTCAGGCCGGGGCACAGGCGATCATCGTCTATCCGATCTCGCCGACTGCACTCAATCAGGTAGTCAAGAACGCCTGCGACAAGGGCGTGAAAATCTTCGCCTACGACGCCGAAATCACGGAACCTTGCGCCTACAACGTGCATATGGATCAGGAAGAAGCCGGGCGTGCTACCGCCGAATGGCTCGTCGACAAGCTTGGCGGCAAGGGCAACGTAATCGCCATCACCGGCGTTCCGGGCACTTCGGTCGACGACCAGCGCACCAAAGCCGCCAAGGAAGTGTTTGCCAAGCATCCCGACATCAAGATCGTCGGTGAGGCAGTCGGTATGTGGAGCCAGGCCGTGGCGCGTACGGAACTGTCCAAGATACTTGGCACGCGAGGCTGGGACGAAATCGATGGCATGTGGATGCAGGTCGGTTGCTATACCGCAGCCTCGATGGAGGATGAGGCAGGCATTGCAGACGACAAGAAAAAGCCCTGCGCCGGCGAGGGATCAAATGGCCACCGGACGCAGATGCTTCCGGCAGGAACCGAGGTCGAAGGCAGCAACGGCACCTATCGGCCGATGGGCTATCCGAGCATATCCTACGCTTCGCCGCCTTATTCGGGCGCTCTGGCGCTCAAGTTGGCGGTGGATGTGCTCGATGGCAAGGAAGTTGAGAAAACGACCATCCTGCCGCTGCCTCTGGTCACGAACGAAACGGTCAAGCTCTGCGAAGAGGGAACCTGGGCGGAGATGAAAGCCGGCTGCAATGTCTTCAAGCCGGCACTCGTAAGCAATCCGGGCTGGTTTGCGTCAATCTTCTCGGATCAGACGCCCGAGATCGGCTTGAATGCCGCGCTTGTCGGCCAACCCGAAGATTGATTCCTTCCACAAGGCAATGCGTGGCGCCTGTCCACGCATTGCCTGACCGTGCGGCTAAAATGACAACCAACCTGCAGATACCCGCCGTTGAGGTCGACGGCATTCGCAAGGCGTTCGGCCCGACGGTCGCGCTGGACGCCGTGTCGTTCGCCGTCGTGCCCGGCAGCGTGCATGCGCTGCTTGGCGAAAACGGCGCCGGAAAGTCGACGCTGGTTAAACTGCTGTCAGGACTAGCACGCCCGAGCGATGGAAAACTGCGCATCTTCGGCCAGGACACGGCTCTGGGCACGCCACGCGCGGCCCACCGGCTCGGCATACAGACGGCGTTCCAGGAAATGACGCTGGTGCGCGACATCTCCGTACTCGACAACATGCTTCTGCCTTATGCGCCGATCGGCTTTGGCGGCGTCATCCGTCGGACCGCGGCTCGTGCGGCGGTGAAGAGCCATATCGCAGGCCTTGGCTTTTCGGTCGATCTGGACGCGGAAGTGGGATCACTCGAACTGGCCGTCCGGCAAAAGATCGAGATCGCGCGCGCGATCTACCGCAAGCCGCGCATCCTGCTTCTCGACGAACCCACCTCCACGCTGGCCGGCCGCGACGTCGACTGGCTGGGCGGTATCGTCGAGCGGCTAAAGAACGAGGGGACCACGATCGTCTTCATCACCCACCGCATGCGCGAGGTGCGCGCCTTTTGCGACACCATGACCATCCTGCGCAACGGCCGGCACATTCTCACCTCGCCCGTCGCCGGCGTCTCGGACAGCGAAGTCATAGAGAAGATCATCGGCCGGTCCATCGAGCAGGCTTTCCCGTCCAAGCCCAATGGCGAAAATGTATTTGGTGCTCCGGTTCTCGGGGTGCGGTCGCTCAAGACGGGGCGGAAGCTGGATAACGTGGCCTTTGATCTGCGCAAGGGCGAAATCCTTGGCGTTGCCGGCTTGCAGGGCATGGGCCAGCAGGACCTGTTTCTTGCCTGCTTCGGCATGACCGAGATCGAGCGCGGGGACATCCTCGTTGATGGCCGCAAGGTACGGATAGGCTCGCCGGCAGACGCGCTGCGTCCCAATATAGCGATCGGACTGGTGCCGGAGGATCGCAAGTCGGAAGGCTTGTTCCTCAAGCTTTCTGGACGCCAGAACGCTTCCTTGCCCGTTGTGGCGCGGTTTTCCCGCTTCGGACTTATCGATGACGGTGCTGAAACCAGTGCCGTTGAAAATGCGTTTGCCACAGTCGAGGTCGATCGACGAGCGCTCTGGACGCGCGTGGGCGCGTTTTCAGGCGGGAATCAGCAAAAGATCGCCATCGCGAAGTGGATGGTGGCGCAGAGTCGAATCCTGCTCCTCTTCGATCCGACGCGCGGCATTGATGTCGGGACCAAGCATGAGCTTTACGTGATGATGCGGGCCTATGTCGCCGCCGGCGGGTCGATCTTGCTGCACTCGACCGAAATTCCCGAACTCGTTCATTTGTGCGATCGCGTCCTCGTCCTCTATGACGGTCGCATCGCAGTTGAGCTGGACGGCGACAGTATCTCCGAAGCCGCGATCATGCGTCCGGCTCTCGGGCAGGGTATTGTAGGCGATGAGGTGGCGGCATGACGGCCGCGCCGCTGTCGCGGGCGCCGTTCTCGGCCAGGATTCAGCGCAACCTGGCGCGGGATCGAGGCTCGCTCATCGCGGCCTTCGTCTTCGCGGTTCTGCTTGGCGTCGTGAACTGGGTCAGCGTTGCGCCACTCAGTTATTTCGACGTGTCCTTCCTCTCCAGTGGCGGCGCGACTTCCGCGCTTGCTTCCATCGGCCAGACCATCGTCATCCTGTCGGGCGGCTTCGACCTTTCCGCAGGCGCGGTCGTTTCGCTGGTCAATGTCGTTCTGGCTTCGAACATGGATCCCATGGCCACCGGCACCAGCATCGCCTTGTGGACGCTGGTCGGCATCGGTGTCGGTATGGCCGTCGGCGCCTTCAATGGCTTCTTCGTTGCGGTGCTGCGGATGCAGCCCATCGTGGTGACGCTTTCCACCATGTTTATCCTGCAGGGCGTGACCCTGCTGGTGATGGACAAGCCTGGCGGTTTCGTGTCGCCCGATCTCGGCTCTTTCTACCTGGGCGACGCAATTGCCGGTTGGCTCCCGATGCCGCTGGTAGTCATCGGGGTAGTGCTGCTGGCCTGGTTCTGGCTGAAGGCAACACGGTTCGGTACCGCGCTTTACGCGGTCGGAAGCGATCCGGAATCGGCCAATGCGGTCGGCGTCAACGTCACGCTCGTGCGCTTCATGGTCTATGTCGTTGCCGGTGGATGCTACGGCCTTGCCGGAGTCTTCATCAGCGCCCAGACCGGCAGCGGCGATCCCCTGGTTGGAAACCCGCTGCTGCTATCGATGTTCGCGGCGGTGGTCGTTGGCGGAACGCGGCTTGGCGGCGGGCAGGGCGGGCCGGTTGGAACGGTGTTCGGCTCCTACATCCTGATGATCGTGGTGAACCTTCTGCTAGTTCTCAACGTCTCGGCCTATTATTCCACCATCGCCGAAGGCACCATTCTGATACTGGCCGTGCTAGCTGGTTCCATTTCCTACGGCTCGGTGCTGGCCGTGCAGCTTCGCGCTGCCTATTCACGCCTCGCTGCTTGGCGTGCCGGCATGCTGCCTTCGCAACTCGACCGCGCCGACCGGCGCCTGAAGTTTGCCGGCGCCGGCGAAAAGTCCGGTGCAACGGTGCGCCCGTCCTTTTATCTCCGTCACAGCGAGACATTGCGCTACGCTCTGCCTGCCTATGTTTGCCTTGTGATCGTTGTCGTCGTCACCCAGATCTGGCTCGGGCGCGCCATCCTCAATCCGGGCTACTGGAATTCTCTGCTCGTTCTGTCGTCCTTCCTAGCCGTGCTCGCGCTGGGGCAGGGTGCGGTGATCCTCACCGGGGGGCTCGACCTTTCCGTGCCATGGGTGATCGGCATTTCCGGCATCGTCCTGGCCGGAATGGTCAACGGCTCGGATGTTGCACTCGCCTACGCCTTACCGACGGTACTGCTAATGGCCTGCGCGATCGGTTTCGCCAACGGCGTCGGTATTGTTTATCTTGGAATCTCTCCGATCGTGATGACGCTTGCCATGAACGGAATCCTGCAGGGCTTCGCGCTTCTCTATTCGCAGGGAACGCCGGCCGGCTTTTCCTCGCCGATGCTGCGCTGGTTCATGACTGGCAAGGTAGCAGGAGTGACCCCGGTCATCCCCTTCATGGTCGCTTTCGTCGCCGTCGCCGTCCTGCTGCTTGGGCGCACCGCGTTCGGCCGCCGTGTCTACGGCATCGGCAACAGCATCCGCGCCGCGCAGCTCTCGGGGGTCGCGGTCGAGAAGACACTGGTCCTAGTCTACATGCTGTCGGCCCTGTGCGCGGCGATGGTCGGCATCATGCTTACCGGTTTTTCCGGTCAGGCAAGCCTTGGAATGGGCGACGATTATCTGCTGCCGTCCATCGCGGTTGTCGTGGTCGGCGGTGCGCTGATTACCGGCGGGCGTGGTCACTATCTTGGAATGCTCGGAGGTGTGCTTCTGCTCACCGCCCTGCAGATGCTGCTGGCCGGCACCATGCTGCCCTACGCGACGCGGGCGATCCTCTACGGTCTGGTCGTTCTGGGCGCGGTCATGGCGCTGCGCGAACGTCACGTGCAATGAAAGGAACGGAACCATGAGCTCAAGCGCACCGCACTCTGCTGACGAATTTCTGCGAGGGCTGAAGGGTCAGCGCGTGGTGGTGACGGCAGGAGCCGGCGGCATCGGCTTTGCCATTGCCGACACGCTGTCGCATCTCGGGGCCCGCACCGTCATTTGCGACATTGCGCAGGACGCGCTCGACGCGGCCGGACGAAAGCTGGATCTGGAAGGTGCGGTAAAAGCCGATGTTTCCATCGAGGCGGACGTGGACCGGCTGTTCGAGACGGTAAAGGCGAAGCTTGGCGGCCTCGACGCGCTCATCAATAATGCCGGCATCGCCGGCCCGACGGGGAGCGTCGAGGAGATCGACCCGGCCGAATGGCGGCGCTGCCTCGACGTCGGCCTGACGGGCCAGTTCCTGTGCGCGCGCCGCGCCGTGCCGTTGCTCAAGGCTGCCGGCGGCGGTTCGATCGTTTCCATGTCATCGGCTGCCGGCAGATACGGCTATGCGTTTCGCACACCCTACTCAGCGGCGAAGTTCGGCGTCATCGGCTTCACCCAGAGCCTTGCCAAGGAACTTGGCCCGCATGCCATCCGCGTCAATGCCATTCTGCCCGGCATTATCGAAGGGCCGCGCATCGAAAGCGTCATCATTGCCCGCGCCAAACAGGTCGGTGTCAGCCAAGAAGAGATGACCGGCCGCTATCTCCAGAACATTTCGCTGCGGCGCATGACCAGCCCCTACGATGTCGCTTCAATGGTCGCCTTCCTGCTCTCCGATGCCGGGATCAACGTTTCCGGCCAGTCGCTCGGTGTGGATGGCAACGTCGAGACTTTGTGAGGAGGTAGAAATGTCGGCAGTCACCATCGTCGGGAGCGGGTTCATTGGACGGGCCTGGGCCATCAGCTTCGCCCGTGCAGGACATGAGGTGCGGCTGTGGGACCAGTCGCCAGAGGCGACCAAGGGGGCTCATGATTACATCGCCGGCGTGCTCGCCGACCTTGCCGCAAACGATCTCCTGCGCGGCCAGACACCGGCAGCGGTGCTGACACGCATCACCGTGGTTCCGGAGCTCGGCGACGCCCTGTCGGGGGCTGTCCATGTGCAGGAAAACACGCCGGAGGACCGCGATATCAAGCGCTCGGTGTTCTCCCGGATCGATGCGCTGGCCGGTCCCGATGCTGTGATTGCAAGTTCAACCTCGGCGCTGCTACCTTCGACCTTTACCGAGCATCTGGCTGGCCGTCACCGCTGCATCGTCGTCCATCCCATCAACCCGCCCTATCTGGTTCCTGCCGCGGAAGTGGTGCCGGCGCCGTGGACGACAGTCGAGACCGTGGATAAGACGCGGGCTTTCCTCGTTGCCGCCGGCCACGCGCCGCTGGTGATGAAGCGGGAACTGGACGGCTTCATCATGAACCGCATGCAGGGCGCGCTTCTGGAAGAGGCTTTCCGGTTGGTGGACGGCGGCTATGCCAGTGTCGAGGACGTCGATATCGGTATCCGCGAAGGCTTGGCGCTACGCTGGTCCTTCATGGGGCCGTTCGAAACGATCGACCTCAATGCACCGGGTGGCGTGCGCGACTATGTCGAACGCTATCAGTCGATCTACTCCAATATCTTTCCGCAGATGCTGCACCGCGTCGACTGGTCCGGCGCGGTTTTGGAAACCGTGGAAGCCGACCGGCGAAAGGCATTGCCAAAGGAAAGACTGGTGGAGCGGCAAGTATGGCGCGACCGGCACCTCATGGCGCTCGCAGCGCACAAGAAGAAATCCGAAAAGGAATTCGGCAAATGAATGTCACCACGCGCAAATCCAGCGGTTCGACCGTGAAGAACAAGGTAATCATCACCTGTGCGGTAACGGGAGCGATCCATACGCCGACCATGTCGCCCTATCTGCCGATCACCCCAGACCAGATCGCCGCCGAGGCGATCGCGGCGGCCGAGGCTGGGGCGGCCATTCTCCACCTGCATGCCCGCGATCCGGAAACCGGCAAACCGGACCAGACACCGGAAGCCTTCGCGCGTTTCCTGCCGCGCGTGAAGCAGGGCACCAACGCCGCCATCAACATCACCACCGGCGGCAGCCCCTACATGAAGGTCGAAGAGCGTGTTCGGCCAGCGGCCAAGTTCAAGCCGGAGGTCGCTTCGCTCAACATGGGGTCGATTAATTTCGGGCTCTACCATCTCGCCGACAAATATGAGACCTTCAAGTTCGATTGGGAAAAGCCACATCTGGAAGCCACGCGCGATCTCGTCTTTCGCAACTCGTTCAAGGACATCGAGTATATTCTCTCGACCTGCTACGACAACGGCACGCGCTTCGAGTTCGAATGCTACGACATTGCCCATCTCTACAATCTGGCGCATTTCGCGGAGCGCGGCCTGGTGAAACCACCCTTCTTCGTACAGTCCGTGTTTGGCTTGCTCGGCGGTATCGGCACGCACCCCGAAGATGTCGCGCACATGAAGCGAACGGCCGACCGGCTGTTTGGCGACAGTTTCCGCTGGTCGGTTCTGGGCGCTGGAGCGAGCCAGTTGCGCATCGCCGCGCAGTCGGCAGCACTTGGCGGCAACATTCGCGTCGGGCTGGAAGACAGTCTCTGGGCAGGCAAGGGCAAGCTGGCGAAATCGAATGCTGAACAGGTTATCCTGGCGCGAAAGATCATCGAAGGACTGGGTCTGGAGGTCGCTACGCCCGATGAAGCGCGCGCAATCCTTGAACTGAAGGGCGGCGACCAGGTGGCTTTCTGAAGAGGCTGACGGGAGGATACATATGCTGCGCATAGAGGTCTTGAGCGACAACCCCGACCAACTCGGCGAAGGCCCGCTTTGGGATGTGAAGGAGCAGCGGCTTTACTGGATCGATTCCTATCGCCCGATGATCCATTCCAGCGATGCCGCCGGCCGTGACCGCAAGCATTGGTCGCTGCCGGAGCCGATCGGCTCGATGGCCTTGCGGGAGAGGGGCGGTGCCGTGTTGGCGTTGCGCGACGGGTTCTATAGCTTCGATTTCGTCACGGGCGCCGCCGAGCGTATCATCGAGACCCAACCCGGCGGACTGCGTCCACGTCTCAATGACGGCAAGGTCGACCGACAGGGGCGCTTCATCGCCGGCTCCATGGACTTTCAGGAAAGCGAGCCTGTAGGCAAGCTGTTCAGGCTTGATCCCGATCTGTCGCTGCATGTGCTGGACACCGGCATCATCTGCTCTAACGGGCCCTGCTTCAGTCCGGACGGCCGCACGCTCTATTTCGCCGACAGCTTCAAGAAGACCATCTACGCCTATGCCTACGATCCGGCGACGGGATCGGTACGGTCCAGGCGCGTCTTTACGACATTCGAGGGCCTGCGCGGCTATCCGGATGGGGCCACGGTGGATGAGGAAGGCTATGTCTGGAGCGCGGAAGTGTATTCGGGTCGGCTGATCCGCTTTGATCCTAACGGTGTCATCGACCGCATCGTGGGCCTGCCGGTGAATTCGACCACGAGCGTCACCTTCGGCGGCCCGGATCTCGACATCGCCTATATCACGTCGATGGCGCGCCCCCACAACAATGCCCATCACCGGGAGCGCGAAGCCGGTTTCGTCTTCGCGGTGCATGGGCTCGGCGTGCGCGGCATTGAAGAACGGCGTTTTCGCGGTTGACGCGTAATTTTCAGAGAGGAGTTGCTATGAATATCGAGATCGTCGCGGACGTCAAGACCACCCTTGGCGAAGGCCCGCTATGGGATGTGGAGCAGCAGCGGCTCTACTGGATTGATTCCTTTGACGGGCGGGTCTTCCGCTCGACCCATGACGGGCGCGAGATTCGCGCCTGGGACGTGCCTATGAAGATCGGCTCGATGGCGGTGCGCAAGGACGGAACCGGCGCGATCGTGGCGCTGCAGCGTGGCTTTCACCTGCTCGACTTCAAGACAGGCGACGTCGAACTGATCCATGACCCGGAGCCAGGCAAGGCGGATAATCGCCTCAACGACGGCAAGGTCGACAAACGCGGCCGCTTCGTCGCCGGCTCCATGGATACGATGGAAAGCGGCCCAAATGGCGCGCTTTACCGTGTGGACCCGGACCTATCGGTCCACACGCTCGACACCGGCATCATCGTTTCGAACGGACCATGCTGGAGCCCCGACGGTAACATCTTCTATTTCACCGACACCTGGACAGGAGAAATCTGGGCCTACGACTACGATCAAGAAACCGGCGAAGTATCCAACCGGCGCACCTTTACCAAAGTGGACATGTCGGGCGGCGGTGCCGCTGACGGCTCGACGGTCGATGCCGAAGGATGCTTGTGGAATGCGTTGGTCTATGACGGCAAGATCGTACGCTACCGCCCAGACGGCAGCGCCGAGCGCATTATCGAGATGCCGGTGAAGAAGGTCACCAGTGTCATGTTCGGCGGGCCGGACCTCGACATCCTCTATGTCACCTCGATGGCCAAGCCACCTTTGCCGCGTTTTCCGGGAGATGGCGTGCTGCGCGGCAGCCTGTTTGCAATCAAAGGCTTGGGCGTGAAAGGTCTGCCGGAGTCGCGATTTGGTGGTTAGGCGGTTGGCCGCATAAGCGGTGTCGCCGCAAGCTGACATTACATCCGGTGAGCGATAGGAGCCCGGATCACGCCCTTTCGGGAGCGTTCGCAGGGTCGAGGCCTCGTCGGGGCCAAGATGTATCGCGCCATGGATGGCCGCCTGCAGCCAAGGCTCGCCCAGCGCATGTCCAACGTATGGATAAGGCATCTGCTGCTTGGTCACCTTCGCGGCCTTATTGCGCTGCTTCTTATCCTCGGCGAGGATTCCAGCTTTAATGACTTTGACCTGCTTGAGTGCAGCTTCCTTGTCGGTTGTGTTGCAACGTTTTGAATACGGGCACTGTGGCAAGGAGAGCCTCTGACATTTTGGAGAATCAAATGTTCAAGGGCCGCCAGTTCGACCACTCAGTAATCCTGCTTTGCGTGCGCTGGTACCTGGTCTACAGTCTGAGCCTGCGTGATCTGGAAGAGATGATGGCCGAGCGGGGCATTTCCGTCGATCACACGACGATTCACCGTTGGACCGTCCGCTACGCACCGGAACTGCTGGAGCGTTTCAACCGACGGAAGCGGAACGTGACCGGCAGATGGCATATCGACGAGACTTACATCAAGGTCCGCGGCCAGTGGATGTACCTATACCGCGCCATCGACAGTGTCGGCGACACGGTCGAATTCTGGTTCAGCGAGCAGCGTGACCTACCGTCGGCCAAGCGGTTCTTTAGAAAGGCGTTGGCACGCCATGGCCGACCTGACCGCGTTGTCATCGACGGCAGCCAAACCAACCACGAGGCTATCGTTTCCTGTGACGCCACAAATCGCTTGCAGGATCGCTCTCGGCGCCGGCTGAAGCCGATCGAAATCCGCAAGAGTAAGTACCTGAATAACCGGATCGAGCAGGACCATCGGCGCATCAAGCGCCGCGTCCGACCAATGCTTGGGTTCAAATCACAGGCATCAGCCGTGATTATCCTGTCCGGCATCGAGATGGTCCACATGATGCGCAAACGACAGGCGAGATACGCCTTCAATCCGAATCCATCCTTGGCTGAGCAATTCGCAATTCTTGCCGCATAATTGGCATCGAGGCCGGCCTCTTTACGTTTCCAGTCAACGGTTGCAACAAAACCCTGCCGCTACCTCCTCCTCAAACCGCCTCGTTCACTTCTGCCAAAGTAGTGATAGTTGCCATCGACATTCCATTCTCTGGCAAGCGGGTCCGGCGCTGCGCCTGTGCCTGATGGGCGGTGGACTGGTGGCTTGCTCGGCATGGCGGATGGTGATTACCTTCGGCAATGAGAACGTCATTTCTGACCGGCGTCGCAATGTTGGCCTTTGCGGCCAACTCCATCTTGGCTAGGCTTGCTCTTTCCGACAGCGATATCGACCCACTCGCCTTTTCCGGCATCAGGCTTGTTTCGGGGGCGACTGTGCTTGCAATGATCGTCTTTTTCCGATCAGGTCCAACGGGTCGGCCAACCCTTACAAAGATGGGAAATTGGTGGAGCGCCGCGTCTCTCCTAGTCTACGCGGTAACGTTCTCGATTGCATACGTCATGGTGGGGGCCGGACCTGGAGCCCTCATCCTATTTGCCAGTGTCCAGATCGGCATGGTCGCATGGGCGATCGTGAAAGGCGACCGACCAGCGCTACTGGAATGGCTCGGTATGGGCATAGCGTTTATAGCGCTCATATTCCTGGTCTCACCCGGACTGACCGCGCCGCCACTGGGCGGGGCAATGCTGATGGCGATCGCAGGTCTATCGTGGGGTGCTTACTCTCTTGTGGGAAGAGGATCGGTATCGCCCTTGGCAGACACGGCCGGAAACTTCATCCGATGCACGCCAATCGGCGCTGTTCTAATACTTGCCGGCTTCGTTTTCTTTCGACCGAATATCTACGGGCTTGCCTATGCGGTCGCCTCGGGCGCGGTAGCTTCCGGCTTCGGCTACATTATCTGGTATGGCGTACTGCCCAGTCTGACGCGCACTACAGCAGCGGTCGTACAATTGACCGTACCTGCGATTGCAGCTGCAGGAGGAGTAGTCTTTATCGGCGAGCCTCTGAGTTCCCGGCTAGTAATTGCCATGGCCGGTATCGTTGGCGGCGTTTCCTTGGCGCTCCTTGCCGCCGGAAGGCGGCGCAGGCGGATACCAACTCTGACCTAGTTTTCGACTCGACAGCCGGAACAAAAGGACGCGCGCTCCTGTTCTGTTCATTGGGCACTCCAACAGAAGGACGAGTTAGATGAAAAAGCGCTTATTGATAGTTGCAGCCGCGATTTCCATAACCGCCGGGACCGCATTTGCTGCCTGCCCTGATAAGTCGGCATCAAACAGCGGCAATGAGCAGACAGCCGGTATTTCGAAAGACGGCACCCACGCCCCTCTCGAGAAACCGAAAGCGGAAAACGACGCAAGTAATGCCGTCAAAAAAGACGGTAACACCATGCCGCTTGCAACTGAGGAGGGGGGCGGCGACCAGAATCTGGCCACATCACAGCAGGATGTGGAGGCCCAGCAGCAGGGTGATAAGACCGCCGCCGCCAAGGCAGATGAGGACGCTTGTAACGACTGAGCGCAGTCCGATGTGAGAGAATCGTAGCACCAATCAAACTCGGTGGCAAAGCGCATAGGAGCCAAGCGTCAGAGCAAACAACATCGTGCCCACAATAAGCCAGTGTTCCCGATTGTCACACCGGAACCCTCTGCGCTGGGATGCATAGTTTTCCCCTTCCGGTAGCCTCGCGGGAGGTAGCTGTTTCATTGCTTTGGCACCCGCGGCCGGATGCCGATCCAGCGCATCGCTGGCTGCGCGGCTGCGTTCGGGACGTTTGCGCGGAACAGCTAGCTAGTTAATCAATACATTCGGATGAGTTGCCGAAGGGTGACGCCCTATTACAGCAGCCGCGATGCAGGGAGAAATCTTCCCCAGTCGGCGGTGTCGACGACGATCATCGAGCTACCGATCTCCTACCTCCAGCGGGAGTTTCTGGCTCTCCATTCGAGAGATGGACTGTTCAGGCCGCCGCGAGGTCATGCTCGCCGTTGATCAGCGTGTCGCGCCCCTTGGCTTTTGCCATGTACAAATTCTCATCGGCACGGATCAGGAGCGTCTCAATGTCCTGCCCCGGTAAGTGGGACGAGGCACCGATGCTGACGGTGATTTCGTGCTTTCCGAGCCCAATGATATCGCAAATGGCTTTCGCCTTTGGTTGTGTTGCAACGGCTGACTGGAAGCGCAAAGAGGCCTGGTCCGAGGCCAATTATGCGGCAAGAAATGCGAACTGCTCTGCCAAGGACGGACTCGGATTGA
>NZ_JBTMXA010000031.1:0-13275 GCF_054489545.1 Mesorhizobium sp. A556
TGCGTTCAATGCAGAAGGAAGATAGGTGGCCGGATTTTACTCCGCCCCTACGGCGAGATTAGCGCGCCGTTACCGTGGCCGACTTTTGCACCGCCGCTCTCACAGCCGCTGCTCTATCAGGTCGCAACCGCGTCACTGGCGACATCAGAAATTGCATGGCCGGTACGCTACCTTTTGCGCGGACGCCCGGAAGTTAAGACCTTGCTCGCCACGGTGCTCGGCATCGATACGGATGCCCGTCGTGTGATGCTCGATGGAGGCGAAGCCGTCTCTTACGCTACGCTGGTTCTTGCCACCGGTGCCCGTCATGCCTATTTCGGCCATGACGAATGGGCCCAATTCGCTCTTGGCCTGAAGACGCTCGAGGATGCCACGACGATCAGACGTCGTATCCTGCTCGCCTTCGAGCGTGCGGAACGCGAAACCGATCCACGCCGACAGGCCGCGCTCCTGACCTTCGTCATTATCGGCGCCGGTCCGACCGGTGTGGAACTTGCCGGCACAATCGCGGAATTGGCGCGCGATACGCTAGCGCCGGATTTTCGCAACATCGATACGAGGAAAGCCCGCGTCGTTCTCGTCGAAGCTGGTCCACGCGTATTAGCGGGTTATCCCGATGATCTATCCGCCTATGCGCAACACTCGCTCGAAAGCCTTGGTGTCGAGGTCGAATTCGGCCAAGCGGTCACCGACTGTACGGCTGAAGGTGTCGTCTATGGCGGTCGAAGCCTGGAAGCCAAGACCATTATCTGGGCTGCCGGCGTGCAGGCCTCGCCCGCCGCCAAATGGCTCGACGCGCCAGCCGACCGTGTCGGCCGGCTATTGGTCCTTCCTGACCTCACCATTCCCGGTCATCCGGATGTTTTTGCGATCGGCGATACGGTGACGATCCCCGGTCCGGATGGAAAGCTGGTCCCGGGTATCGCGCCCGCCGCAAAGCAACAAGGGCGCTACGTCGCCGAATCCATCAAGGCGCGGCTGAGCGGCTACGCTGCTGTCCGTCCCTTCCGCTATCATCACGACGGCAGCCTGGCGCAGATCGGAAAGCGGCGCGCCGTAATCGACTTCGGCTGGATCAAGCTCCGGGGCTCTCTCGCATGGTGGATCTGGGGCATCGCGCACATCTATTTTCTGATCGGCGTGCGCAACCGGCTAAGCGTCGCGCTGTCCTGGCTGTGGATATACGTACGTAACCAGCGCAGCGCCCGCCTGATCACACTAGGCCAGAACGACAGAAACGCTGGCGGAGAAGATTTATCGAACGAGTTGCCGGCGGTTCCACAAGGCGCAAATCGCTGTTGAACGGGTCGCAATGGTTTTCCCCCAGCGCCGACACTAAGACCGCCGCCTGTTGGATGACGAATTGTTGATATGCGTCTCAGGAACGTCATCGCCGCCCGGTCGTTTTGCGAACGTTGAATGACAAACTCACCGTGTGACCGGCCTTGTAGCAGCCTCTCTGCTGATCGCCACCTCGCCTGCATCTGCGAGCGAAATGATCCACGCGGCAATTTTGGCGTGGTGACTTGATGTATCGGATAATCGTTTCACTCGTGGTCGTGGTTATCGGTGCGGCGCTGTTTGCCGGCGGCGTCTGGCTCGCGGTGCTCGGCGGATCATGGTTCTATATCGTGCTGGGTGGCGCCCTTGTGGTTTCGGCCATCCTGACATTCAGGCGCAACCCCGCCGGGTTGGCGCTTTACGGCGTTACACTGCTGGTGACACTGGGCTGGTCCGTGTGGGAAGTCGGCTTCGACTGGTGGGCGCTTTCGGCGCGCGGCAGCCTGCTCATTGTGCTGGGCGCACTGCTGCTGTTGCCGCCCATGGTCCGTTCCCTTCACGGCCCCGACAGTGGCTGGGCCCGCTATGACGGCTCCAGCGGGCTTCTGGCCGGTTCCCTGGTGATCGCCGCGCTTGCCGGCGTCTACGCGATGTTCCAGTCGCCGCACGATCTCGCCGGCGCCTTCCCCGACGACCGCATGGCCGCGTCGCACGCGGCAGACAGCAAAGTTCCCGATGGGGAATGGCAAGCCTATGGCCGTACCGCAGCCGGCGACCGCTATTCGCCACTTACCCAGATAACCCCGCAGAACGTCGGCAATCTGAAAGTCGCCTGGACCTACCATACCGGGGATATTCGCGGTCCCAAGGACCCCGGCGAGGCCACCTACGAGGTCACGCCACTGATGATCGACAATACGGTCTATGTGTGCACGCCGCACAATCTGGTCATCGCCCTCGATGCCGTTACCGGCAAGCAGAAGTGGCGTTTCGATCCGCATTTGCAGCAGACGATCAGGCCGACCACGCAGCATCTCACCTGCCGCGGCGTCTCGTATTTCGATGGGTCGGCGCAGCCGGCAGCCTCCGCCTCCACTCCCGCAACCGGCGCACCGCAGACGGCGTCCACCGAACAGCAGCGCTTGGCGGCAAGTGTCGCCCAGGTGACCAAGCAGGCGGCCGGCGTGCCGCAAAACGTGGTGACCGGCCAGGCCAAGCGCGGCGATCCCAATCCTCAAGTCGACCGCAAGGAAACGACGGCCACCGGCCCGGTAGATCCCTCCTGCATCAAACGACTGTTCGTGCCGACGTCCGACGGCCGGCTTATCTCGATCAGCGCCGAGACGGGCGTCATCTGTCCGGGCTTCGGTGGTGACGACGGCACCATCAACCTGTGGGCCAACATGCCCAACATCACTCCCGGCTCGGTCTATTCGACCTCACCACCCGTCGTTACCGATCATCTTGTGATTGTCGGCGGCGCGGTAAACGACAACGTCGCCACGACGTCGCCTTCCGGCGTTATTCGTGCCTACGACGTCAATACCGGCGATCTGGTCTGGAACTTCGATTCCAAGAAGCCCGATGCGATCGCACCGATCCCCAACGGCCAGACCTATTCGGAAAACGCACCGAACTCGTGGAGCGTATCCAGCTACGATCCCAAGCTCGGCCTGATCTATCTGCCGATGGGCAACCAGTCGCCCGATCAGTATGGCGCGGGCCGAAGCGCGGACGTGGAAAAATTTTCGTCCTCGATCCTGGCGCTCGACGCCAATACCGGCAAGGTCGCCTGGGTCTATCAGATGACCCACCACGATCTGTGGGACATGGACGCACCGGCGCAACCCAGCCTTGTCGATCTCACCATCGACGGCAAGGACGTGCCGGCGCTGGTGGCGCCGACCAAACAGGGCGAAGTTTACGTGCTGAACCGCAAGACCGGAGAGCCTGCGCTGCCCGTCACCGAGGAACCGGCCCCGAGCGGTGCCGTCCAGGGAGACACCACGGCGCCGACGCAGCCGGTTTCGACGATCTCGTTCAACCCCCCGCCTCTGACGGAAAAGGACATGTGGGGCGCAACGCCGCTTGACGAGCTCGCTTGCCGTATCGCTTTCCACCGTCTCAATTACGACGGACGCTACACGCCACCGACGACAAAAGGCTCGATCATCTACCCCGGCAATTTCGGCACCTTCAACTGGGGCGCGGTGGCAGTCGATCCACAACGTCAGGTCATGTTCGCGATGCCGGTCTATCTCGCTTTCACGTCCAAGCTTGTTCCGCGCCCGGACGAATATGCGCGCGTCGTCAGCAGGGATGGGGAAGACGTTTTCAATGAGAATTTCGGCGCACCCTATGCGGCGAAGATGGGACCGTTCGTATCGGTCATCGGCCTACCCTGCCAGTCGCCGCCCTGGGGTTATGTCGCCGGCGTCGATCTCACCACCGGCAAGACCGTCTACAAGCACGTCAACGGCACGGTGCGCGACCTGTCGCCTGTTCCGCTACCCTTCAAGATGGGCGTGCCGGGCATTGGCGGGCCGATTGTCACCAAGGGCGGCGTCGCCTTCCTGAGCGGCACGCTGGACTACTATGTGCGCGGCTACGACCTCAAGACGGGAGCAGAAATCTGGAGCGCTCGCCTGCCTGCCGGCGGCCAGGCGACACCTTCGACCTATAAGGGCGCGGACGGCAGACAGTATCTCGTCGTCGTTGCCGGCGGCCATGGATCGACGGGTACGAAAGCCGGCGATTCGATCATTGCCTATGCCCTGCCTAATCCAGGCTGAGCCTGCGTGCAGGCGGTGCCGCCGCCTACCACGCTTTTGTGAAGGAACGTGCCGGGCCAAGGTTGGTTTTGCTACAATGCAAAGCCAGTCCAGACAGCCGGGAAGGTGAAGATGCCGGCTACCCAAGCGGATGCGTTCGTGTTTTTCGGCGCCACTGGTGATCTGGCCTACAAGCAGGTCTTTCCCGCTCTGCAGGCCCTGACGCGGGATGGTCGGCTCGACATGCCTGTCATCGGCGTGAGCAAATCGGACTGGAGTGTTGATCAACTCATTGCCCGCGCGCGTGACAGTATTGAAAAGCACGGTACATTTGATGAGCAGGCCTTCGCGAAACTGGTAGCACGGCTCCAGTATATAAGCGGCGACTACAGCGACGCCGCCACCTACACGCGACTCCACACGGCTTTGGGCAAGGCCGCCCGCCCCCTGCATTACCTTGCCATTCCGCCCGAGATGTTCGGGACCGTGGTCAAGGGCCTGTCCACTTCGGGTTGCGCCGGAAACGCGCGCGTCATCGTTGAAAAGCCGTTCGGGCGCGACCTGTCGTCCGCCAAGGCACTCAACCATACGCTGCTGGAATTCTTTCCAGAGGCGGACGTTTTTCGCATCGACCATTATTTGGGCAAGGAGCCGGTCCAGAATCTGCTCTACTTCCGTTTCGCCAACGCCTTCCTCGAGCCGATCTGGAACCGCCATTATGTGGAAAGCGTCCAGATCACGATGGCCGAGGCATTTGGCGTGCAGGGGCGCGGAAGTTTTTACGACAGTACCGGCGCAATTCGCGATGTCGTGCAGAACCATTTGCTTCAGGTAGTTTCCCTATTGGCGATGGACGCCCCTGCCGACCATCACCCGGATGCCATGCGCGACGCCAAGCTGACGCTGTTCGAGGCCATGCGTCCGATCTCGCCGATTGAGACCGTACGCGGCCAGTTTCGCGGCTACCGTGACGAACCCGGCGTCAACGCCAATTCGCAAGTCGAAACCTTCGTCGCCCTGCGGCTTCACATCGACAACGAGCGTTGGAAGGCCGTACCCTTCTATATCCGAGCCGGCAAGCAAATGGCCGTTACCGCCACCGAAATCACGGTGAAGCTGAAATCGCGGTACCATGCCGTGTTCGAAACTCCACCATCGGCTACGCCGAACTACTTCCGGTTCCGGATCAGCCCCGATGTCCTGATATCGATCGGAGCACAGGTAAAGACCCCCGGTCAGGCCATGATCGGCGAAACCGTGGAACTTGTCGCCCAACGCCATGAGAGTGGCGAAGAAACTCCCTATGAACGCCTGCTGGGCGACGCTCTCGAAGGAGATGCATCGCTGTTTGCCGGCTACGACAGCATCGAAGCCGCCTGGCGTACCGTGGAACCGGTTCTCGGAAATACCGTTCCGATCAAGTCATACGAGCCGCAAAGCTGGGGGCCGAAGGAAGCAGTAGCCCTCGCCACCGCCGATGGCGGCTGGCACGATCCATCTTCGGGAAAGCCATCAGCGGAGGCGATCAATGACAGCTCCCGTTGAGGTGACGTTCCTGTTCGACGTCGACAACACGCTGCTCGACAACGATCGCCTGCAGGCCGACCTGAAACGGCATCTCGCAAAGGAATTCGGCGCTGAAAACCGCGACCGTTACTGGGCGATCATGGAGGAACTACGCTCCGAACTGGGCTATGTCGACTATCTTGGCGCAATGCAGCGCTATCGCCTGGCACACATGAACGAGCCGCACCTTTTGCTGATGTCGGCCTATCTCATGGATTACCCTTTCGCGGACCTTTTATATCCCGGCGCGCTCTCGGCAATCGCCTATCTGCGCAGGTGGGGCCGTACCGTCATTCTCTCGGATGGCGACGTGATCTTTCAGCCGCGCAAGATTCAACGATCCGGGCTTTGGCAGGCGGTGGACGGCCGGGTTCTGATCTATGTCCACAAGGAGCAGATGCTGGACGCCGTGGCAAAACGCTATCCGGCCCGCCATTATGTCATGGTCGACGACAAACTGCGCATCCTGGCAGCGATGAAGGCAAGCTGGGGAGATCGCCTGACAACGGTGTTCCCGCGTCAGGGCCATTACGCGCTCGACCCCAAAAATATCGCCACTTATGGACCCGCCGATATCGCCGTCGACCGCATCGGCGACTTGGTCGGGCATGACTTTTCCGAACAGCTTACCAATCCACCGTCACGCAATAGCGAGGTCGCCATGAACGCAACAACCCGACTGCACGAACTTGGCCAAAGCCTGTGGCTGGACAATATCACCCGCGACTTGCTGAACAGCGGCACCCTCCAGCGCTACTGCAACGAACTGTCCGTGACGGGATTGACCTCGAACCCCACCATCTTCGATGAGGCCATTCGAAACAGCACGGCTTACGACGGGGCGCTTCACCGCAAGAACAGCGAGGGGAAGACCGGCGAGCGGCTGTTCTTCGAACTGGCGCTGGAAGATCTGACACAAGCCGCAAAATTGTTTCGGCCGATCCATGAAGCGACGAGCGGCGTCGATGGCTGGGTCTCGCTCGAAGTATCGCCTTTGCTGGCGGATGATGCCGCCGCCACCGTCGAGGCCGCCAAGCGGCTGCATGGGCAGGCGCGGTGCCCCAACCTGTTCATCAAAATTCCTGGCACGCCCGCCGGCGTCGAGGCCATCGAGGAAGCGATCTTCGCCGGTGTGCCCGTCAACGTGACGCTGCTGTTTTCGCGGGAGCACTATAGCGCCGCGGCCGATGCATATTGGCGCGGCATTAAACGCCGCATCGATGCGGGCCTCGATCCGAAGATCGCTTCGGTAGCGTCGATCTTCGTCAGCCGCTGGGACAAGGTTCCGGCAGAACTGCGCAACCGCCTGGGCATCGCCATATCCGGGCAAATCTATAAAGCCTATCGGGAGCGACTTGCCTCGCCCGAGTGGCGGGGATTGGCTAATGCAGGAGCACTGTCTCAGCGACTGCTGTGGGCAAGCACGGGCACCAAGGACCCGCAGCTTCCTCAATCCTATTACATCGAAGCACTCGCCGCGCCTGACACGATCGACACCATGCCGGAAAAGGCGCTCCATGCGTTCGCGGCAGACGGCACGGTGGACAGCGGCATGCCGGAGGACGGCGGCGATAGCGAAATCGTGCTTGCCGAATTCGCCAAGGCCGGGATCGATACCGCAGCACTTGCCAGACAGCTCCAACTCGAAGGCGCGCAATCCTTCACCAAATCATGGAACGACTTGATGACCGTCATCGCGTCCAAGAGCGAGCGGATGCAGGCTTCTTCGGGACGCGGATCATGAACGCGCCTGTCTCGGCCGAGCCGTTGCCGCTGACCGAACGGCCTGCCTGGAAAGCATTGCTGGCGCATTATCAAGCGGTGCAAGGATTGCATCTGCGGCAACTCTTTGCCGACGATCCACAGCGCGGAACGCGGTTCACAACCGAAGCGTGCGGTCTCTACCTCGACTATTCCAAAAACCGCATCACTACGGAAACGATCGCTCTTCTCCTTCAACTTGCCGACGCTTGCCGGTTGCGAGAACGTATCGAAGCGATGTTCACCGGTCAGAAAATCAATGTGACGGGGCAACGCGCGGTGCTCCACACGGCATTGCGCGCGCCGATTGGCGAGAAAATCCTGGTCGACGGCGAAGATGTCGTGCCGGAAGTACACGCCGTGCTTAACAAGATGGCCGTTTTCGCGGACAAGGTTCGCAGCGGCGCATGGCGCGGCCATACCGGCCTGCCGATCCGCAACGTCATCAATATCGGCATCGGCGGCTCGGATCTCGGGCCGGTCATGGCTTACGAGGCACTGCGCCACTACAGCCGTCGCGACATGGTTTTTCGCTTTATCTCGAACATCGACGGCACCGATTTCGCGGAAGCGACACGCGATCTGAACCCTGAAGAAACGCTGTTCATCATCTGCTCCAAGACGTTCAAGACGCTGGAAACGCTGACCAACGCCCATACCGCACGTGAATGGGTGCTGCATAAGCTTGGCGACGATCAAGCGGTGGCCCGGCATTTCGTCGCCGTTTCGACCAATGAAGAGGGTGTCGCGAAATTCGGCATCGACACCGAACAGATGTTCGGCATGTGGGACTGGGACGGCGGCCGTTATTCCATGGATTCGGCGATTGGTCTGTCCACCATGCTCGCTATCGGCCCGAAGAATTTTCAGGCGATGCTGTCCGGCTTCCGCGAAATGGACGAGCACTTTCGTACCACGCCGTTCGATCGGAACCTGCCTGTCCTGATGGGGCTGCTTTCGGTGTGGTATAATAATTTTTTCGGGACGCAGACCGTGGCGGTTCTGCCTTACGAGCAATATTTGAAGCGCTTTCCCGCCTATCTCCAGCAACTGACGATGGAGAGCAACGGCAAGCACGTGACGCTCGGCGGCGCGACAGTCGGTTACCAGACGGGGCCGGTCTATTGGGGCGAGCCCGGCACCAACGGTCAGCACCCATTCTACCAGCTCATCCACCAGGGCACCAAGCTGGTGCCTTGCGACTTCATCGGCTTTTGCCAGGCATTGAACCCGCTTGGGCATCACCACGACCTGCTGATGGCAAATCTGTTCGCGCAGACTGAGGCGCTGGCTTTCGGCAAGACGGAAGCGCAGGTCCGCGCCGAAGGGACGCCGGAGCGGCTGGTTCCGCACCGCATGTTCAAAGGCAATCGCCCCACCAATACCGTGCTTGCAGAGCGCCTGACACCAAAGACCCTAGGCACGCTGGTAGCGCTCTACGAGCATAGCGTCTTCACGCAAGGCGTTATCTGGGACATCGATTCCTTCGACCAGTGGGGCGTCGAACTGGGCAAGGCATTGGCGGAGAAAACGATCCCGGAGCTGGAAGCCTCGGCGGCTCCGCTCCTTCAGCATGACAGTTCGACCAATGCTTTGATCGAGCGCTACCGCCGCCTCAAGAAGCACTGAACCGACAGTTGAGCCGCAAGGCTCCGATCGGAGAGAAGATGGCACAGGCACAAATCGACCGGCTTTGCATCAACACGCTGCGGATGCTTTCCATCGATGCCGTCCAGAAGGCGAATTCCGGTCATCCCGGAACACCGCTGGACGCAGCCCCGGTCGCCTATTGCCTGTGGCAGCACTTCTTGCGCTATGATCCCGACGATCCGGAGTGGCCGAACCGCGACCGTTTCGTCCTGTCGGCGGGCCACGCCTGCGCCCTGCTCTACAGCCTGCTCCATGTGTGCGGCGTCAAGGCAAAAGGTCCAACCTATCCGTCGGGAGATCGGCTGGCCGTGACGCTGGACGATCTCAAGACATTTCGCCAGGCTGGCAGCCATTGCACGGGACATCCCGAATATGGCTGGACCTCGGGCGTGGAAACCACCACGGGGCCGCTCGGACAGGGCGCGGCCACCAGCGTCGGCATGGCGATCGCGGAACGCTGGTTGGCGGCCACCTACAATCGGCCCGACTACGATCTGTTCTCGCATAATGTGTATGCGCTGTGCAGTGACGGCGACATGATGGAGGGGATCAGCAACGAGGCGGCATCGCTGGCGGGGCACCTCAAGCTCTCCAATCTCTGCTGGATCTACGACGACAACCACATCACCATCGAAGGTCCGACCAGCCTGACATTCACCGAGGACGTAGCCGCCCGCTTTACCGCCTATGGATGGAATGTGGCGCGGGTCGGCGATGCGGACGATCTGGCGCAACTGGACACGGCGCTCCAGGCATTCGTCGATACCCACGACCGTCCCACGCTGATCATCATCCAAAGCCACATCGGTCATGGCGCGCCGCACAAGCACGATACGAACAAGGCGCATGGCGAGCCGCTCGGCGCAGAGGAAGTGCGGTTGACGAAGGAGTTCTACGGCTGGGACCCGGATGCCGATTTCAAGGTTCCCGATGGTGTCGTGGCGCATTTTCGCGCGCATGTCGGCAAGCGCGGAGAAGCCGCCCATGTCGCCTGGAAGAAGCTATTTGCCGCCTACCGCAAGCAATACCCCGACCTGGCCGAACAGGTCGATCACATGCAGCAACGCGACGTTCCAGCCGGTTGGGATGCGGCGCTGCCAACTTTCGCTGCCGACGCGAAGGGCCTCGCCACGCGAGAATCCTCCGGCCAGGTGTTGAACGCCATTGCCGCCCTTATGCCATGGTTGCTGGGCGGCGCGGCTGATCTGTCTCCGTCGACGAAGACGGACCTCGACTTCGAGTTCGCCGGCGACTTCCAGCCTCCCGAGGGCGAGCAGGCGATCAGCTATCGCGGCCGGAACTTTCACTTTGGTCTGCGCGAACACGCCATGTGCGCCATCGGCAACGGCATGAGCCTGTCGAAGCTGCGCCCCTTCGTTTCCAGTTTCCTGATCTTCACCGACTATTGCCGCGCGGCGCTGAGACTTAGTTCGATGATGGAACTGCCCCTCATCTCCATCTGGACTCATGATTCCATCAGTCTCGGCGAGGATGGGCCGACCCATCAGCCGATCGAGCAGATCGCCGCGTTCCGCGCCATGCCCGGCATGGTCGTGCTGCGCCCGGCGGATGCCAACGAAGTCGTGGAAGCCTGGAAGGTCATCATGCGAATGAAAGACCGGCCTGTCTGCCTCGTGCTGACGCGGCAGGCGGTGTCGACATTCGACCGCTCGACCTATGCGAGCGCCAACGGCGTGGCACGAGGCGCCTATGTGCTGGCCGACGCTCCCGGCGGCAAGCCCGATGTCCTATTACTGGCGACCGGCAGCGAAGTCTCGCTCTGCGTAACGGCCTATGAAGAACTTAAAGCGGCTGGCATCAAGGCGCGCGTCGTCAGCATGCCGTCATGGGAATTGTTCGAAAGCCAACCGCAGGCCTATCGCGACACCGTCCTTCCCCCTGCGACAACGGCCCGTGTGGCGGTGGAGGAAGCATCCGGCTTCGGATGGGAACGCTATACCGGCTTCGACGGCGCCATTCTCGCTATGGATAGTTTCGGGTTGTCGGCGCCATCGAAGGTCGTCGCCAAACATTTCGGTTTCGAACCGGCTCATGTCGTCGCGGCAGCGAGGGCGCAGCTCGCGGGCCGCCGGTCAACCACGTAAGGCATCAGTATGACGATGAAGATCAGTCCATTGGCCGGAAAATCGGCACCGCCCGACCTGCTGGTCAATGTCGCCAGGCTCGTCACGGCCTATTACAGCCAGACGCCGGACCCTTCGGTTGCCCTGCAGCGGGTGGCGTTCGGGACGTCCGGGCATCGCGGCTCTTCCTTCGACAACACGTTCAACGAAGCGCATGTTCTGGCGAACAGCCAGGCGATCTGCCTGTATCGCAAGAACAAGGGCATCGACGGCCCGGTCTTCATCGGCATCGACACCCATGCCCTTTCGGAACCGGCCTTTGCCAGCGCGCTGGAAGTGCTGGCCGCCAACGGCGTCGAGGTGATGATGGCGGCGCGCAGTGAATACACGCCGACCCCGGCCGTTTCGCATGCGATCCTCACCTATAATCGCGACCGCAAGACCGGGCTGGCCGACGGCATCGTCATCACGCCGTCGCATAATCCGCCGCGCGACGGCGGCTTCAAGTACAATCCGCCCAATGGCGGGCCGGCGGATACCGACGTGACCGGCTGGATCGAAAAGCAGGCCAATGAACTGCTCCTCGGTGCCCTGAAGGACGTGCGGCGGATGCCGCTTGAAAAGGCGCTCAAGGCCCCGACCACCCATGACCATGATTTCCTGAACGCCTATGTGAACGATCTCGGCAATGTCATCGACATGGACGCCATTCGCGGCGCCCATATCCGCATGGGCGTCGATCCGCTCGGCGGCGCCGGGGTCCACTACTGGCCCGCCATTGGCGAGCGCTACAAACTCGACCTGACCATCGTCAACCGGCAGGTCGATCCCACCTTCCGTTTCATGACGGTCGATTGGGATGGCCAGATCCGCATGGACCCGTCTTCGCCCTACGCCATGCAGGGGCTGATCGACCTGAAGGACCGTTTCGACATCGCCTTCGCCTGCGATACGGACCACGACCGGCACGGCATTGTTACCCGAACGGACGGGCTCTTGCCGCCGAACCATTATTTGTCGGTCGCCATCCACTATCTGCTCCAGCATCGGCCCGAATGGCGCAAGGATGCCGCCATCGGCAAGACGGTGGTGAGCAGCCAGATGATCGACCGCGTTACCGCCCGGCTGAAACGCAAGCTGTATGAAGTTCCCGTGGGCTTCAAATGGTTCGCCCAGGGTCTTCAGGACGGCTCGCTCGGCTTTTGCGGCGAGGAAAGTGCCGGCGCAACGTTCATGCGCCGCAACGGCGCCGTCTGGACGACCGACAAGGACGGTATCGTTCCGGCGCTGCTGTCGGCCGAAATCACGGCAAGGATGGGCAAGAACCCCGGCGAGATCTACCGCGACCTGACGAAAGAACTGGGCGACCCGGTCGCCGACCGGATACAGGCAACCGCGACGCCTGCGCAAAAGCAAAAGCTGTCAAAACTTTCCCCGCATGAAATCACGTCGAAGACCTTGGCCGGAGAACCGATCCAGACGGTGCTCAGCCGCGCACCGGGCAACAATGCGGAAATCGGCGGCGTGCGCGTGACCACGGAAAGCGGCTGGTTTGCCGCGCGCCCGTCGGGCACTGAAGACATCTACAAGATTTACGGCGAAAGCTTTCGCGGGAAAGACCATCTCCACGCCATCCTGACCGAGGCGCAGACAATCGTCGACAAGGCGCTTGGCGCGACCAGCGGGACCTGAATTGGCCACCCCACCGGCGATAGTCGACGCCTATTCCAGCGGTTGATGCTCTTCGGGATAGACGATTGTTCCATCTTCGCGCACGACAGCGCCGGGTGTCAGGCTGGCCTCGTCGACATGCCCCGCCCCAAGGATGTGCATGAGGCTCTCGCCTTGGCTGAGCAGGTAGTCGGTGATGATGCGGCGGTGGCAGCGCCACCAGACGGCTTCTGCGCACATGATGGCGCAGCGATGTTGGATGCCGAGTTCTCGCAGGTGCGCCAAGCCCGCGGTAAACGGCTTCGTAAGGGCATAGTCCGCGTAATTGCGAAAGCTGCGCACGCGCCAATAGGTGTTGGCCGAAGGCTCCGTACTACGTGCCTTACCCCGAAGTCCGCCAAGCGCGGCGATATGCTTATAGCCGATCTGCCACGGCGCCAAGGTTCCTGGGAGACTTTCGCCGTTGAACTGCGGATTCGTGCGCGAGCGCG
>NZ_JBTMXA010000032.1:0-12982 GCF_054489545.1 Mesorhizobium sp. A556
CGTCATCCGAAATGGCCAGTGCGGCACATGTCTTGATTGAAACAATCAGTATGCCACTCCAGTATGGCGGACATACGATCGTTTCTTCCGTGACTGTCGGCGGGCCTGGAGCTGCGTCTCTTCGGCAGTGAGAAGCTGCTTCAGCTTTTGGCATACGCCCGCGAGATCGTCCGGGATATCGAGGCCAAACGGTCGGAAGGCGACCTCGTTCTTTTCCTGGACATGGACCGAGCCGCAGTCGCGGTCGAAAACGCTGACCGCCGACAATATGCCGTCAGCCCGGCCGTCATCCGTCCACGGGACCGGATCAGCAGGCACACCGTCTTTGAGGATGTTAAACGTGGCCGTAGCTCTTCCCGCTGGGGGCGGGTTATAGGCGTCGGGCATGATCTCGCCCGCCTTCCGTGCCCTGCACGCTCGCTTCAGAACGCGTCCGTAGCCCGACTTGCCCGCGCCGTTCGGGCCGTAGATTACCGTCAGACCGCTTGTTTCGAAATCGAGGGTCTGACCGGGCGCTAGCTGGTTCACACCTACGATTGTCCCCATGGCAGCCAAGGCGACGGAAACGCCATCGCCGGGATTGGCCGGGAGATGCGCTGCTTCCAGAACTGCCGGTTCCTGTTCAATGCCCGTCGTGCCGTGTCCTTTCTTGCACAGCGCCAGCAAGTCGGTAACCGCGGCCTCATTCGGCGTCCCTGCGACGACAATGCGCCGCAATGCGTCGCGCTGCCAAAATGGACGATCTACAGACCAATCAAGAAGCGTTTCCAGTACGGTACGCTGCGCTTTCATGGCTACAGGCCCGCCCCTTTGAGCATTGCCGCGCGTACGATTTTCGATGCAGTAATGAACCCCATGTTTCCCCCAGTCTCTTTTTTGGCCCGGCGAGAGACTGGCCAGTAATTACGCCAGTAGACAACAGGGCAAGCCTGCGAGGCGAGTCGTTATTATAATTTCATAAGACATATCGGTGTGGGGTACGTAACCTCTGTCAACAGGGCGACAAAGATACATGAATCACGCTCGTTGCAGCTGCTAAAAATTACATAGCGCAAACAATGACATACAAGTGCCCAGTTTCATCCTGCCCGGCGCGCCATTTATCCACCATTCTGGAACGAACTGCGAACTCCGTTTACTCGCGGATAGGCCGCGTCCGAGCATGCCTTGCGGCAAGGTGTGGCTGGTCGGCGAGCGCGGGCCGACTGGAGAGCGAATAATTCGTATCGAATCTACCGACCAAGCCCCAAGCTCCGAAGAGGAACGCTCGCCATCCCGACCTCCAGGCCTTCGTCGAGAACCGCCTGTGGGAAAGCGGCCGTCTGGAACTGACCTCGGCCAAGATCATCATTTCGGGCGGCCGCCGCCGGCTCCTCGGCGAAGTTCCAGGAAATGATCCCGCCGGCGCCCACAAGCCCGGTGCAACTGGGCGCGCCTCGCGCGCAGCAGTCAACGCCGGCTACGCGCGAGTGCAACCCGTAGTACGAATTCCCCGCGCTCATAGGAAATGGCGATGCCGCGAAGTGCATCACGCCGACGCTCTATGCCTTACATGGGCATTTCCGGGTTAAGGGATTAGATCCACCTGCCCACACGGCTTAGAAGCCTGTTAACCTTAATTCTTATTACAGATTCATTGTCTCGCGGACTTATTATGGGTTTCCATCAAAAAAGTAACTCCGCGGCATACTTGGCGAATGCGGGCAGCATGGAAAGGTTGTCCGATACCGCCTGACCTTCGGTGAAAACAACCAGGATAAAAGCCTTGCCGTTCGGCAGTTCGACATAGGCGGCATCGTGACGCCGATAACTTGCTGTCACATCGCCCGTCCACGTGGTGTGTCCCGCCTTTGACCACAGCCTAGAGCCTGCCGGAAGCCCAGCCCCGAAATAGCCTTCCACCTGCGCGGCCGGAAGGGTGATAAATGCTGGATCGAGCGGTCGATGAAGAAGTTCCGCCATGTTGCGGCTACGCGCTGCCGTTACAAGGCGTCCGGTAAATATGGCGTAGAACAAGCGGGCGGCGGAGACGGTGCTCAGGCGGTTGTGATTGTTGCCGCCAAGCCTGGCGAATACGTGTTCACGTCCGTAGCGGTCGTCGTCCATCAATTTTTGACAGACGTTGATGCCTTGCAATTCCGGCCAACCCAGCCCCTGCATGTATCCGTTGACCCAGTTGCGCTGCTCGACCCAATCGCGCATCGCCGCATCGTCGAGCAACGTATCGCCGGTCGTGCCGGTAACCAGGTCGATGATGTAATTCGTCGCCGTATTGCTCGACCAGGCGATCATATCATGCATGGCCCGGTCAAGTTCGACATGAGGCTGAACCGCCCCTTCTTCGAGGCGAGCTTCAACCGCGGCCAGGTAAAAGGCCTTGACGACGCTGCACGGATAGAAGTCCTTCGCACCGTTGTGGCTATAACCGGCCGGGCGGTCGTGAGTTCCGGGCACCAGTGGCGCATCGAGCGGTACAAACGTGAACGCCATGTGATCGCGATCCAGCCCGATGGCACCGAACCGGTCCAAGGCCCACGTGACGAGATTTTCGCCCAACATGCGAGAGCGATCCGTTTCATCGTAGAACATCATCAATAAACTCCTGTAATTCAATCGATCTCGTACATCCTGATGCAGCGTACGTCGTGAGATTCGTCATAGGCCACGAGGGGTGGCCGCTCGGCGCGGCATGCAGTCTGAGCCCAGGCACAGCGGCTTGAAAAACTGCACCCTACGGGCGGATGGAGTGGGTCCGGCGGTTCGCCTTCCAAGCTGGTAACGGTCGTCCTGCGGTCTGGGTCGGGCCATGGGATCGCCGATAGAAGCGCCTTCGTATAGGGATGACGCGGTGCTTCGAATAGCGCGTCAGCCTGAGTGATTTCCATCACCTCGCCCAGATACATGACGGCGACCCGATGGCTGATATGGCGAACCACGTTGAGGTCGTGGGCGATAAAGATGAAGGCGATGCCTAGGCGGTCGCGCAATTCCTCGAACAGGTTGATGATTTGTGCCTGGACGGAAGCGTCGAGAGCTGAAACCGGCTCGTCCGCGATGATAAGCCTCGGCTCCACCGCAAGGGCGCGCGCGATGCTGACGCGCTGGCGCTGGCCTCCGCTCATCGCGTGCGGCAGGCGCTCCTTGTGGCGCGGGGACAGTCCCACGGTCGCCAGCAGTTCATCGACCCGTGCCATTCGTGTCTCTCTGCCGCCATGAAGGCCATGTGCGATCAGAACCTCCTCGATCGTCTGTCCCACGGTCATGCGCGGGTTGAGCGAGGAGTATGGGTCCTGGAAAATCATCTGGATCAGCCGGCTCGCGGCGCGCCGGTCGCCTATTTCGGCGAGCGGGTGTCCCTGCCAAAACATCTCACCGGCGCTAGGGGTGTTCAGCCCGGCGATGCAGCGGCCGAGTGTGCTTTTACCGCAGCCGCTTTCACCCACCACCCCGAGGACTTCGCCGGGACGGATGGTAAAAGACACGTCGCGCACCGCTTGCAGTACGCTGCCACGGCGCCCCGCCAGGGCCTGGACAAGGCTACGCCCTTGCTCGAAGCTCTTGGATAGTCCGCGAACTTCGAGCAGAGGAGAAGTATCTGCCCGAACTGGTTCCATAATTTCCGCCGAGCCGCTCAAAGCCCAAGCTCCCCGGCACGCAAGCACGCAGTATCATGTCCGGCCTCGATGGGCTGCAATGACGGCTGGACGGTTCTGCAAACCGCCGTCGCGAAATCACAACGAGGGTGGAAACGGCATCCGGCGGGCGGCGACGAGAGATCCGGCGGTTCGCCGCCGAGTGGCTTGAGACGAGTGCCGCGGCCGGTATGGGCTGGCAGGGCATCCAGCAGGGCGCGGGTATAGGGATGCGCCGGCCGCCGAAAGACCTGCCGCGTGTCGCCGCGTTCAACGATGCGTCCGGCATACATCACGGCCACGCGATCGCAGGTCTGCGCCACTACGCCAAGATCGTGCGTCACCATCAGCACCGCGAGACCGGTTTCGTCGCGCAGTCTCAGGATCAGCTTGAGTATCTGATCCTGAATGGTCACGTCGAGCGCCGTTGTCGGCTCATCGGCAATGAGCAGGCGGGGGCGGCAGGCAAGCGCAATGGCGATCAGGACGCGCTGGCGCATGCCGCCGCTGAATTCATGCGGATAGGCCGCAAGTCTGGACGCAGCCGAGGTGACGCCGACGCTTTCCAGCAAGGCGATCACTTCCTTGCGCGCAGGTTCGCCCCGCAAGCCGCGATGGCGGCGTACGCCCTCGGCGACCTGCTCGCCAATGCGCATGGTCGGGTTCAGCGCGGTCATCGGATCCTGAAAGATCATGGCAATCTGCGCGCCACGGATATCCTCCATGGCACGGTCCGAAAGCCGGGCCAGGTCCTGGCCCTCGAAGAGAATGCCGTCCGCAGCGACTTCGGCTGAAGCGCCACCGAAGAGGCGGATCAGCGAGCGACATGTCGCGCTCTTGCCGCAGCCCGATTCTCCGACGAGGCCGAATATCTCGCCAGGGCGGATATCGAAGCTCACGCCATCGACGGCGGTAACCGCGCCAAAGCGGGTGACGAGATTCTCGACCTGCAACAGGGGTGGCGACACGCTCATTCCTTCGGCCTCAGAAAATCATCGAGCCCGTCGCCAAGGAAAGCGAAAGTGACACCGACATAGACAATGGCCAGACCGGGGAACAGCGACCCCCACCACCCATCAATGATGAAATTGCGGCCTTCGGAAATCATCACACCCCATTCCGGGGTCGGCGGCTGGATGCCGAGGCCGAGAAAACCGAGTGCCGTTACGGCCAGAATGGTCAGCACCACATCCGCCATCATGAAGACGATGGCCGGCGCGATGACGTTTGGAAGAACATGGCGCAAGATGATGCGCGCCTGGCTGTAGCCGAGAACCTGGGCAGCCTGCACATATTCCATGCGCTTCACCAACAGCACCTCGCCGCGCACGATGCGGGCGAAGGATATCCACGCCACCAGGGTAAAGGCCATGTACATGTTGAACAGGCTTGGCCCGAGTGAGCCGACAATGGCGATGACCAGCACATAGAACGGGAACGCCCAAAGCACGTCGACGATGCGCATCAGCACCACATCCGTCAGGCCTCCGACATAGCCGGAGATCAGGCCGACGGCACTGCCGATAAGAAAAGGAATGAACACGCAGATGATCGCGATCTGCAGGTCTATGCCTGCCGCCGCCACCACTCGGGCAAAGACATCGCGGCCCAGATCGTCGGTGCCGAACCAGTGGTCGCCGCCCGGCGGCAACAACGCCCGTTCGAAATTCACTTCGCTCGTGTCTCCGTGCATGAACAACGGCGCCAGGAGAATGAGCAAAGCCAATGCGACGAGCATGGCCAGCCCAACCTGTAGCGACAGGTTACGCCGAAAGCGCCCCCGAGTTTCAGCGGAGACCCAACTCATGACAGCTTCACTCTCGGGTCGGCGGCTGCGTAGGCGATATCGGTGATCAGGTTGATCAGTACGACCAGAACAGCGAAGGTCACCGTCAACCCTTGGACCATGGGATAGTCGCGCGCCGATATCGATGAAAGCAGAAGATAGCCGAGGCCGGGGATCGCAAACACCGCTTCGATCACGACCGTGCCGCCGATGACCCAACTGGTATGCACGCCAAGTACGGAGATCGTGCTGATAAGCGAATTGCGCAGCACATGGGCGAACAACACGCGCCGCGAGCGCAGGCCCTTGGCGAGCGCCGTATCGACGTAGTCAGCCTTCAACACGTCGATAAGGCTGGAGCGCAGGGAACGGATCGTCAGCGCCGCCGTGCCCAGCGCAATGATGAAGGACGGCAGGAATAGATGATATAGGCGACCCAGTATCCCTTCGCCCGATCCCGAGACGGGAAAGACGGGAAAGGCGATGCTGAGCAAAAGAACCAGGAGCACACCGAGCCAGAATGCCGGCATGGACATCATCACCACGAAGAATACCTTGATGGCGTGGTCGACGATGCCACCTTTGTGAAGCGCGGCCATCAGCGCAAATGGAATGGTCATGACGACCGCCAGCACCGTGCTGAAACCGACCAGCGCCAATGTAGTCCATAGGCGCTCGAGGATCAGAGGCCCGACCGCGGTGTGATAGGCGATGGATTGACCGAAACTGCCGCGCAGCATGTCGCCAAGAAATCCGAGATATTGCTGCCATAGCGGGCGATCGAGGCCGAGTTGCGTCGTCAACCGGGCGATGTCTTCCGCCGTTCCACGACTGCCGAGGATCAGCGTGGCCGGATCGCCCGGCAACACCCGCAACAAAAGGAAGGCGATCAGCGTTATTCCAAGGAGGACCGGAATCAGCTGCAACAATCGCCCAAACGTAAATTTCAGTAAAACCATTGCCTCGTCTTGTTGATTGAGCGACGAAGCCGCCGGCTCGATGCCGGCGGCTCGCTCCTGATGGAGTTGTCTACCTCACGACCACGTCTTCAAGCCGATAGTTGGACGTGGGAAGAACCTCGAACCCCTCCACGTTCTTGCGGCTCGCATAGGGCATGCCTTGGTGGTAGAGGAAGATGAACGGCGCGCCGTCATGGACACGCGTCTCCATCTCCTTGAACATTGCGCCCCGCTCCGGGCCGTCCAGCGTCTGCCGCTCCTGCTCGTAAAGCGTGTTCACGCGCTCATCCTTCCATTGCGTATGAAATGCGTTTGCCCGCTCGGGGTTGATCGACGTGAAACCGATGATCTGATCGGGATCGATGGTGTCGCTGGAGGCGTAGCTCAACGACATCTCGTAATTGCCGCTCTTCGTCGTGCTGAACTGCGAACTGCCTTCGATGCCCTGGAGTTGAAGATCGACCCCGATGTCCTTCAGGTTGCTTTGCAGGGCGCTGGCGACCTGCCGATAGGTGACATCGCCCGATTGAACCAGCATAGAAGCCTTGAAGCCATTCTCGTAGCCCGCCTCCTTCAGCAGCGCCTTGGCCTTTGCCACGTCGTGCGGATAGGGCTTCAAATCCTCGTTATGGTACGCCATGATTGGCAGTGCGGTCGAAGCGGCTTTGCCGTTCCCGCGCAGCACGCCCTTCACGATGGCATCCTTGTCGACGGCGTAGTTCAGAGCCTGCCGCACCCTTTCATCATCGAACGGCTTCTTGGTGGTGTTCAACTGGACCAATTCGATACGGAACACGTCGGCGACGCCGACATTCAGGTCCGGATCACTCTTGAGTTGGCTAACCTGATTGAACGGAATGCCAACGATCGCATCGACCTCGCCAGCCTTGAGCTTCAGGACGCGCGAATTATCCTCGGCTATGACCTGGATTTCGACTTCATCGACGGCGGGCTTGCCCGACTGCCAGTAGTTCGAGTTCTTGGCGAGAACGATCTTCTCTCCATGTTTCCATGTCTTGACGGTGAACGGACCCGACCCGAAGGGGGCCTGGAAGAAGTCCGCGCCTTTGGCCTCGACCTCCTTTTTGGGAAGAATAGAGGCGCTGAACATGCCCAAATTGTTCAACAACGGCGTGAACGGCTTGTCGAGATTGAACGTGATGGTCTTCGCATCGACCACGGTATATTTGGTGATCGGCTTGAAGAAACGAGCCCAGTCGGATTTTTCGCCGGCCGCGCGTTGCAGCGAGTAGATGACGTCATCGGCAGTCACGGCTTCGCCATTTGCGAATTTCGCATCGCGGAGCGTAAAGGTATATTCTAGGCCGTCCGGGGAAACCGTCCATTTCTCAGCGAGGCCCGGCTCCAGCTTCGTGCCGTCCCTGGATGGGCGGACGAGTTGGTCGAAAATCAGCAGTTCCGTCCAGATCGAAGCGTTATCGCTCGATGCGATAGGATCGAGTGTCAGGGCATCGGAGGCGATCGCCACCTTGAGATCAGCGGCCTGGGCCGGCCATACCGTTCCGACCGTGGCCAGAACGCCAAATATTGCCGCAGCCGAGAGGCCAAGCCTCATTTTGCGGCTGCTCTTTCCGAATACTGTGTGATCATATGCTCCCATTATTCCGTTCTCCTTGTGCTTCGTGCTGTTAATTTTGACGGTTGCCGCACGTTCGCTTACCGCCTTGCTTCGATCAATGCACCGTTCCGAGACGGAACGGCCGTGCGTCTATGGTTGTCGGGTCTCCCTGCATAAGCTCGGTAACGAGCTTGGCACTCCCGCAGGCCAGTGTGAAGCCAAGGGCACCGTGTCCGACATTGAGATAGAGATTTTCGAATGGGCTGACGCCGACGATCGGTTTACCTTGGGCGGTCGCCGGGCGGTCGCCGGCCCAAACCTTGGCGGTGTCGAGCGGTCCGAGATCGGGAAAGCTGGCGCGCACATGGCGTTTCAGCATCTCGGTCCTTTCTAGATCGACCACACCATGCGCCGCGCCTATATCCACCATGGCTGCGATGCGGATGATGGAGCCAAGCCGAGCATAGACAATCTTGTTTTGGCTATCGGTGACGCTGATCTTGAGCGTATCGCACGAACCATCCACGGGTATGCTTAAACTGTAACCCTTGAGCGCGCAGAGCGGAAGGCGCACGCCCAGCGGGCGCATCAGGTCGCGGCTGGAAAGCCCTGCGGTCATCACGAACAGATCCGCTTCGACATCCCCATGGTTCGTCCGCACCGCGCGTAGCCGCTGCCTCTCCGTCTTCAGGCAACCAACCTTGTGATGATAGAGCCGTTCGACACCGTAGCGGTCGCGCAGCAATCCGTCGAGCGCCGTGCAAAACTTGTGACAATCGCCGACATCCTCCGATGGCGTGAAAACGCCCCCGACGAGATTACCGCGCATCCCCTCGAGTGCGGGCTCCAGCGCAATGCAGGCATCCGCGTCGAGCAGGCTCTGGTCCGCACCGAGATCCCGCTGAAAGGCGACCAGATCAGCCGCTGCCTGCAAGCTTCGCCGGTCGCGGTGAATGACGAGCTTGCCACGGTGGCCGAAATCGAAATCGATGGCCTCGCATGCCACCATTTCTCCGATCATCTCGCGGCTCAGATAGGCAAGAGTGCTGAGTTCGGCCATATGCCGACGGTAGGAGGAAGGCCAGCAAGCCGCAAGAAAATGCATCACCCAAGCCCATTGAGTGGGCCGTGCCCTCAGACGGAAACGCAGCGGCGAGTTGCGGTCAAAGAGGTATCTCGGCAGAGACAGAAACGCCGACGGTGCCGCTAGTGGCGCGACATAGGAATAACTGAGCTGACCACCATTGGCATAGCTGGCTCCCTGGCCGGGCAGGCCATTGCAGTCGACGATCGTGACCCGATGCCCTTCTCGCGCCAGGAAATAGGCGGTCGTCAGACCGATTACGCCTGCTCCCACTACGCAAACTCGCATGCCCGCACTCGCCCCTCCAAGCGGCTGACTATGCAGTTCCGAAGAGCGCATACAAGTACATTTGCTTGCTGTATGTATATTCAAAAGTTATAGGCTGGAGGCTCAAATCATGCAATTGCGCCACATAGAAGCGTGTCACGCCGTTCTGCAAACAGGGGCCATCGCCCGCGCCGCGCGCGTGCTTGGAGTTAGCCAGCCGGCAGTAAGCAAACTTATCAAGCATGCCGAGCAGCAGCTCGGGTTTCGATTGTTCGAAAGGCTCAAGGGACGGCTCGTTCCGACTCGCGAAGCGACATTGCTGTCGCCCGAAATCGAGAAACTGTTCCATCAGCTCGACCAAGTCCAGCAGCTCAGTCGCAACCTGTTGCCTAGCCGGCAGGATCGTATCCGCATAGGCTGCATCCCGAGTCTCGGCTTAAGTCTCATGCCGCGTGCCATCAAACAATTCCAGTTACGGAATCCCGACATTCGCTACGAGGTCCACACCCGTCATACGTCGGAGCTTATCGACAGCTTGATGGCGCAGCGTCTTGACATTGCGTTCACCTTCGACCCGGAACCACAAGTCGGGATCCGTGCCGAAAAGCTATGCCAAGGCGAGCTGGTGTGTTTTCAGGACGCGGACAGACCGTGGCGAGATGATCAAATCCGCCTGTCGGATATCAACCCGGCCGATCTGATCGGCTTGATCGGCGATGATCCGCTGGGACGCCTTCTCGACGAGCGGCTGAAACAGATCGGTGTCATGCCTACCCAACGGATACAGGTACAGACATATTACGTCGCCTGTTCGCTTGCTGAAAACGGGTGCGGCATCGCTGTCGTAGACGCATTCACGGCTAACTCCTTTCGCAAATCCCACAAAATACGCATCTTGAAAATCGTCCCGGCAATCCGCTTCAACGTCTACGCGGTCTACAGCGACCTTCGGCCTCTCTCCCACTACGCCAATCTATTCGTCAAACGCGTCAAGAGTAGCTGCCAGACGGAAGGGCAGACATAATCTTTGCCTGCGGCGTAAGCGGACCCCAATAATGCCCCCGATTGTGGGGGGATTATTGTCATCTTGTTGAAATCGGTCTCAGCCGATTTTCTTGTAAGCTAAATTTCTGGCCAGCCAGCAGCCCAAAACGAAACCGCAAACGTCCCCGGCATCGTCCCGCTCGACCTGGATCGTCCATCGACCCGGTGCAGGCGCGTCCATCGACCGCTGGCAGGACAGGACGAACAGGTATTCTCCCACCGGATGAATGGCATGCATAGGTCCAGTGCCCAGAATACCTTCGAAGCGGCCGAAGAGAACGCTTCCGGTAGCTGCGATATTGAGGAAGCCATCCATTTCACGAGAAAATAGCGCCCTTCCAAGCCTTCTCCGCCTTGGCCTACGACGCGGGTCGCTACCGCCTTCAGGTTTTCGCCCGGACGCGCCAGTTGGATGGCGTTGCCATCACGCGACAGCGTCATCGAGGACGAGGAGGCGATACCATTGGCACCAACATAGAGGCGATCGGGAGACGTGCCGTAGTGCTTATTGAGTGTCGAGCTGTCTACCTCTATGCCGAGCAAAAGGCCGTTGGCGGCATCCAGATAATCACCATTCCAGTCGGAGGCGATAGGGTCGGCGCCACCCCCCGCTTCACTTTGCCCCAGAATAGACTGCATCAGCCCGCGCGCCGCCTCGTGGTTGAACAATACGACCACGGACAATCTCTTCGACGGAGCGTAGAGGCGCTGACAGCGAAAGCCGCTTAACGCACCGCCATGGCCGGTCACGGGGATATCCCCGATGGTTTCGTGAGCAAGGCCGGAACCATAGCGCGCAGGCGTACCGTCCGAAAAAGCCGGTGTCCTCGATAGGCGGCGGTAAAGGCCGCTAGCATCGTCTCTGGTGGCATCGATATGGCATTCCCAGGCCAGCATGTCGTCGAGCGAGGCCGAAATGCCAGCATCGCCGCTCCAATAGATGCGGCGTTTCTCACGAGAGACGCGGCGCAACTAAATACTTCAATGCGCGATCACACCAGTTCGACGTATCCAATCAATTCCGCAGAGTAACTCCCATCGCCGTTCGCGGCCCCTTTGTGCATCAGCTCGCGCTGCAAAGTTGGTTCTACCGCTGAAGCGAACAGACCTACTCTCTCGTCGCCCGACAAAGCAGGAGCTGCGGCTTCTCCTTTTAAGAATTGCATAGACTGGCGTTCAACTGCTGGAACTCTTGAGCCATCTTTCCGCACGGCGACAGGCTGTACGAAGACGCGCTTCAAACGCGATCGCACTGCCGCTCGACCTCGCTTGTGCGGCTCTAGCTACGCGTATGGATGCCACTTACACGCGCTATGCCGACGATCTAAGCTTCTCCGGCAACGCTGGGCTGCCTGAACTCGATGCGATCCGCCAACTGGTCCAGGAGCAGGGCTTCTTGCTCGCGGAGCAGAAGACGCGCCGATCTAAGATCGGCCAGGCGCACTATGTGACGGGGCTCAGCATCAGCGACCCCGCGCAGCCTCATGTGCCGCGCGTGCGGAAGCGCCGGTTGCGGCAGGAGCTCTATTACGCCGGAAAGTTCGGGCTCGCTGACCACCTCCGGCACCTTGGTATCAATGATCCTCGAGTGGTCCAGCAAGAAGTGAATCGGATCGACGGGACGGTTCGATTCGTCGCGCATCATGAACCGATAATCGCCACCCAGCTAAAGGCGTGCTGGCGGGCGGCTTTGCAAGCGGAAGGCATGAAACCGAGCTTCGCGCCGCGTGGACAATACCGAGCACCTTTCTATCTCTTCATCGACGAGGCCGAGTTCGAGCGAGGAGGTCGTAATATCCTCGCGATTGGCATGACCATGAGCCAGCATGGGCCCCGGATGGTCACCGAGGGGCAGCAGGTGTTGGCCGCAGCGTTGGCGGATATGTTTTTGGACGGAGACGCGGAAGCGCTGCGTAAGCGTGGGCTCCATTATGTGGATGCGACCGAGGATCTCAGGATCGAATACATAAAGCGCCTCGCCGGGATGCGCTTCGAGGGGTATGTGGCGTTCGCCGAATATGACGGGCCTAAGAGCTATGAGGAAACCTATCTCCGGCTGCTTGGTGCGATGATCGAGCGCAGGCTGAAAGCCGCAGAAAGCCAATTCGCGTTTCTCTACTTTGAGCAAAACGACAAAGTCTCCGCCGCCAAGGTCGAGGCACTTGTCCAACGCGCGTTCGATGGGCTCAAAGCCCGCAATGACCGTCGGCCCGCCGGGTTTAGCATCCAAGCGGTCTCAAAGCCCCATCTCGGCATCAGTGCGCCGGATTTCCTGCTCGGTGTGCTTGGCAAATACCTAAAATCGAAGCCGACACCACTAGGCAAGCCGGAGCCGCGCGACCGACTGTTATTCGAACGCCTCCGCGACAAATATCGCTTAATCCTCGATTTGACGACTTGGACGGAATATTCGCGGAGGCGACCGATCCTTCCTTGGAGTGATACCAAAGCGGCTGACGCAAACAGCGAAGAGAACGAATGACGGGTTTCGAGAATCGAGACATAGCCTCTGAATGGCCGAATAGGCGCGGTGGGTTCAACCGATCGTCGCAACACCTTTAATCTGAGAAGATGAGGAGGTGTCGCATGGTCACGTCACGGGTGTGGTTTACCGCAGAACAGAAGGTCGAG
>NZ_JBTMXA010000033.1:0-12045 GCF_054489545.1 Mesorhizobium sp. A556
GACGATCTCTTCCGCACTGTGTCTCTTTCTGGCCATTTCTTAAGTCCTCCATCGGCTCAAAAGCCATACATAAGGGAGGACCACTTTTCAGGGGGCAGACCAGGGGCACGATCCGATCCGCTGCGGGCGCGCAATCTACTTCCGGAGAAAGGACATGGACGCCGACACCAGTCCGAACCGCTTCGTCAAAGCTTGATTTGGATCGTGCGCGCCGCACCAGGCCCCGAGCATTGGTACAACCAGGCCGGCATTGCGGGTGTCGTTGCCCAACTCGGCCTATTCCTCGTAGAGTTCGCGTAGCGTGCGCAGGGTTTCTGTCAAAACGTCGTCCGGCACTTCACCTAATCGCTTCACCAGTCTGCGCTTGTCCAGCGCTCTGGACTGCTCAAGCAAGATCAACCCATCTACCCCTTGAAATGATACCGACACTCGAAATCCAGCCGGGCGGCTTCCCGACGTCATCGGCGCGACAATGACCGTGCGCAGATGATCGTGTATCTCGGGCGGTGAAATGACCAGGCAGGGCCGGGTCTTCTGAATTTCACTGCCGACCGTGGGGTCCAGTGCGGCGAGCCAGACATCCCCGCGTTTCACCATGTGAGATTTGCATCTTCGTCGTTTCCGAACTCAGGCCACGTCAGTCCGTCATCACCGTCAGCGGCGAGACGCTGTGCATCCTGGGCCCAACCCTTGCGGACGGGCTCTACAATACGCTCAATAACGATCCGGCCTTCTTCAATGCGAAGATTGACGCTGTCGCCGGCCTGTGCGCCCATTTCGGCGAGCAACGGCTTGGGGATGATAACCCCTGCGGAATTACCGAATTTCCTGACTGCGCTCAACATTGCCGCCTCCTTGATCCTGACCATCTATATAGCAGCGTATTGCGCTCGTTACAACAATGTTGGTACGGCGATCGGTGTGGCAGCGAACCCGAACCGGCTCGTCAAGGCTTCCTGCTAGTTCGCGGCCGGTAGCGGTCGAACGGATCCTCCGAGCCCGGCGGCGCGAACCAGTCGAGAAACAGATTGTAGACGACCGCGAAGGCGAACATGCCAAGCGCCGACAACAGGAAGAACCACCATGGCATCGGCGCGACGCTCGGATTGACGAACACGCCGAGCGCCATGGGCAGCATGACGACCGCGGCAACCAGCATGAAAGCAGTGAAGGCGCGGAATGCGCAGGCTATGAAATAGAGCAGATGCCATGCGCCGTAGAAGCCGGCTCGACCGATGTACTCAAGCACGTTGAACGGCAGAGCAATCACAAAGGGCATCACACGATGTGCAGATTCCCGCCGCTGGATCGCGACGTGTTCGACCTTGTTGTCGCTATGCGTGTGATCTCCCATCGTCCAGTCCTCGTCATGCGCGTGAATAGTTTACAGCTTAACGGCAGCAATGGAATCCTTGACACCGCGTCCTGCACGAGCGGCCCGTAGATAAATTGTGGGGTCGGCCTGACAGCGGAGCATGGTCCACCGCGCTAGCAGTTTGCGCGCAAGCCGCGCAAACGTTAGCAGGAGCGATCGTCACCGAAGGGCCGAACTCTTCAGGGTTCGGTGAGCGCGAGCGAGAACGCGCTAGCTTTTACGCAGCCTACCCCTCCTGAAATGCCCGAATTCCGCCGCTAGATTCGCGGCTGCAGCTGCGTTGTCCACCTGTGCCGGCAACATAGAAGATGTACCCAGCGGCAATGCGGCGTTTTCCACAAGGCTCCGGCCGTCTCTTCGGCGCTATTTGAGAGCGCGTTCCGGCCTCCGCCTGCTCACCCCGCTGGGGCTCGACCCTCCGGGTTGGAAAAGGCGCTTCCACCCAAACTCGTTACCACCGTCCGACACATCATCAGAGACATGAATCGTTTATCGCCGAGCGATTCATATTACTCATTGGACGAAACAGCCTGGCGTCCCGAAACCTATCGGGATGAACACACTGCATCTGCGTCGTATCGATCCTACCCGAAACATGGCGCGGTTCTACGTGCTGTCCGTTCAGCCGACATTGTTCGGCGGCGTGTCGGTAGTCCGTAACTGGGGTCGGATCGGCACGAGCGGCCAGGCCATGATGCAGACGTTCGATGAAAACGTGGACGCCGACAAAGCGTTCGCGCGGCTGGCGCGTAGCAAGGGCAAGCGCGGATACATCGCTCCTTAGGTAGGAACACGCCAAAGTCTGTAGTTTTCCGGGGATTTTGACGCGGCAGGTCATGTGTGCCCTACCGCCGTCGTGACATTGCGTGCCACAGAGTTGCTGGTAACAACACAAAGGAGCCAGAACTCATGACCACCGCGAATGAAATTGCCGACAAGATCGCGACCGACAACGGCCTGACCAAGGCGCAGGCCAAGACCATCGTCGACAGCGTGTTCAAGCAGATCACCGATGCGGCCACTGGCGGCGCGGAAACCAGCTTGCCAGGATTCGGCAAATTCAAGGTGAAGGAAACCCCGGCACGCGACGGCCGCAACCCATCGACGGGTGCGACCATCAAGATCGCCGCGTCGAAGAAGCTGACCTTTACGCCGGCGAAAGCCATCAAGGACGCGCTCAACGGCTGATCCTGAGCCGAAGATCCCGTCGGAGCCACGAGCTTTTTCGGCGGCAAGATTGCCGTCGGTCATGCGGGTGGCACTACCGATGGAAAAGCGCGAAGGCTCCGCCTTGCGGCGGAGCCCTCTTGCCGGGTGTCAGTCCCGGTTCGGCCGGGACCAGATCAGCTGAAGGCCTTCCTCGCCTTCCACCTCGATCAGGGTGGCGTAGATCGGAGCGGGAAAGCTCGGATCGTCCAGCTTGACCGAGAGGTAGTCGCGTTCCGTCTCCTTCGAAACTTTTTGCCAGGCGGCACCTAGCTCGACATTGCCCGCGGCGAGGATGCGGAAGTGGGGGCCTTTGTCGGAAGGGTTCTCGACGCGGATCAGCTTGGCCTTGACGTTGAGGTTAAGGGTCTTGATCTGTCCGGAGAAGCCGTTGCCGGTGGAGGTGAAGGCATCCAGACTATGCCGACGGGCGGGAATTTCAGCTTTGGCGTGAAAATGCATCTCGCACTGACCGACACTGCCCTGGCCAGCAGGAGTCCGGTATCCCGATACAGCCAAGCACCACCCCGTCACGCTCATGAATTGCAGGCTTCCACGCCTGCCAATGCGGTAGCATGCGTTGTGCCATCTCGTCCCTGCTTGTCGCTAGCTGGCAATGATGGTTAGCTGAGGGTGGGCTAGAGGGGATTTACATGAAAGCGTTTATTTCAACGTTCGCCATCGCCATGATGGCGCTTACCACCGTTGCCGCAGCACACGGCGGTGGCTGCCGGAAAAGCTCACCGCCGGGGCAATGCTGCCACATGGATAATAGCACTGGCTTGGTCCACTGCCATTGAGGATCGCGGCTCTATTTGCTGTCACGGTTGCGCTCGTCATAACGGCTTCGGCAAACCATCAGCTAGTCGGCCGCGCCAGCATTATCGATGGCGACACGATCGAGATCCACGGTGAACGTGTTCGCTTCAACGGCATCGACGCGCCGGAGAGCCGGCAGCTTTGCCAAGACGCGAAAGGCCGTGACTACCAGTGCGGCCAGATCGCCGCCAACGCGCTCAATGAATTCCTCTCACAATCACGGCCGACCCGTTGCGATTTTGTCGAGCGTGACCAGTATGGGCGTTTCGTCGGCAACTGCTATCGAGCGGATGGCTCCAGCGTTCAGCGATGGCTCGTTAGCAATGGCCATGCGATGGATTGGCCGCGCTATTCACAAGGCGCCTATGCTACCCAACAGTCGGCAGCACGCTCAAAACGCCTAGGCATTTGGGTTGGCAAGTTTCAGCCTCCTTGGGAATGGCGATCTGCCGAGGGCAAGATTGCAGTGGCGCCGGTCATCCCGCTGGTCAGCGCCGCTGGGAACAGCGACTGCAAAATCAAGGGCAATATCTCCCGCAAGGGACAACGCATCTACCACGTTCCCGGTCAAAAATATTACGCAAATACCCAGATTACCGAAGGCAAGGGTGAGCGCTGGTTCTGCACCGAGGATGAGGCGCATAAGGCAGGCTGGCGAAAGTCGAAGACGTGATGCTTGTCGGTCGGGGTATTGGTGATTACCTCAGAGGGTGATGCAAGACCGGCCTGAAGGAGACAAGCGTTGTACAATCATATTCTCATCACCACTGACGGCTCGGACCTGGCGCAGCGGGGCGTCGATCAGGGGCTATCCCTGGCAAAGGCGCTTGGTAGCAAGGTGACTGTTATTACCGCCACCGAGCGCTTCCCGATACAGGGGGCGTCCACAACCGGCGGATGGGTCGGCAGCCCTGTAGACTACGAGCGTTATGACGAGGGTCAAAAAGAGTTCGCAAACGACATTCTTTCTGCGGCCAAGGCTGAGGCGGGCAAACTGGGGATTAGCGCCAATACGATTCACGTTCCAAACGAACATCCCGCCACGGCAATCCTGGAGGCAGCGGCAAGCGCCGATTGCGACTTGATCGTCATGGCCTCCCATGGCCGACGGGGTATTCGCAAAATGCTGATGGGGAGCCAAACGGCGGAAGTTCTCGCCCATAGCCACACCCCGGTCTTGGTAGTGCACTGATCGGAGAACCCTGCAGGGCGACGGGAATTTGTTGTTAAGCGGGGGGGGCCAAAGTTCCGCCTATCTCGATTATGCTTGGCGACTGCGCCGAGAAACCGTCGCACCATAACATCTGGCATCGCGATGAGGTCGTGGTTTCATCGGTAGCCGAGCAATGCTCGAAGGCCCCGCCTTGCGGCGGAGCCCTCTTGCCGGGGTATCAATCCCGGTTCGGCCGGGACCAGATCAGCTGAAGACCTTCCTCGCCTTCCACTTCGATCAGGGTGGCGTAGATCGGATCCGGGAAGCTCGGATCGTCCAGCTTGACCGAGAGGTAGTCGCGTTCGGTCTCTTTCGAGACCTTTTGCCAGGCGGCACCTAGCTCGACATTGCCCGCGGCGAGGATGCGGAAGTGAGGGCCCTTGTCGGAGGGGTTCTCGACGCGGACCAGCTTGGCCTTGACGTTGAGGTTGAGGGTTTTGATCTGTCCGGTGAAGCCGTTGCCCGTGGAGGTGAAGGTGCCGATGGTAGCCATTGTCTCATTCCCTTTGGTTTCTCGGGCCGCGCCTACCGCGACCTCGATGGCAGTCGACAGGCCGGTGGCGATCGGCTCGCACCCCGAAGGGGCCGCAATGCAATGGAGGACGGTCGGGTGAGACTTTCTTGATGCGCGAGGAATGACGGCAAAATCGGGGTCCCCGCGCGGCTTACCGCGCGGGGTGGTTTCGTCAGGGGAAGAAAGTCGAGGCCGGCAGTTGCGAGGTAAGAGCGAGACGAGCGTAGCGCGGTCAACCATCGGTCAGACATGCCACATCGAGAACGCAGGTGGGTGTGCCCTCTCAAAAAACGGCGGGAATGAAGACAGGCGACTCCTCATCGGCATCACCGCGGGGCCACGACGACGGTCAGGTGCGATCAGACCCGCACCTCTCCGTCACGCCTTGGCCACTCCGAAACATCCGTCCAATGACAAGAGCGACACCGCCGCCTCTTCGCCTGACAATTGATCTCTGCGCCAGAAGCGGAAATCGATAGGACGGCTCGTCTGCCTAGCCTTGCTGGAACCTGATCCCTGCTCGAACTATACCACTCTGACCGGTATGGAAGCCATGGTCCGAAGCATTGGGCGGCTCCACCGAACGCTTCACCAGGAAGTCGCTACTTGGCTGGGCACGAACGTCGGCTGGTGGGAGAATTCGGCCGGCCGAGCGCCTGCAACACCTTGGCACGGAACCAGGCATCGTGGGCCGGCTGCTCCCGCAGCGCTCATCCGAAAGCTGGCATTCGAGGGCGAAGCTGGTTTACTGGCCTGTCTGATCTGATTTCCGCTGAGCCGCTGCGAGCATTGCCTGCCCGACTTTGTATTCGCCCTGCGAATTCAACGTTTCTCCCGCGCTGCGAATATCGCGCAGCTCCTTGTTCTGGCTGAGCTTGGCCTTTCCGACAAGGCGCGTAATCTCGATCTCCAGACCAACAATAGCCTTCACCATCGTGTCGATGAATTCACGGGGTGCATCACCCATCTTCCAGGGCACCGTCTGGCTTGCTTCATGCCTGTGCGTCAGTTTAGCGACATTTCGGCGAACATACCGCTCATCGTCACGGACGGTGACCTTTCCGTGAGCGTGTGCGACGATGTAGTTCCAGGTCGGAACCTGCTTGTGAAACTCGTGCTTGCTTGGATACCAGTTCGGCGAAATGTAGGCGTCGGCAGTGCGAAACACCACCAACACCTCATCGCCGGTCGCGATATCCTGCCAGACCGGGTTGTTGCGTGCGACGTGGCAGCGAAGCGTCCCGTGATCTCCGCTCGTGCGGTCGAGATCGAAGGGAATATGATTTGCATCGAGCCCGCTTGATCCATGGGTGATCAAGATGCCGAGCGGGTGTTTCTCGATCAGCTCGTGCAGAACCTCTTGGCTTGGCTCATCAAAATGGGCGGGAACGTACATGGCGCTTCTTTCTTCAGAGGAGTGGACGTTTATTTGCAGGTTGGTCTTGCGGATTTGGCTGTTCGTCAGTTCTCCAAGGATGCTGTCTCGTCCGCAGTGCCTCCCCTTTCCAGGACCGACATGGAAAAGCGAGCGGGCAGATCGCCCGCTGCGGCGTAGGAATGCTCCTGATCAGTGACCAGCCGCGCGCCTTCGCCAGCATTCAGGATCAGTGTTTCGGCACCGACACGAACCGTTAGGCTGCCTTCAGCAACCGAAATCAGCTCGCGTGTATCTGGGCTGTGTCCATCGGCTCGAAACTCGTCGCCCGGCATGATGGTCCACGACCACAACTCGAACATGGTCGGGCCCGAGGTGGACACCTGAAGCTGTGCCTGGCTGCCCTTGGGGCTGGTCCACAAGGTCTTTGATGTGGAGCGCTCGATCGGACAGCCCGACGCGCCGTTCGCCGGATTGCTCAGGAGATCTGAGACAGAGAGCGAAAAGGCGGCAGCCAACCGGCACAAGACGCCGATACTCGGGTTGGCCTTGCCTTTTTCGAGAGCCACAACTGTGCCCTTGGAAAGGCCGGTGAGCTTGGCAAGTGCGTCGAGGCTCAGCATCTGCTCGTGCCGGAGATTTTGGATTCGGCATGCAAGCACCGAGCCTAGCTGTTGCTCGGTCTCAGCAACCATTAGACGAAGGCAATTCATGTCGGCCGCAGCGTCGATCCAGCGACCGGCGCTATTTCGATCCCCTTACATACCAGCACGACCTTCGAACGCGGTGGCGATGGAACGTTCAGCTCCGGCTTTGAATATATCCGGGGTGGGAATCCAACGCGTAACGCTTTCGAGGCTGCAATGGCCTCGCTCGAAGGAGGGAGCACGGCTCTGGCCTTTTCCTCTGGCATGGCCGCGATCACTGCCGTGTTCGAAGGGCATGCCACAGAAGGTCGTATCGTCGTGCCGGACGATATGTATTTTGGGATCCGCTCGCTCATTGAAGAGACGGATATCGGTCGACGTTTCGAGTTCGTTGCCGTCGACATGCGTGATCTCGACACGTTGCGGGCGACTGTTACGGACGCGCCGACCAGCCTTGTCTGGATCGAGACGCCATCAAACCCGCTGATCCGCGTCGTCGATATCCGCGCAGTCAGCCAGATCGCACATGAGGCCGGCGCGCTGGTTGTCGTGGACAGCACCTGGGCGACACCGGTGCTTCAACGTCCCCTCGAACTGGGCGCAGATGCCGTCATGCACTCGGCGACGAAATACATTGGCGGGCGGGCGGCGAGCACGAAGTCGAGCTCCCCGTCACCACCACGCCGATCGGAGCGATTGCCCGTCTGGAGAACGCGCTGGGCAATTTCGAAGGGGAGCTGGACGGATATCGGCGCCGGGTCGATGACGCTCGGCGTCGGTTGGCTTCCTATCAGGCTCGTGTCGGTGGGGTGTTCGCCTTTGCCGCCGATCTCGAGCGCAAACGCGATGAGCTGGCCGACGTCGAGGCGCAGCTTGCCGCCAGCGACGGTATCAACGAGCCTGCAGCTGACGACGCGATGGCGGCGTGACGCGGACGCCCCTCAATTTCGGGAGGCGTCGATTTTCTCGGAGAGCCACGTCTTGGATTCCCAAAAGTGCGCTCTTTCGCCTCCGTTGCAAAGGTCGGAACAGGTGTCTCACTCATAATAGCCTCGCTCGTTGCGCCTCATGTCCCGGGCCGAAATCACCCGGATTCTCGTCTCGCTGTCCCGATAACGACGTTGAAGATGTAGAGCCGGAAGGGAATGCGTAGGGTCGCGATACCTTTGAACTGCAAAAACTGGGACGGTGAGATTGGTGTCGGGGGCACCTACAAATCGGCTGGTGGTAAACCGGTGTTGTGGCAAGGGAAGTGGCTCCAATCATTGCTTGCTCGACGGTGGTCTCATCCGATAAAGCTCACCGCGAGAGATAAGGCCTGGACGTTGGATCTGCGCCAAGCGACATGAAACAGCGACCTGTCGTGCAAATCGCTTCTCATCAAGGACGGGACTATGAGGCACCAGACTCGGCCATTCATCGTGGAGGTCAAACACAAGCGGGGCAATCCCAAGCAGAGCCTCTCGATCTGGGGAGATCTTGACTTGTCCGCTATTGCCGCAGAGACAAAACGGGAGTCCGAGGAGATGAAGCTGCCAAACCTTCAGCTTATTGACTCTCATACGCTACCCATCGATGCTGAAGTTGGGCATCAACCGCAAGCGGAGCATCTTATGGCCGACCAACAGGAAGCTGAATCAGTGCAGATCGGCACCGGGGTACCTGCGAAAGCAGAAACAGATCAAGTAAAGAAGAAGGCTCCGCCGCCAAAAATCACAAAGGCGCAACCAAAGCGGTCAGCGGCGAAAGCAGCCGCCAAGCCAATGGTATCGGCGTCTGAGCCTCCTGTTCGCGCCAAGGCGCCCCGCAAGATCTACTCCGCCAAGGAGCGCACTCAGATGCTTGGCCAGATTGAGAAGTCGGTCGGTCGTGGCGAGAGCGTCAAAAGCGCCACACGACAAGCCGGCATCTCGGAGCAGACCTACTATCAGTGGAAGAAAACCGCTGCACCAGCATCAGAGAGCGGCGACCTGAAGGACCTGATCGCGCTCGAGGAAGAGAACAAACGTTTGAAGAGCCTCCTTGCCGAGCGTCTCCGCAAGGAGAATGCAGAGTTGAAGAAAAAGCTCGGGCTCGGCTGAGCGCTGCCTCGAATTCAAAGCTCCCGATCTCGATCTTAACGAGGACGCAGCCGCGCAATTTGTTATCGATCGCAAGATTGGACAACGCTGCGGTCCCGCACGCGACATTTGGGCCGATTCCAGACAGGCAGCTTTTCGGCACCGACGGCGGGATAGCTGCCATTTGTCGGGAAGCGGTCAGCGTGACCGCTACCGACCCCATCTCAGACATTGATGCTAGGTGCTAAATTCCTGAAAGCTGCCATTCAGATAACCAAAAATACCGGTTGGATCGGGGCCGCCCTCTGACAGTTCGGATAAGGCGAAAGAGTAACAAAAGCTGACATGAGAGTTTGCGCCTGATAGCTCTATCCTGTGGCCATGCGGCCTCATGAGGGAATCGCTTGAGCCGTCAGATAATCAATGAATACCGCGCCGACCTCGATCGGTTGCGAGCGGCCTCAGGCAGTCGCCGCGAAAGCGTGCTACGGGAGGCCTTCAAAGACCTGCTTAAACGCTGGGGCCGCACTCACGACCTGCAGTTCGTTCCCGAACACGACATCGTCACTCCACAAAAGAATCGCATCTATCTCGACGGCGCGCTGCTCCACGCCTTACGTGTACCGTTTGGTTATTGGGAGGCAAAGGATGCCGATGACGATCTAGATGCCGAGATCGCAGCCAAATCACGAAAAGGCTACCCGCGCGACAACATTGTCTATTCCGACGACCATGTCGCCGTGTTGATCCAAGACGGGCACGAGGTAGCTCGAGCGGTGATGGATGACACAGATGCGCTACTCCCACTGCTCGCTCGCTTTTTTTCTCACGAACGCAAGGAAATCGCCGACTTCAACGCGGCGGTCCGTCAGTTCAGCCTGGACCTGCCGGCTGTGCTGGAAGCGTTGCGGGATCTGATCGCCCAAAAGCGCGAGACTTCCAAGTCGTTCGAATTCGCGGAAACCACTTTCCTTCACCATGCACAGGAAGCAATCAACCCGACGGTTACGCAAGGCGATGTGCAGGAAATGTTGATACAGCACATTTTGACCGAGGACATCTTCGCAAAGGTGTTCGATAACCCCGACTTTCATCGCCAGAACAATGTAGCCTCCGAACTCTACAAGCTTGAGGGCGAGTTGTTCGGACGCGGCGAGAAATCTACCCTGCTGCGTGCGCTCGCTCCTTACTATTCGGGCATCGCTAAGACCGCCGCTGTGATCCAAAGCCATTCGGAAAAACAAGGCTTCCTGAAAGGGCTCTACGAGAATTTCTACAAGGTTTACAATGCTAAGGCGGCGGACAGGCTCGGTGTGGTCTACACACCTGGCGAGATCGTTCGTTTCATCATCCGGTCTGCCGATTGGCTATGTGAAAAGCACTTCGGAAAAAATCTTGTTGATCGCGGGGTCGAAATTCTCGACCCCGCCACCGGTACCGGTACCTTCATCGTCGAACTGCTTGAGCATTTTCGCGGCAACCACGAAAAACTGCGGCACAAGTACAGAGAGGAGTTGCATGCGAATGAGATAGCAATCCTTCCTTACTACGTCGCTAATCTAAACATTGAGGCAACCTATCAGACGATCACCGGTCAATTTGCGGAATTCGGAAACCTCTGTTTCGTGGACACCCTAGATAACGTGGCGGCGCTCGGCATCTACGCCGGCCACCAGTTCGATCTTCTAGGATCGCTGACCGACGAGAATGTCGAGCGCATCAAGCGTCAGAACCGGCGCAAGATCAGCGTTGTCATCGGCAACCCGCCGTACAACGCATGGCAAGAAAACTTCAATCACAACAACGCCAATCGGCCATATGAGCGGGTCGATCAACGAATAAAGCAGACCTACGTCAAGGAAGGATCGGCGCAGAACCAAAGCAGCGTGTACGACATGTACACCCGGTTTGTGCGCTGGGCCTCCGACCGCATCGGAGATGAGGGTATCATAGCGTTCGTGATCGGTCGTAAGCCTATCGCCAAAGCCGCGTATGACGGCTTCCGAAAGGTCGTCCAACGCGAGTTCAGTGAGATCTGGCTGTTGGACCTCGGCGGTGATGTTCGTGACAATCCCAAATTGTCGGGAACGACCCATAACGTGTTCGGTATACAAACCGGAGTCATGATCGCACTATTGGTGAAACGCAAAGGAATGATCGGGGCGAACATTCACTACGTCCGGCGACCCGAGATGGAGACCGCCGCCGATAAGCTATCGTGGCTCGGTCAAGCCTACTCGTTCGAGTTCACGCCGTACGACCTTATAAAGCCCGACCATAGAAACGATTGGATCAATCAATCGGAAGGTGGCTGGGACCTGTTTCTGCCGCTAACCGATCCTAAAATGAAGAACGACGATCGAATGACTGCGACAAGGGCCATCTTTAAGGTCGTTTCCAGCGGTGTTCAAACAAAACAAGACGATTGGGCTTTCGGAGAAACCCCAGAAGCCGTCGCCTCAAAGATGAGTTACCTCATCGAAGAGTACGGTCGCGCAATGCAAGCGGGAGACAGATCACTTGCGAATATAAAGTGGCACCGGGAACTGGGGCGTCGCTTCGATTCAAAAACCCGAATTGCGTTCGACCCGGAGAAAGTCACGCCGTCTTTGTACCGCCCATTTTCGACCAAATTTATGTACTTCGACCGTCTCACAAACAGCCAGTCCTTCCGGCTTCATGACATTTTCCGGGGTGAAATGAACCGTACAATAGCCTTTCTGGGTGTTGCGTCTGGTCTGCCCCCTGAAAAGTGGTCCTCCCTTATGTATGGCTTTTGAGCCGATGGAGGACTTAAGAAATGGCCAGAAAGAGACACAGTGCGGAAGAGATCGTC
>NZ_JBTMXA010000034.1:0-10961 GCF_054489545.1 Mesorhizobium sp. A556
GCTATGTGCAAAAGCAACTCGGCCACGCTAGCGCCGAAATGACACGCAAATACCAGCGCCGAAGGGATCGGTTCAGGGTCAATCTGACAAAAGCGTCGGGGCTGTAGGCAGAAGTCTCCTCCCCTGCCCTTGTTGCGCATCTAAACGGCCCAATTCGGCGGGGCGGGTCGCGCGCATCACTTCGCCCGCCAGCTTGGCTTGTCGTTACTGCGGTTAGCGGCGATCGGCGAAAAATGCAGCTTCCAGCGCTTCCGAAGCGATCCGTCTACCGCATCGCACAAATCCCTTCGCATCTGCTCAAAACTATGCGATTCAAAGCAAACCATGGTGACGTAGGGGAAGAAAACCATGAGCGTGTCGTCAGAAGCAAAGGCGCTAACCCCGCCGGACATCGCGGCCCGGAAAGGCGGAACACCTATCGTATGCCTTACGGCCTACACGACGCCGATCGCGAGCCTTGTCGATCGACATTGCGATTTAGTGCTGGTCGGCGACAGCGTCGGCATGGTTCTGCATGGACTTCCCTCCACGCTTGGCGTGACGCTCGACATGATGATCCTGCACGGCCAGGCGGTGCGGCGCGGCCTCGAGCGCGCGCTAATGGTCGTCGATATGCCGTTCGGAAGCTTTGAAGAGGGGCCGGAGCAGGCTTTTCGCAACGCCGCCCGCATCATGGCGGAGACCGGATGCGCGGCGGTCAAGCTCGAAGGCGGAGAAGCCATGGCGGAAACTATCCGCTTCCTGATCTCTCGCGGCATTCCGGTGATGGCGCATGTCGGCTTGACGCCACAGGCGGTCAACACATTTGGCGGCTACAAGGTCCAGGGACGGGGAAACGCCGCCGACCGCGTTCTTCGCGATGCGCAAGCCGCTACGGACGCCGGGGCGTTTTCGATCGTGCTTGAAAAGGTTACCGAACCGCTTGCCCGTACCATCACTGAAAAGCTCGCTATCCCCACGATCGGCATTGGCGCGTCGTCCGCCTGTGACGGGCAGATCCTCGTGGTTGACGACATGCTTGGCATGTTTACCGATTTCCGTCCCAAATTCGTCAAGCGCTATGCGGAGCTCGGCCAAGACGTTGAAACTGCGATTGCCGCCTATGCTGCGGAGGTTCGCGAGCGACTATTCCCCACGGATGAACATATATTCGGCATCACAAAGCTCTCCGCGACAAAGAAATCCGACATATGAGCGTCCCGATCGTTCGTACGCGTGCCGATCTTCGGTCCATCGTCGCCGATTGGCGCGGGGAAAAGGCCACTATCGGCGTTGTTCCAACGATGGGTGCGCTGCATGAGGGTCATCTCAGCCTTGTTCGCACCGCCTTGGCGAAGGCGGATCGGGTCATCGTCACGCTGTTCGTCAATCCAAAACAGTTCAACAACGCGGCCGATCTTGCCGCCTATCCCCGCACCGAACATGAAGACGCCGCCAAGCTAGGCCCGCTGGGGGCGCATCTGCTCTATGCACCGCACTCCGAGGAAATTTATCCGGCGGCCTTCTCCACCACCGTCTCGGTAAGCGGCGTCAGTGAGGGGCTTTGTGGCTCAGGACGTCCTGGACATTTCGACGGGGTAGCCACCGTTGTAGCAAAGCTGTTTCTTCAGACCGGTGCAGACATCGCCTTGTTCGGCGAAAAGGATTTTCAGCAACTTCAGGTCGTGCGCCGCATGGCACGCGACCTCGACATACCGATAGAAATCATTGGCTGTCCAACCGTTCGTGAGCCCGATGGCCTGGCGCTTTCTTCCCGCAATGTCCGCCTTTCAGGCGAGGAGCGGGCAATCGCTCCAAAACTGGCGTCAATTCTGACCGCCGCCGCGAAAAAACTCTCAACAGGTGTCGAGGCCGCGCCTGTTCTGCAAGCCGCCAAGAAATCGATCATGGCCGCCGGATTTCGCGAGGCTGAATATCTCGAATTGCGCTCGGAAACTGATCTTGCGCCGCTTGTTCGGGCAGATCTACCCTCCCGCCTGCTGACTGCCGCTTGGCTTGGCGAAACCCGACTGATCGATAATGTCGTTGTTCCGGCAAGCGCCGGACAAATGTAGCAAGCGGCTTGGCTCCCAGACGTGTCGAAACACAACCCGCTTGCCGAAAAAGTCATCGCGCCCTACCCCACCATCCTCGTTGTCGCCCCACTCGCCTTCAACGCAGCCATCATCATCGGCCCAACGGAAAACTCACCCGCCCTCGCCTTCTCGGTCAGCGCCCGAAGATATCCACCCGCCGAATGGATGTGCTGGGCTCGCTGCAGGATGCAGGCGATCACAATGGCAGCGGTTTCCGCCCCCATTGTATGGCAGGCATCCTCATAGGCCGACGGCGAAACCCCGAGATAGCCGCGCACCTGCGCCGCCGTGGCCATCAAATCACGCCAATTGTCGATCCCGTCGACTGCGTAATCGACAATTTCCGGGCAGGCCTTTAGCACTAGTCCCAGTGGATAGCCTTTCGGCGGCTCCTGCGTGCGTCGCTCTAGCTCACCCGCTTCCCTGCTTTTTTCTAAAGCCGGTTCAAATTCATAAGGGGCATTGGTATTTGAATCAGATTGCTGCCGCTCATTATGAGACTCATTGGCGCCTACATTCGTGGTTTTTATGAAATTTTCCAACATGATGCCCACTTCATCGCGCAGGACGGCAAGGTCAGCAACGATAGCCGTCAGTTCGTGCAAGACTGCACGGCGCGGGATTGCCTCCACGATCGCTCGGTATTGCCTCCACAGGCCTCCCCAGTCGCCAGAAGCACCTTCCTCTACAGCCACCTCGATGAGTTTGGAGATATCGCGTCTGTGCAGCGTGATTCGTTCGCGCATCAACTTGAGGGCTCTGTTCTCCGCGCGAATGCGCTCGGCCGCCATCTGGAACTCTTCGGAGCGAACAAGAAGCGGCGCCAGCGAGAAGCCAAAGGCATCCTCCAGGCCGCCGCTCACGCCCTTGCGGGCGTAGCGTTTGCCGTTCGGACTGTCGCGACGGGTAATAAGGCCGCAATCCAGCAAGGCCGCCAGATGCCGCCGAAGCGTGGCCTCCGCCATGCCATGTGCCCTGAGCGACAGTTGCTTGTTCGACGGAAACACGATCAGGCCGTTTTCTTCCGACAATTCGTTGTCGGGATAAAACGATAACAAGGCCGCCAGGATCGCCAGTGACCGGTCGCCAACACCGACAAGCGACTTGCCCTCGCAGATATCCCGGTAGAGCTGCCACTTGTCGACGGCCTTGCCTTCGGGAATTTCCCGAGAATCCTTTTGCGCCTGCAAATAAGCAAGCGTCATCCCTCGGCTCCCAAAGGGAGTCGTTGCGATATCCGTTTCCATTCTTCCTTCGCCTTCAATCAGGCAAAAAAAATCCGCTCGCCGAATCGACGTTCATCGCTTGACACTGATTCGTGGAAATGCGATTCTCGCTCTTGCAGGAATACGAGAGAGGCTTCCACGGTTCGCCGTTCGGGGGCCTTTTTCTTTTGCGGCTTCTAGTCTCCGTTTTGTTGTTTGGCGGACGTCAGAAAGCCCTCGTAAAGCTCATCCAGCCGTCCGGTGATGTATTCCGCGAAGCGTGGCCCGTTCGCATCTTCAAGCGTAACCGTAGCCTTCTTTGCCGTGGATTTGATTGAAACGCTGACCGACTTGTCGGCAGGAGCCCAGGACCTGGGTTCCGCTTGGCCAGGAGATACCGTAGCCTTGCTTGCCGTCCTTCCGGTCAGATGACGAGACAGCATCTCCAGCCTGTCGTCGCTGCTCGCGGTCTTGAATTCGTGTGAAGAGATCATGTCCGCGAGCGACCCGCCATGCACCCTGATCTTCTTGGCAAGATCGTACCAGCGGTCTCGGCCACTGTTCTTGGCGGCTCCAACAGCCGCAATGATCTCAGCCGGAATGTCCTTGGTTACGGAAATCATTTTGGAGACTACAGTCTTGTCCACGGACAACGCCGACATGATGACATCGCGATCGTAGCCTCCGCGCTCCAAGTTGGAGGCGAAGACAGCCTTCTCGATGAAAGAGAGATCAGCTCTGGCGGAATTCTCTTGTCCCTGGGCAATCACATGATCCTTGTCGTCCAATTCCTTGACGACCGCCCTCACCTGTCTTCCAAGCGCCTTGGCTGCTCGTACGCGCCGATGCCCGAAAACGATCATGTAGCGACCGACGGATCCGGGATGAGGCCGCACCAGGATCGGGGAATCCTGGCCCCGCTGGCGTATGGCTTCCACCAGTTCCTCGAACGCTTCCTTATCGTCGTCCATACGGTCGGAAATGAACGAAATATCGATGCCGTCTGGGTCGAGATCGATAACGGTTTCACCCGCAAGAAGCCGGGACTCGATATCCTTTGCGGCCTGCGCCTTCTCGGCAAGTTCGTCGATGGACCGGGTCATCGCCCCGAAAGCGCCCCGGCTGCGGGTTCTTTCCATGGCAGGTGGCAACGCGTCGCTTTGGGGAGGCGGGTTGACTGTAGTCAACCTTCCCTCTGTAAACGTGGTGAGCAGATTTTTTCTGGCCATCAGCGCCCCCATGCCCCGTGAATAAGATCCGCGATCTCAGAATTCACCCGATTCAGGGCTTCCATCGCACGGTCATAAGTAGACCGGGTGAATTGCGCGCGCTCGACCTCGTACAGCGACTGCTTGGTGATCCCCGCATCGGAAATGGCGGTACTCTTGAGCATCTCGTTGACGAGCACATGTTGCCGGAACAGCGAACGCATGAAAGCAACCATCTGGCTCTGCGGACCGTCCGTAGGCTCGTAACGGGTCACCAGGTAGCGAAGCCAGTCGAGCCGCATATTGGCCCCCGCCTTCTTCAGGGTCCCCATGATTTCACCCATCATCAAAAGAAACTGGCACATCGACATGACGTCGAGCATCTGCGGGTGAACGGTAATCAAAATCCCCGTTGACGAAGAAAGCGCCGTCAGCGTCAAGTAGCCGAGTTGCGGCGGGCAATCTATGATGACGATGTCGTAGTCGTCCGCGACATCGGCCACCGCCTCATCCAGGCGTCCGAAGAAAATCTGCCCCATGGAGCCGTCTTTCCTCGAAAGGGCGAGGGGCGTGTCGTATTCAAATTCCTGCAACTCCAAATTTGCGGGAACGATATCGAGGCCTGGAAAATTGGTCTTCTTCACGAGTGCCGAAAGCGGTTTTCTCTCGTCGTCGTAGCGTAGCGCTTCATAGAGGGATTCGTTGTGATCAATCTCAGGCTGGAAGCCATGCAGGGCCGATAGCGATGCCTGCGGATCTAGATCAATGGCGAGAACGCGGTGTCCCGTAAGCGCCAGATGTTGCGCAAGATGAGCCGCCGTCGTCGTCTTTGCGGAGCCGCCCTTGAAATTGACAACGGCAATAATTTGCAGATGGTCGCCGTCTCGGCGATGAGGAACGTATTTTGCCGCCGCCCGGCTGTTCTTGTCGAGGTAGCTACGCATATCCAGCAGTTGTTCAGCCGTATAGGAACGACGGCCGGACGGTGTTACCATCGGCTCCGGCCCCTTGCCTTCGAGAGACAGGTTCTTCAGGTAGCCGCTGGTGACGCCAAGATACTGCGCCGCCTCCGCAAGCTGGAATGGCCGGAGCGTTTTTTGGGCATTCGGCGGGAACATCGCCAAGCGATGCTCGTTCAGCATCGCGGACAACTCGTTCGCCTGCTGTGTGATCAGCAGATCAACTTCAGCGATCTCCTCTTTGAGGCTGGCTTTGGCATTCATCGGTATTTTCCGCACATGCGTTTTGAACGCCCATCTAGCTCACTAACCGCATGTAGCTCTGATTCCCTCGATCCGGCAAGAAATTTAATGTTAACGATAGGTTAACGGGAAGCCGAGAGTTGACCGCGGTCAACTCTCAACGCCTATCGCCTTGGCCGCTGGTGACTACATGCCGCCGGCTCGCTGGGTGGCAACAATGCCGTTTCGGCAAAGGAAACCCCATTCTGCACTGATCTGTGCCGGCATCGCCGCCCCGTTGGGTAGGGTCAGGGCCGCTCGCCCTGGTATTCATTGGTGTAGTAGCGCGAATAATCAAGGCGCCCCTTCACCACATCGCCGTTGCCATCACGCAGGATACCGCCATCGAACAGGTAACTGCCCATCCCTTCCATCTTGGCCGGATCGATGGTGCCGATGACGCCGTTCGCGCTTGTGAGATAATGCCCATCGATCAGCGCCTGCAACGACGCGCTCACCAGCGCACGGTCGGTCAACGCGTCGCTGTTGGCGGCAACCAGCATGTCGGCCGCTTCGTCGGGGTGATCGACAGCGTAGGCGTAGCCGCGCCTGGTCGCAGTGATGAAATCGGTGGCCGTCTGCTGGTTCTTGTCGAGATAGGACCGGCTTGAGCCGATGAAGTTGGGGTGCTGGTCCGGCACGCCGAAATCGGCGTAACGGAACGAGCGTTGTGGCTTGCCATCGAGTTCGGCCTTCACGCCCTCCCAGGTGTAGACTTCGAGGGTGAAATCCACCGCGCCATTGGCAAGCGCCTCATAGGCGGAGGTGCCGAGCGTTACCGTCTTGAAGGTATCCGTGCCGCCGTCGTTGCGGATGATGCTGCCAATGAGCGCCTTTTCCCAGTCGCTGCCGAAGCCGCCATAGATCTTGCCGTCGAGGTCTTTGGGACGCTGGATATCAGTGCGGCCGGCCTTGAAGACGATGCGGCCGGTTTCGGCCTGGCTGATCGCATAGGTAGCGACGAGGTCGGCACCGGTGGTGCGCTGCGTGAAAAGCGCCAGCGAACTCAGAACGCCGAAATCGGCGACATGGTTGGCCACCAGCGTGCCGGCGGCGGTATCGCTGTAGGGCAGGATGCTGACGTTGAGGCCGGCTTCGGCATAAAAGCCCTTCGCCTGCGCCACGAACAGGCCGATGTGGTTGGTGTTCGGCGTCCAGTCGAGCGCGATGGAAACGGGTCGCGACTGGGAAAAGGCCGGTCGTGCGGCGAAGAGGATTGCGGTAGTGGCGAGAAACTGGCGGCGGTCAAGCATGGTCACGTCCTTGGGTTGAGCAGGATTTGCAGGAGGCGGGATTCGATGGCGCTGGCTTCTGGCGAGGTCAGGTCGAGACGCGGGCGGGGCAGGGCGACGGTGATCTCGCTGACGACGCGCGCGGGCCGGGCGCTCAGCACATAGATGCGGTCGGAGAGAAAAACCGCCTCGCGCACATCATGGGTGATGAGCAGGGCAGTCCAGCGGTGGCGCTGCCACATCTCCATCAGCCAGTGCTGCATGGCGGCGCGGGTCAGCGCGTCGAGCGCGCCAAAGGGTTCGTCCAGTAGCAGCATGTCGCGCTGCTGCACCACGGTGCGCAGAAGGGCAGCGCGCTGGCGCATGCCGCCGGAGAGTTGGGCGGGATAATGCCGTTCGAAGCCGTTGAGGCCGAATTCGGCGAACAGCGGTGCTACGCATTCGCGCGCGGCCTTGCGGGAAAACCCCCGCACTTCGAGGCCAAGCGTCGTGTTGTCGATGATGCGCCGCCACGGCATCAGCGCATCGTGCTGCGGCATGAAGGCGAAGGGCTTTTTGCCCCTCTCTAGAAGCGCGCCGTCGAAGCGGATGTCGCCGCTATCCGCATCGATGCCGCCGGTCAGTAGCTTGAAGATCGTGGATTTTCCCGCGCCCGACGGACCGAGGATCGAGACGAATTCGCCCGCCTGGACATGAAGCGAAATATCGTCCAGCACGTCGAGCCCGTCGAACCGTTTGGCCAGTTGGCGCACTTCCAGCTTCATGGCTTTCGCCTTTCGCCGAGCCGCTCCCAGGGCATGACAAGGCGCTGGACCAGCAGCGTCAGGCCGAACAGCACCAGCGTCAGCGAGGCGCTGACCAGCACGGCGGCGAGCACCAGATCGGGGCGAAAATTGTTCTTGGCGTTGAGGATGTAGATGCCGAGCCCTTTGGCGGCCCCGGCATATTCCGCGAAGATCGCGCCGACCACGGCATAGGTGATCGAGATGCGCAGGCCGGCGAAGAAATAGGCCAACGCCGAGGGCAGCCGAGCCAGCCGGAAAATCTTGAACCGCGATGCGCCCATCGAGGCGAGCAGGGACTGGATGTCGGCGTCGGTCGCCTCATACCCTTGAGCCAGCGCCACCAGCATGGGGAAGAAAGTAACGAGCGCCACCAGCATGATCTTGGGCGCGAGGCCGAAGCCGAACCACAGCACGACCAGCGGCGCGATGGCGACCAGCGGCAGCGTCTGGCTGATGATGAAGACCGGAAACAGCGCGCGCCGCAGTGGCCTGAAGAAATCGATCAGCGTCGAAAACACGAAGGCCGCCATCAGCGAACAGGCAAAGCCAAACAGGGTGGCGCGGATGGTGGGCAGCGTGTTGTCGAACAGCGCCTGCCGATGCCGCATCGCCTGCGCCAGCACGCGCGACGGCGAGGGCAGGGTGGTGGGCGAGATGCCCGAAAATCGTGCGTAAAGCTCCCAGGCGAGAAACAGCGTGCCGACCGAAATCAGGGCAGGGCCGATCCTGCCGAAACAGGAAGCAAGCGCACGCGCGCAAGAGGACAAACGGGACATGGTACTACCTTGAGGATGCGAAAGGCGACGCGCGTCAGCGCGGCGTCGGGCTGTTCGCGGATACCGTCAGGTCGATGGTGACATGCCCTGCCGGCGGGCCGAACCGGCAGAACGCCGCTTCGAGCACGGCAAACACCGCGCCGGAATCGCCGTCCAGCCGGGTGCAGAAATTCTTGGAGCGGCCGAACACGCCCGAACGCTTCACGAAATCGATGCAGCCATAAATCTCGCCCATGTGATCGCCGGTGCCCATCACATAGAGCGAGAACTGAGCGGCGGCCGGCGTGCCGGTGATGAGGGCATCAGCGACGGCTTCAAGGGATGCGGCCTTGCGCGTCTCCAACGGCTCGCGCGGGCCGCCAAGTCGCGGCGAGGCGCAGATTTCATCGTCGGGTTCGCCGGGACAGCCGCGCGAAATGGCGGCGGAAAGCACGCAATGCGCGCCCGTGTTGGCGGCGGCGACATAGAGATCGCGCATGGCTGGAAACAGCACTTCGGGCGGGCCGACCAGCAGCGTCGAGATATCGTCGGTCTCGATACGCAGCCGGTCTCGATAGGGACCGAGCGCACTTAGCACGCTCATGATGACGCCGACGAAATCGTCGGTCATGGGATAAAGGGAAATTTGTGCGCCAGAAAACATCAGCCCCGCCTCGCTCCGCTGGTATTACCCAGATCAGCTTCTAGGGTCTGAGGGCATGGCGCCCGCGTCTCAGCCCCGGCAATACGGAGCACCCCTGTGGATGCACGCAATCAATCAGGTCGGGGAGGAAATGGCAAGCCGTTCCTGTGCGAAGTAGGCAAGGACGCTCACACCCGCGATGCTGATCCGCGTCAAGGTGCTACCTAGGTTATGAGACGATCCGCTGCTGGGCCAGGAAGCAGTCGATCTCAAGCGAGATTTGGTGTCGTGACGAAGTCATTATCACCATCGCCGGCAGGATGAGGCGTTCCACCGGGGTCGATATTCCGATATAACTCATCCAATGATTCTACCAGCTTAAGTCATCGTTAAGGCAACATTATCAGTCTTTTATTCCGCACGACAGGCGGTGCGGATCACGACAGCAGGAATAGCAATAAGCGCACGATCGATCTATGGTGTCGTCCATGATTCTGCGACCGAGGCCACATCGTGGCATGCTTATTTCAGCTCTTGAAGCGGGGTCAACACCGCCGCCTACGACGCCGGTGCCACCATGGCTGCGCAAGGCGGAGCAGGCCGAACGCCTTGAAAATCAAGGGGCAGGGGGCAAACGGGGCGGGGATCAGGGCTTTACCGCCAGCGGCCTATGCCGACGCCATTTGCGGTGCAATTGGCACGGCCGTCGGGGGAAAGCAGCGGGCAGGCGACCTGACGCAGTCGGAAGTGATGGTGCTGATGTGCATCGCTTACTTCCAGCCGATCACCCGCGGAGAACTCTCATCCTTCTTTGGCTAGGAGTTTCGCGCGACACGATCGGTACCCTGCGCGGCCAGACCTTCATCGCCTCGGGGCCGCGCAGCCCGACGCCCGGCGCGCCCTATACCTATGTCACCACAAAAACCTTTCTCTCCCACTTCTCGCTCGACACGCTGCGTGACCTGCCGGATTTCGAGGCCCTGGAAGATGCCGGCCTGCTCTCGAAGGAAAAACTGCTGGCCGGCGACATTCCGTCGGGGCTTGGGCGAGGGGAGGGCGACAGCGAAGAGGCAGAGACCGATATCGTTGAGGAGCAGCTGTCTTGAGTGGGTCGCTGCCGCGTTGCGCCTTCAGCGACGGCTGCAATTTACGACCATGCCACCAGATTCCACATTTTGATTGATGCTGCGTTAACGTTACGGTACCCCCCTAATGAGCTATATTGGAGCGGGCCAATTCCTAATCACTGTTTCCAGCGTCTCTGCTAGAAACCTTGCCGGAAGTGACGGATCTCTTCGGCCTACCAGGGCAACCTCGTAGTTTATTTCTTGATGGATTGGCTTGCACACATTCCGGCTTGAAAGTGCGAGAAAGTCCGCTGTGAAGGGGTCGACGATAGCGATAGAACCGGTCGCTTGTGCGAGCGCAGCAACAATCGGAGCCGAATGGGAAGACAGACGCGAGCGGCTGTTCATGAATTCCAGCAACTCTCGATCCGTACTGATGAAATTCAGATACATTGGATCCAAAGTCACGAATTCATCGTCGGCAAGCGCCATCAGGTCGATAGGGCTGGTCGTATTCGCCAGGGGGGATGGCTAGCTGGCAAGATGCAAACATAGGCGAATGATTTTCTAAAATACGTCGCAATGTTGGGGTTGTCGCGAATGGGATTAATGAGGGTTGTGTTGCAAACTTTTTGATAACCGCAGAAAGGGCGATGTCACGGTAACGGCTTGTGAGGAGCCATGGCGATAGACGCACATGCATGAACAACTTGCCCATCAGCTACAAGCGCCATCGCTTCCCGCCTCAGA
>NZ_JBTMXA010000035.1:0-9976 GCF_054489545.1 Mesorhizobium sp. A556
TTTGTGCTGGGCCAACTTCGCCGGATCGCGTCTACTGCGATCACCACCACAGCATCGTGACTGCCGTCGACCCTCGTCGAGCCCGTTCGGGTCCTCACTTCGCGCAACGACGCGCCGCGTAGGTCACGTTTTGGTGGGTTACCGTTCATTAAGCCCGCGTGTCCTGATGGATGCGCGGGCTTTTTGTTCGTTCACGGTGGATCGTCAGTCGGATCGGGGTCTTCAGAATAAGCGATTCGCTGGTGGACTATCGCGCTTCCTATGGCCGCCAGCACTTCAGGCGTTTTCCAGCCTGCATTGTCCGCAAGGTCGACCAGTTCGCGGATCGCGGCGCCCATCGCTTCCTCGCAATCTAGGTTGCGGTCGGGATAGTTGCCTTCATGGCGGGGGCGCTTAATCTTGTCCATGCCGCACAATGCACGGCGGTGACGTTGGTTGCTTACAGCGGTGGTTGAGCGGCTCGACCAGCAAAGCAGCATCGTTCCGCTTCTTCGCGGCAGGCTAGATCCAGCGACGATCAAACATATCGGATTGGCTAAGCACGATACCGATCATCAGCCCGAAAATCCCACCGAGCACAAAGACCGAACCGACCGTGCCAGGGTTTTGCTGCACAGTTTCGTGAGCCTGCGCTCCGAGCTGGCGCGCGGCTCGCGAAGCGCCGCCAGTCGCACTGCCGAACCCGCCGCCGGCTTCGTCGGCCATCCCTGAAGCGATTCGAACGGGTCTGGCTATATGGTTCCGCCTGTTTCTTAGCGACGCGCTCTTTCGCTTGAGCACAGAGTTCGCGGAATTTCTCTACCTCGGCTTCGGTCAGGTGCTCGATTCCTATGAACGAGTTCTTGCCTTCACCGGACCGGATCAATTCATCCAATTTGGCTTGGATGGCGGCACCATCTCGGTTCTGGGTGTTCTGGATCAGGAACACCATCAGAAAGGTAACGATCGTTGTCCCCGTGTTGATCACCAACTGCCACGTTTCGGAGAAATGGAAGACAGGGCCTGAAACAGCCCAAAGCACGACTGAGGCGACACAGATCGCAAAAGCCCAAGGTCTACCGGTCGCATGCGCCACCGCTTCTGCCATGTGATTGAAGGTTTTTTCCATGGTCACTCCCACTAAAAGAAAACCCCGGCAGGTCGCCGAGGTTTTTAACGTTCGATGATTTGTGATTACGCGGCTTCTGCCATTGCCCGCTTGTTTACGCCGCCTTCTCCCAGCGCGCTGAGCGCCTCGTCAGTAGCGGACTCTTCTTCCAGCGTGGCTTGCAGGAGCGCTGCGGCATCTCTCATGCCCAGTTGCCCAGCCCATGCTATTAGCGTCCCATATCGGGCAATCTCGTAGTGCTCAACCGCCTGCGCAGCAGCGACAAGCCCGGCATCAATTGCCGGAGCACCTTTGTACTCCTCCAGAATTTCGGAGCCTTCTTCGAGAATGCCGTCGATTGCCGGGCAGGTCTTGCCACGGGCTGGCTTGCCTAGAAGGTCGAACACCTGCTCAAGGCGGTCGACCTGGCCTTCGGTCTCCATACGGTGCTTTTCAAAGGCAGCCATAACCTCTTCGGATTCGGCGCCCTTCACCATTTTCGGCAATGCCTTCAGTATCTTTTTCTCGGCATAATAGATGTCTTTCAGCCCGTCGAGGAACAGATCCTCCAGGCCTTTCGTGGAAGCCTTCGCGGTCTTATTCGTTGTCGCCATCGTCGTCTCCCTTCGGTTACAGAAAGCCTCGTTGGTGAGGCGATCAATAACCCGGCAGATGGCCGCAGGTTCCGCTTCTGGTCGAATTTGATATGTCGATTTGTGTTGATGGTGCGCTTATTCCATATCCGGCACATCGCCCGACACGAACAGCGTAGTCGGTGGTCCATACCCCTGATAGGGCCCGCTCTGGCAACGTCCGCTTTCGGGTGACACCAAATTCGTTGTGAATGACCGATATTGGGCGCGTTGCTGACAGGCGGCTTCGCGGCCGAGAACCGCCCGTCCACTTCGGGACGAAGGTACCGACAAGCAGCTACTTCGGTGACGACCCCCCAGATTCGGTAGACAACGTGATCTCGTCGGCCGAGGTTGTCCGCCCTATCTTTCCAGAATGTTCAACGACTACGAACAACACATTCGTTTGGGACGAATATCGCGAGCTTATGCGGCAACTGGAACTGACGATTCCGGCGCAACAAAGCAAACTGAGTTTGCCGATGGCAGACGACGTCAAGATCAGCGACACGGGCCCGTGATGCGAAGTACAGGTGACATGATCGAACTCGTGTCAATGCGTTTCGGTTTTCCCCCTGCAAATCCCAAAAGCGGTCCAATTTTCAGTTTCCGCTCGGAAGGGAGAAGGTTCCGTGAAAGCAAGCGCTGTCTCGTCCCCGCGAGTGCCTTTTTCGAATTCACGGGAAAGTAGTATCCGAAGGCCAAGCACAGATTCACGCTTAAAATGCTCCCTTCATGGCGATCGCAAACCTTTGGCGCGACGGCCAAGCCATGTTCGGCGACGGCGCTGGCTCGGAGGGCGTAGACGAGACCTCTGCCAACCGCTCGATGGACGGCTTCGGTGCCTTAATCCTTGGGCGGTACATGTTCGGTCCTGTACGCGGGGAATGGCTGGACGACAGTTGGGAGGGCTGATGAGAAGACAATCCGCCCTATCACGCTCCTACGCTCGTCCTTACGCACCATGCCCGCGAGCCGTCAGTCGGATTTCGAAGCGGGTCCCAGATCAAACCACGGTCTCGCCGCCATCGACCACCAGCACTTGGCCGGTCATGTAGGAGGAGCGGTCGGAGACGAGGAACAGGATCGGTTCGGCGATCTCCGAAACATCGGCCCAGCGCCCGAGCGGCACCTTGCCGGCGATATAGGCTTCGATCGCGCCGCGCCCGCCCATCTGGGCAATGAATGGTCCGTTGAAGGGCGTGTCGACCCAGCCGGGGCAGAGCGCATTGACCCGCACGCCATAGCGCGCGAAATCGCCGGCCATCTGCCGAGTCATGGCGATGACGGCGTGCTTGGTGGTCGTATAGGCGATCATTTCGCGGTCGTAGAGCACACCCGAACTGGAAGACGTGTTGAGGATGACGCCACGGCCTGCCTTGCGCATACCCGGCATGACGAAGCGCGCGGCCATGAAATGCGCCCGCACATTGAGGTCCCAGGAGCGGTCGAAGCCCGAGATTTCAACCCGTTCCAGATCGCCCGCGACCTGGGCGCCGGCATGGTTGTGCAGGATGTCGATACGGCCGTGGCGCGCGAGCACGGAAGCGATGCCGGCTTCCAGTGCGCCGTCGTCGGTGACGTCGAGCGCCACCGCCTCGGCGCTGCCGCCGGATGCGCTTATGCGGGCGACGGCTTGGCTGGCCCGCTCGGCATCCTTGTCGACCAGCACGACATGCGCGCCCTCGCGCGCCATGATGGCGGCACCGGCCTCGCCAATGCCCGAACCGGCCCCGGTGACAATGGCTACGCGGTCTTGAAGGATCATGGATGGATGCACGTCAGTCTGCCGCTTTCTTTTCGCGCATGAGAAAGCGCGCGACGAGGATCATCACCAGCGACGCCACCAGCACCATGGTGGCGACGGCGTTGATCTCCGGTGTGACGCCGCGCCGGATCGAGGCGAAGATATAGATCGGCAGGGTGGTGTTCGACCCGGCGACAAAGAAGGCGATGATGAAATCGTCGAAAGAAAAAGTGAAGGCGAGCAGGAAGCCGGCGAGGATGGAGGGCTGGATCTGCGGCAGCACGATCTGGCGAAACGTCGTCAGCGGGGTTGCGTAAAGATCGTTCGACGCCTCGACGATGTCGCGGCCAAGGCTGGCGATGCGCGCCTTCACGATCATCGTCACCAGCGCCATGGTAAAAAGGCCGTGGGCGGCGATGATGGAGCCGTAGCCGAGGCCGAGCTTCGGCGGCGTCTCGCTCGGCCAAAATGCCGCCAACGCCGGGTTGAGCACGGAAAACACCTGGACCAGCGCCACCAGAGTGGCAATGCCGATAACAACGCCGGGCACGACGATCGCGGCTGCGAACAGACCGTCGAAGACGGCGCGCGACCGTCCACCGAGGCGTTCCATGCCGATGGCCGCCATGGTGCCGAAGATGGCTGCGAGGGCTGCGCTGGTGAAGGCGACGATGAGGCTGGTCTGCAGCGCTTCCATCAGGAAGGTGTTGGACAGCGCCTTGCCGTACCATTGCGTCGAGAAGCCGACGAACTCGCTGGCGCTGCGGCCGGAGTTGAACGAGAACAGCACCACCAGCGCGATCGGCGCGTAGAGGAACAGGTAGACGGCCGATACCAACGCGCGCATCAGACCAGATCCACCTGTCTGGTGCCGGCGAAGCGCCAGGCGATGCGCATGGCGACCAGCAGCACGATCACCACCACGACCACCAGCGTGACGGCGATTGCCGAGCCGAAGGGCCAGTTGCGCGATTGCAGGAACAGATCGACCAGCGCGTTACCGATGAAAAACACCTTGCCGCCGCCGAGAAGCTGCGGGATGAGGTATTCGCCAAGCAGCAGGATCGTCACCAGCGCTACGCCGGTCATGACTCCCGGCAAGGAGAGCGGCAGGGTAATACTGAAAAAGGTGGATACCGGCTTTGCACCTAGATCGGCGGATGCTTCCAGCAACCTGCGGTCGAGCTTTTCGAGGCTGACATAGATCGGCAGGATCATCAGCGGCAGATAGCCGTAGACGATGCCCAGCAGCACCGCCCCCGGCGTGTTGAGCAGGCGCACGTTCTCGATGCCAAGCAGTTCCAGCACATGCGGGATGCCGCGCGCGCCAAGCAGATACATCCATGCATAGGTACGCACCAGCATGCTGGTCCAGAAGGGCACGACGACCAGCGAAACGAGCAGCAGGCGGTGTTTGGGGCTGACTTTGACCGCCAGATAGTAGGCGAGCGGGTAGGCAATCAGCAGGCAGGCGACCGCGCCGATGGGGGCGAGCGTCAGCGTATTGAGGAAGGCGCTGGCGCGGGCGCCGAGATTGGCGAACTGCTCGAAGGTGAAGCCGGGCTTGTAGCCGCCTTCAGGCGCGCGCTCACCCACCGAAAACACGAAAATGGTAATGAAAGGCAGGACGAGAAAGACGAAAAGCCAAAGTGCGGCAGGCCCGATCAGGGCCGCCGTCACCATTTTTCTCTTCGTTGCTGCGGCCAGAGCCATCAGGTTTTTACCGAATGCATTTGCGTTGAGACGTTTTGGCGACTGGGGCTCTAATGCCGCCCGCCGCATTGCGACCGTTCGACACCTTCGACAGTGCGCCGAAGGTGTCGACCAGAAACTGGCCGGCTTATGCCGACTTGAAGCGGGCCATGAGTTCGGCGCGGCCCGGATCGGTCAGCGTCACGGCGGCGCCGAATTCCAGCGGCGTCAGGGCTGCCTCGTCCGGATAGACGATCTTGTTCGACGTGATCTCCTTCGGCAGCAGCGCGATGACGCGGCTGTCGGTGGTGGGAGCGCCGTTGGCGATGTGCTCCTTCACCGCATTTTGCGGGTCCATCAGATAGTTGAGCAGCGCGTAGCCCGCCGGCTTGTTCGGAGCCGATTTCGGGATGGCGTAGAAATCGGTCCAGATCTCGCCGCCGTCCTTGCCGAGGATGTAGACGATCTCCGGCATGTCGCGGTTGAGCTGCGCGCCGTCATTGGTCCAGCACATGGTCAGCCAGGCGTCGGTGGCGCGCATCGAGGGCTGGTAGTCGCTGTTGATGGCGAACAGGTGTGGCTTGACCTTGATCAGCAGTTCCTCGGCCTTGGCCAGTTCGTCCGGCTTGATCGAGTTGAAGCTGTAGCCGAGCGACACCAGCGCGCTGCCGATGGTGGTGAGCTGGTAGTCGTGGACCATGGCGCGACCGTCGGCCTCGGTCTGGGCGACCTCGAAAAAGTCCTTCCAGCTTGCCATCGGCGTCTTCAGCTTGGAGGTATTTACGGCAAAGCCGGTCGTACCCCAGTTCTTAGGCAACGCATAAGACTTACCGTCGATCTGGCCCTGGCTAGTGAAGCGGGTGTTTTCCGTGGAGGGGCTGAAATTCGGAAGCTTCGACATGTCGAGTTCGTCGATCAGGCCAAGCTTGTGATAGGTGGAGATGGTGTAATTGGTCGGCACGAACAGCGACCAGCCGGTGGCGCCGGCCTGCAGCTTGGCCAGCATCTCCTCGTTGGAGCCGAAGACGTTGACCTCGACGGCAACGCCGGTCGCCGCCTTGAAGTTCTCGAAAGTCGCCGGGTCGTGATAGTTCGGCCACGTGGCGAGGGACATCTGCGTGCCGAGGTCTTCGGCGGCGTAGGCCGGCGTCGATAGCGCACCGGGGAAGCGCGCCAGCACGGCGGTCGCCAGCCCGAGGCCGGTGATGCCGAGGAAATGGCGGCGGCTTATCGAGCCGCGCTTCAGGCGCATGAATTCATCCATGAAGCCTTCAGCCGAGATGGGAAGGTTGTCCCTAAAATCCTTGGTCATGATCGTGTTCCCTTGCTTTGTTATTACTCAGTCAACTGAACGCCGGAAAACGTGGGTGGCTGCCGGATCGAAGACCAGCGCCACCTTCTCGCCCGGCTCGATGAGATCGCTTTCGGTCATGGTCTTGCGGTCCGCGGTCACCAGCAGGTCGCCAAGGCCCGCCACCGCGACCGAATATTCGGCGGTCGAACCCAGAAAGATGCGATGGGTGACGACGCCGTCGAGGCCGCCGGCACAGACTAACGTGCGCTCCAGCCGGATCGCCTCTGGCCGCAGCGCCACGATGATGGGGCCGGGCATCACGCCAGGTCTGGCCGAGATGGCGAACGCGCTGCCGTCGCCCAGCCGCACCGTCTTGCCATCTTGCTCCAGCGTGGCGTCGATGCGGTTGGTCTTGCCGACGAAATCGGCGACGAACAGTTCTGCCGGATGATCGTAGATTTCCTGCGGGCGTCCGATCTGGCGGATGGAGCCGGCGCTCATGACGCAGACGAAATCGCTCATCGAAAGCGCTTCTTCCTGGTCGTGGGTCACCAAAACGAAAGTGATGCCCAGTTCGCGTTGCAACGTCTGCAACTCGATCTGCATGGCCGAGCGCAGTTTTTTGTCCAGCGCCGCGAGCGGCTCGTCGAGAAGCAGCACCGAGGGGCGGTTGACGATAGCTCGGGCTAGCGCCACGCGCTGCTGCTGGCCGCCCGACATTTCATGGATGAGCCGCTGGCTGAAGCCACTCAGCCGCACCATTTCCAACGCCTCGCCTGCCCGGCGTGAAATTTCGGCGGCGGGGATTTTCGGCCGCATCTGCTTGAGGCCGTAGGCGACGTTCTGCTCAACGTTGAAATGGGGAAACAGCGCATATTGCTGGAACACCATATTGACGGGCCGACGATAGGCAGGAACGCCGTTCATCATGCGCCCGTCGATCAGCACATCACCGCTGGTCGGCTGCTCGAAGCCGCCGATCATACGCAGGCACGTCGTCTTGCCGCAGCCCGAGGGGCCAAGCAGCGCCATGAACGCGCCTTTGGGAACATCGAGATTGATGTCGGAAACTGCGGTTACCGCGCCGTAGCTCTTGGTCACCGACCGGAACTCGATGTCTTGCGTCGAAGCCGATGCCACGTCAGTTCTCCGTGATGAGCCTGAACCTGCGGTTCTTGTTTGCCCTGCCACCATTATGGGTAGAAATGTAAAAGGAAAGCCCGCGCAAGATATATACCCCAAGAGAGGTATTTTAAGCCATCGTTGTCCGTGGGAGGTGTATAGGCGGTTAAGGTCAAGGTACGGAGGAAAGCGTCTCGTGAGCATCGACGTGGAAGGCCTGTTTGCGGCGTTAGGCGACATGGTCGGCAAGCACGCGATGGCTGATGCCGAATTCGGCGGCACCTTCCGGCGCATGATGCAGGCGCTAGTGCGTTTTGACCATATCGTCGTCTTCGCCTACAACGGCGCGGAAAGGCCGATCGATCTCTACAGCGACTTCGACCGCAACGAGCATGTGGTGTTCGTCGCGCTGTACCAGGTCGGCCCCTATCTGCTCGACCCCTTCTATCATACGGCTCGCGAACGGCGGGAGGGTGTATTCCGGATGCGTGAACTGGCACCGGACCGCTTCTTCTCCAGCGAATATTACCGGACTTATTACGTGAAAACAGGACTGGCCGAGGAGATCGGTTTTTTCATTCCCACGGGCGACGGAACGACGGTCGTGCTGTCGCTGATGCGACGCGAGGAAAGCGGTCCGTTTCCCGCTGCGGATTTTGCCCTGCTGCGCAAGGCCGAGCCACTGGTGGCCATCATGGTTCGGCAGTATTGGGCGAAGCTGGCGGATCGGTTCGAAAATGTGGCTTCTGGTTCGCGGCGGGGCCGAAAGGCGACCGGGCTTTCGCAAGTCACCGATGCCGTATGGCAGGGCCTGAAACTGAGTCCGCGCGAAGCGACGATTGTGGAACTGGTGCTGCAGGGCCATTCGTCGGAATCGATCGGGCTGAAGCTTGGCATCGCCACCGGCACAGTTAAGGTCCATCGCCGCAACGTCTACCGCAAGCTCGGCATTTCTTCGCAAACGCAACTGCTGTCGATCTATCTGAAAAGTCTCAATTGATTAGGCGAGGTTTGAGGATCGAACGCCCGATGTCGAAGGTTGAGTTACTGGGTAGGTCGAATGGATTCTGGAACGACGAACCTGAATGCCGTGGTCGACAGTTTCATTCACTCACCGGATTTCATCCAATGGCCGAGGAGCTGGAGAACAAACTCTCTGAGCTGCAGGTCGAGCGGTGGTTCGATGACCTTACCGATCCCGAGGAGCAGGAAGCGGCCGGCTAGGCCGCCTCCCTATTCTGATCCGCGTCCTGCCGCTGGTGCTGACGGTCATCCGCACATCGGCGACGGCAGGATGGAAATCATTGTACGCGTACGGAGACACCGGAGTTCACGTGCAGGATCGAGACCAGGTCCTTTCCCAGGCATCCTGATTGATAGCGCCGGTGACCAGGTGGAACTGGATGGCTTGGCTACCCACCCCAAACGTGCCGCGGCATCAAATTCAAATTAACGGCAGCTTTCGGGAATTCATGACGTCGACCTGAACGACCGACATGGTGAAGGGTTTCGGGTGTCGGCAGACGTACGCAAGCCTCTCATGCAGGAAGCCTTAAGCCGCCGCTGACGTTGGCCGTACACTGGATGACGCGCTCTTGTTCCCATAGAAAAGGCGGCCCAAGGACCGCCTTTTCCAATTCCCGTTTGATCATCGCTTAGTAAGGCGAATAGCACTGCTTCCGAGGCCCGTTGTAGGGCTGGAACGTGTTGTCCGAAGCCCGATAGGACCGATACTGGCCGTAGCACCATTGGACGTGAGCATTGCCGCCGCGACGTTCGCGATAGACCGGTGCCGGCTGGTTAGCGATAGTTCCACCGATGATCGCCCCCAAGCCGAATGCAGCCAGCGGGTACCAAAGCCCATCATTGTGACGACGATAACCATGGCGCTTATGCCGCTCGCCGCGATGGCCTTTCCAGTGGCCCCTTCGGTTATGGTCCCTTTGATAACGGGAGCTATGGTTCCGGTTTTTCCTACGCCACTCGTCCCGGTACTGAACAGTCTGAACGTCGGAAAAGCTCTCTACTTTTGGCATCATTGGGGCCGCGACAGACGGGACAGCGGGCACCAGCCCAAAAGTAAGACTGAGAGACCCTGCGCAAAGCGCAGACACGAACTTCTTCATAGCAACCTCCAATCAGGTAAAAACGATCCTGACTGGTTAAACTGTCCTGGCTGAATAAGCCATGAACGGGTTGTTCATGCGTGGCACTGGCACTCCCCAACAGCAAGGGCCGGGTCTGTTTTCACGTTGACGATCTGAATACGTCGCGCCGCGTAGGGTCACTTTGTCCATTCGGCCAAGGGTCAGGAATGGAAATCGGTATTCGTCCTCAATACCATCGACGGCTGCATTCCCTCCGACCTTGGCGTCGGAACGACCGACGGCATCGAGGAGGAG